>CAWEMU010000060.1:0-45639 GCA_963810175.1 uncultured beta proteobacterium | reverse complement strand
GTCCAGTCCTTGATGTTGGCGAGGGTGCCGGAGAGGATTTCGATCTTGCCGGATGGCGTATCGAATGGAACGCCATTCCTGATCTGCTCCTCGAACGCAACCAGCGGCTTGTCAAAGGTGAATTTGTAGACGCCGTGCTGTTTGAATGTTTCCCAGGACATCTTGACGCCCTGGTGGGTCTGCACTTTTTTCCACCAGTCGGTAAGGTAGGCTTCGTCGGTGACGTCGTTGTTCTCGAAGTAGTCGCGCTGGGCTTTCGGGTTGTAGCGCTTGCCGAAATTCTTGACCGAAGGATCGAGCTTTTCGATACGGTAGGCAAGTTCGGTAAACACCTGGAAGTCGGTCTTCGATTCGCCGAGCGGCTCGATGACCTTGGGCCGGTGGATGTAATAGTGGCCCTTGTACCAGGGCAAGGCGACATCATGGCGCTCGAAGTGGGTTGCGATCGGAAAGAGCACATCGGCCCACAGCGCCGAGGGAGTGATGGTGGAGTCCATGCAGACCACCAGCTCGAGCTTCCTGATCGCCTGGATTTCCTTGTTGACGTTGGTTAACTGATTGAACCAGTCCGAGCCATGCCAGAAGATCGCCTTGATGTTGGGGATCCTCCCGTCGAGTTCGTCGTTTCTCGGCCAGCAGCCGATCTCTTCCCGCTTGACGTTGGGGTAGTTGAGAACACAGTGCGCCCAGCGGTCTGACTTGATCGATGCGTACCAGACGTTGGCGTATTCATCGTAAGGATAGGCCACCGCTTCGGCATGCCAGCCCTTGCCGACACCCTCGGCACAGCCGCCGAGAATGCCGATGTTCCCGGTCATCGCCTGCACGGCTGCGGCCATCCGGTTGTATTGCTCGCCATAGCTGGCGCGCCCGGGCGACCAACTCGCCTTGAGCGCGGCCGGCTTGGTCGTGGCATACATTTCCGCCAGTTTCTTGATGTCGACCGCAGCAACCCCGCAAATCTTCTCGGCCCATTCCGGCGTCTTCGGAATCCCGTCGTTCTTGCCGAGAATATAGTCCTTGAAGTTTTCCTTGTCGGCAAATTCCCTGGGCGTCGTACCGGCATCCATGCCCTGCACGAACTTGTCGATGAACTTCTGGTCCTGCCAGTTGTTGACGAAGATGTGGTGCGCCATGCCGGCCAGCATGGCGGCGTCGGTATTGGGCTTGATCGGGATCCACCAGGCGTCGTAGCTGGCGGCGGAATCGGTGTATTGCGGGTCGACGACAACGAACTTGCACCCGCGCTGCTTGGCCAGCCGCATGTAGTAGAAGGTGTTGCCGCCGTGGAAGGTATAGGCCGGGTTCCAGCCCCACATGATGATCAGCTTGCTGTGCGCGAAGGCATCGTCCTCGTTGCCGTCGGTGATGGTGCCGAAGGTCATCCGCGAGCTGAAGGTCGTGCCCTGGTAGCTGGGTACCGACCAGGAGTTGGTGCGGCAACCGAACATCCCGAGGAAACGGGCGAGCAGGCCTTCGATCTGGTCCGACTTGTGCAGCACGCCGTAGGAGGTGCCGGCATAGGCCTGGTCGAGAATGGCGGTGGGGCCGTACTTCTGCTTCAGCTCGACCATCTTCTTCGCGACATGGTCGAGCGCCTCGTCCCAGGAAACGCGCTTGAACTTGCCCTCGCCGCGCTCGCCGACCCGCATCATCGGGTAGAGCAGGCGCTCCGGCGAATAGAGGCGGGCGCGATAGGAGCGGCCGCGCAGACAGGCCCGCAGTTGCGGAACCTGCTCGGTATCGAGGCCGATCTTGCCGCCCTCCTGGTAGCGCCCGTCATCGGTGGACAGGCGGACGATGACATCACCCTTCTTGTGGGCGACGAGCATGTGGCGCGAACCGCAGTTGTGGTCGCAGGAAGTCACCACCGTCGTCAGGTCGTCATCCCGGGGATAAGGCGCGTAAGGAAAGGCTTGGGCCTCCTGCGTGCCCGCGCCGAGTTCGACAAGGCCGCTGGTGGTGGCCACCGCGGCGCCGGCGCCGACCGTCTTGAGAAAGCTGCGGCGCCTGGGGTTGAGGATGTCCAGCCAGTTGCGTTTCGTATCCATGATTCGTCCTTATTGCTTGGGCTGGTTGCCATTGGCTGGCAATGCAAAGCGGGCTTCGCTGACAACCGGTCGGTCCTTCGCCCAATCGGGTACCTCCGGGGCCATACCTTCCCACGGATGGCGCGGATAGGGGTACTCGATCCGGTACCAGGACCGGCCGCCGTGGCAACCGTAGCAGACATCGGCATTCTTCTGGCCGGCGGCCTCGATCGCCTCGGCCTTGAGATAGTTGACCTGATGACGGTTGGTACGAATGGCAGCGTGACAGGTCAGGCAGGAGTTGCCGAACATCTCCTTGCTTTCCGGCCAGGGGCTGGGCAAACCCATGACCTGGATATTCATCGGACCATGGCACTTGAGGCAGGTGGTCTCGGTGTTCACCGCCTTGCGCAGCGTGAAACCATTGTCGGTCTGCGGCGTGCCCGTCGCCGACGTAGCCTGCGCTTCATCGCGCGGGTCACTTCCCTGGTGACAGGTATTGCAGGAAAGGTTCATCAGCTCTTTGGCCATCGATGTCTTCAGGTGGCGTCGATGGAATGTGTCCTGGTCGCCGGCGTAGGTACTGAGCCGCTGATACCAGGCCTTGCTGGCGCTGGCCTTGATGCCTGCCGGTGACGTTTCACGAACCTTGTCTTCAAGCACTTCGCGGTGACAAGCCAGGCACTGTTCGTCACGCGCGGTTTCGATGGCCGGCCTGAAGTGAATGGGGTCGTAGGTGGCGCGCAGGATATCCTTGTTCGCGTAGGCTGCCGGCGCGACCTGACCTTCGGGGCTTGTGGGCGCCTGGGCGGGCTGGTGCCGGATCTGCCAGCCAATATAGCCGCCGATCAGGACAACGACGGCAACCAGGGCAAGAATGACGATACCGACTTTCGAATTCTTCATGATCAATCCTTGCGCACCGCATCGGCATGAAGGCCGCGAATGTCATAACGACCCAAGAGGTTGGGATGAATGAACGGGGTATACCAGGCGCCCTGATATTTCAGGAAGTCAAGACCTGTATGTGGCGGCGTGATTCCCCGCAACGCCTGCGCCTGCCATGCCGTGGTCTGTTCAAATACAGTAATGACCGGGGCACCTTCCGGGCGCTGATCGGGGACCAGGCCGGCGATGGATACGGGAATCTCGGCAAGTGCATTTGCACCGCTCGCCAGCAGACCGAGCAGGACCATTAGGTTTTTCATATTGTCATTATGCCGTTTGAAGATCAAGAAACGGGGCAGACACCCGGCCTGCCCCATTCGAGTGAAGGCTCTTACTTCTTCTTGCCTTCCATGCCCTGCATGCCGGACATGCCCTTCTGGCCTTCCATGCCCTGCATACCGGACATGCCCTTCTGACCTTCCATGCCCTGCATGCCGGACATGCCCTTCTGACCTTCCATGCCCTGCATGCCCGACATGCCTTCCTGCTTGGACTTCTTGTCCTTCTTTGCCTTCCATGCCCTGCATGCCGGACATGCCCTTCTGACCTTCCATGCCCTGCATGCCGGACATGCCCTTCTGGCCTTCCATGCCCTGCATGCCGGACATGCCCTTCTGGCCTTCCATCCCGGACATGCCCTTTTGGTCGGCTGCATAGACGTTGGCGGCAACGAGGGAAGCGATGGCGAAGGCAGCAATAGTCGACAGTTTCTTCATGAAATACCTCTCTTGTATGGATTCATCGTCTCCGCCGATGCGGCAGAGACGGTCCGGGCACCTGCCCGGACCGTCATTCCAAGCAGTTGTCGTGCCAATTGCCAATATATTCGCCAAGTCAATGATTCTTATTGACTAAGCTCAAAGTCGGACGTAACAGCTATCCTGCCGATTTCTGCCATTATGGCATGCCGGTTTGCCCATATTTGCCTAACCAACTGATTTAACGGCAAAATTGCGGCTGCCATTCTGGCATGGCCCCGCAACCGTGTCTGCCTGCAACCAGCAGCGCCTCAGATACGCAGTCCGGCCTTCTTGAGGATTCGGGTGGAGAAGAGGATGTCACCGCCACGGCTGGCCTCACCAAGCAACGCGGCTATGCGCGCGGCCTTGTCCCGGACCTCGTCGCGGGAATTGCCATGGACCATCGCGAACAGGTTGTACGGCCAGTCCGGCAGCGCGCGCGGCCGGCGATAGCAATGGGTGACGAAGTCGAGGCTGCCGACGCGCCCGCCAAGTTCGTCGACCCGCTCGTCCGCCACATCCCAGACGGTCATGCCGTTCGCAGTCCAGCCGATCGCATAATGGTTGGGAACGGCGCCGATGCGCCGGATGATGCCGGCGTCGAGCATGGCCTGCAGCCGCGCCATGACTTCCTCGGCGGCAATGCCGACTTGCTCGCCGACCAGCTGGTAGGGGCGGGCCACCAGCGGCAGGCCACCCTGCGTGGCGACAATCAGTGCGCGGTCGATGGCATCGAGCTTCGCCGCGTCGCTCATGCGCGTGCCGCGAGCTTCATTTCGACGAAATACTCGCGTTCCTTGGGAAAAGCATGAACCGGCAGGCCGGTCGCCGCCTCGATGCGGGCGATGGCCGCGCCGATGCCATCCTGCGTCTCGGTCGCCAGCACGAACCACATGTTCAGCGCGTGCTCGCGCCGGTAATTGTGGGCAACCTCGGGCAGTGCGTTGACCCGATCGGCCACTTCGTCGTAGCGCTCCTCGGGCACCTGCAGCGCCGCCAGAACGAAGGCGCCGCCCATGCGTTCGATCTGCACCAGCGGGCCGAAACGGGTCAGCACCTGGGCGTCGAGAAGGCGCTTCAGACGCTCGAGCAACTCGTCACCGGAGATGCCAACTCGCACGGCCGCCGCCGCATACGGCTGGTCGCAGAGTGGAAAGTCACCCTGCAATTTGTCGATTATTTTCCGGTCGACCGCATCAAGCTCAGGCATAGCGGGCGCCGTTCTGCTTGAACCGGGTCAGCGAGAACAGCACGTCGTGAGCGCTGCCGGTGATGCCATGGCGCTCGCGCAGATCGGCGATGATGCCCTCGACTTCGGCGCGCTCGCGGCCGTGGATCATGCAGAACAGGTTGTACGGCCAGTCGGGCAGCATGCGCGGCCGGCGATAGCAGAGGGTTACCGCCGGCTCCTCGGCCAGCGCGCGACCGAGGTCGCCGACACGCTCGTCGGGAATGTCATGGACCAGCATCGCATTGGCCGTGTAGCCCAGTTCGCGGTGCCTGACGACGATGCCGAAACGCTTGATGGCGCCTTCTTCGAGCCACTTGCCGATGCGGGCCAGCACTTCGTTTTCCGAGGCGCCGATGCGCTCGGCGATCAGGGCGAACGGGCGCATGAACAGCGGCAACCCCTCCTGCAGCACCGACACCAGGCGGCGCTCGGCCTCGCCGATCGGCGAAACGGGTTGCACCTTGTGTGCCGTCGCGCGCGTCCGGGGAGGTTCGCCATGCAGCGGGAAGCCAAGATCGATGTGAAACTCCTCGAGCAGCGGCAGCGCCAGCAAGGGATGGCCGGCCGCCTTTTCGATCGCCCCCAGCGTTGCCTGCAGGCGGCCTTCGCTGGCCGCGGTGACGACAAACCATAGATTGAAGCGATGCTCGCGTTCGTAGTTGTGATTGACCTCGGCGAAGCGGTTGACCGCGGCAGCAACCGCTTCGAGTTGCTGTGCCGGCACCGCCATCGCGGCCAGCGTCGAGGCGCCGATCCGCTTCGGTGCGAACACCGCTCCCACGCGCGAAATCTTGCCCTCGCGGCGGAGCTTTTCGAGGCCGGTCAGAACCGTTCGCTCGCCGACGCCAAGGCGCGCCGCGAGCTCGGCGAAGGGCGCCGGACATAGCGGGAAATCACGCTGGAACTCGTTGAGCAGGCGGAACTCGAGGGCGCTGTCCATCAGAAGCCGATCCGGTTGGCACGGGCGGTGAAGAAGATGCCGGACGGGCTGTCGGCGGCGATTTCCCCGAGCCGGGTGAAGGTCGCGGTATCGTAGATCAATACCTTGTTGTCGTCACGCGCCGAGAGCCAGACGTTCTCGCCGCGCGGCGAGAACTCCATGTGCAGGATGCCCTTGCCCGGCTCGAAGGCATGCACCACCTTGCCGGCCAGCGTATCGATGACATCCATCCTGCCGTTGTCGGGGAAGGCAAAATTGACCCAGACCTGGCGCCCGTCCGGCCGCGCCATGACGAACACCGGCTGGCCGCGCACCGGAATGCGGCCGACTTCCTTCCAGGTCGCGACATCGACGACCAGCACCTCGTGGCGGCCGATCGCCGGCAGGTAGGCCTTGCCCTGCGCCACCGACCAGCCGCGCAGGTGCGGCATCTTGAAGACCGGCAGTTTTTCCTGGCCGCGGCCGTAGTTCTCGAGAATCTTGCGCGCCCCCTTTTCCGGCTGCCAGAGGTCGAGCATGGCCACACCGTCCTCGCCGAACAGGCCGGCCAGGAAATAGCGGCCGTCGGGTGTCACCAGTCCGTCGTAGGGCTGGAGGCCGGCCGGGAAAGCGCTGCGTCTTCGGCTGTTTCGGGTTGCTGAAATCGCTGACCCAGATTTCGCCGCCTTCGAACAGCGCATAGGCGAACTTGTTGCCGGGCGCGTCGGCGAGGCCGACGACCTTGGAAAACTTGCCGGGCGCGTATTCGGCCGGCACCTCGGAGAGCAGTTCGAGCGTTTCGGCATCGAAGGCCTTGATTCCGCCCGGCGTGTAGTTCTGGGCGACGACGATACGGCCATCCTGCGAGATCGAACCGCCGATGGCGTTGCCCGACTGCATGACGCGCTTGACGATGCGCCCTTCCAGCATGTCGATCTTGGTCAGCCCGCCATCGCGACCGAAGACGAAGGCGTAGCGGCCGTCGCGCGAATAGACGGCGGAGGCGTGCGAGAGGTCGCCGAGCCCGTCGATGCGCGCATAGGGCTGGCGCGACGTCGTATTGACCAGCGTCACCTGGCCGCTGGCACGTTCGATGACCAGCCCGAGATCGCCGGTGCCGCGCAATTGCGGGCCGGCACAGGCGGTGAGCAGCAGGGACAGCCAGAGTCCGAAAAAGAGTCGCATCACATTCTCATTGCGGGAAACCGCTCATCAATTCTCGCACGATCCACGCCGCTTCGGCTTCCGACATGAACTGCTTCCACGGCGGCATCGGCGTCCCGGGACGGCCGTAATAGATGGTCGCCACCAGTCCCTCGACCGGCTTTTCCTGCAAGGTCGCCGGCAGCAGCGCCGGCCCGAGACCTCCCTGCAAGGTCATGCCGTGACACGAGCCGCAATCCTGCCGCACCAGCCGCACCAGTTCCTTTTGCCGGACGGCATCGGGCTCGGCGGCGATTGCTGGCTCTGCATTCCCTGCGGTCACGGTCGACACCCAGAAAAGGGCAAAAACCAGCCTACTCGACAACAATCACGACACCTTTCATTTCCGGATGCGGGCCGCAAGTGTAAGGGTAACGGCCCGCCTGCGTAAATTCGCGCTGCCAGCTTTCGTCGGGGAACAGGCGCTCGGACTCGCGACCGCCTTCCTGCGGAAAGACCACCGAATGGCTGGTCCGCTTCTCGCGATTGATCCACTTCACCGTATCGCCGACGCGAATGGTGACTTCCGCCGGCGTGTAGGTATATTTCTCGATGCTGACCTCGACCGTCTGCCCGGCGATGGCAGCAAAAGAAACGAGCGCCAGCAGAACCGACGCTCGTCTCCAATGCAACCACCCGGTGAACATGCGCATCGATCCCCGGGCCAAGGACGCTCTTACTGCTTCGCCGCCTTCACATCACCGTCGACGCCGAGGCCGATGGTGTGGTTGAAGGAAACGTGGTGGAAACGGCCGCCGGCATTGTCGGCGTGAATCGCCACGCCGAACGGAACCGCCTTGCCCGGGGCCAGATTGACGCCGCCGGCCAGCTTGCGGGTGAAGGTCACGGTGTAGGTGTCGCCGGACTTGGCGCCTTCCGCCGTCACGCCGGCCTTGCCGCCTTCCATGTTGCGCTTGTCGGTGACCGTGCCG
This sequence comes from uncultured beta proteobacterium, assembly GCA_963810175.1. GTDB lineage: Bacteria > Pseudomonadota > Gammaproteobacteria > Burkholderiales > Rhodocyclaceae > Azonexus. Next base: position 37,636 of record CAWEMU010000060.1, on the reverse strand, counting down.
TCAACCGCCTTGCCGCCACCGCCGCTCTTCCACTGCATCAGGTCCATCGCCCCCGGTGTGGCGTACTTGGTCTTCTTGTCGTCGGCGCCCGGCATGGTGCGGGCGTCCTTGTGGCAGGCGCCCCAGCAGCCGGCCTGTTCGCTCAGCGGCACCTTGTCGTTGGGGAACATCACGGTGGCCTTGACCTCGTTGTCCTTGTCGGAGTGGTCGAAGCCACCGGCCGGCGCCTTGAAGGTCAGGCGGACGTAGAGGTTGGTCGCGTCGTAGGCCGACTGAACGCCGACCGGGTAGGTCATCATCTTCGGCGCGCCCTTCGGCTCCATTTCCTTGCCGGCCAGGCGCTTCAGGTCGATGTCCAGCTTGCCGCCATCGATTGTGGCAACCGGCGCAGGTTTCGCCCTTCTTCAGGCCGCTGGCGCCGCTGTGGTCGCGGCTCTGCACCCATTCAAGCGGCGAAACGGCCGGGTGAATGACCGGGATGGTCTTCGTCGGCACCTTGCTCCAGTCCGGGGCGGCCAGGGCAGCCTGTGAACCGAGGGCCATCAGGGCGCCCAATACAAACAGCGAGCTCAATTTCTGTTTCATCTTAATCTCCGTTCTATACGCGACGGGGGCTTCCGCCCCCGTTGAATTCCACGAAATCAGGGCTGAACCCGGATCAGTAAATGTCGTGCTGCGTGTTGTAGACGTTGAACTTGCCGGTCGGCGTGATCATCTTCGGATCGGTGATGACCTTCTTGACCTTGAGCGTCGCGTCGTCATAGACGACGATGGCCGACTGGTCGGTCTTGCCGCCCCACAGCGAGATCCAGACTTCCTTGCCGTCAGCCGAGTATTCCGGATGCACGGCACGCTTGGTCGGCCTTGGTCGGCGGCAGGCCGGAATCCTTGGCGACGTTCAGGATCGGCCTTCGGCTTGGACAGGTCAGCCATGTCCCAGACGGCGACGGATTCAGCCAGAGTCCTTGTCCGGGTTCTGCGGCGATCGGCCCACAGGTGCTTGGACTTCGGATGCGTCTTGACGAACAGGTTGCCCGGCACGTGCTTCACTTCCTGGACGACCTTCCAGTTGTGCTCCTTGAACTTGGCGTTTTTCGCGTCGTCGGACGGCGTCGAGATCAGCGTCACGACATCGGCGCCGAGGTGACCCGTGGCCCACACCGGACCGAACTTCGGATGGGTGAAGTTGGCGCCACGGCCCGGGTGCGGAATCTTGGCGACATCGACCAGCGCGGCCAGCTTGCCGGTCTTGGTGTCGACCGCAGCGATCTTGTTGGAGGCGTTGGCCGCCACCAGGAAGTAGCGCTTGGAAGCATCCCAGCCGCCGTCATGCAGGAACTTGGCGGAACCGATGGTGGTCGTCTTCAGGTTCTTGATGTCGGAATAATCGACCAGCAGGATCTGGCCGGTTTCCTTGATGTTGACGACCCATTCCGGCTTGGTGAAGGAAGCGACGATGGAAGCCACACGCGGCTCCGGATGGTATTCGCCATCGACCGTCATGCCGCGGGTGGACACCACCTTGAGCGGCTTCAGCGTATCGCCGTCCATGATCGTGTACTGGGGCGGCCAGTAGGAACCGGCAATCGCGTACTTGTCCTCGAAGCCCTTGAACTTGGAGGTATCGACCGAACGGGCATCGAAGCCGATCTTGACTTCGGCGACGACGGCCGGCTTTTCCATCCAGAGGTCGATCAGCGACAGACGGCCATCGCGGCCGATCACGTAAACATAACGGCCGGAAGCGGAAAGACGGGAAATATGGACCGCGTAGCCGGTCTTGACGATATTGACGATTTCCTTGGTGTCGCCGTCGATCAGCGCCACTTCGCCGGTGTCGCGCAACGTCACGGAGAAGATGTTCTTCAGGTTCAGCTTGTTCATCTGCTTCTTCGGCCGCTGGTCGACCGGCACGATGACCTTCCAGGAATCCAGCTGATCCTTGAGACTGAATTCCGGCGGCACATCCGGCGTGTTCTGGATGTACTTCGCCATCAGGGCGATATCGTCCTTGGTCAGGATGTCGTCGAAGTTCACCATGCCGCCGTCGGTGCCGTAGCCGATGATCTTTTCCAGACGCGTCTGGCCAAGCTTGAGCGTGCCGCCTTCGGTGACGTTGCCGTCCTTGTCCTTCTTGGTCCAGTGCGGCTCGAGATTCTTGCCGGTCGCTCCCTTGCGCAGCACGCCGTGACAGCCGGCGCAACGCTCGAAGTAGACCTTCTTGGCCTGCTCCTTTTCGGCTGCCGTCATCTCCGGAGCCGCCTTGGCAACATCCTGGGCGAAAGCGGTACCCACGGCAAATGCCATGGTCGTCATTGCAAGCATCCCCACTACGGTTTTTTTCATCTTCCTCTCCTAGAACAAAACAAGGCGCGCCCCACCACGAACGCAATAGGCGTCAGGTTGAACCTGAGACCCTTAGGCGGCATTGATCCTGATCAATCTTTTCCTGCATTAGAAACCGTTTATTTTCAATAAGTTATAGTTCTTCTGAACTAGCGGTATAGTTCATTTGGACTAGTCGCGGCGGCGCAATCCCGGCAGCCTATTGGCAGGCATGGAATCCGGCATTAGGATGGGCGCCCGAAGAGACGATCGCATCATGGAAATTCAAAACACCCTCAAGGCCGGAACTGTCTGGCTGATCGGCGCCGGGCCCGGCGACCCCGAACTGCTGACGGTCAAGGCGGCGCGCCTGATCGCCCAGGCCGACGCCGTGGTTTTCGACCATCTGGTCGGCGACGGCATCATGGACCTGGCGCGTGCCGATGCCCGCCGCATCTATGCCGGCAAGGAGGCCTCCAATCACACCCTGCCGCAGGAGTCGATCAACAAACTCCTGGTCAACCTGGCGCGCGAGGGTCTTTCGGTGGTCCGCCTCAAGGGCGGCGACCCCTTCATCTTCGGGCGAGGCGGCGAGGAACTGGAGACGCTCGCCGCCTCGGGCATTCCCTTTGCAGTCGTTCCCGGCGTGACCGCCGCGGCTGGTTGCGCCGCCTATTCGGCGTTCCCGCTGACGCACCGTGATCATGCCCAGTCCGTCACCTTCGTTACCGGACATCTGAAGGACGGCACCGTCAACCTTGACTGGCCGGCACTCGCCCGGCCGGGCCAGACAGTCGTCTTCTACATGGGCCTGGGCGCCGCCGGGGAAATCTGCAGGCAGATGATCAACCACGGACTCCCCTCGCTGACCCCCGCGGCAGTTATACGCAACGGCACCTTGCCGACGCAGCAGACCCTCGTCGCCACCTTGGGCACGCTGCCGCGGCGCATCGCGGAATCCGGCATCACGCCCCCCGCGCTGATCGTCGTCGGCAGCGTCGTCAATTTGCACTCCAAACTCAACTGGTTCGAACAGAAATGAAACTCCTCGTCCTCCTTGTCGCCATCTTCGCGGTCCCCGCCCACGCCTATTCCGGCAAGGAACTGCGCGAGGATTGCCTGGCAGCCGAAGGCAGTTTCGCTTCCAGCGCCGCCAGTCCCAATGCCTATCAGTCGCCCAAGGGCGCGCGCTGCCTCGGCTACCTGGAAGGCTTCGTCAACGGCTACGCGGTCAGCGACCACCTGGCCGAATCGGTCGGGGTCAAGCTCAACGCATTCTGCCTGCCGAAAAGCGCCGACCTGTCGTACCGCCTGGTGCGCTCGGTGCTCGCCTACCTGGACCGGCAACCGCCCAATCCGGAAGGCAGCACGGCCACGCTCGTCGCCGCCGCCCTCTCGCGGACCTTCCCGTGCGGCGAGCCGCTTGAACCGCGCAGGTGATTCGGGGATAATCCGGCCTCCACTTGCCCCGGTGGCGGAATCGGTAAACGCAGCGGATTCAAAATCCGCCGCCGAAAGGTGTGCCAGTTCGAGTCTGGCTCGGGGCACCAGTAACGACAAGTCGGCTTTCCCTGCGGAAAGCCGTTTTTGTTTCCCAAGCGGATCTTTGCCCATGGCGCTGACCGTCAACGACTTCGACTTTCCCCTTCCGCCCGAACTGATCGCCCAACACCCGGCGCCCGAGCGCACCGGCAGCAGGCTGCTGCACGTCTGCGGTTGAACAGCAATCTGACCGCAAGTTCGCCGACCTGCCCGGACTGTTGCGTGCCGGCGACCTGTTGGTATTCAACGACACGCGCGTCATGAAAGCGCGTCTTTTCGGACAGAAGGAAAGCGGCGGCCGGGTCGAGGTCATGCTCGAGCGCATCATTGACGCAAGGCACGCCATCGCCCAAATCCGCGCCAGCAAGTCGCCCAAGCGGGACACCAGGATACTGCTCGCCGACGCCTTCGCGGTGCGCGTTACCGGCCGGGCCGGCGCCAGCGGCGAATTCTTCACCCTGGAACTGGTCGACCGTGGCAACCTCTGGGAACTCGCCGAGCAGCACGGCAAACTGCCGCTGCCGCCCTACATCGCGCACCCGGCCGGGGATGCCGACGAAACACGCTACCAGACTGTCTATGCCCGCGAACCGGGCGCCGTCGCCGCCCCCACCGCCGGCCTGCATTTCGACGAGGCGATGCTGGAGACGCTGCGGACGCAAGGCGTCACCACCGCCTTCCTGACCCTGCACGTCGGCGCCGGGACCTACCAGCCGGTACGCGTCGACAAGATCGCCGAGCACCGGATGCACAGCGAGCGCTTTGACATCCCGCCCGCCACCGCCGACGCCATCGCCGCCACCCGAGTCGCCGGCGGGCGCGTCGTTGCCGTCGGCACGACCAGCCTGCGCGCGCTCGAGTCGGCCGCTTTGATCGATGGCAGCGTGCGCCCCGGCCCGGCCGAGACCGACATCTTCATCACCCCCGGCTATCGCTTCAAGGTCGTCGACCGCCTGATCACCAACTTCCACCTGCCGAAATCGACGCTGCTGATGCTGGTTTCGGCCTTCGCCGGTTACGATGCCATCCGCGCCGCCTACGCCCATGCGGTCGCCGAGCGCTACCGCTTCTTCAGCTACGGCGACGCGATGCTCCTCGAAAGATCCGATGCAGTTTGAACTCCTCATGACCGACGGCGGCGCCCGGCGCGGAACGCTGACGCTGGCCCACGGCACCGTCCAGACCCCGGTCTTCATGCCGGTCGGCACCTACGGCACGGTCAAGGCGATGACCCCGCAATCGCTCGACGACATCGGCGCGCAGATCTGCCTCGGCAACACCTTCCACCTCTGGCTGCGCCCGGGGCTGGACGTCATCCACGCCCACAGTGGCCTGCACGACTTCATGGGCTGGCACAAGCCGATCCTCACCGATTCGGGCGGTTTCCAGGTCTTTTCGCTCGGCGCCATGCGCAAGATCAGCGAGGAAGGCGTCAAGTTCAGCTCGCCGATCGATGGCGCGAAGCTCTTCCTGACGCCGGAAATCTCGATGCGGATCCAGCACGTGCTGAACTCCGACATCGTCATGATCTTCGACGAATGCACCCCCTACCCGGCGACGCGCGACGAAGTCGCGAAGTCGATGCGCCTGTCGCTGCGCTGGGCGCAACGCAGCCGCGACGAGCACAACAGGCTGGAGAACACGAACGCCCTCTTCGGCATCGTCCAGGGCGGCATGGTCGAGGATCTGCGCGACGAGTCGCTGGCCGCACTCGACGCCATCGGCTTCGACGGCATGGCCATCGGCGGCCTCTCGGTCGGCGAACCGAAGGACGAGATGGCACGCATCCTCGCCCACGTCGCCCCGAAACTGCCGGCGCACAAGCCGCGCTACCTGATGGGCGTCGGCACGCCCGAAGACCTGGTGCATGCGGTCAAGGCCGGCATCGACATGTTCGACTGCGTGATGCCGACGCGTAACGCGCGCAACGGCCACCTGTTCACCCGCTTCGGCGACCTCAAGATCAAGAACGCCCGGCACAAGACCGACACCGGCCCGCTCGACCCGAGCTGTACCTGCTACACCTGCACGCAATTTCAGCCGCGCCTACCTGCACCACCTGTTCCGCGCCCGGGAAATTCTCGGCAGCATGCTCAACACCATCCACAACCTGCATTTCTACCAGACGATCATGGCCGAAATGCGCGATGCCATCGCCGAGGGGCAGCCTCGACGCATGGGCTGCGAGCTTTGCGCATGATCGAACGTCCGGGCAGTGTTAGAATCACGCGTTTTGATTTTCAGCTTTCGGGAGTTTGAACCATGATTAGCCTCGCCCACGCCCAGACCGCTGCCGCCTCCTCGGATCCGACCGGCGGCCTGATGCAGTTTCTGCCAATGATCCTGATGTTCGCGGTCCTCTGGTTCCTGATGGTCCGTCCGCAGATGAAGAAGGCCAAGGAACACAAGGCGCTGATCGCCGCGCTGCAAAAGGGCGACGAAGTCGTTACCCAGGGCGGCATCATCGGCCGCATCGTCAAGGTCGGCGAAAGCTATGTGACGGTCGAGATTGCCGAAGGTACCGAAGTCGTCGTACAGAAGCCTTCGATCGGCCTGGTTCTGCCCAAGGGCACGCTGAAGTCACTGTAATCACCCCAGAAGGCGGCCGCTGGCCGCCTTTTTCGCCTTGAAGCCGCCATGAATCGCTACCCCCTCTGGAAGTACATCACCGTCGCCATCGCTCTGGTGCTGGGTTTCGTCTATACCCTGCCCAATTTCTTCGGCGAATCGCCGGCGGTGCAGGTCTCGAGCGCCAAGGCCACGATCAAGGTGGACCAGAAAGCCCTGGCCCGCGCCGAGGAAGCTCTGAAGGCCGCCGGCATCACACACGACGGCATCCAGCTCGACTTCAACGGGGTCAAGACCCGGCTCGCCGACACCGACACCCAGTTGAAGGCGAAGGACGTGCTCGAGAAGACCTTCAACCCTGATCCCGCCGACCCGCAGTATGTCGTCGCCCTGAACCTGCTGTCCGCCTCGCCGCAGTGGCTGACCGCGTTGCACGCGTTGCCGATGTATCTCGGTCTCGACCTGCGCGGCGGGGTGCACTTCCTGTTGCAGGTGGACATGAAGGGCGCGCTGACCAAGCGACTCGACTCGTTGTCAGCCGATCTGCGCACCGTCCTCCGTGACAAGAACCTGCGCCACGCCGGCATCGGCCGCGAGGGCGATCGCCTGGTCATCAAGTTCCGCGACGCCGATGTCCGCGACAAGGCGCGCAACGCCATCGCCGACAGCCAGCCCGATCTGCTCGTTACCGAGCAGGGTGAAGGCAGTGACCTCAGGCTGGTCGCCACGCTCAAGCCGGAAGCCCAGAAGAAGATCGGCGAATTCGCCCTGAAGCAGAACATCACCACGCTGCACAACCGGATCAACGAACTCGGCGTCGCCGAACCGGTCATCCAGCAACAGGGTTCCGACCGCATCGTCGTCCAGCTTCCGGGCGTCCAGGACACGGCCAAGGCCAAGGACATCCTGGGCCGCACCGCGACCCTCGAAATCCGCATGGTCGATGACTCCCCCGGCGCGCTGGAGGCAGCACTGGCCGGCAATCCGCCATTCGGCGCCGAGGTGTACAACGAGCGTGGCGGACAGCCGCTGCTGGTCAAGAAGCAGGTCGTCCTGACCGGCGACCGCCTGACCGACGCCCAGCCCGGCTTCGACAACCAGACCCAGGAACCGGCCGTGCACCTCACGCTCGACTCCGCCGGCGCCCGCATCTTCAAGGACATCACCCGCGACAATGTCGGCAAGCGCATGGCCATCCTGCTGATCGAGAAGGGCAAGGGCGAGGTCGTCACGGCGCCGGTCATCCGCACCGAGATCGGCGGCGGCCGCGTGCAGATTTCCGGCCGCATGAGCAGCATGGAAGCCAACGACACCGCGCTGCTGCTGCGCGCCGGTTCGCTGGCGGCGCCGATGGACATCATCGAGGAGCGCACCATCGGTCCCAGCCTCGGCGCCGACAACATCAGGAAGGGCTTCCACTCGACGATGTGGGGCTTTGCCGCCATCGCCGTGTTCATGATCCTCTACTACCAGATGTTCGGCGTCGTTTCGGTACTGGCACTGGCCTCCAACCTGCTCTTCCTGATCGCCATCCTGTCGTTGCTCCAGGCCACGCTGACCCTGCCTGGCATCGCCGCCATCGCGCTGACACTCGGCATGGCGATCGACTCGAACGTGCTGATCAACGAACGAATCCGCGAGGAACTGCGTGCCGGCATGCCGCCAAAGGCGGCAATTTCGGAAGGCTACGAACGCGCCTTCGGGACCATTCTCGACTCCAACATCACCACGCTGATCGCCGGCCTCGCCCTGCTGATCTTCGGCTCCGGGCCGATTCGCGGCTTCGCCGTGGTGCACTGCCTCGGCATCCTGACCTCGATCTTTTCGTCGGTGGTCGTCTCGCGCTCGCTGGTCAACCTGATCTACGGCCGCCAGCGGAAACTGACCAAGGTCGCCATCGGCCAGATCTGGAAACCCGGCAACAGCGCCGGCACCACTGCGACCATAGAATCAACGGCTGGCCCTAGGACCACAGAAACACCGGCTGGCCGTACGGTCAACGGCCAGAAATAAGGGAATACGGTCATGGAATTCTTCCGCATCAAGAAAGACATCCCCTTCATGCGCCATGCGCTGAAGTTCAACATCATCTCGCTGGTCACCTTCCTGCTCGCCGTGTTCTTCCTGCTCACCAAGGGGCTGCATCTTTCGGTGGAATTCACCGGTGGCACGCTGATCGAGGTGAACTACCAGCAGGCCGCCGACCTCGAGAAGATTCGTGGCGCGCTGGGCAAGTCCGGCTTCAGCGACTTCTCGGTGCAGAACTTCGGCTCGTCGCAGGACGTGCTGATCCGCCTTCCCTTGCGCGATGCCCAGGATACGGCGAAGCAAGGCGAAACCGTGATGCAGGCGCTGACCGCCGAAACTCCCGGGGCCACCTTGCGCCGGGTCGAGTTCGTCGGCCCGCAGGTCGGCAAGGAACTGGCCGAGAACGGCGCGATGGCACTGCTCCTCGTCGTCGTCGGCATCATGATTTACCTCGCCTTCCGCTTTGAGTGGCGCTTCTCGGTATCGGCGATCATCGCCAACCTGCACGACGTGATCATCATCCTCGGCTTCTTCGCCGCCTTCCAGTGGGAGTTCTCGCTGTCGGTACTGGCGGCGGTGCTCGCCGTCCTCGGCTATTCGGTCAACGAGTCGGTCGTCGTCTTCGACCGGGTGCGCGAGACCTTCAAGAAGGTGCGCGGACTGTCGACGCCGGAAGTCCTCGACCACGCCATCACCAGCACCATCAGCCGGACCATCATCACCCACGGCAGCACGCAGATGATGGTCCTGTCGATGCTGATCTTCGGCGGCGAAACCCTGTACTACTTCGCGCTGGCGCTGACCATCGGCATCTGCTTCGGCATCTATTCCTCGGTGCTGGTCGCCAGCCCGCTGGTCATGTGGCTCGGCGTCTCGCGCGAACAATTCATCGCCAAACAGAAGAAAGTCGTCGAGGGCGCCAACGAGGACGGCGCCGTCGTCTGACTGGTTGCTGCGGTCGACACGAGAAAGCCACCGATTTCCGGTGGCTTTCTGCTTTTTCGGCCGGCGAAGTCGCTCAGCCGGCCAGCCCCTCCTCCTTGAGCCTGGCGCTGAAGAACTCGAGCGCGGTCCTGGTCTTCGCAGACTGGTCGGCACCGAGCGCGATGCCGTGGCGGGCGAGGTAGTCCTTGAAATCGCCAATGACCTGGAAGGCTTCTTTCGGCAGGCACTTGGTGGAGACTTCCATGACGAGTGATCCATCAGGATAGATCCACACTTCGACGACGATGGGGCGGTCGAAGTCCTTCGCCTTCGGCTGGTGCTTGGACTTGAGCAGGAAGACGGGACCGAGGAGGACCAGCTTGTCCATCGTGATGCCCGCCGGCGCGTGCGCGTCATAGAAGGCGCGCTGTTCCCTGGAGAACAGCTTGCGCAGGGGCATCTCGCCCGAGGCCACGTCGAGTACCTCCTGGTTGGTGCACACGCCCTTGAACGAAGCCGAGCAGACGAACCCGCCCGGCATCGCATCCACCTCGATTTTGAAGGCACTCGAGCGACGCAGCTCCGGGTCGATCGTTTCGGGTTCGACCGGGCGCAGCTTGATGACCGTATCGCCGTCGCCGCCCTGGATACGCCGCGCGCGGACGACGATGCCGGCCTTGTTCAGGGCCAGATCGGGCGTATCGAAGAAGAATGCCTGCCGTGGCTGTGCCTCGACCGGGTCGAGTCCGATTTTCTTGACCGGCGCACTGCCGACGGGGACGGACAACTTCAGTTCAACGCTGGTCGCCCCCTTCACGAGCCTGAACATTTCGGTTACCTGCTCACCCGTAAGGGGTTTCGCCAGTGCGGGCTGGCGAGCCGTCCGAGCCCGCACGGGCTTTGCACTTGCAGCAGGTTTCGCGGTTGTTGTGGTTGTCTTGGTAACCATGGTCCATCTCCTTTGGTTGAAAAAACAGTTTTGTTACATAGAGCCTTCTTGATCAAGCATAGCGCCCCGTTCAGGCGTCGAAACGCTCGGCCAGCACGCCGTGGCGCAGGCCGCGGTCGCTGACGGCGAAGCTCTCCTTGCCCAGCTTCTCCATGACCGTGCGGACGATGCAGGCACCGGCGAGGATGACCTCCGCCCGCTTCGGCTGCAGGCCGACGATGGCGCGGCGGGCATCGGCATCGAGCGACCGGTAGAGCTCGATCTGGCGATCGATCTCGGCGCGGTCGAGGACGCTGCCCTGCACGACCGCCGGGTCATAGGTGGCGAGACGATGGCTGACCGCGGTGATATTGGTCACCGCGCCGCCCATCGCGACCAGCGCATCGGGAACCGGGCGCCCGTCGATGCGCGCGAGGTCGGCCGCGATCGCCGCCATGGCCTCGCGCAGCACCTCGGGCGAAACGGCGCGGTCGAGCCCGTAGCGCTCGGTGTAGCGCACGGCGCCGACATCGACACTGAAGCGCTCGTCCACGCTGGCGTCGTGCCCGAAGGTGAACTGCGAACTGCCGCCGCCCGTGTCGAAGACGACGAGCGAACCCTTGCTCAAGCCGAGGCCGGCCTTGGCGGCGACGTAGGCCAACCGGCCCTCCTCTTCGCCCGAGATCACCTCGATGCGGACGCCGGTGCGCGCCGCGATGGCCGCGACGACTTCGCTGCCGTTCGCGGCGATGCGCAGGCCGGCCGTGCCGACGGCGGCAATCGCCCGCACGCCGTGCCGCCTGGCCTCGTCGACCATGCCGGCGATCGCCGCGGCGGTGCGCTCCAGCGCGGCGTCGATGATGACGCCCTGCTGGGCGAGTCCCTCGCCGAGGCGGGTCATTTCCGCGCGATCGACAAGGGTCCGCCAGTTGCCGCCGACGTCGCGCTCGCCGATGTGGAACTTGATGGAATTGGTGCCGGCATCGATCACGGCATAGCGCTCCGCCTCGTCATCGATCAGGGCGGCCAATGCGCGCGGATAGCTGGTGTTCGTGTAGCCGCCCAGGCCGAGTTCCCGGACGGCACGGATGACCCCTTCGGCATCGGTCGACTCGACGGCGATCGTGCGGGTGGGCTTGCCGTTCGCCACGACTTCGGACAGTTCGGCCGTGCAGCCGCCGACCGTGTAGCGGGTCCGCCGCTTGTGGACTTTCACCATGCGAATGGCACCGCCCGGCCTGGCGAAGTCTTCGCTGAATTCGTCGAGCGTGTAGCTGGCGCGGAGCGGCGTCGGGATCGGCAACCCGAGCGCTTCGAGCACCTTCTCCGCCTCGGCTGCCGGAAGCGGAAAGCCGGCCTTCATCACCGGCGTCCACTGCTCGAGGCCATCGGCATTGACCTCGCGCAGCACCTTGATGTCCATCAGCGCATCGCGGACCTTGACGTTGTCGCCGGCGCCGGAGAGCAGGTAGATCTCGTCGCTTTCCTGGACGCCACTCGGCGCAAGTTGCGCCAGCCGCCCCTCGGCCTCGCCGAAGCGCTGGCCAAATGAACGCCATTCCCAGCGCGGTGTGATTTCAGCCATGACCTGTACTCCCCGAGAAAACTATTCGACCCAGCCTCGCTGGTACCCGGGAAAGGCACGCCGAGCAGACAACTGCAAGCTCATCGTAGGTCATCCAGTCTCTCCATAAGTAACGTCATGTTAGACTCGCGAATCTTCGGGCGTATCTGCCAGACCCGATCATCCGTGATGCCGATAGGCTATGCAGAAGAATCCGCAGGGAGCAATATATGAACAAGAGCTTGCGACAAGCGGATGTCAGCATCACGAGGAGACCGGAAATGAAAGCCCGCACGAGCAGAACCTTCCGAGGGTTGGGATCTCCTCCGCAATCCCCCCGATTTCTCGCTCGTCCTCGGCGGGCCGCTCTTCCAGCTTTTCCGGCGGGCGCACCTGACCGACGACGCGCTGATGATGGTGCGCCAACGCATCATCGTCATCGCGCTGTTGGCGTGGCTGCCGCTGCTGCTGCTCTCGGGGCTCGAAGGAAACCTGTGGGGCGGCAGCACGGGCGTGCCGTTCCTCTTCGACGTCGAAGTCCACGTCCGCTTCCTGGTGGCGCTGCCTCTGCTGATCGCCGCCGAACTGGTGGTGCACCGGCGCATGCGGCCCCTGCTGCAGCAGTTCCTCGAACGAAACATGATTCCCGGGAACGCCATGGCGCGTTTCGAGGCAGCCGTCGCTTCGGCGTTCCGGCTGCGCAATTCGGTGCTCGCCGAAGTGCTGCTGATCGCCTTCGTCTATGGAGTCGGCATCCTGGTCGTCTGGCGCCAGTACATCGCGCTCGACACCGCGACGTGGTACGCGACCCCGTCCGCCGCGGGTTCGCAGTTCTCGCTCGCCGGCATGTGGTTCGCCTACGTGAGTGTGCCGATCTTCCAGTTCCTGTTGCTGCGCTGGTATTTTCGACTGTTCATCTGGGCGCGCTTCCTCTGGCAGGTGTCGCGCATCGAGTTGAGCCTGGTTCCCACGCATCCCGATTGCCTCGGCGGCCTGGGTTTCATTTCCGGCCAGCTCTACGCCTTCAGTGTCCTCGCCGTGGCGCATGGCGCCCTGCTTGCCGGCAACCTGGCCAACCGCATCTTCTTCCTGGGGGCCGCGCTGACCGCAGTTCAAGGTCGAAATTGCCCTCGTGGTCATCCTCATGCTGTGCGTGGTCCTCTGCCCGCTCCTGGTCTTTGCGCCGCAGCTTGCCCAGGCGAAGCGCACGGGTTCCCGCGAATACGGCACGCTGGCCGAGCGCTACGTGCGCGAATTCGATGCCAAATGGCTGCGCGGCGGCGCGCCGGCGGATGAACCGCTCATGGGCAGCGCTGACATCCAGTCCCTCGCCGACATGGGAAACAGCTTCTCGGTCGTCCAGAACATGCGCATCGTGCCGATCAAGCGGGACGATATCCTGCGCCTTGTGGGCGCCACGCTGGCGCCGATCGTGCCGCTCGCGCTGACCATGATGTCGCTGGAAGAATTGCTGAAAAAGCTGATGGGGGTGTTGTTCTAGGGAATCGGCAGGAGTGCTGGCACACTGGCCGGAGGCGAGCCCCGGCGAATCGTTTCTTGGCTGGACCGGACCTGCCCGCATCGATGACGCCGATGCGGCTCCCGCCTGGGTCGGCGCCCGCAAGTTTGCCGACTCCGCCTTCCAGCGAGAGTTCTCGCTGTCGCTACTGGTGGCGGCGCTCGCCGTCCTCGGCTATTCGGTGAAACGACGGCGGCGCCGTGGTCTGAACAGAAAGCTGGTTCAGGATCGTTAACCGGCCGGACCCTGTCTTTCGACGCGAGAAGGTTGTCAGGCGACACTTCGAAGCGAGGAAGGCGACCTTGCGGCGATCCCCTTCGGTCAGCGTGCCGGAAACCTTTCTTCCCGCATCACCAATGACCCATGATCCTTGCCGTCACTTCTTCTCCACCATGGTGTAGGTGCCATCGCCGCCGAACTTGATTTCGGCATCGATGAAGTACGCCTGCACGTCGCCGGCCAGCAGTTTCACCATGTCGTAGGCCTCTCCCGAGCGCGCGCCGGTACCGCAGATGAAGACCACCGGCTTGTTCTTCGGAAGCGTGTCCACTTTCTTCTCCAGATCGTTGATCGGAAGATTGACCGCCCCCTTCATCGTGCCGGCAGCAAACTCCTTCGCATCACGCACATCGACCACCATGATCGACGACGGATTTTCCTTCCACACCTTCTCGAACGAAGTCGCCGTCACGGTGCCCTTTTCCTTCCCCGGCATCAGCGACGCACCGGCGGCGGTCGCTCCTGCCGCGGTCGAACCCGCCGCTGCCGGCGCTGCGCCATGGACCTTTTCCCATTCCGGATAGCCCGGCGGATAGGTGACAACGTTCGTATAGCCAAGCTTGCGCGCCTTGTCGGCAGACTTGTCGGAAAGCACGCATTCGAGGCCGCCACAGTAATAGATCAGCAGTGCCGCCTTGTCGGCGGGGAGCTTGTCGACGTTCTTGTCGAAATCGGTATCGGAAATGTTGATCGCGGTCGGAATCATGCCCTTGTCGGCGACCCGCTTCGGCCGCGCGTCGACCAGCGCATAGGTCGCCTTGTCATCGATCAGCTTCTTGATGAACGCGGTCGACACCGATACCGGCCCACCCCTGGCCTTCCAGTCGGGCATGCCTTCAGCGTAGACCTTGATGTTGCTGTAGCCAAGCTTCTCGGCCTTGAACGCCGAATTGTGACTGAGCATGCATTCAAGGCCGCCGCAGTAGAAGATGAGTTGCGTCGCCTTGTCGGCCGGCAGTTTGTTGACCATCTTGTCGAACTGCGAGTCGGGAATGCTGATGGCGCCCGAGATGTGACCGGGGTCGTACTGCCTGGCCGCCGGCCGCGAATCGATGATCATTACGCCCTTGACCGGCGGGATATCCACGAGCGGACGGAGCGCATCGAACTGGACCAGCTTGCCGTACCAGCCTTCCTTTGGCTGCAGGACGGCCGCATCGGCAGCCCGGGCGGTGATCGGGTAGCAGACCAGCTGCGCGGCACCCAGACCGGTCAGGACCGCCGCAAGCAGCGTGAGACGTTTAACTTTCATGGCTATTCTCCAGGTCATCAAATCAGAGCAGGGTAAATCTTTCGCTGGATTCGTTGTAGCGGACCAGCGCATACCACAACAGCAGCAACCCGCCGCCAAGCAGCAGTGTCAGCCCCCAGCCGCCGATCATTTCCGGCAGGAAGGCCTGGAAGCCGACATTCGTCATCTCGTAGGTCTCGACGTTGGTTTCGTCAATGGCGGTGATATTGAACATCTTGAACAGTGCGCTGGCCACCGAGCCGATCCACGCGAAGAAGAACATCGCCACCCACAGCTTGAAGTGCCCCTCGCCCATCCGCCACAGGCCGCCCGACGCGCAGCCGCCGGCGAAGATCATGCCGATGCCGAAAAGGAAGCCACCGAGCAGCGAACCGACCCAGAAAGTCGGCGGAATGGCGACATAGGGGTCGATGACCTTCTTCTGGAATAGCAGCGCCGCAATCGGGATGCCGATCGCCAGGGCCAGGATCACCGCCTTGGTCATCTCGCCCTCGCCGGTGACGAATGGTTCGCGGAAGGAGCGGGCAAAGCAGAGGCGCGAGCGGTGCATGATGAAGCCGATGGCGAAGCCGGCCAGCACGATGACGGCGCGCGCCGCCAGTTGCTCGCTGCCCGACCCGTACCAGCGTGTGGCCCAGAGCAGCACGCCGACGACGATCACCAGCCCGGCCAGCGGATAGGCGCGCTTGACTGCGGCGGGCACCCGCAGCAGCGGCGGCGGCTGCATGCCCCATTCGATGTTTTCCAGGGTCCACATCAGCAGCTTGACGCCGAGCGCCGCGCCGAGCAGCAGGCCGGCCCACATCGCCCAGCCCGCCGGCGACGAGTGCAGCACCGGGTTGAAGAAGCCGCCGGTGGTGCACCCACCGGCCAACGCTGCGCCGATGCCCATCATGGCGCCACCGAGGGCGGCCCAGACGTATTCCAGCCGGGGCGGCCGGTTGGGGGAGAACTGTCGCGACAACAGTGCTGCGGTGAACGCCCCCAGAACCAGCAAAATGTTCATCAGCGACATCCGGTGCGAGAGGAACCCTTCAAGCTCCCCGGGAATTCCGAGCGCGGGGCCGAGGCCGATCAGATTGTTGATCCAGTCACCCCAGAACTTGACGCCCCCGAAGACCCCCCAGAACAGGCCGCTGACCATAAGGCCGACTATCACAAGGACCAGAAGCACCGCACCGATGAAAGGCGACCATTCCTTGACGAAAATCTTCTCGTAATCGTCCCTGAAGCCTTTCAGCCAGGCACCGCCACTTTCATCACCCATCGTTTCCTCGCAAGCTGTCGAGCCCGGTGTGACGTGTTGCTCGCTGTCACCCCAAACCATTAGCGAAAGATTATGCACCCGCCTGCTCGGGCAGTATTGACATGGATCAATCCGGCATGCTTTCCCGATTTCCACTTTCCGCCACAGAGAAACCGGAGGGGCGTCGGCTCATCGTGCCCGGCGTCGACGAAAAAAAGCCACTCGGGATTCGGGTGGCATTCCTGGCCCGCCGGGTTGGGGCCGTGCACGTCGCACGCGCGGGATGCTTGCCACGGGGATCCGGCTCCAAAGCCCTGTCACCGCTTCGGAGCAGGAGAGCAAGCCTCAGAATGTCAATGTGTCGAGCAGCTTCATCATCTCGCCGGTGCGCGGGCGTGCCTTGTTCTCGCCGCCGTGCACCGTACCCACTTTCTTCGCATTCATGCGCTCGAGATTGCTGGTATATGCCTTGGCCGGCAGCGGCAGGTAATTCGCCTCCTGGACCAGACGCGTGCCGTTCTTCATGAAGTACTCGACGAAGTCCTAGACTGCGGGTTTCTCCAGCGACTTCTCGCTCACATAGAGGAAGACCGGGCGCGACAGCGGCTGATAGCTGCCATCGCGAATGTGCTCGATCGTCGGCAACACGGCGCCCTTGCCGTCACTGATCGCCACTGCCTTCAGCTTCTTCTGGTTTTCGACGTAGTAGTCGAGGCTCAGATAGCCTATGGCGTCCTTGTCTTCAGCAATCCGCTGCGCCAGAACGCCGTGGTCTTCAGTCGTGCTGACGTCGCTGCGGCTGGACTTGGAGGTGCCGACAACCACCTCGGTGAAGTACTCGAAGGTGCCCGAATTGGCGCCCGGTGCATAGAGATTGATCTTCTGGGCGGGCCATGCCGGGTTGAGATCCTTCCAGGTATTGATCTTGCCCTGCGCCTTCGGCTCCCAGAGCTTTCTCAGCTCGGCCACGCTCATGCTGCTGACAAATGCATTTTGCGGATTGACCACGACCGTCAATGCATCGTAGGCAAGCGGCATCTCGTAGAAGCGGATGCCTGCCTTGGCGCAATCGTCGATTTCCTTTTTCAGAATCGGCCGCGAGGCATTCGTGATATCCGTTTCACCGGCACAGAACTTGGTGAACCCGGCACTGGTTCCGGAAACACCGACATTGACATGGACCTCATGCAGCTTGGCGGTCTGGAACTCCTGGGCGGCCGCTTCGGTAATCGGATACACCGTGCTCGAGCCGTCAACCTTGATTACCGACGAGGCGCTCATCGCCGCAGGGCTCAAAGCAAGCGTCGCGCAAAACGCGACAGCGGGAAGAAGTGAAGATGCGGGTGGCGCTAACGTACGTTTCATGGGAAGTCTCCGTGGCTGGAATGGACTGGAACAATCGAAAAAGTCGGCCGCGGCAACGGCCGGTGTTACATCCTACTGCCGCTCCCGCGGCCATGACATGCAGTTTGAACCGAAACCGCGCCCGTCGCCCGATGCTGCCTTGCTGCCGAGGCAAGACCCGTTTGCGGCGGCAGGCACAATCCCTTCACGGACAGTTTCCGAGAACCACCCCTGGCAATGACGTTTGACAGTGATTGCCAGTCTGCTGGATACTGGACTGTTGAATTTTCTGGCAGGTTTTTCCTGCGACTGCCAACAATCTTGAAGATGATGCCTAGGCCATGAGCACCCACAACAACCCTCCCGAAATCTCCTTCGACGACCCCGCCCGGCACGGAATGACCCAGCGGGTAACGTGGATCAGCGTGGTGGTCAATGTCTTCCTGACCGCTGCCCAGGTCGTCGCCGGCATCATCGCCCATTCCCAGGGCCTGATCGCTGACGGCCTGCATTCGCTTTCCGACCTCGTCTGCGACTTCCTGGTGCTCTTCGCCGCCCATCACAGCAAGGACCCGGCCGACGAAAGCCATCCTTATGGCCATGCACGGATCGAGACGGCGGCCTCGTTCGCCCTCGGGGCGATCCTGGCAGTGACCGGCGCCGGAATCATCTGGAGCGCCGGGATCAAGCTGCAGGACCTCGACAACCTGCCGCCGGTGGCGCCGCTGGCACTATGGACAGCAGGCCTCGCGCTGGTCGCCAAGGAAGGGCTGTTCCGCTACATGCTCCATGTCGGCGAACGGCTGCGCTCGCCGATGCTCATCGCCAATGCCTGGCATGCGCGCTCCGATGCCGCCTCGTCGCTGGTGGTCGCGGTGGGAATCGTCGGCAACATGATGGGCTACAACTTCGCCGACTCGGTCGCCGCCGTGATCGTCGGCTTCATGATCGTGCGCATGGGAGCGGTCTTCGCCTGGGAGGCGGTCCAGGAGCTGATCGACACCGGGCTATCGATCGAGGAAGTCGACAGCATCCGCCAGGTCATCATCGATACGCCGGGAGTCGCCAGCCTGCATGAGTTGCGTACCCGCCGCATGGCGCATCGCTCGCTCGTCGATGCCCATGTCTGCGTGGATCCGCGGATCAGCGTATCGGAAGGTCATCATATTGCCGAGCTGACCCGCAAGCGGATACTCGACAGCCACGAGTCGGTTTCCGATGTGCTCGTTCATGTCGACGTCGAGGACGATCCGGAACACGACGTCAAGAGCCATGGGATGCCCGACCGCGAAGAGCTGACCAGGGCACTCGCACCCCTGCTCGCCGGCCTGCCCGAACCGCAGCGGATCCTGCTGCACTATCTCGACGACCGGATCGAGGCCGAGGTCTACCTGCCGCGCGAGACGCTCGAGAATGCTGCCGCCGTGAGCCGGGCCGAACACGAGATCTGCCGGCAACTGACCAGGAATCCGCTGGTCAGTGCGCTGTCGATCAACTACCGGCAGCGGGTCTTTCCGGCAAAGGGCCACTGAGTGCTGCCCTGGCGCAACGCGCCGGGGTGGTTTGCCTGATCCGTTACGGCTTGCACCCGGCAAGGCGGCGGCTGTCTCACCAGCTCGGCGTTTCGGCGGCGGGCGGCGGCGGGGGCGGTGCCGGCAACCAGGCGCCGCTGGCGCCGTAGACCGCCGCGCCAGCCACCGCAAGGGCCAGGATCAGGGCCAGCGCACCACCACCCGTGGCCGATTCTCCTGTGCCCTCCTTCCACCCGGTGACCATCGGGCGCACGAGGTTCTGCTTCCTGACGTGGCCATAGAAGGCGATCGCGGCGATGTGCAGCGCGATCAGCACATAGATCGCATTGGAGACCAGGAAGTGAATTCCGGTCAGGCGATTGCTCAGGTTCTTGCCGACCAGATCGAACAGCGGTCCGACGAAGGTGATGTCGTCATTGGCAAAGAGGCCGGTGCCGGCTTGCGCGGTCAACAGGGCCAGAAGGCCGAAAACCGAGAGCGCCCCCAGCGGGTTGTGGCCCTCCCCATGCCATTCGCCACGCAGGTAGGCACCGACCTTTCCCGGCGTCGGCAGGAACTGCAGAAATCGGGCGTAGGTGGCGCAGCGGTCTGACCGGAGATTGCCGTCAATACAAAAATCTGGCGCACAGCGTGAAATCCTTCTCATCGCCCCCGGTTATTTGGTTGATCTAGCATTAGCCGACTCAGTCTACTTTCCCCCGTTAAGAATCGCATCGTCAATTTTATAGGAGTAAAGACATGACCCAACGTTTCCCCTGAGATCGCTCACCCTGAGCGTCAGGCCATGATCGCCCGCCGGCCTGCCGGGCATGGCCAGCGCCGAATCGAACTTCGTGACCGGCACCGGGACTTCTAGACCGCCACCGCCCGCGTCAACTTCCAGATCACCGTTCCCAAGATCTCTTCCTGCAAGTCGGTACCGGCACCCTGTACGCCAACAAACCACGATCAACCTGATCGACTTCGTCGTCCCGGCGGCCAACATCGGTAACGGCACGGCTGTCGCAGCACCGCGGCCAGCGGCGACCTCGGCAACGGCGTCGTCACGCGATCGTGCGCGGCAACAACGGCGATATCAATCTGGTCGCCACCAACGGCGGCGCCCTGAACAACGGCGGGCAGCGATACCATTCCCTGGTCGCAAATCACCACCACCCGCCCGCTCTGGCGGGCTATGCCACGCAATTGACGCCGCCGACCCTGGCCACACCACCAGCACCCCTGTCACGCTGACCGCTGTCAAAAGTGTCGATCAGGGCGCCCGCTGGACGTACGCTTACGCAAATGCCAACATTGTTGCACCCGGAACGTACGGTGGGTCAACGTAACAATGGCCGCGTGACCTATACCGCCACGCTACCCTGATCCTCAAGGTCGGCCCCGGGTGTTTGATCACCCCGGCCTGATCACCGGGAAATGCTGAACTTGAACCACCGTCACCCGCGACGGCAGGCGGCCAGAGCGCTTGCTGCGCTGTCGTGCGCCTGCGCCTTCCCCGGATCGGCTCTGGCGTTCACCGTGAACTATCGCTGCCGGCAATCCGCGGGCCATCTACCTGCAACTGGGCGTGGGCGGGTTAACAGGCACCTATACCGGGGCGCACGCCCGGTAACAACACGACGGTAATCTCGTCTCCGTGACCGTTCCCGCCGGGGCAGTCGGCAGCGGCGCGCCACAGGCCATGACCACCAACAGCACCGTCGGCGGCAGCTCCTATGACGGTTTCGTATTCTGCAACACCCCGGCACAACTTTATATCGGCGGCTTCTACCGCTTCAACAACAACACCGCAGGCGCGGCCGCGACCTTGACCGCGACCTCACCCGCCAACCTCACCAGCGCCGCCGGCGACACGATTCCGTTAGCGCCAATTTCGTCGACCAGCAGCGGCATTGGCGACAGCGGCGCCCAACCCTTCCCCGCCGGTACCTTCACCGGCGCCACGCAAACCATCGGCACCATCCAGCGCAACCAGTCAGCCGAGAGTTGCCACACCTTCTCCTATGCCAACAGCGCCATCCGGGCAGCCGGAACTACAACGGACGCGTGACTTACACGCTCACTGCGCCATGAGCGCCAGCCGCTTGACAAAAAACCTCCTTCTGGCGGGGCTGTGTGCGATCGGCGCCGGCGCCTTGGCGGCGACCGCGCGCGTCGATGACACCGGCACCTCGCTGGAGAGCATCTCGCGCATGTACTGGCGCCAGCTCTCACCCGCGCGCAAGGTCAACAACACCATGGAAGGTATCGCCCAGGTTCAGGTTCGCCTGAATCTGGCGCCGTGGGCAGGGCGTTCGGGGCGAATCTTCATGGTGCTGCCCGAGCAGCCAATGGGCCCGATCCGCGCGTCATGGCCGGCGCATGGGCGCTTTCTGGCCGGCGAACTGGCCTCGGGCCAGCGCGCGCTGGTCTATGCGGGGCCGATCAATTCGCCCATCATGGAAGGGCTGCTGGTACTCAAGCTCGAAGTGGACGGGACGCGCCTGCAATCCATTCAGCGCTTGAACTTTCATTTTGAAATCGACGTGGACTAAAGATTGTGTTGATCAACAAAACTGTCGGGATAGTGACAGCATTCCTGTTGCTGGGGACGGGAAATGCCCTGGCGCAGTTTGCAGCAGTAGTTTCACCGCCGCCTTTCGAGCTTTCGGTAAAGCCCGGTGGGCGCGTCACCGAAATCGTCGGCATCACCAACACCTCGGCGCAGCAAGCACGCTACCGGATGAAAACTGCAGACTGGACGTTCGGCGCCGACACTTCTGTGACTTTCAGCGAAACGCTGACGGAGGGCAGTTGCCGACCGTGGGTGTCCATTGAAAGTCGCGAGATCATGGCCCCCCCTGGGCGTCGGGTCGGATTTCGGGTACAGGTCAACGTGCCGCCTGATGTGCCGCCTCAGGAGTGTCGCTTCGCGCTGCTGATCGAGGGCGACGACCAGATCGTGCAAAACGCGTCGGGACTCAGTATGCCGGTGGCGGGCCGGATCGGGGTGATCTTTTACGTTGCGGTTGCTGGTGCGGCGCCGGTGCTTGAGATCGCCAGCGCCGGTGTGCGCGAGGTCAACGGGGCCCGGCTACCGGTGCTCAAGGTCAAGAATAGCGGCAACGCGCACGGGCGCCTTTCCGCGTTTCTCTCCGGCACCGACGCCAAGGGCCAGAACCTCGATTTCACGCCATCGACCTTTCCCATCCTGCCCGGCGAAACCCGCTTTGTCGAACTGTCGGCGACCACGCGACGCGGCGAAGTGGCGCGCGTCGCCTACCCGGTCACGGTGCGCGGGCAGATCGAGTGGGGCGACCAACGAACGCCGTTTGAACAGCGCTTTGAGTGATGAGATGGCCCGGCGCCAAGCGCATCGCCTGCCTGATTGCCTTGCTTCCCTTCCATTTTGCGTATAGCGCGGAAGTCGCCTATGAAGACCGGCTGATTCAGCAGGACGCGCTGTGGACAGACCCGGAAGCCGAGGATGAAACCTACGATGCCTCCGGCCCGCCGCGCGGCGCCCGCATCGAACTGGTCAAGACGATCATGAATCGCAATGGCGAGAAGGTGCAGGAGGACGGCATTCTTTTCGGATTCCGCGGCGAAACCGAAAACTACGGCGCCTTGAGCGTCGAGGGTTCGATCCGCGACGGCGGCAACGGCGTCCTTACCGCCTGGCAGCGCAACCTGCAGTTCGATGGCGGCTGGCGGGCGAACAATGGCGCCGGCATGCTGAACACGCCCAATATCGATCTCGCCCGCCGGCAATACCGCTTTTTTGTCCCGACCGCGTCCATGCAGGGCGCCACGACCGAATGGATGAACGGGCCGGGCACGCAGTTTTCGGCGGGCATTGGCCAACCCGGCCTGTATACCGGCATCCGGGTGCCGGCATTCATACGGCTTCCGGGCACCGTATTCTCGCTCGGCGGGCAGACCGCCCCCGCGCCGAACTGGGAGTTGGGCGTTCAGATGGTCGGCGCCAACGGCGTCAGACTCAATGCCAATTCGTACTTCAAAGGTCCCGAACTGTCGACCACCGGCGCGCTGGCGAGCGCCGCGTGGACAACGCCCGGGGCGCGCGTTCAGGCCAACCTGATTGGCGTGAACTCCAACCTCTTCGGGACGCACAGCGGCGGCTGGGTCAACGGCTGGTTCCGCGGCGAACTGGTCAACCACAATGCGGGTGTGTTCCGGCTTGAGCCCGGATTGATATGGGGAAATCAGCAGATCGTCACCGATCTGCAGGGCGCCTACTACCGGGCCAACTACCAGACCCGGCAATGGCTCTGGGACGGCGGCGTGGATTATGCCGAGCCGGTGTCCGGAAGCTATAAGGGAACCCTGTTTTTCACCGGCAGCGGGCGCTACCAGATGTCTCGCGACTGGGGCTTTGGCGCCGGCGGCAACGTGCGCCAGGGACTGACCGATGCTTGGTCAACCTTCGCCTTCGTGGACAACCAGAATGACTGGGGTTCTACGCGCGCGCAAATTAACCACGCAGAGGATGCGAACCGCCAGGGAACGCAACTGACCGTCGATCAGACCTGGCCCCTGCAACAGTCGTTTCGCCTGAGCACGGCGATCTCGCTGTTGCATGAGGCGGGCGACTTCGGCTCGTTCAACAACTTCGGACTTTCCGTCTTCGGCGGCGGCGATCTGGGCAATAACCTGACGCTGGACGGCAATGTTCAGTGGAACTCGCAGGCAGGTCTGGCGCAAGGCCCGTCAACCTGCGTGAACCTCGCCCTCAACTGGCGCTTCATGCCGGGTTGGGTCCTCAGCGCCTTCGCCTACCAGAACAACGCCAAGGTCTGGCGCCCGCTGGTAGTGGACTCGCCCATCATCAATCCGGAATTGAAGGCGCAAGAGAACTGGAATGATCGCGGCATCTTTCTATCGTTGCGCTACGAATTCAGTGCCGGCCGAA
Organism: uncultured beta proteobacterium; assembly: GCA_963810175.1. Classification (GTDB taxonomy): domain Bacteria; phylum Pseudomonadota; class Gammaproteobacteria; order Burkholderiales; family Rhodocyclaceae; genus Azonexus. The sequence goes on along the minus strand of CAWEMU010000060.1, from coordinate 13,673 downwards.
GCCTTGCGCCGCTGGGCGGCGCGCCGGGCGATGGCGGCGGGCGGGTTACCGGGATTGTCTACTTCGACCAGAACGACGATGGCCGGATGAATTCCGGCGAGCAGGGCGTCCCCAACCTGACGGTCATTCTCAACGGAAAGTTCTCCACCCGAACCGATGCCTCGGGACGCTTCGAGTTCTCGCAGGTCAGCGCCGGCAATCATTTCGTTACCATCCAGCCGGACAACCTTCCGCTACCTTGGCGCTTGCGAAATGATGGCCGCAAGGAGTTCACCGTCAATGTGCGCGGCACCACAGCGCTGGATATCGGGGCATTCATAAGGCAATAGGCATCACGCGACAGCCTGACGATTCGCCATTCGGCCCGGACTCTCCGAGTCCATTACCAGTTCGGCGTTTCGGCGGCGGGTGGCGGCGGGGGCGGTGCCGGCAACCAGGCGCCGCTGGCGCCATAGACCGCCGCGCCAGCAACCGCAAGGGCCAGAATCAGGGCCAGCGCACCACCACCCGTGGCCGATTCGCCTGTGCCCTCCTTCCACCCGGTGAGCATCGGGCGCACGAGGTTCTGCTTCCTGACGTGGCCATAGAAGGCGATCGCGGCGATGTGCAGCGCGATCAGCACATAGATCGCGTTGGAGACCAGGAAGTGAATTCCGGTCAGGCGATTGCTCAGGTTCTTGCCGACCAGATCGAACAGCGGTCCGACGAAGGTGATGTCGTCATTGGCAAAGAGGCCGGTGCCGGCTTGCGCGGTCAACAGGGCCAGAAGGCCGAAAACCGAGAGCGCCCCCAGCGGGTTGTGGCCCTCCCCATGCCATTCGCCACGCAGGTAGGCACCGACCTTTCCCGGCGTCGGCAGGAACTGCAGAAATCGGGCGTAGGTCGAACCGGCCACACCCCAGGCCAGGCGAAAGACGAGCAACCCGACAATGAAAAGGCCAATGCGGCCATGCCAGTCGATCAGGTTGCCGCCGAGCTGGCCGCTGACAATGGCCGCGACAATGGCGAGGACGAGCGCCCAGTGGAAGAGGCGGGTCGGCAGATCCCACAGGCGGAATTTTTCATGGTTCATGGCGATCCTCCTTGGTCAAAATGGAACAGGCGCCCGGAGGCGCCTGCAGCACAACCTGAGTCAGACCAATCAATCCTTGATCTTGAAATCGTCGTGACAACCCTTGCAGGTGGCGCTCAACTTGCCCAACTGCTCCTTGGTCGCCGCCGCATCCCCTGCTGCGGCAACCTTGGCCATTTCGTTGGCTTCCTTGATGAAGGCCATCGCGGCCTTGTTGACAGCATCCCTGTTGGTGAAGAACTCGGGCTTGACCCGGGTCTTTTCCCAGCCGGTGCCCTTGTCGGTCCCAGGCAGGTAGAGGGCGCCCATGCCCGAATTGGCGATGGCCTGAATGGCATTGGCGGCCTTGATGACTTCTTCCTTGTTGTAGGTGCCTTCAACGTTCATCTTGATGCGGGCCATGTTCCAGGCCATGAAGCCATAACCGGACTGACGCCACTTGATGGCGTCCTCGGGCTTGATCTGCGCCGCAGCCGTTCCGGCCAGGGTGATCGATACCAGTGCAAGCAGAAGTTTCGATTTCATCGTTCATTCTCCATGGTGGTTGAGGAAATTCAGGGTTACAGACCGTATGCGAGGCCTGCACAGCATTTATTCCGGGAAAATTATAGCGCTCTCGATGCAGCAGTCGGCAGATTATCCTGCCCGGGTCACACCTCGAAAAGATGCTTGACGCGCAATGCCGGCCCGCCCTGCTCGACGGCGATCAGGCGGTCGATATTCGGGTGCCTGCCGGGGTTGATGCGCGCATCCTCGGTGTGCTCGGCGAAGATTTCCAGGCCTTTCCTGGCGGCCTCGTGGTTGATCGAACCGTAGGTTTGCGCCAGATGGTTGTAGACCGCCAAAGAACCCTGGCTACCCGCCTTGTTCTCGATGACGGCGACGACTTTGCCGTCGGCGTCGAGCAGGTTGATGGCCGCGAGGTGGGAGATGCCCGGGAGTTTCTTCAGGTTTTCAGCAAAAGACATTTAGCTCGTTTTCCGTTTGGTGAAGATCAGGCCGGCGACGAAGCCGACCAGGAAGGTTGCGACCGGGATGGCGAAGGCGATCCTCTGGTCGGTGTAGCCGGCCCCCATCGGCGTCATCAGCCAGATCGCCGGCAGCAGGCCAAGGAAAAGCCCCTTCAGCCCGCCGGCGAGGCCAGCCCGCAGGTACGACGGTTCGCGCACGGGCTGGCCGGGAGTCCCGGCGGCCGGGGCGACGGGAACCTGCGGCACTCGCCTCCTGCGCGTCATCGTTCCGGCCTCTCAGATACGCCTGGCGAGCTCGGCGGCCTTGCCGGTGTAATCCCACGGCGTCAGCTTCAGCAGTTCGGCCCTGGCGGCCTCCGGGATATCCAGCGTGGACACGAAAGCCTGCATGCCTTCGCGCGAAACGCGGGTGCCGCGGGTCAGTTCCTTGAGCTTTTCGTAGGCGTTCGGCACGGCGTAGCGGCGCATCACGGTCTGGATCGGCTCGGCCAGCACTTCCCAGTTGGCGTCGAGGTCGGCCTTCATCAGGTCGGCATTGACTTCCAGCTTGCTCAAGCCCTTGAGCAGCGAATCGTAGGCGAGCAGCGTGTAGCCGAGGCCGACGCCCATGTTGCGCAGCACGGTCGAATCGGTCAGGTCGCGCTGCCAGCGCGAGATCGGCAGCTTTTCGGCGAGGTGCCTGAGCACGGCGTTGGCCAGGCCGAGGTTGCCTTCCGAGTTCTCGAAGTCGATCGGATTGACCTTGTGCGGCATGGTCGATGAGCCGATTTCGCCGGCCTTGACCTTCTGCTTGAAGTAGCCGAGCGAGATGTAGCCCCAGATGTCGCGGTCGAGGTCGATCAGGATGGTGTTGGCGCGGGCGAAGGCGTCGAACAGTTCGGCCATCGCGTCGTGCGGCTCGATCTGGATGGTGTAGGGGTTGAATGCCAGGCCGAGCGACTCGACGAAGCGCTTGGCGAAGCCTTCCCAGTCGTAGCCGGGGTAGGCGACCAGGTGGGCGTTGTAGTTGCCGACGGCGCCGTTGATCTTGCCGAGCAGTTCGACGGCGACGATGCGGGCGCGGGCGCGCTCCAGGCGCCAGGCGACGTTGGCCATTTCCTTGCCGAGCGTCGTCGGCGTCGCCGGCTGGCCGTGGGTGCGGCTCATCATCGGCACGTCGGCGTTGGCGTGGGCCAGTTCCTTGAGGCGGGCGATGACCTTGTCGAGCGCCGGCAGCATGGCCTGTTCGCGGGCGCCCTGGCACATCAGCGCATGCGACAGGTTGTTGATGTCCTCCGAGGTGCAGGCGAAGTGGATGAACTCGCTGACCTTGACCACTTCGGCGTTGCCCTTGGTGTTCTTCTTGATCCAGTATTCCAGCGCCTTGACGTCGTGGTTGGTGACGGCCTCTTCGGCCTTCACCTCGGCCGCCTGTTCGACGCTGAAGTTGGCGACCAGCGCATCGAGCTCTGCCACGGTCGACGGCGAAAAAGGGGCAATTTCCGAAAAGTGCGGCTCGGCGGCGAGCGCCTTCAGCCATTCGATCTCGACCTCGCAGGCGGCGACGGATCAGGCCGATACTCGGAAAAATGCTCGCGCAGGGCGTCGACCTTGCCGGCATAGCGGCCGTCGAGCGGGGAAAGGGCAGTCAGGGGATTGCAGGTCATGAAAACATCCTTTTTTGTAAGCCCGTGATTTTACCCGTGCGACCAACAACTGCGCCATACGCTATACTCGTGTCTCCCAAACCACAGAGCATGCGATGAACCTGATCGGCTCCCATACCAGCCCGTACGTGCGCAAGGTGCGGATCGTCCTGGCGGAAAAGAAGATCGACTACGATTTCCTGATCGACTCGCCGTGGCTGGAAGGCAGCGGCGTCCCGAACCTCAATCCGCTGGGGAAGATTCCGGTCCTCATCCTCGACGACGACACCCCGCTCTTCGATTCGCGGGTCATCGTCCAGTACATCGACAGCGTCACCCCGAACAACAAGCTCTTTCCCGCGCCCAACCGCGAACGCATCGAGGTCAAGCGCTGGGAAGCCCTGGCCGACGGCATCTGCGATGCCGCGGCCGCCGCCTTCCTCGAAGGCAAGCGCCCGAAGGCTCAGAGAAGCGATGACTGGATAGCGCGCCAGCGTGAAAAGATCACGCGCAGCCTCGAATTCATGTCCGAGGAACTGGGCGAGAACGCCTACTGCATGGGGATGCATTTCTCGTTGGCCGACATCGCCGTCGGCACCGCGCTCGGCTATCTCTGCTTCCGTTTTGCCGACATCGCCTGGCAGGAGACCCATCCGAATCTCGCCAAGCTCTACGCCAGGCTGATGAAGCGGCCATCGTTCGCCGAAACGACACCGCACGACTGATCAGCGTCGGTCGCACGCAGCAAGGGGCGCCGCTGGCGCCCTTTTCTATTGGGCCAGCAGCGTTCCCATCGCCTCGCCAAGCCTGACCGGCCGCGCTGGCGCCCAGTCGGGGTTGAACTGCACGACACCCTGCGGAAACAGCATCACCACCGTCGACCCGAGCAGGAAGCGGCCCATCTCGTCGCCCTGCCGGAAATCCAGTTGCCGGTCGCTGTAGTCCCATTCGCGGACATGGCCCGGGCGCGGCGGATTGACGACGCCGTGCCAGACCGTCGCCATGCTCCCGACAATCGTCGCGCCAACCAGCGTCAGGACGAACGGCCCGTGCGCCGAGTCGAAGACGCAGACGACCCTCTCGTTACGCGCAAAGAGCCCCGGAACGCCGCGCGCCGTCACCGGATTGACCGAGAACAGCGCGCCGGGCACGTGGATCATGCGCGTCAGCCGGCCGGCGCACGGCATGTGGATGCGGTGGTAGTCGCGCGGGCTCAGGTAGAGCGTCGCGAAGGCGCCGTCCGCGAAACGGCCGGCAAGTTCGGCGTCACCGCCGACCAGCGCCGCCGTCGAATAATGATGTCCCTTGGCCTGAAAGATCTGGTCGCGCTCGATCGCCCCGAATTGGCTGATCGCCCCGTTGACCGGGCAGATGAAGTCAGCCGGCGCTAGCGGCCGGGCGCCGGCGCGCAACGGGCGCGTGAAGAATTCGTTGAAGCTGGCGTAGCCGGCGATGTCGGGGTTGGCCGCCTCGCCCATGTTGACGCCGTAGCGCCCGACGAACCAGCGAATGAAGCTGGTCGTCAGCCCTCCCGCTTGCGCGCTGGCCAACTTGCCGGCGAGCGTGGTCAGTGCCTGCTTGGGAAGCAGGTATTGTGGCAGGACTGCGAGACGATCGGACACGATGGTTGCCTGGGAAATTGTTGCAAGCTGGATTGCCGGGTGCCGGGGAATCAGCGGATGACCCCGCCGCCAAGGCAGGCGCGGCTCTCGTAAAGCACCACCGATTGCCCCGGCGTCAGCGCCCATTGCGGCTCGGCAAAGCGGACTTCGCAGCTTTCGCCGTTGACCCGCTCGACCTCGCAAGGTTGGTCGGCCGTGCGGTAGCGCGGTTTGGCGGTGTACACCCAGTGCGTATGCGGCGCCCGACCCGATACCCAGGAAAGCTGCTCGGCGACCAGCGCGTTCCGGAAGAGCGCCGGATGATCGTGCCCCTGCACAACGTAGAGGACGTTGGTCTCCATGTCCTTGCCGGCGACGAACCAGGCATCGTGGTCGCCGCCACCGGGCTCGCCGGGCTCCCTGATGCCGCCGATATGCAGCCCCTTGCGCTGGCCGATGGTGTGGAACATCAGCCCGTCGTGCTCGCCGAGTACCTTGCCGTCGTCGAGGCGGCGGATTTCACCCTGCCTGGGCGGCAGGTAGCGGGACAGGAAATCCTTGAACGGCCGCTCGCCGATGAAGCAGATTCCCGTCGAGTCCTTCTTGGCGGCGACATGCAAACCCTCGGCCTCCGCAATCCTGCGCACCTCGCGCTTGTACAGATCGGCCAGCGGGAAGAGCGTCTTGGCCAGTTGCGCCTGGTTCAGGCGGTAGAGGAAATAGCTCTGGTCCTTGGTTCCGTCCTCGGCCTTGAGCAACTGGAACTCGCCCTCGAATTCGCGCACGCCGGCGTAGTGGCCAGTAGCGATCTTCTCGGCCCCCAGCTTCAGCGCATGGTCGAGGAAGGCCTTGAACTTGATTTCGGAGTTGCACAGCACGTCCGGATTCGGCGTCCGCCCGGCCTGGTATTCGCGCAGGAACTCCGCGAAGACGCGCTCGCGGTATTCGGCCGCGAAATTGACCACCTCGACGTCGATGCCGATCCTGTCGGCGACGCTCATCACGTCAACGAGATCCTGGCGCGACGCGCAGTACTCCTCGCTGTCGTCGTCTTCCCAGTTCTTCATGAACAGGCCGATCACCTTCCAGCCCTGTCGCTTCAAGAGCAGCGCCGCCACCGACGAATCGACGCCGCCGGACAGGCCGACCACCACCGTTTTTTCAGACATCTGGCCCTGCCCCCTCTTTCCATTCGCCCAGCGGCAGGATCACCGCCGCCTGCCCGTTATCGACGAACCAGCTATCGACGACGAAGCGCGCGTCCTCGCCGGCGGCCTTTTGCTCGATCACCGCCGAATAATGCACGGGAATGACCAGCGCCCAGTTGCGCGCGTCGGGCTCCAGCACGCGATGCCAGCGCAGGCTGCCGCGCGTTTCGAGCAGGCGCAGCAGGCGCGTTGTCGAGGTCGAGTGATCGATGCAATCCATTTTTCCCGGCATGTGGCCGTCGGCATAGTTGCCACCACGGTCATTTTTGACGTCCGACTGCTCGCCGGCCCAGCCGTAGAGCCGGCCGATCGCCGCAGCGAGCATTTTGCGCTCTTCGGCGGGGTCGACCGCAACCGCCAGTTGCTGGCCGACTTCACGCAGTTGCATCTCGCTGAAGCGTATCTGGGCCTGGGCGATGCAGCCATAGCCGTAGCAGATCGGCACGGTCGCGTCGGCCGCCGCCAGACCGGCCCAGGCAAGAAAGAGCGCCGACAGGCCATGGCGAAGCATCATGAGGCATGCACGAGCAGGTCGAGCGGGTAGTTCTTGCCGGCGAGCAGATCCTCGATGCAGCGCAGGACCAGCGGGCTGCGATGGCGGGTCGCGGTCGCCTTGACCTCATCGGGGGTCAGCCAGCGCGCGGCGACGATGCCTTCGTCCAGCTTGCGCCCGGCCTCGTAGCCGTGCAACTCGCCGGCGAAGGCGAAGCGCAGGTAGGTGATCTCCCGGTCCGGGCGCTTCCAGTTGTAGATCCCGACCAGGTGCGTCGGCCTGAAGTGATAGGCGGTCTCTTCCAGCGTCTCGCGCACGACGGCATCGATCAGCGCCTCGCCGTCCTCGAGGTGGCCGGCCGGCTGGTTGAAGGCGAGACCGGCTTCGGTCTCTTCCTCGACCAGCAGGAACTTTCCGTCGCGCTGAACGACCGCGGCAACGGTGACATTGGGTTTCCAGATCATGACGGGCTCAAACGGCAAAACCGTTATTTTACCCGCTGATTTGGGCTAAAATCCTAGGCTTTCACGATAGCAACACGGAGAATTGACCATGTCCATGTCGGATCGCGACGGCTTCATCTGGCAAGACGGCAGGCTTGTTCCCTGGCGTGATGCGACTACGCACGTCCTGACGCACTCGCTGCACTACGGCATGAGCGTATTCGAGGGCGTCCGTGCCTACAGGACCGAGCGTGGCACCGCCATCTTCCGTCTCGAAGACCACACCGACCGCCTGTTCAATTCCGCCCATATCTTCCAGATGGCCATGCCCTACGACAAGGCGACCATCAACGAGGCACACAAGGAAGTGCTGCGCGCCAACAACCTCGAGGCCGGCTACCTGCGCCCGATCGCCTTCTACGGCTCGGAAAAGATGGGCGTTTCACCCAAGGGCGCCAAGGTGCATGTCGTCGTTGCCGCCTGGCCGTGGGGCGCCTATCTCGGCGAGGAAGGCCTCGAGCGCGGCATCCGCGTCAAGGTGTCGAGCTACACCCGCCACCACGTGAACATCTCGATGGTGCGCGCCAAGGCGTCCGGCCACTACATCAACTCGATCCTGGCCAACAACGAGGTGACCAACGAGGGTTACGACGAGGCCATGCTGCTCGACCCCGAAGGCTACGTCGCCGAGGGCGCCGGTGAAAACCTGTTCATCGTCAAGAAGGGCAAGCTGTACACGCCGGACCTGACTTCGTGCCTGGAAGGCATCACCCGCGCCACCGTGCTGCAGATCGCCGGGGAACTGGGCCTGTCGGTTCAGGAAAAGCGCATCACCCGCGACGAAGTCTATTGCTGCGATGAGGCATTCTTCACCGGCACCGCCGCCGAGGTGACGCCGATCCGCGAACTCGACGGCCGCCAGATCGGCATCGGTCGCCGCGGCCCGGTCACCGCAGAGATCCAGGCCAGGTATTTCGATGTGGTCAATGGCCGCTCCGCCGAGCACGACGGCTGGCTGGCCTACATCTAATTCAGGGAGATCCAGATGTCCGACAACCGTAGCGTTGAACTCACCGCCCACGACCTGCCGCTGCACTGCCCGCTGCCCAGCTCGCCGCTGTGGTGCCAGCATCCGCGCGTATTCCTCGACGTGCTCAAGACGGGTGAGGTGGTTTGTCCCTATTGCAGCACAAAGTATGTATTCAAGGGCGAAGCGCCCAAGGGTCATCACTAGGAACAAGTCACGGCCGGATCGCCGGGCTGCCGGGGCTGACCGGTCCGCGCGCTGGCGGCGACGGCGCCTGACACACGGCGCCGCTCCCCGGCCAGGCCAGCAACGATCGTCGCGAGGCCGGCTGCAGCAGCGGCTTCCCGCGTGAGTGACCGCCCGGGAGCGTCGACCATCTCGTCAAACCCCTGCCCGAACAGGTCTTCGCCACCTGCCTGAAACGGAGCGCCGCATGAGCAAGCCAACCAATTTCGCCTCTCCCGAAGATGTCGAGCAGGCCTTCTACGAGGCCGTGCTCAAGGGCGACGCCGACCTCCTCATGCAACTGTGGGCCGAGGACGAGGAAACCCTGTGCGTCCACCCGACCGGCGTCCGTCTGATCGGCATCGCGGCGATCCGCGAAAGCTGGCGCAGCATCTTTTCCAGCGCCAGACTGCGCGTCCAGGCCGAGTCGATCGCTCACTGGCAAGGCTCGGTACTGGCGATCCATCACCTGACCGAAATCCTCTTCGTCGGCGACGATCCCGGGCCGCACGGGCCGCTGCACGTCACCCACGTTTACGCGCGCGGCGCGCACGGCTGGCGCCTGGTCAGCCGTCATGCCTCGGCCGCCGACGACGGCCACCAGGCCATGGCCGACGCCGTCCCGCACACGCTTCATTGACGATTGCCTGCAAGCCCTACCGGGCGCCCGCCTGGCTCCCCGGCGGCCACGCCCAGACCATCTGGCCGCTGCTGATCAAGCCGCAGCCGCTCAAGCTGCGCCGCGAGCGCTGGGACACGCCGGACGGTGACTTCGTCGACGTTGACTTTCTCGACGGCCCCGCCGACGCACCGCTGCTCGCGATGTTCCACGGGCTTGAAGGCAGCTCGCGCAGCCACTACGCGATCGCCGCCGCGCGCGCCTGCAAGGCGGCCGGCTGGCGCCTGGCCCTGCCCCACTTCCGCGGCTGCTCGGGCGAACTCAACCGCCGCCCGCGCGCCTACCACTCGGGCGACTCGGAGGAAATCGACTGGGTTCTGCGCCGCCTGCAGGCGGCCGACGCCGGGCGCCGCATCAACGCCGCCGGCATCTCGCTCGGCGGCAACGCGCTCCTCAAGTGGGCCGGCGAGCGCGGCACGGCGGCCGGTGCGGTGGTCACCGGCGTCGCCGGCATCTGCGCGCCGCTCGACCTTGCCGTCTGCGGCCACCACCTGGCGCGCGGCATCAACCGCGGGTATACCAAGCACTTCCTGGCGACGATGAAAGTCGCCTCTGCCGCGCGTCTGGCCCGCTTCCCCGGCCTTTTCGACGCCGAGCGCATGCGCCGCGCCACCAACCTGTGGGAATTCGACGACGCCGTCACCGGCCCGGTGCATGGCTTCGCCGGGGCCGACGACTACTGGCGCCGGGCCTCGGCCAAGCCCTGGCTGAAGTCGATCGAAATCCCGGCGCTTGCGGTTAACCCGAAAAACGACCCCTTTTTCCCGGCCGCCCACCTGCCGCGCCGCGACGAGGTCGCCCCGACCGTACGCCTCGAACAACCGGCGACCGGCGGCCACGTCGGCTTCGTCTCGGGCGCCTTTCCCGGCCATCTCGACTGGCTGCCGCACCGGCTTCTCCACTTCTTTAACCACCAGATCGCATGAGCACCGCCATGAACCTTCCCGCAGAAATCTTCAAGGCCTACGACATCCGCGGCATCGTCGGCAAATCGCTGACCGCCGAAGTCGTCCGCCGCATCGGCCACGCCCTCGGCTCGCTGGCGCTCGAGCAGGGCCAGGCGGCGATCGCCGTCGGCCGCGACGGCCGCCTGTCCGGCCCCGAACTGGCTGGCGCGCTGATGGACGGCATCTGCGCCGCCGGCTGCGACGCCATCGACGTCGGCTGCGTGCCGACCCCGGTCACCTACTTCGCCGCCTACGAGTTGGGCTGCAACTCCTGCGTCTCGGTCACCGGCAGCCACAACCCGCCCGACTACAACGGCCTCAAGATGGTGATCGGCGGCACGACGCTGGCGCTCGACGCCATCCAGGAACTCAAGCGGCGCGCCGAAGCCGGCGACCTCAGGCACGGCAAGGGCCAGCGGCGCAGCGCCGACGTCAAGGCCGCCTACATCGAGCGGATCGTCGGCGACGTGAAACTGGCGCGCCCGCTGAAGATCGTCATGGACTGCGGCAACGGCGTCGCCGGCGCGGTCGCCCCCGAACTGTTCAAGCGCCTCGGCTGCGACATCGTGCCGCTGTTCTGCGAAGTTGACGGCAACTTCCCGAACCACCACCCCGACCCGTCCAAGCCGGAAAACCTGGCCGACGTCATCCGCGCCCTCGCGGAAACCGACGCCGAGATCGGCATCGCCTTCGACGGCGACGGCGACCGCCTCGGCGTGGTGACCAAGGATGGCGAGATCATCTACCCCGACCGCCAGTTGATGCTCTTCGCCGCCGACGTGCTGTCGCGCGTGCCCGGCGGCCAGATCATCTACGACGTCAAATGCACCCGCCTGCTCGCCCCGTGGATCAGGCAGCACGGCGGCCAGCCGCTGATGTGGAACACCGGCCACGCGCTGGTCAAGGCCAAGCTCAAGGAGACCGGCGCCCCGCTGGCCGGCGAGATGTCCGGCCACACTTTCTTCAAGGAGCGCTGGTACGGCTTCGACGACGGCCTCTACGCCGGCGCCCGCCTGCTCGAAATCCTCTCGCGCAGCGCCGACGTCAGCGCGCCGCTGAAAACGCTGCCCGATTCGCCGTCGACCCCGGAACTCAACCTCAAGATGGCCGAGGGCGAGCCCTTCGCGCTGATCGACAAGCTCAAGGCCGAAGGCCGCTTCACCGGCGCGACCGAGCGGATCACCATCGACGGCCTGCGCGTCGAATACCCCGACGGCTTCGGCCTCGCCCGCCCGTCCAACACGACCCCGGTCGTCGTCCTGCGCTTCGAAGCCGACAACGCCGCCGCGCTGGCGCGCATCCAGGACGATTTCCGCGCAGCGATCAGCGCGGTCTGGCCGGGGGTCGAACTGCCGTTCTGAGCCGAAGGGGAAGCGGCAGCCCCGGCTGCCTGTTGTTCCGCCTCGCGGCTTGTCAGTTGGCCTTGCCGATGTCCGGTGGACCCCACGTGGAATATAGCTTCACCTTGTGAAATCCGACCTTGCCCCCTTTGGCCCGCTCTTTTGTGGCCCGCTCTTCTGAACTTAGCCTCCACGCTAACGCTCCCGAATCCGACTCGAGTCGCCGGTTCGGGCTCGTCCCAACCGGGTGCCAAACCAATTGCCATTTCCAGGTCGGCCATGACCGATGCGGTCAAATCTATCGCGTCATCTTTACCTGGGACTTCATTACGAATCCATTTGCCTGAGTTCCAGAAGGCTCGAAATAGTAGTTCGTCGGTTCCTTGGGGGCAAATTTGATCGCTGCCGCTAGCAGGTCCGCTACCTCCGCCTCCCTGCCTCCATTTGCTATCACGTCGGAAGCCGTGCCAAAGGCTAGCGCGGCCTTGGCATAGGGGCCGAGTTGCTCGAATTCGTCCGCGCCGACTCCATAGCGAAAACCAGTCAGCCTTGCCATACGCGTTACAACCTCTGAAAACCTTTCAAAAGGTCGCACAGAACCAAACCAACCATTCCGCCTAGGAATACTCTCGATCGCCAAAGAATCCAACTTACCCAGTATCGACACCAGGTAACCCAAGGCGTTTGAGCGAACAGCAGACTGTCGATCGAGGGAGTTGCCGTCGATTGATTCGACTAAAGAAACGAAGCTCTCAGCCAAGGGAACCCACTGTTCGCAAGTTTCGAGGTCGAGCACATCAATTTCTTGCAGGTGAGTCGTAATCTGCTCAAGAGAGCGCGCAGTTTCCACAGGCCCGAGGCGAATCGAATGCGTACCAGCCCATGCGTATTGCTCGTTTAGCGCGACCAAGCTTGTCCCTGATGCGGGCTGTCGCCAGTCGGCTAGTGTTTGCGCGATGTCGGCTCCGAAAGTCTCTTTCAATTCGGCACATATCTCACCGATGCACTCATCCGCGTTAGGACGTTCTATGGGGTTTGCTCCGAGACAGAGCTCTATCATTCGACGCATCCGGTCAGAGGCGATACCGCCAAGACTCCGCTCACCGCTCTCAGCCCATCGCTTCCACTTGCCGTCGGAACCCAGAACCTTTTTTCGATTGGGCGCCGGGTGACTACCCTGCAGTAGCTCAGAAGCAATTACTCCCATCGCGAACATGTCACTCTTGACGGGAACTACGTGCCCGTCGAGTCGCTCCGGCGCCAAGTAGTCTCGGAGTGCTTTTTTGGTAAATCCGAGGTCGGTCACGCATCTGCCCACCCCAAATCCGCGACAAGTATTCGCCAAGGATGCTGGTTGCTCGGCCATGCATCGCCATCGTTCAATTTGAATCTCTCCCTTAGATCCTGATAAAGGAGGTTGCTAGGCTTTAAATCGCCATGTCCTTCAAAGCCATTGTCGTAAAGATATTGGAGCCCGTTGAACGCATGCGCTAGAGCAATTAACCGGTCCATCATTCCGGAACTTGATTTCCCGACCCAGTTTTCCAGTGATCCGGTCATCCGCGGCATGCGCATGACGGGAACGCTCACGCTTTCGCCTTGCTTTCCCGTTTAACAAATATGCAGTATCAAAACCAAGCGCCGATACGACGTTGTAGGTGTGGGGAAGCGCTAGCCACATCCTGAATTCGCGCCTGAGATTTCCCAGGTCATCCGCCGATTTCGGATCGACTATCTTTTCCGGGGCGATGGTCTTGACAGCGAATGTTTCCGAAGAAGAATTTGGCGACTTACGGGTGAGGAACCATATCAGGCCATATGTGCCATGAACCGGTTCATCTGCCAATGTAAAGTCATGATATTTGCGCTCAAGCCACTTGCGAAGATCATCTGTCGTCATGGTCATAATCCGCCCGCCACTCTATTACTTTCATGGCCAAAGGGGCCTATCAGGCTCGCATTAAAAGCCTAAACGCCAAATCGTCATCGCGCCAAAAGCTCGCCCACCGTGCACAAGCACTCACCCCTCCAGCGCCGCCGAA
>CAWEMU010000059.1:0-80676 GCA_963810175.1 uncultured beta proteobacterium | reverse complement strand
CAGGCGAATCCGGGATCAAGCAAGGTCGTTACCAGAATGCGGCCATCCACTTCAAACTCGCGCATCATAATGAATTCCGGGTAGCGCGCGTAATCTTCCGCACTCATCGTCTTCGGTTTGGGCGGACGCGGCCAGTGCACGACATGGTCTTTTTTGCCCAGTTGGCTGCCGCGCGTGAAGTCGGTGATGCGTCTGCCGTGCTGCGGCATCACCACGTCGGCGCGGCGACGGCTCGCCCCTTCAACGATCCACCAGGTCGCCAGCAGCGCATCGGCCAGTAAGACATCGCCTGCCTTGAGATGAGGCAGCAGATTCGCCAGCAGACTTTGCTCTCCCGTCCCTTTGCCTTCGCAGGGCGCGACTTGATAGCGCAGTACCGCGCCGCTGGCCAGCCCAATCAGTGCGCCAATACGCGAATCGGGAATCCCAGTCCGGGTTTCTGTTTACGGCTTTGCGGATAGGCTTGTTGGTTGTCCGGGGTGTCTGGCATCGAAACGGTGGTGCCATCGAATAGCTTGACGGTTCGACCTTGCCAGCGCCAATGCTTCGGTGCCAACGATTCCAGTCGCACGCCGAGTGTGGCACCCAGCGCAACCGGCAGATCGAGTGGCAAACGCTGGCGGGCGTCGCAGTAGGAACCGGTATTGAGCGCGCTGGCCGACTGGCCTTGTGCGAGCCGCTCGGACAAGCGACGCCCCACGACATCCTGGCAGGCGCGGTCAGCCGACAAGACCTGCCCAATGAACAGACGCAAGGTGGCCAGCGGAGGATAGAGCCGCTCACGGTTGGGTTTCCCGTGCACATCGAGCACTGTCGCAAGTGTTGGATCGTCAAGCACTTGGTCAAACAGGCTGCCGTCGCCGTGTAAAAACTGCCGCCGCAACAGCGCCGCGTCCCGCCGAACGCATCCAGTTTTGGTATCCTTCATCCGGGCTCACCTCTTGTGAATGGTGACTCTCGTTTCGCAACAAAAGCCTACCACCAGAAGGGTTCAGCTCACCCCAATTCCAAGCGTTATGGGCTTAACCGAGTGCCATGAGGGCCAAAGACGCATTGAGTAGAAAGGAGTAGCGCATGAAACATCGTTGGGCGGTAATCACGGCAGGACTCGCGCTGCTGGCGCTTTTCGGGGCTGTGCGACGCCACCGGGCGGTGCGTCCGCAAACGTGGAGGGTGTGCCCAGCGGGTCAGGCTTCCTCCAGGATTACGCGAACCTCCGACCCGTGCCGGGCAGGGAGGGGCACTATATATGGGCGTTGCCGGACGCGGAGTTGCGCAGGTACACACGGTTTATCTTGCCGCCCATGGAGATATGGATCGATCGTGACGCCCAGTACCGCGGGCTGTCAGCGGATGTCGTGCAGCGCATGGCCGCCATCTATCAGACGAGCTTGCGCGGCGCGTTGGCCCCCGGGTTTCCCGTCGTCAACCGACCGGGTCCGAGCGTGGCCACCTGCCGCTTCGCCATCACGGGCGTGACCCCTGAGCGTCCAGGCCTCAGAGCTGTCGACGTGGTGCCGATCAAGGCGGCGTTCAATCTCGTTCGAGGCGCCACCGGGACTGCGTCCAAGGTGGCCCGCGTGTCGGCCGAAATCGAGTGCTACGACAGCGTGACGGGCCGGGCCTTGATGGCGGGTGTTATCACTGGCGTGGGCGAGCAGAGATTCCTCGAAGGTCAGCCAATCACCTATGCGCAGGTGGAGTCGGTGCTGCAGGAATGGGCTCAGGACTTCAGGCAGCGGCTGAATGCGGTGCACGGCCGTTGAGCATTTTCTGAACACACGTCGCCCGTTCGCCGCGCCGAGGACCTTCCTTACGACGTCGCGGCCGGAGCCCACCGCATTCCGGCCTTCGTCCCTGTATCCCCTTGAATGAATGATCGCGGTGGGCAGTTTTGGGCGATCGTCGAACACGATTAGCTTCGGGGAGTAAGCCATGTCGCTGCCAAAGCCGAGAGCCTAGGCCGCAGGCGCTGCAGCGTCGTGCTTGGTACTGTGTTCCACGGCCATGGGCCCGGGTGCGGCGACAGAGGCGCCCGCGTTCAGCCGGTTGGGACAAGATCACGGACGGCATGGGCGTTCTGGAGCTAGATTCGAATGGCCCAGATGTCTTTCGGCTTGAGGGGAGGCTTTTGGCCGACGAGCTTTCCCTTGTTCCAGGCTTCGCGTCTGTGGATAGTTTCCATGACAGACTCCTTGGTTGTTGATCGGAGACTGATTGTTGTGCCGAAGCGCGATGGGATATTGACGATGTCCCATATTGGGACTATGCTTCGTCCCATGCGAATCATTGCCGTCAGTCACCTGCGAGCCTTCTGGGAATACAATCAGGGTGCCGAGCAGCCCTTGAAATCGTGGGTGGATGAGGTGAAGAAGGCGACATGGCGCCAGCCAGCGGATATCAAGGATCAATACCGCAGCGCCAGCGTTCTTAAGAACCGCCGGGTTGTCTTCAACATTAAGGGCAATGACTATCGTCTGGTGGTCTCGGTGGCATACCGCTACCAGGCCGTCTACGTGAAGTTCGTTGGCACGCATGGCGATTACGATGCGATTGATGCCGAAACCGTTGAGATGGAGTACTGACATGGAAATTCGCCCGATTCGCACCAAGGCCGACTACAAGGACGCATTGCGTGAGGTGTCGGCGTATTTCGACAACGAACCAGACCCCGGTACGCCTGATGGGGACCGCTTCGAAGTGTTGCTGACCCTGATTGAAGCGTATGAGGCCAAGAACTTCCCCATCGACCTGCCCGATCCGGTCGAGGCCATCAAGTTCCGCATGGAGCAAGGCGGGCTGACGCCGAAAGACTTGGTGCCGGCCATTGGCCGCCTGAACCGGGTCTATGAAATTCTCGCCCGCAAGCGCCCCTTGACCCTCAACATGATCTGGCGGCTGCATGAAGAATTTGGCATCCCCGCCGAAAGCCTGATTCGCCCGAGCAAGTTGTCAGCCGCCACCTGAGCCAGGACTTCATTGGTAGCGCGCTTGCGACTGCAGGCGCGGCAGCGGTAATTTGCCAAAGGATAGGAAGAGCAACGATGGCTCTTGGGAGCAATTACGTGTGCGTACTGACGGCCACGAGCGGCGGTTCCGCTCCGGTTCCGGTTAACCAAGAATACCCGCCCAGCATTGGCTGCGCAACCGCAGAATACCTTGTCACCCCTGCTGCATTTCAGCCGCTTCAACCTGATTCCGTTACGAATGCTTTGCCAATCACCGCAACTCGTACCAGGCACCCCGACCGCTGCCACGTAACGCCAGGTGGCCTCGCTCAAGCAAGCCACGGAAATGTTGCTTGAGCGTATTGCGATTGGCGCCCGTCAGGCTGATGGCTTCGCCGATGGTAATGCGCCCATGCTCCCGGACGAACTCGACGATCTGCAACGAGAGTTCCGGTAGCGTCGCCAAGACCAGCTTTTCGCGCGCCACCTTCTTTTCTAGTCGCTTCACCTGCTCGGACAAGGCACGGAGGAAAAATGTCAGCCAGGGTTGCCAATTGGGGGCATCGGCCCGGATGGTGCCCTGAGTCTGACGCAGTGCAAGATAGTAGGCTTCCTTGTTGTGCTCGATCACGCTCTCGAGCGAGCTGTAGGGCACATAGGCATAACCCGACTGCATCAGTAGAAGCGTAGTCAGCGCACGACTGAGCCGACCGTTGCCGTCCTGGAAAGGGTGTATCTCAAGAAAGACGACCACGAACACGGCAATGATCAATAGTTGGTGAAGTTGCTTCTTGTCGATTTCATGCCGGGTCCATTCCAACAGTTCGTTCATGAGACGCGGGGTATCGAAAGGCGTGGCCGTTTCAAAGACAATGCCGATCTGCGCACCGTTCTCATCGAAGGCGACGACGCTGTTGGAATTGGTCTTGTAGTTGCCCCGGTGCCAGTCATCCTTGTCGCTGTATTGGAGCAATATCTGGTGCAATTGCTTGATGTGGTTTTCGCTGAGCGGAATGTCTTGGCCCGAACTGAAGACCAGATCCATCAGCTCGGCGTATCCGGCGACCTCCTGTTCGTCGCGGGTCGCAAACGACTTGATCTGGAGGTTGGAAAGCAGTCGCTCGACCTCCCGATCGGACAGTTTGCTGCCCTCGATCCGGGTCGATGAACCGATGCTTTCGATGGTGGCGACGCGCCGCAGCGCAGACAGCCGATCAGGCGCCAGCGTGCCCAAAGCACGCCATGCGCCTTTGAATTCCTCGATCCTGGCGATGAGGTTCAGAATCTCTGGCGTAATTTGGAGGGTTTCGGAACGGATCATGAAACCAATAGTACACCCATTTACACCCAATAATGCGAACTTCCATATTAAAACCCATTTACACCCATTCAAGGGCCAGGTTTGAAATCCGGGAATTTCCCGCCAAACTCACCCGCAAAGTGGCAGACCGGCGTATATTCCGCCGTCGCTTTGTCCCCGGTTTCCGGGGATGGTTTTTCCTGATTGTGGTTTCTTGCCTGCCGTTCCTGAAACCGACTTGCCGCCCGTCAGCCCATGCCATTGCCCTGCACCGATCCCGACAATTACCAAGCCCTGCTCGCCGAAAAGCTTGCGCAGTTCAAGCTTGCCTTCGCACCGTTCGCCATCCCCGAGCCCGAGGTTTTTCCCTCCGCCCCCGAGCACTACCGCCTACGCGCCGAGTTTCGCGTCTGGCACCAGGACGACGAGCTGCACTACGCGATGTTCGATCCGGAGACCCCGAAGCAGCCGGTGATGATCGAAGACTTTCCGGTCGTGGCCGAGTCGATATGCGGGTTGATGCCGCAGTTGATGGAACGTCTGCGTGCCAGCCAAACTTTGCGCGGTGGGCTGTTCCAGGCTGATTTTCTGGCCACGCTGAGTGGCGAGCGGATGGTCACGCTGATCTATCACCGCCAGCTTGGCACCGGCTGGGAGCTGGCGGCGCGCGATCTGGCGGCTGAACTAAATATCCAGGTGATCGGCCGCAGCCGTGGGCAGAAGGTCGTGCTGGATCGCGACTGGCTGTTGGAAGAATTCGAGCTGAACGGGCGCCACCTGCGTTACCAGCAGGTCGAGGGCAGTTTTACCCAGCCCAATGGCGGGGTGAACCGGCAGATGCTGGGCTGGGCCTGCCAGCAGGCGGCGAGTCTGGGCGGCGACCTGCTGGAGCTTTATTGCGGCAACGGCAATTTCACGATGGCGCTGGCGCCGCTGTTCGGCAAGGTGCTGGCCACCGAGGTCAGCAAGTCGTCGGTGCATGCCGCGCAGTACAACATGGCCGCCAACGAGGTTGGCAATCTGGCGCTGGTGCGCGCGTCCAGCGCGGAGATCGCCGACGCGCTGGCGGGCCGGACGGTGCTCAAGCGCATGAAGGACATCGACCTCGCCAGCTACCGCTTCTCGACCCTGTTCGTCAACCCGCCGCGCAGCGGGCTGGATGCCACGACGCTCGAATTCGCCGCCGGCTTCGACAACATCCTGTACATCTCCTGCAACCCGCAGACTTTGCAGGAAAACGTCGCAGCCTTGCAGGCCACGCATCGGGTGAGCGCTGCGGCGGTGTTCGACCAGTTCCCCTACACGCACCATCTGGAGAGCGGCTTGCTGCTGACCCGGCGCTGAACGAAGACGTTCGCTGCCATACTGACGGTTGCTCTTCCACAGTTCGCCACCATGCCGGAACAACTTGCCGCACAAATCCAGCACACGCTTGCCACGCTCGCCGACCCGGCGCGGGCAGTGCCCATGCGCGCCTACATGCGTGACCGGTTTCCCTTTCTCGGCATCCAGACACCGATTCGTCGCGCTGCGCTGCGGCCGCTGCTCAAGGTGAATTTCGACCAGAAACGGCTGTTGACCGCAGCAGGCCTGCTGTACGACCTGCCCGAGCGCGAATATCGCTACGCCGCCATCGATCTGCTGGCGCGCCATGTCGGGCGGCTCGACATGAGTGCGGTCGCCCCGCTGCTGGCGCTCGCGCAGCGCGACTCGTGGTGGGATACCGTCGATGGTCTGGCCGGCATCGTCGGCGACGTGCTTCGCGCCGCGCGCCACAACGACCCGGGCGCGCAGGGAGCGATGGATACGGCGCTACGCCACGATTGCCTGTGGGTGCGGCGCATCGCGATGATTCACCAGCTTGGCTGGCGGCTGGAAACCGACACCCCCCGGCTTTTCGGCTACGCAGAAACGCTGGCGCCGGAGAGCGATTTCTTCATCCGCAAGGCCATCGGCTGGGCCTTGCGCGATTACGCGCGCTGGAACCCGCAAGCGGTGCGCGATTTTGTGGCGGTGATGGGCGGGCGCCTGTCGCCGCTCAGTGCCCGCGAGGCGACGCGGTGGATTCCGTAGGGTATTGCGCGACGGTTGCGGTTGACCGTCAAAAAAGGCCGATTTTCAAAACCTTGCCGCGCCGCGCCAAAAAAACGGGGGCCGAAGCCCCCGTCCTGTGCGACTGACAGACTGCCCGGCTTACTTGCCTTCCGGGGCGTCCTTCTTTTTCTCGTTGCCGGCGATGAACGGGCTCCACGGCTGGGCGCGGATCGGGCCCTTGGACTTCCAGACCACGTTGAACTGGCCGTCACCCTTGATTTCGCCGATGAAGACCGGCTTCCACAGGTGATGGTTGGTTTCGTCCATCTTGAGGGTGTAGCCGGACGGGGCGGCGAAGGACTGGCCGGCGACGGCCGGGATGACCTTGTCGACGTCGGTGGACTTGGCCTTTTCGACCGCCTGCTTCCACATGTGGATGCCGACGTAGGTGGCTTCCATCGGGTCGTTGGTGACGACGGTGTCGGCGTTCGGCAGCTTCTGGCGCTTCGCCCAGTCCTTGTACATCTTCACGAACTTCTCGTTCTGCGGGTTCTTGAGCGACATGAAGTAGTTCCAGGCGGCCAGGTGGCCGACCAGCGGCTTGGTATCGACGCCGCGCAGTTCCTCTTCGCCGACCGAGAAAGCGACGACCGGCACGTCGGTGGCCTTCAGGCCGGCGTTGCCCAGTTCCTTGTAGAAGGGCACGTTGGAGTCACCGTTGATGGTCGAGACGACGGCGGTCTTCTTGCCTTCGGCGGCGAACTTCTTGATCTTGGCGATGATGGTCTGGTAATCGCTGTGGCCGAACGGGGTGTACTCTTCCATGATGTCGGCGTCGGCCACGCCCTTGGACTTCAGGAAGGCGCGCAGGATCTTGTTGGTGGTGCGCGGATAGACGTAGTCGGTGCCGAGCAGCACGAAGCGCTTGGCTTCGCCGCCGTCCTTGGACATCAGGTATTCGACGGCCGGGATCGCTTGCTGGTTGGGGGCAGCGCCGGTGTAGAAGACGTTGCGTTCGAGTTCTTCGCCTTCATACTGAACGGGGTAGAAGAGCAGGCCGTTGAGTTCCTTGAAGACCGGCAGCACGGACTTGCGGGAAACGGAAGTCCAGCAGCCGAAGACGACGGCAACCTTGTCCTTGGCCAGCAGCTGGCGCGCCTTTTCGGCGAACAGCGGCCAGTTGGAGGCGGGATCGACGACGACCGGCTCCAGCTTCTTGCCGAGCACGCCACCGTTCTTGTTGATTTCCTCGATGGTCATCAGCGCCGTTTCCTTGAGCGCCGTTTCGGAAATGGCCATGGTGCCGGACAGCGAGTGCAGGATGCCGACCTTGATGGTGTCGGCAGCCTGCGCGGCCATGCCGATGGAAGAGAGTGCGGCGGCCAGGACGGTGGCCTTGATGAAGTTGCGGCGATTGCTCATGGAAGCTCCTCGGGAGTTGGGTGATCTGGTCAAACCGCCTTGTTGCGGTGCAGCGTCAGATTACGACCGGGGTGTCCGGGGAGAAATACGTTAGATTGCGTAGGGTCGGGACCGGGATCGATCAGCTGCCTGAACGCATCTTGCTCAGCGCCAGATTGGCGGCGGCGGTGCGGGTTTCGACCCCGAGTTTCTCGAAAACGTGCTCCAGGTGCTTGTTGACCGTGCGCGGGCTGTTGCCGAGGATGTCGCCGATGTCGTTGCTGGTCTTGCCCTGAACGACCCAGTAAAGCACTTCGGCTTCACGCTGGGTGAGGCGGAAGGCGGCGATCAGCGCTTCGATGGCCGAGGCATCGCTTTCCTCGCGCAGGACGACCAGCCATTCATCGTCGCCCGTCTGGTCATGGAACGAGGCGAGCAGCCGGCGGCTGCCAGCGGCATGCAGCAGGCTGGCCGGGTCGCGACCTTCGCGCCGGGCGCGGTGGGCATCGGTAATCCATTGCAGCAATTCCGGCGGTGCGACCTCCTCGGGATTGGCAAAGTGGTCGGTGAGCAGTCTGCGGGCCAACGGCGTTTGCCAGACCAGCTTTCCGCTGGTGGCGTGGACGGCGACCGTGGCCTGACCAAACGCATCAAGCGCCGTGCGCGCCTGCCTTATCCGGCGGGCGTTCTGTACGTGGGCGGCAATGCGAGCGAGGACTTCGGCCGGGCGGATCGGCTTGGCCACGTAATCGGCGCCACCGGCGGCAAAGGCGGCGACAACGTGCTCGGTCTCGGTCAGCCCCGTCATGAAGATGATCGGTATGTGCTGGGTGGCGAAATCAGTCTTCAGCCGGCGGGCGACTTCGAAGCCGTCCATCCCCGGCATCAGCGCGTCGAGCAGGATGACGTCGGGCAGGCTGTGGCGGGCGCGTTGCAGGGCGGATTCGCCGTTGGTGGCGACGAGTACGGTATGACCGGCCTCATCCAGCGCGTCATGAAGGAGAGCGAGGTTTTCCGGAATGTCGTTGACGATCAGGACGATGTCCGAAATGCTGCGGTCAACGCGCGGCATCACTCATTTTCCTGAGCAGTTCCTTCATCGCATCGAACTGGAATTGGCGTGCCAGATCGCGCAGCACCCGGACAAATTCGCCGTGTTGGGCGTCGAGGCGCTCGATTTCGGCCAGTTTGTTGAGGATGCCCCGCAGGTAGCCGAGCTGGATGACTTCGTCGAGCGCGGCCAGGTGGTCGGCCCCGGGAGCCACCAACGGCGGTGGCGCGACAGGCGCGGGCGCTGCAACCGGCATATCGGCGGTCACCCACTCAAGCCCCAGTTTGCGGCCGATCCAGGCGAGCAGTTCCTGGACCTTGAGCGGCTTGACGATGAAATCCTCGGCGGCGACACCGGCATCGTTCTCCAGCCCCTTGTCGAACGCGTTGGCCGAGATGATGGCGATGTGGGCATCGGTGAGATGCTGGCGGCGTATGCGGCGGATGGTTTCCCAGCCATCGATCCCTGGCATGCCGAGGTCCATGAAGATGAGGTGCGGGGCGAAGCGCGGCACGGTCGCCAGGCATTCGTAGCCGTTGGCTGCCTGCTCGACGACGAAGCCGAGCGGCTCGAGCACGTTTTGCAGCATGTCGCGGTCCACCTTCTCGTTATCGACGACCAGGATCCGCCGGCGTACGCCAACATAGCCGACGCGGTTGAGGCGGGGCAGTTCGCTGGCGGCCTGGGCCGAATGCACCTCCGGCAGAAACAGGCGGATGCGGAACAGCGTGCCTTCGCCCGTCATGCTGGAAACCTGCATTTCGCCGCCCATCAGGTCGGTCAGCATGCGGGCGATGGTCAGGCCGACGCCACTACCGCCGGCCTGGGCGCTGCTGCCGCGGACGAAGGGTTCGAAAATGCGCTCCTGGTCGGCCGCCGGAATGCCGGGGCCGGTATCGCGGATTTCGAAAACCGCCATCTCGCGCCCGTACTCCACCCTGAATGTGACGCCGCCGCGCACGGTGAACTTGACGGCGTTGCCGAGCACATTGATCAGGATCTGACGCAAGCGCTTCTCGTCGGCACGAACGACGGCCGGCAACTCGCCGGCTGGCTGGTAATCGAAGGACAGCCCCTTGTTGCGCGCCTGCAGGTCGAACATGCCGACGATCTGCTGCATGAATTCGGGGAAGTCGAGCGCCCGGACTTCGAGCGTCAGCTTGCCGCCTTCGATGCGGGCAATGTCCAGGGTACCTTCGATGACCGACAGCAGGTGATCGCCGGATTTCCGGATGACGCTGACCGCCTGTTTGCGATGCGGCGGAATGCTCTCGTCGGCAGCGAGAATCTGGGCGTAGCCGAGAATGCTGTTGAGCGGCGTGCGCAACTCATGGCTGATCGCGGTGATGTAGCGGCTCTTGGCCTGATTGGCCTGATCGGCGCTTGCTCTTGCCTTCTGCAAGGCTTCGTCGGTTCGCTGATGCGACTCGATTTCCTGCATCAGCAACTGCGTCTGCCGGTTCGATTCCTCCTGAGCCACCTGCCGGCTCTGCTGGGTCAGCACCATCCACCAGGCGCCGACGGCGGAAAGCAGCAACAACGCTGCGAATGACTTGATGAAGCTGTCCTGCAGGGGGCCGATCAGTGCCGTCTGCTCCGGCCCAAGGGCAAGCAGTTCGTGGGTGTAGAGCACGCCGAGGACCAGCGCCAGAATCGGTACGATGCCGGTCATCAGCAGCAGGTAATGACCGAGGCCGGTCTCCAGGTAGGGCAGCACCGGTGCCGGCAGGAGGCGCTGCATTACGGCATTCCACTGCGCAGTCAGGCTGGCTTGCGGCTTGCACAAGTCGTGGCAACGGGCATCGAGCGTGCAGCACAGCGAGCAGATCGGGCCTTGATAGGCTGGACAGTGCGCCATATCCTCGTTTTCATAGTCGCGTTCGCAGATTGAGCATCTTCCGGCGTTGACCGCGCTCAACGGAGAGGGCCCATGCGGTTCAGCATTTTCTTGCGAATGCACCAGATAGTAGCGTCCGCCAGTGGCCCATGCGATCAGCGGCGAAATGAGGAAGGCGCTGCCCAGCGCAACAAAGGAGGCAAAGGGCTGAATATCGGGCCCGAGCAAGCCGACAAAGGCGGCAATGGAGAGCAACGAGGCGATGGCCATGGCACCGACGCCGACGGGGTTGATGTCGTAAAGCTTGCTGCGCTTGAACTCGATACCCGGCGGCGACAGTCCAAGCGGCTTGTTGAGGACCAGATCGGCGACCACCGCCGCCATCCACGAAATGGCGATGTTTGAATAGAGGCCAAGCACCTGGCCGAGCGCCTGAAAGACATTCAACTCCATCAGCAGCAGTGCGATCAGCGTATTGAAAACCACCCAGACGACGCGCCCGGGGTGGCTGTGTGTAAGCCGCGCGAAAAAATTCGACCAGGCCAGCGAGCCGGCGTAGGCATTGGTGACGTTGATCTTGAGTTGCGAAATGATGACGAAGAGCGCAGTGGCGGCAATCGCCAACGCGGTGTTGTCGAAGACGTGCGAGAAACCGATCAGATACATCTGATTCGGATCGACTGCCTTTTCGACCGGCACTGCGTTGCGTAGCGCCAGCCAGGCGAGCAGCGCCCCGCCGAGCATTTTCAGAACGCCCGGCACGATCCATCCCGGCCCGCCCACGATGACGCCAAACCACCAGCGGCGGGTGTTGCTTGCGGTCTTTTCCGGCATGAAGCGCAGGTAGTCGACCTGTTCCCCCATCTGCGTGACCAGTGCGATGCCGACCGTCAAGGCGGCTCCGAACAAGTGCGGGTCAAAGCCGATGCCGTTACCTTTCACGCCAGCGTACTGCCATAACCCGGCCAGGGCTTCGGGTTCCTCGATGAAGACAAATGCGTAGGGCAGCAGCAGCATGAAGATCCACAGCGGTTGCGTCCACGCCTGCAGTTTGCTGATCACCGTGACGCCGTGGGTGACCAGCGGGATGACAACCAGCGCGCATACAAGGTAGCCCCAAGCCGGCGGGATCTTGAAGGCGAGTTCCAGCGCATAAGCCATGATGGCCGCTTCCAGCGCAAAGAAGATGAAGGTAAAGGAGGCGTAGATCAGCGAGGTGATGGTTGACCCGATGTAGCCAAAGCTGGCGCCGCGCGTGAGCAGGTCCATGTCGAGGCCGTGGCGGGCGGCGGTGATGCTGATCGGCAATCCGATCAGGAAAATGATCAGGCCGGTGACCAGGATCGCCCAGAAAGCATTGATGAAGCCGGCATTGACCAGCATGGTTGCCCCCACGGCTTCCAGCACCAGAAAGGAAGCCGCGCCAAAGGCGGTGTTGGCAACGCGCATTTCAGACCATTTGCGAAAACTGCGCGGGGTGAATCTGAGTGCGTAGTCCTCCAGGGTCTCATTGGCTACCCAGGTGTTGTAGTCCCGCCTGACCTTGACGACGCGCTGCGGGGCCGTGGAGTTCGGATTCATCATGGGACCGATGTTGGCCAAAATGCCACTCTAAAGCAACTTTTCAGGGGGGCGCGGCCGGGTAGCGTCGCGACTCCGCATTCAAGCCCTGTGCCTGCCGGACTTCTGTCGCGTGTCGAGGTTTGTCACGCCCAAGGCGGAAACACGGGAATGTCGCGGTTTCATTTCTTTCCTGATGATCCGGAAGTGTGACCTGCCTGCATGGATACGGCCCAGAGCGGACGATCGATACGCAAATCGTGCGATTTCCGGAATTCAGCAGGACGCTGGAAAACCCGCGTCCTCGATTGCCCGCACAATGTCATCGGGCTCGATCAGCCGCCCATATTCAACGATGGCTTCGTCCTTCTCCAGCGAGACCTCGACATGGCCGATATGGGGCAGGTCCTGAATCGCATTGGCGACGGCACGTACGCAATCGTCGCCTCGCATGCCGCTGATCTTGATGATGAGTGTGTCCATGAGTCGGGAGTCTAGCCTGAATTGCTTCCTGGCAATGGTAAGTCATCCACTCGTCTTGGAGACCGGGATTGGGCGGAACGAACGCGAGGATATCTGTACCGCCCGCACCCCTCAAATTCCGAATATCTGCAAGACCGTATCGACAAGGCCTTGCAGTCCACGGCCAAAGAAACCTGACCTATCACCATCGGACGAAGTTTCGGTATGGACGCAGCAACCATCGCCGCGCCAGCTGTCATTTGACAGATCCCTGCAAGCGCTCGTCAGCGGTATCTGCCATGCCAAGGGTTCCCGTTTGGAAAGCTCCCATTGCGCAGACTTGTTGAGGTGGATCCGGGCGGCCAGTTTGACGCTATGGATGCAGTTCTACCGGTCTTGGATTCCGGAATGGTCCATACAAGGTGTCCGTTTTGTGGGGGCGCATGGGATTTACCCTTCCTGGCCATCGAAGGGCCGTGACTTGTCGTGCGCGGGCAAGGGCCAGGTCGGGCGGGCGTTCGGAACCCCGCCGTTGACGCGGATGACCGAGCCGGTGATGAAGCTTGCTGCCGGCGACAGCAGGAAGACGATCGCCGCCGAGACTTCGGCGTCGATGCCGAAGCGTTGCAGTGGCACCTTGCGCGTCAGTTTTCGCGCCTGCTCGATGAACTCGGGCGGGTAGGTGTCGAGCCCCGAGGTGGCGATATAGCCGGGCGCCACGGCGTTGACCCTGACCCCCGCAGACTGCCCACTCGCAGGCGGCGGTTTCGGTGAAATTGAGCATTCCCGCGCGCGCTGCGCCGGAGTGGCCCATCCCGGGCATGCCGTGCCACATGTCGGCGATGATGTTCACGATGGCGCCGCCGTGCTGCGTCATCGCCTGGGTGTAGCATTCGCGCGCCATCAGGAAGCCGCCCGTCAGGTTGTTTCTGACGACGGCGTCCCAGCCCTTGGCGGTGATGGATGCGAGCGGTGCCGGATACTGGCCGCCGGCATTGTTGACCAGCCCGTCGATGCGGCCGTGCGCGGCCAGGATGGCGGCGACCGCCTCGTGTACCTTGTCTTCGTCACGGATGTCGCAGGCGTGCGCCGTCGCCACATCGCCGCCGATCTCCTTGCGCACCGTGTCGAGCTTTTCCGGCGTGCGTCCGACCAGTGCCACGCGTGCGCCGAGCGCCGCCAGTTCATGTGCCGTGCAGCGGCCGATGCCGCTGCCGCCGCCGGTGACGACGATGCTGCGGCCGGCGAACAGTTCCTGACGAAAGATCGAGCGGAAAGTCATGGTGCTGCTCCTTTCAAAAATTTGTTGCTGCGCCTCATCCGAGTTTCGGGTAGCCGGTGATGTCCTGGATCTCCGCATACAGCGGCGCCAGTTGCTTGTACATGCGTTTGTAGACGCGCTCGTAGAGCTCGCCATAGATCGCCGAATGTTCGGCGATCGGCTCGAAACGTTTGCCGGTGCGCGTCATGCTGGTGACGGCTGCGGTGAAATCGGGGTGCAGGCCGAGGCCGACCGCGCAGTCGATGGCCGCGCCGAGGCCCGAGGTTTCGTGCGTGTGCGGGCGCAGCGCCGGCAGGTTGAAGATGTCGGCGGTCAGTTGCATGGCGGCATCCGACTGCGCGCCGCCACCGGAGACGCGAAGTTCGCGCAGGCCGACCTTGCTGCGTGCTTCGAGGCGCTCCCGCCCCTCGCGCAAGGCGTAGGCCAGCCCTTCGAGAATGGCGCGATAGAGGTGGGCGCGGGTATGCACGTCGCCGAAGCCGATCACCGCGCCCTTGGCCAGCGGGCCCGGCTGGCGCACGCCGGGGCTCCAGTAGGGTTGCAGTATCAGCCCCATCGAGCCGGGCGGAACGGTCCCGACCATTTCGTCGAAGAGCGCTTCGGGGAGGACTTCGGCCACCGCAGCCGCCATCGTTTCCGCGTGGCCGAACTGTTCCTTGAACCAGTTCACCATCCAGTAGCCGCGGAAGATCTGCACCTCGCAACTGTACTGGCCGGGAACGGCCGCCGGATAGGGCGGGACCCAGGGCGAGACTTCCAGATAGCGCGGCGAAGTGATGTTGATCGTGGCCGTCGTGCCGTAGGAAAGCGCGCCGATATCGGGGGCGATCGCTCCCGCACCGAGGATCTCGCACGCCTTGTCGGCGGCCGCGGCAATCACCGGCAGGCCGCCTGGAATGCCGGTGGCGGCGCTGGCGGCGGTGCTGATCTCGCCCAGTTGTTCGCCCACCGCAGCCAGTTCCGGCAACTGTTCCGGGCGAATCGCCAGTGCCTGCCATTTCCAGTCCAGCCGGCCGGCCCAGCGATGGCGCCGGAAATCGATCGGCAGGTAGGCGACCAGCGAACCGGCGGAATCGGCGAAGCGGCCGGTGAGGCGGTGGTGCAGCAGGCCGGAGACCAGCAGGTACTTGTGCGTGTGCCGGTGAATCTCGGGTTCATGCTCGGCCAGCCAGTTGACGTCGGCTTCACGCTGGAAGGCACGGACAGTGCTCGTCTCGCCGATCAGCCCGAAGGCCAGCGCCCACCACGGCTTGACAGCCGGCACGGCGCTGGCGCGTCGCTGGTCGAGCCAGGTGATCACCGGATAGAGGCAGTTGCCTTCGGCGTCCACCGGCACGATGGAGCCGCGCTGCGTGGTCACCGCGACGCCGCGCAGCTGCGCGCGCCAAGCGTCATCCTGCTGCCAGAGTTGCCGGCAGCAGCGCGCCGCGGCCTGCCAGAACGCCTCGCCGTCGTGCTGATGCCAGCCCGGGTGCGGCGACTGATAGTCGTTCAGGCCCTCCTGCGCCCGTCCGACCAGGTTGCCAGCAAGGTCGAAGAGCAGGGCGCGAACGCTTTGCGTCCCGCAATCGATGGCCAGCACCAGGTCGTCGCGCGCCTTCACGGCAGGAGGCTCTCCGGCAGGCTGTGGAGGCGCTTGATCATCGCCGCATCACCGGTGCATTCACGCCGCCGGCGCGCCGCATCGCGGCCCCGATCACGTCTTGCATGAAGCGGCGCGCTTCGTCGTGCAACCGCGACTCGATGCTGTCGTCACCCCACCCGTTCCACCGTCGCATTCTTTCCCTGTTCCATCGCCGCGTGATTCGCGTACTCTACCAGCCTGAAGAATCCATGACTTGTATTGCACGGTTCCAGCCGGACAGGAGTTTCCTCATGCCCTTCGCCCAACTCGCCGACCAACGCATCTGTTTTGAAGACACTGGCGGCGACGGCCTGCCGGTCATACTCAGCCACGGCTTCCTGATGGACCGGGAGATGTTCGCGCAGCAGGTGGCCGCCCTCAGTCCGGAATTCCGTGTCATCACCTGGGACGAGCGCGGCTTCGGGCAGACCGAAAGCGACGGCCGGCCATTCACGTATTGGGATTCGGCCGGGGATTGCCTGGCGTTGCTCGACCATCTGGGCATCCGGGAGGCCGTGTTCGGCGGCATGTCCCAGGGCGGTTTCATCAGCCTGCGCGCCGCCCTGCTGGCGCCCGAGCGTGTTCTCGGGCTGGTGCTGATGGATACCCAGGCCGGTGCGGAAGACCCGGAAAAGATCGCCGGCTACCGGCAATTGATGGATAGCTGGATAGCCAATGGCCTGTCCGAAGAGGTGGCACAGATCATCGCCAACATCATCATCGCCGAGCCGGAGGAGAATGCCCGCTGGATCGCGAAATGGAAGGCGCTGCGGGATCCGCGGAAGCTCGTCGCCCCAACCGACTGCCTGATGGAGCGCGAGGACATCACCGCCCGTCTGCCGGGTATTGCCGCTCCGGCGCTGGTCATCCACGGCAGTCTGGACACGGCGATCCCGCTGTCGCAGGCGGAAGCGCTGTGTTCCGGCATCGGCGGCAGAACGGAACTGGTAGTGATCGAAGGGGCCGCCCATGCGGCCAACCTGACCCACGCTGCTGCGGTCAACCCGCCAATCAGGGCGTTTTTGCGCTCGCTTCAGGCGGCTGCCGGCACAAGCTGAGGTTCCGGGAAAACACCCCGCGCCGGCCTTGGTGGATGGCGCAAGGCCTGACCGGCCCATCTCCGGCCCGGCCGGGGCAGGCGTTGCGCCCTGCTCGGGTTGTTCCAGACAGGCGACGCGCAGGCGCGTTCGGGGATGGCGGTCGGTGCTTCCTTTGGTGGCACGGTGCCGAACGTGCATACCCCGCTCGCGACTCGCCAGGAGTTGCCGCGGGGCGCCGGCGCTGATACGCCATAGCGGGAGGAGTCCGCGGGCCGGCGTCGCGCTGTTCAAGGTGCGCCGCCAAGGGGTATATTTGTCACTTGGCGGTCGCCGCGCTCAGCGCCGCAGCAACCGGACGCAGTTCCAGCCGAGGCCCGGAGAGGCAATGTGCTGCCACGAACATAACTGGAGACAACAATGAAGCAAGACGATCTGGCAGGAATCGAGTTGCCTGCCATGGATGGCGACCGCTATCTCGCGCAGACGCACGAAGTGCTCAATCAGCCGGCGGCGCTTGCCGACTACAACCTTTACACGACCGATCGCGCCCTGCAGGAGGCCGTCGGCACTCAGGGGGGGCAGGCGGCGGAGGCAGCGCTGCTGGCGTTCGGCGCCAGGCTCGGGTCCGCCGATTTTCTCGCGCTGGGCGAGCAGGCCAATCGCTATCCTCCGGAACTTGATACGCATGACCGCTTCGGGCACCGCATCGACCTGGTGCGCTTTCATCCCGCCTACCACGCGCTGATGGAGACGTCGCTGGGAGCCGGCATGCACGCGGCGCCGTGGCGCAGCCCGGGGTCCGGTGCGCACGTGGCGAGGGCGGCGAAGTTTTTCATGATGTCGCAGGTCGAGGCCGGCCACTGCTGCCCGGTGACGATGACCTTCGCTGCCGTGCCGGCGCTGCGCCACCAGCCGGAACTGGCCGCGCTCTGGGAAGGCCGGATCACCGCCGACGGTTATGACCCGCGCAACGTGCCGGCCGATCAGAAGGCGGCGCTGACCATCGGCATGGCGATGACGGAGAAGCAGGGCGGGTCGGACGTACGCGCCAACACGACACGCGCCTACGCGATTGGCCAGGAAGGTCCGGGGCAGGCCTATGAACTCGTCGGCCACAAGTTTTTCGTTTCGGCGCCGATGTGCGATGCCTTCCTGACGCTGGCCCAGACCACCCGCGGCCTGACCTGTTTCCTGCTGCCGCGCTGGCGCCCGGACGGGTCGAAGAACCCGATGCAGATCCAGCGCCTCAAGCGCAAGATGGGCAATGCCTCGAACGCATCCTGCGAGACCGAGTTGCGCGGTGCGCTGGCCTGGATGGTCGGCGAGGAGGGCCGGGGAGTGCGGACGATCATCGACATGGTGGCGATGACGCGCTTCGACTGCCTGGTCGGTTCGAGCGGCGGCATGCGGGCGGCGACGGTGCAGGCGCTGCATCACTGCGGGCAGCGCAGCGCGTTCGGCAAGCGGCTTGTCGAACAGCCGCTGATGCAGAACGTCCTGGCCGATCTGACGCTGGAGTCGGAGGCGGCCACGGCGCTGTCGATGCGGATGGCGCGGGCGCTCGACAATGAATGCGATGAAGGCGAAGCGCTGCTCGTGCGGCTCGGCACCGGATTGGGCAAGTACTGGGTGTGCAAGCGGATGCCGCAGCACGTGGCCGAGGCGATGGAGTGCATCGGCGGCAGCGGCGTCATGGAGGATTCGCCGATGCCGCGCCTGTTCCGCGAATCGCCGGTCAACGCGATCTGGGAGGGCAGCGGCAACATCCAGTGCCTGGACATGCTGCGCGCGATGAACAAGGCGCCGGCCGTGATCGATGCCTATTTCGCCGAGGTTGACCTGGCGCGCGGCGGCAATCCGGCCCTCGACCGGCATGTCGCGGCACTCAGGGAAGACCTTGCCGACCGGCGGGATCCCGAATTCGTTGCGCGGGATATTGCCGACCGCCTGGCGCTCGGCCTGCAGGCCAGCCTCCTGGTGCGGCATGCGCCGGACCCGGTCGCCGATGCGTTCTGCCGCGCGCGGCTCGAGCGCAGGGGCCAGGGCCAATACGGCAGCCTGCCGCGCGGAACCGACTGCGCTGGCATCATCGAACGCGGCATGCCGCAGGAGAGCGGGCGGTGACCGTTGGGAAGACGGGAATCTGATGGCGACCGTTCGCACGCTGCCGGCCGCCAGGACGGCCGACGGCCTCAGCCTGATCATCGCGAAGCCGCTGACCCGGCAGGAACACGCTGCGGCGGGCGGCGGATTCGTTCCGCTGCTGACCACGACGCAATGCCCGCCGGTGGCCCGCCGGCGAATTCGCCGGCAGCGTCTCCTTCTCCGGTTGCAGGGGGCGGCGGAAGCGCGACTGATCCTGATCAAGGCGCCGGGAGGCTACGGCAAGACGACGCTGGCGGTCGACTGGAGCGCCGAGCTGGAAGCTGCCGGGCAACGCGTCGCCTGGGTCCGGGCCGAGCGGGAAAACAGCGAGCCGGGAATTTTTCTGCAATATGTCGCGAGTGCATTGGAACAGGCCTGTCCCGGCGCCGGCCGTCCCGCGCTCGACATTTTCGAAGCGAACTCGGTTCCGCCGTCGTATGCCGTTCTTGCCGCTCTGGTCAACGCGCTCGCGGAAACCGGGGAGGAGATTTACCTTTTCGTTGACGACTATCACCTCGTCGACACCCCCGAGATTCGCGAAGCGATCGCCTTCCTGCTGCAGCACGCTCCGCGGCATTTCCGGATCGTCCTGACGACGCGCGAGATGCCCGCCTTGCCGCTGGGAACATTGCGCGCCCGCGGGGAGCTTTTCGAGGTCGACGCGGGCGAACTTCGCTTCTCGCTCGAGGAGACGGGAAGACTGCTGCAGGCGGAGTACTCGGCGGCTCCGGACGAGACCACGGTGAATGCCCTGCAGCGGGAAACGGGGGGCTGGGCGGCGGCATTGCGTCTGGCCTGCTCGTTCCTGGGTGGCGGCATCGCGGCGGATCAGTGTTTGCGCTCCAGTCGCGGCGGATCGCATGCGCTGGAGACCTACCTGCGGGAATTCCTCGCGCGGCTGCCGCAGGATGTCCACGACTTCATGCTCGACACTTCGATCCTGAAAGCGCTGTCGTCCGACGTCTGCGGCGCGGTAACCGGAAGGGCGAACAGCGACGAAATGCTCGAATTGCTGATTCATCGCTATCAACTCGTTAACCTGGAAGGCATGGAACCGCCGAGCTGGAGTTATCACCCTCTGGTCGCGGATTTTCTGCGCCAGCGCCTGCACAAGGAGGCGCCGGAAAGGTTTTTCGAGTTGCAGCGAAGGGCAGCCCACTGGTGCTTTGCCCACCGGCGCATGGCCGATGCAATCCGTCATGCGGTCAACTCCGGCGACAGCGGCCTTGCCGCAGAGTGGACGGAGCAGTGTGCCATGCGCCTGATCATGGAGGGAAATATCGGTACCGTGCTCGGCTGGCGGCGCTGGCTCCCGAAGGATCTGACGCGAAACCAGTTACCATTGCGTCTCGCCCTGGGCTGGTCAATGATCCTCGCCGCACGGCGCAAGGAGGCTGTTGCGTGGATTGAAGAAATCGCGGCCGACATCGCGGCGGGACTGCCCGATCCGCAGGGCCGCGCAGGCAAGGAGTGCCTGGCCATTCGCACTTGCGTGCACGGCCTGGCCGACGCATCCGCTTCCTCGCTGGCGCTCGGCAGGCGCTACATGGAAGGGCCGTTGCCCGACCCGTGGATCAACAACGTCGTCGGCAATTGCATGCTCTTTGCTCACCTGATGGCAGGAAGGTATGCCGAGGCCGCAGCCGTTCCCTGGGAAGACCTGACGGGCGACCATGATGCGCAGGCAACATCGACGGAGATCTATCGCCTGTGCCTGCGGGGACTATCCTGTGCGCAGCGCCTGCTGTTCGCCGAAGCCGAGTCCTGTTATCAGGAGGCAAGTCTGGTGGCAGTGCGTGACCGCGGCCCGAACTCCAGCCTCAACGCGGTTCCCACCGTGCTGCTTGCGCACCAGATCTATGAGCTGGACCGGATCGACGAGGCCGAGCAGATGTTGCACGGCAGACTCGATGCCATCAACGCCACCGGCTTCCTCGACTGCGAACTGCGCGCCTATGTGCTGCTGACGCGGATCGCCTACCGCAACAATGACCATCGGCTCGCCCATGAATTGCTCGATCAGGGAGAGCGGATTGCTGCGTCTGAAGGGTGGCCGCGCATGCAGGCCGGGCTGCTGGTCGAGCGCCTGCGTCTTTTCATCGATGCCGGGAACCTGACTGCCGCGACCGGCTGCCTGGCGCGGCTGGAAGCTCTGGTCAACGCCGGACGCGACAGCGCGGAGCCGGCGGATGCGCATGTCCGCGGCTACCGGCAACTGGCGAGCGCCTACCTGGATATCAGGAGCGGGCGGTTTGGCGCTGCCGTCAACACGCTCGAATGTGCCTGGCAAAGTGCCATCCGGGCCGGAAGTCATTATTTCGCGGTGCGCGTCGGTACTGTCCAGGCAGCGGGAATGCTCGCCGGCGGTCAAGCCGGCAACGCGCTGTCCCGCTTCAGGGAGGTTCTTGACCTTGCCGCGCCGGCCGGTCTGATTCGCACCATCGTCGATGGCGGGCCGGAGGTGGGCGCCCTGATCGACAGCGCGCGCAAGGCATTGTCAGGGCAGGCCGAGGATGCTGTTGTCTCCTGCTACCTGAACCGGCTGGCCAGCGCTTTTGCGGTGAGCTGGAAAGGACTGGAAGTTCGCCCGCTGGCGGATTTCTCCGGCGCCAGCCCGTTGACCGCGCGCGAGGGCGATGTCCTGCGGCTGATTTCCCAGGGGCAGTCGAACAAGCGGATTGCAGCCGTTCTCGAGGTCAGCCCGGAAACGGTCAAGTCGCACGTCAAGAACATCTTCGTCAAGCTGGGGGTCGATAACCGGATGCAGGCGGTCACCAGCGGCCGCAGGCAGGGATACTTCGAATGAGAGGCACCCTCGCTTCGCTGATGGTGGCCGTATTGGCGGTGACGGCTGCATTCAGCGCCCATGCTCAGGCGCCCGCGGCAGCCGGCCAGCTCGGGCGCGAGCTGACGCCGGTGGGCGCCGAGCGCGCCGGCAACGCCGCGGGAACGATTCCCGCCTGGAGCGGAGGTTTGACCGCGCCGCCGGCAGGGTGGCGTCCGGAAATGGGTTACATAGACCCGTTTCCCGAGGATGTGCCGCTGTTTACGATAACCAGGGAAAACTGGACGAGCCACCGGGAGCAACTGATGCCCGGGCTCGTCGCCCTGCTGCAGAAGACCGAAGGTTTCCAGATGCCGGTGTTCCGTACACGCCGGACGGCCGCCTACCCCGCCGCCGTGATGGCCGAGGTGGCCAGACAGGCCGGCTCGGCGGCAATCGAAGGCTCGGCCGTGAATCTGACGACACACAACCCGGTGCCATTCCCGGTGCCCAGGACGGGGCTCGAAGTGATCTGGAACCACCTGCTGCGTTACATGGGTGGCGGCATCGAGCGCACGACCCTCGCCTTTCCGGTCCGGGCGTCCGGGGACTATTACCGCATCGGCTTCCATTCGCGCCGGATCTATGAAACCAACATGGACAAGAAGACCGAGAACCGCCTGTTCGTCGCGATGGGCGACTACACGGAACCGGCCACCTTGCTGGGCACGATCTTTCTGGTCCATGAACCGCTCAACCAGCTCAAGGAGCGCCGCAGCGCCTGGGTTTACAATTCCGGCCTGCGCCGTGTCCGGCGGGCGCCGGATCTGGGCTACGACGGCATCCCTGACGGCTCGGAAGGAATGTTTACCGCCGACCAGATCGACGCCTACAACGGCTCCCCGGATCGTTTCGAGTGGACCCTGGTCGGCAAGCGGGAGCTTTACATTCCCTACAATTGCTACCGCATCGGCCAGAAGGATCAGCGCGACGAGGACATCATCCGCCGCGGGTCGGTCAACTCCAGCCTGATGCGCTATGAACTGCACCGTGTCTGGGTGGTCGAGGCCAAATTGCGGGCGGGGCAGGCCCACATCTACGGCAAGCGGGTCTTCTATCTCGACGAGGACAGCTGGAGCGTCGTTGCCGAAGAATCCTACTCGACGCGCGGCGACCTCTGGCGGGTCGCACTGCACGGCCTGATCCAGTACTACGATGTGCAATTGCCCTGGTACAGGCTGGGCATCATTCATGATCTGACGGCGGGCTCCTATTTCGTCGGCGGGCTCGACCATGGGATCAGGAGTCCCATCCGCTTCAATATCCGGGGACAGCTTGTCGATTTTCAGGCTGACGCACTGCGCCGCGCCGGCACGCGGTAGATGAGCGGGAGCCGTGTCGCGCTGCTGAAAGGCTTGCCTGGCTGTCCCGGGCCTTTGCGAGGTGTGGCGTAAATGGCGATTGCATTTCCGGAGCGCCGGGACGCATGCTCTTTTCCCTTCCACGTATAGGGTTTTCCTTCTATTGTTGGCTGATCTGGTGTAGTAAGCTTCCAACAGTCGGCCGGTCCGCAGGGACGGGTTGGGCCAGCCTCTCGTGCGCTGCACTGGAGGGGGCGACGGAGGCTGCAGCAGTGTCGGCGCAGGCCGGCGACCGATGAACGAGTTTCATGTCCAATTTCCGAGCTATCGATGAAACAACTTGGCGGCCTAGACGAACTCTTCTTTGCCATGGAGCGCCCCAACCAGTGCATGCACGTGGCGGTGCTCGGGATCTACGATCCGAGCACGGCGCCCGGCGGCAGGGTCAGGTTGCGCGACATCATGGCGCACATCCGCGAGCGACTCGATGTCTCGCCGGTTCTCCGCCGTCGCCTGGTTCGGGTACCTTTCGATCTGGACCGTGCCTACTGGGTGGACGAGGCCGAGGTCGACCTCGAATACCACATTCGCCACATCGCGTTGCCCAAGCCCGGCGACTGGCGGCATCTCTGCATTCAGGTCGCGCGGCTCCATTCGCTGGTGCTCGACCGTTCCAAGCCGCTCTGGCAGATTTACGTCATCGAAGGAATAGATAACGTCGAAGGCGTGAAGCCGGGAAGCTTCGCCATCTACATGAAGTTCCATCGCGGCGAAGTCAACGGCGAGGCCAGCGCAAAGATCCTGCGCGCCCTGCATTCGCTGATCGCCATGCCGGAGCACAGCCATGTGCTGAAAAAGCCGTTCTTTGCCGATGCCGTGCCGACTCTGGTCGAGTTGTATGCGCGGTCGCTGAGCAATGCCGTGCCACGGGTGGTGCGCCTGTGGCACGCCGTTTCGACGGCAGGCGTGAAGATGACGTCGCTGGCGTCGCGGGCGATCTACAAGCGGGTGGCCGGCGGCACCTTGCGCGAACGGCTGCTGGATGAACTGGCGTGGCCGCAGGATCCGGTAAAGACCCGATTTGCCGGCTCCGTCTCGTCGCGACGCATCGTCGAGGGGGTCGGCTTCGAAATGGCGAAGGTTCAGCGCGTGCGCAAATGGGTCAGCGGCGTGACGACCAATGACGTGTTCCTGGCTACCGTCGGCGGTGCCGTGCGGCGCTACCTGCAGGAATCCGGTGATCCGCTGTGGGGCGGCGTGGCGGCGGCAGTGCCGGCGTCGCACCAGGACATCCTCCCGGGCAGCGATCAGGGGAACAAGCTGAACCAGCATCGCGTGCCGCTGCATGTCGAGATCGAGTCCGGGCTCGCGCGTCTGCGCGCCATTCGGCATTCCGCGGGGGAAACCCGACAGACCGCGGACGTCATCGGTCACGATCTGTTGCGACAACTGGCGGACGAACTGCCGACCCGAATCACGTCGGCCGTGGTGGACGGCCTGCTCGACGACTATCTGAACATCGTCGTGTCAACCGTGCGCGGACCCGACGTGCCCTTGTATCTTGCCGGGGCGCAACTGAACCGCTTCTACCCGATCGGCGTCGTCAAGAACGGCGTCGGGCTCAACATCACCAGCTTCAGCTATTGCGGCAACCTTTGGGCGACCGTGGTTTCGTGCCGCAAGATGATGCCGGATCCCGAGGTCTTCGCGAACTTTCTCCGGGAGAGCTTCGATGGCCTGGTGGCGGAAGTCGATCGCGAAGAACTGGCCAAGCGCGGCCAAAGCGAACCGGTTTCGGCACCGCTGCGCGCGCGCAAGCGGCGTGCGCCGGCGACGGTGGCCGGTCAGCCGGCGGCACCGGGCACGGCGCCGCATCATCCGGTCCGGGCGCGGCTTTCCACCAAGACTGCTCCTTTCGGGAATGCCTGAGAGGGAATTCGCGTCTTTTGCACCCGATCGCCGAATCGTGAATCCACGCAAGCCAACAGGATACGGAGCCTGCTGCGCTCTCGTCGGCGGAATCGAATCGAGTCAAGATCTTTGCCTTGGGAAAAAGTGATGAAACATCTCTCCGGTCTCGACAATCTCTTTCTGGCGCTTGAACACGGAAACCAGTTGATGCAGGTGGCGGCGCTCGGTATCTACGACCCGTCAACCGCGCCCGGGGGAGAGCTCCGGTTCAAATCGGTACTCAACTTCTTCGAATCCCGGATGAAGCAGACCCGGGTTTTCCGGCGCCGCCTCATCGCGGTGCCCTGGGGACTCGATCGACCCTACTGGATCGACGACACCGATGTGGACGTCGAGTACCATGTCCGCCATATCGCGCTGCCGCAGCCGGGCGACTGGCGCCAGTTGATGATCCAGGTGGCCCGGCTGCACTCGCGTTCACTCGACAAGTCCAAGCCGCTGTGGGAGGCCTACATCATCGAGGGCCTCGATCATGTTCCCGGAATCGTGCCGGGCAGCTTCGCGCTCTACATCAAGTTTCACCATGCTGCGGTCGACGGCGAGGGAGGGGTCGAAATCATCCGTGCCATTCATTCGCTCTCGGGGACGCTGGACCCGGAAGCGGACGAGGGCGGGAGCCCGATCGCGATCATCGCCGATCGCGACCCGACGACCGCCGAGCTGTGCGCGCGCGCCGTCGGCCATCGCGCCAGCCAAGTTCTCGACGGGGCGCGGCTGATTGTCGATCTCGGCAAGCGTGCGCTAGGTGCCGGTGTCGGCCTCGTCACGAGCGGCAAGGTGCTTGCTGCCGGCAGGAAGGTTGTCGCCGGCCGCCTGGGGTTGGCCGAGATGGCTGCGGAAATGACCGGAAGTCACGGCGAGACACTGCACCTGCGTCCGCATACGCGCTTCGATGGCAAGATTTCCGCCCACCGCGTGGTCGATGTCGCCGGCTTGTCCCTTTCCGACTGCAACAGCATCCGCCAGCATGTCGAAGGGGTCACGATCAACGACATTTTCATGGCGACGGCCAGTGGCGCGCTGCGCAAGTATCTCGAACTGAAGGGCGAACTGCCGGCCGCCAGCCTCAACGCGATGATGCCGATAAGTACCCGGGGCGAATACAAGGGCGGCGACGAAAGCAACCAGGTCGCCATGACCGCCCTGCCGCTGCGTACCGATATCGCCGATCCGCTCGAGCGACTCCTCGCCGTGCGCCGGGCCACCCGCCTGGGCAAGTCGGTCTCGGCAGCGCTGGGCAAGGAGCTTCCGGCCCGGCTGGTCGAGGTGCTGCCGGCCTACCTTGTCGAGCAGGTCATGCGTTCTGCGCTCGTGCCGCTGGTCAACGTCACGGTTTCCAACGTGCATGGTCCGGACGAGGCGCTGTATATGGCGGGAGCGAAGCTGCAGATGTTCACTCCGGTCTCGATTGTCATTGACGGCGTCGGCCTGAACCTGACCGGGCTGAGTTACAACGGCACGCTGTGGGTCTGCTTCGTCTCGTGCCGCAAGATGTTGCCCGACCCCTCCGTGTTCGTGCAGTGCCTGAACCAGAGCTTCGACGAACTGGTTGCCGCTGCCGCCGGCAAGCGGCAGCCGGGTGCGGGGACCGGGCCGGCCGCGCCGCGGACGCGGCGAGCGGCTGCCGCGGCACCGGCGTCCCGTGACAAGGCTGCGACGGTCGCCCCGCTCCGCACGGGCGCCACGACGAAAGCGCCGGCTGCCAGCAAGCCGGCACCGAGCAAGCCAGCGGCAAGAAGGACGGTCGCGAAGAATCCGCCACCGGTCGTGGTGGCCGAGAGTGCGTCTGGCGAGAATTCTCCGGTCGAGAGGGTGGCCACGCAAGACGCCCCCTGAGGGTGCGCCAGAAATAACCTGGCGCCGGCCATCCGGCGCGGGAAGAATAATCTGAATATCTTGCCGGCGGCCTGGCCGTCGGCGGGAATCTGGCTGGCGTATCCGGCGCCGGTCCAGAATCGAGGAGAGATGCATGGATTCGGAATTTGCCCCCAGGATTTCAGCGCCACCCTATTACCGCCTGATCCCGCACATGGGCAGCGAGTCGGCGCAGTTCATCATCGACAACCTGCTGCGTTTCTCGTTCAAGCGCATGAGCTTTTCGAACGATGTCATTCATGAGCTGCGCAAGCGGATCGCCACGGTCAACCACAATCTCGGACAACTTTCCACGGATATCCGCATCACCCGCCAGGATTGCGACGAAGTGCGGGCCGAGTGGCTGGAAGTTCCGCAGAGCCGCCTCGATCGCGTATTTCTGTACCTGCATGGCGGCGCTTTCTGCTTTCGCATTCCGCGCATCCAGTCGTCAATGATCGCCCGCTGGTGCCGGACATCCGGCGCCCGCGCCCTGATGCCGGTCTATCGGCTGGCGCCCGAACACCCCTATCCGGCGGCTTCCGACGACTGCCTGGCGGCCTATCGCTGGCTGCTCAACAACGGCGTGCCGGCCCGCAACATCGTCATCTGCGGCGACTCGGCCGGTGGCAACCTGTCGCTGGTGACGCTGCTGCGCGCGCGCGCCGAGGGTCTGCCGTTGCCGGTTGCCGCGATCCTTCTCTCCCCGGCGACCGATTTCTCGTTGAGCGGACGCAGCGCGGCGGTCAACGAGGCGAGCGACCCCATGTTCTCGGTGGCCATGCTGCGCTGGTTCGGCGAGATGTACCTGTCCGAGCCGGAGTT
Organism: uncultured beta proteobacterium; assembly: GCA_963810175.1. Lineage (GTDB taxonomy): Bacteria > Pseudomonadota > Gammaproteobacteria > Burkholderiales > Rhodocyclaceae > Azonexus. The sequence continues at coordinate 53,217 of CAWEMU010000059.1, read as the reverse complement.
GCACCTGACGCCCCTGGTGTCGCCGCTGACCGCCGATTTCACGGGCCTGCCGCCGATGCTGTTCCAGGTCGGCAGCAACGAGATGCTGCTCGACGATTCGACGCGGGCGGCTGCCAAGGCCCACGGTTCGGGGATCGATGTCCAACTCGATGTTTTCGATGGCATGCCCCATGTCTTTCAGGGAATCGGGCAGTTGCCCGAAAGCAAGCTGGCGGACAAGTACGTGGCCGAGTTCCTCGAGACACGAGCTGGCTGGGGGCGCGTCTAGTCGCGCCTTGCGCCAGGCGCTGCCGCGGTTGACGGCAGCAGACGCAGGAATCCGGTTTGCGAACTCGGGGTTGCCGAGACTCCTTCAGCCCATTCCCGGCGCCCATCGACCCATGGCGACCGGAAATGAAAACGCGGCGCGAACCGCCGGTTCGCGCCGCGCTTGCGAACCCCGCAGGTCAGGCGGCCTTCTTCTTCCGGTTGCCGACCAGGAAGGCTGCCAGCGCCGGCAGCAGGAGAATGGCGCCGAAGACGTTGACCAGGAACATGAAGGCCAGCAGGATGCCCATGTCCGCCTGGAACTTCAGATCCGAGAAGGCCCAGGTGGCGACCGACACGGTCATCGTCACCGCCGTGAATACCGACGCGGTGCCGCGCTGCTTGAGTGCCTGGACGAAGGCGTCGCGCAGGTTCAGGCCAATATCCATTTCGTGCTTGATGCGCTCGAAGAGGTAGATGCCGTAGTTGACGCCGACGCCGACGCCGAGCGCCACGACCGGCAGGGTATTGACCTTGAGGCCGATGTCGAGCCAGGTCATCAGCGCATTGCACAGTACCGTCACCAGCCCGAGCGGCAGGATGATGCACAGCGTGGCGGGAACCGAGCGCAGCATGAGGATGCACAGCAGCGCCACCGAACCGAACAGGGCGAGGTTGACCCACTTGTCGGCGGCCGCCACCGTTTCATTGGTGGCGGCCATGACGCCGACGTTGCCGCTGGCGAGACGGAACTTGAGTTCATCGGTGTCGTACTCGCTCTTGAACGCCTTGATCTGATCGACGACACTGGTGATGGTCTCGGCCTGATGATCGCGGGTGAAGATCGAGATCGGCATCGCGGTGCACGTCGAGTTCATCAGTTCGTTGCCGAGGCGGGTCGCAAAACCCACGCCCTGGGCGATCTGGGCCTTGTCCTGGGGCAGGGCCTGCCACTTCATGTTGGTTTCCGCGTAGGCCTGGGTGACAATATTGACGAATCCGGCAAGACCGCGAACCGCGGCCACGCCATCGTTCTGACGGATGCCCAGTTCGAACTCCTCCATCTTGTCCATCACCTTGCGATCGACGCACGGCGACTCGGCGCCCTTGGCCTCGGCGATGACCTGCAGAACGTCGACGCCAATGGCGAAGTTGGAGGTGATGACGCGGACGTCCTCGTTGTAACGGGAATTGGGCCGCAGTTCCGGCACGCCGTCGCCGAGGTCGCCAACCTTGTGGTCCTTCGCGACATAGAGACCGATGCCGAGCGCGACGAGGGCGATGGCGATGGCGACGGCCCCGCCCTTCGGGGTGGCGAGGACGCCAAATTTCTCCCAGAGGCGGTCGGCGCTGGCTTCATGGCCGCGCATCTTCTGCGCCTGTTCCGGCGAGATCTTCCGGTATGACAGAAGGATCGGCAGCAGCATCTTGTTGGTGACGATCATCACGGTGACGCCCAGCGTCGCGGTAATGGTCAGTTCCTGGACCATTTCGATCTGGACCATGCCGATGACCATGAAGCCGATGGCGTTGGCGAGCAGGGCGGCGGCGCCGGGAATGAAGAGATTCTCGAATGAAAGCCGTGAAGCCTTGATGCCGTCGGCGCCGGCCATGGTCTCCTGTTTCCAGGAACTGGTCATCTGAACCGCATGCGAGACGGCGATCGAGAAGATCAGGAAGGGAACGAGGATCGACATCGGGTCCAGCGTCAGCTTGAAGATGGGCAGCAGGCCGAGCAGCCAGATCACCGGCACGACGGCACAGATCAGGGCATACGAGGCGAGCATGCCGGACCCCGAGTACCAGTACAGGAGCGCGGCGGTGATGACGAAGGCGATGCCGAAGAAGGCGATGACGCCAGCCGCGCCTGCGGCGATGTCGCCGACGGCTTTGGCGAAGCCGATGATGTGGACCGTGACATCCTTGTTTTCGGTTGCCTGACGGATTTCCTCGAGCTTCCTGGCGACTTCCTGCAGATTGAGGCGTTCGCCGGTATCGGGATCCATTTCCTGCAGGGTGGCGACGACCATGGCCGCGGTGCCGTCGATGGCGACGATGCGGCCGCCCCAGTCCGACTTGGCGACGTTGTCGCGCACGTTCTTCAGTTGCTCGCGGCGTGCCGGCAAAGTCCGCCGCAATGATGTTGCCGCCCCGGAAACCGTCCTCGACGACCTCGGTGTAGCGCACGTTCGACGTGAACAGGGAGGTCACCGAACTGCGCTCGACGCCCTTGATGTAGAAGACGTCCTCGGTGACCTTGCGCAGGGTGTCCATGAACTCCCTGGTGTAGATGTCGCCGTCCCTTGCCTTGAGGGCGACGAGAATCTTGTTGGCGCCGCCGAAGTCGCTCCGGTATTCGAGGAAGGTCTGCATGTACTCATGCTTGAGCGGGATCATCTTGGTAAACCCGGCGCCCACCCGCAAGTGGCTGGCCGAATAGGCGAGGGCGATGGTTATCAGGATGAACAGCAGCAGCAGTGGCTTGCGCAGGTGAAATATCCAGTACGACACCTTGCCAACCCAGGTGTTGCTGAACTCGTGGGCCTGCAGGCCGATATCGTCTTTCTTTCCTGAATCTGTATTCACGCCATGTCTCCCGGTCGCTTCCGTGGTGGGTATTGCCTACTTGGCCAGCAGGGCTGCCGGCACGGGGGTGATGCCGCGGTCGCCGACGACCAGCAGTTCCCCGTCGCTGCGCTTGAGGACGCTTGCGTACCCCCTGCCTGGCAGACCCTTCACCTCGAAGGTCTGGCCGTTGTCGCGACTGAGCGCCAGCTTGCCGGAATTGCCGGCGAGCACGACCATGCCGTCGTCGAATGCCCGGCCGCCGTTGAAGGCGACCTTGGTGTCGGTCGCGACCTTCTTCCATGTGCGGCCGGCGTCGGTCGACCGGAAGATGTTGCCGCGCATGCCGAAGATCAGCGCGTTGCCATCGGCAGTCCGCAGACCGCCGAAGAACGAGCCTTCATATGGCGAGTCGACCCTGGTCCACGTCGCGCCGCCATCGGTTGACCGGGCAATGGTGCCCGATTCGCCGACCAGGACCAGCGCGTCGCCGAGCGGGATGACTTTCGCGATGTGCCGGTCGAAGCCTTCCTCGACCACGTCCTGACGGGTCCACGTGCGCCCTGCGTCGGTTGACTTGAGAAAGAGGCCGAAGGCGCCGTAGGCAACCAGCGTCCTGGCATCGAGTGCCGTCACGCCGAGCAGCGCGTCGGTCCCGGCGTCCGGCACGTTGACCAGGCTCCAGGACTGGCCGCCATCCTCGCTGCGGAGGATGGTTCCGCCGTGGCCGACCGCCAGCCAGGTCTTGTCATCGAGCGCGGTAACCGCGGTCAGCGTGCGCGTCGATGCGGTGCGCTGGCTCTTCCAGTCCTTGCCGCCATCGGTGGATACGAAGACCGTCCCGCGTGCGCCGACCGCGACCGCGCGCTGGTCGGCGCGGAACGCGTCGAGCAGCAGGGTCCTGTCCTGCTTCATCGGGACTTTCGACACCACGGGCACGGGTTTCTCTTCGGCCTGCGCAGGCAGCGGCGTCACGAGAACACTGGCGAGGAGGGCCGCCAGCGGCGCCGTCAGCAGCATCTTTTTCATCGTTTACCTTCTCGTTCGCGGAAAAAAAACGACCATCGACTGCTCGATGGTCGTCAGTGCCCTCGGCATCAGGGCTTCAACCGGCCGGTCAGCGCGTGCCGCCGGCGCGTCGCAGGGCGTCGGGCTGGAAGTCCGACCACTTGGCCTTCTTGCCGAAAACGATGGGCTGCGAGATCTCGTTGTCAAGGTGGGTGACCAGGTAGTTGCCGTTGGTCAGGTCGTGCCAGGCCTGCACGCTGTGCCAGGGCACGAGGGCGTCGTAGTTCTGGCGCAGGCCATGAATGCCGACGCGCCAGAGCTGGCCGCGCGTGTCGTAGGAATCCTCTTCGAGAAGGTTCCAGCTGTCCTCGTCGAGATAGAAGACGCGCTTGCCATAGATATGCTTCTGGCCCGCCTTCAGCGTCGCCTCGACGACCCAGACGCGATGCAGTTCATAGCGCATCAGGTCGCTCTTGATCGTGTTCTTGTCGAGGATGTCGGTGTACTTGAGCTTCTTGTCGCCGATCTTGTACGTGTTGTACGGCACGTACATTTCCTTCTTGCCGACCAGTTTCCAGTCGTAGCGCTCAATGGAGCCGTTGTAGGCGAGATACTGGTCGGTCGTGCGCATGCCCTCGGTGCCATCGGCGATGTTGTCGAAAGCGAGATCCGGTGCGCGACGCACGCGACGCAGCCCCGAGTTGTAGATCCATGCTGAACGCGCGTCCTTGAGCTGGTCGATCGGTTCATGGACGAGATAGATCGTGCCGTCAAGCGTCGCCGGCGAAGTGAAGCGGCCGAAGTAAGCGAACCCCATGTTGCCTTCCTGCGGCGGGTCGAAATTGGCGGCGGTCACCACGCGGTTGACGAAGGTGACCTTGTAGGTATCGCCGTTGGAGCGCACCGGGAACCAGACGTAGGTACGATCATAACCGCCGCCCGTATAGCGCAGGATGTGATTCTGGATCGCTTCCTCGCCGGTCTTGGGAACCGGGAACGGTACGTTGGAATGCACGCGGCCGATGATATGGCCGTCCTTCATTTCGATCTTGGGGGCTTCGGCCTTGATCAGGTCGGTCGCTGCCTTGGGCAGCGCCACCGTGCGATGCGTCGGGTAGACCGGCATCGTGAAGTTCGGGTACTTCTTGAGCAATGCCGTCAGGCCCGGGGCGAGCTTGTCCTTGTACTGGTCGGCGTTGGCGCCGGTGATCGTGAATAGCGGCTTTTCATTGGCGAACGGGTCGATGTAGCCCTGTTCGGGCTTCCAGCCGGCCGGCGGCGTCGTCAGGCCGCCCTTCCATTCGGGGATGGAATTGTCGGCGTTGCCGGCGCGGATGGCGCCGGTCGGCGTCAGGTCCTTGCCCAGGCGCTCGATGTCGGCCGCCGGGGTGCCGGCCAGCGCGGCCCCGCTCATCAGGCTGCAGCCGACCGCAACGGTCAGCAACTTCATTTGGAAATTCATGGGGTTGTCTCCTCCAGTCGATTATTGGGGTCAGAACGTGGTGCTGAACGCAAGGCTCAGGTAGTCGCGATCCTTGAACGGGTCGTACTTGGCCTTGTCGAGGAAGGCCGTGTAGCCGAGGTCGATCGTGTACTTCTTCTGGTAGTCCGCCCGCAGGCCGAGGCCGAGGATCATGCGGTCCTCGATGAACTGCGTATCGACCGAGTAGCCGCTGACGTCATGCGACCAGAAGACCGAAGGCGTCAGCGTGAAGCCGGTGTCGAAGGCGCCCGTGTAGTCGAGCGACGCCTTCAGGCGATAGCCCCAGGCCGTGCTGGTGGCGTAACCGTCGTTGTTGCAGCCGTCGCGCTGCGGGTTCCAGACCCGATTTGCCGGGTTGCAGGTATTGCCGGTACGGGAAGGCGCCGGACGTCGTCGATCCCAGTCCGAAGATGAACGCGCGGCCATAGCGGACACCCTCGCGCTCGGCCTGGTCGTTGGTATTCGACGCCCACTGTCCGGCGATTTCGGCGATGAATACGCCCTGCGTCGCCCCGAGCATGCTCGGCAGGATCTTGACGGTATTGACCTGCAACTGGCTCTTGTGGAAGCGGTCGTAACCCGGAACGTAAGTGCCCGCCGCCCGGTGCTGTCGCCGTCCTCGTCCGCGGCTGCCAACGGACCGACGCCGGCCGCGGCGCTGTAGAGGATGTCGTTGCCGTTGACCTGCACTGGCTGGTTGCGCGTATAGCCGAATTCGGCGCCGACCGACCAGCCGGCGATGTTGGTCGACAGCGTGGTGCCGAAAATGTCGATGTCGTCAGGATACTCCCAGAACGCGGCGGCTGACTTGACGCCAAAGCGGGCGCCGAGTGCCGCTTGCTGGGCTGGGATCGGATTGAGGGTGGTTCGCAATGCCCGAATCTGCGCCGGGCTGGCCGGGTTCGTTATCACGGGCCCCCAGGTTCCGGTGTAGGCCGAAATGATCGGCGTCCGCGAATTGATCCGCATGCCGTAAAGGCCCCATTCCGAATCGATCGCCTCGATCGGCAGGCGCAATGCAACACCGAACTGGCCGCTGTTCGAGCCGTCCTTGCCTTCGGTCAGCGGGAAGTAAAAGCCATTCTTCAGCAGGGTCGGAGTATCAAACTGGAAGCCCGGGTAAAGCGCCGTCGCGACCGACGAACAACCCAACCCGGGGTTGGCGTTGGTGGTGATCGCGAATTCCGACGGGCGAATAGTAGCCGCCGCAACTGTCGACCAGGCTCTGCTCCCACTTGAACTGATAGAAGCCTTCGAGCGATGCGCCGCCGCCGAGGGCGATGTTGGCGTCGATGCTCCACACCGGCAGCAGCGCTTCCTTGACTTCGGTGCCCGGCTTGCGCAGCGCCGGCAGGTTGACCGGGTTGAGCTGGTTGATGCCCTGGACGAAGAGGCTTTCACCCCAGTTCACGACCTGGTTGCCGAGACGGATCTGCAACGGGGTGCCGACATCGAAGGTGTTGTAGACGTAGGCGTCGAGCAGCGCGATGCCCGAGTACTTGAGCAGGTCCGGCTGGCCGCTGTCCGACAGCGGCTCACCCTTGGCATAGCTGTTGCTGGCGTTGCCGTAGGGCCGGTCCTTGTTCTCCATGGCGACGTCGTACCAGGCCTTGACGCGGACGAAGGCGCCGAGGTCGCCCTTGCTGATCGCGAAGTCGGACAGGAGTTGCAGCGGGGCGTTGACCACGTCGCCCTTTTCATAGTTCAGGTTGCCGGAGTCGGTGGCGCTGCCGCCAGATCCGCGCTTGCCGCCGGTGAGACCGAGGCGCGCGCCATCCGGCTGGCTGTACAGGCCGGCGTTCGGCCGCGTCATCCGCCAGTTGGCGCCGAAGGAAATGGTATTGTTCCAGCTCCCCTTGACCCCGTCCTCGAGGTCGAACTCGAATGCCAGGGCGCTGCCGCTGAAGGCGAGCAGCATGGCGGAAGCCAGTGCGGTGCGCACGGGCAGGCGTTGCATTGCGGTCTTGTTCACTTGGGTCCCCCTCCGGAATTGAACTGTCAGTCGCTGCCGCCGGCAATGCGATTACGCATTGATCAAGCGTTTGGCGAATGGTTGACATCTATATATCGAAATCCACCGGCGAGTCTAGCGGCAACAGCAAAAGAAACCACTCCCCCCGATGGGGGATAGGCGTTTAAGCAACATCCCCCGTCGCGGGGGAGGACTTCTTGCCGCCATTGGCGGAGAATTGCCGATTTGAACAGATCCGGCGGCGTTGCCTCGTGAACGCCAGCCGGCGCAAGCGAGGAGACAGCAGATGCAGGGAAAGGCTTTTGTCGCCGGCGTCGGGATGGTGCCCTTCGGCAAGCCGGGCGCCAGCGACCCCTATGACGTGATGGCCGTGGCGGCGGTGCGCAAGGCGCTCGACAACGCGGGACTGGACTACGCGGCGGTGCAGCAGGCGATCGTCGGCTATGTCTACGGCGACTCGACATCGGGGCAGCGCGCGCTCTACGAGGTCGGCATGACCGGCATCCCGATCGCCAACGTCAACAACAACTGCTCGACCGGATCGACGGCGCTCTTCCTGGCGCGGCAACTGGTCGAGTCGGGTGCGGTCGACTGCGTTCTCGCCCTCGGTTTCGAACAGATGCAGCCGGGCGCGCTGTCCGGGCAGTGGACCGACCGGCCGTCGCCGTTCTCGCGCTTCGACGAATTGTGCGACGAGATCGCGCCCTACGATGTGCCCATCGCGCTGCGATATTTTGGCGGCGCCGGCAAGGAGTACATGGAGCGTTACGGCGTCAAGCCGGACATCTTTGCCAGGGTGCGGGCCAAGGCCAGCCGCCATGCCGCCCATAATCCGCTGGCGCTGTTCCGCAAGGTGGTGAGCGAGGAGGAAGTCATGGCGGCGCCGATGGTCTTTCCCGAAGCCGGCATGACGCGGCTGATGGCCTGTCCGCCGACCTGCGGCGCGGCGGCGGCGATTCTCGTGTCACGGCGCTTCGCTGACCGGATGAACCTCGACCGCCGGGTGTTCATCGCCGCCCAGGCGATGACGACCGACCGTCCGGGAACCTTCGACAAGCGCAGCATGATGGCGCTGGTCGGGGACGACATGACCCGCGAGGCGGCCGCCCAGGTTTATGCGCAGGCCGGGATCGGTCCCGGGGATCTCGATGTCGTCGAACTGCACGACTGCTTCGCGCAGAACGAAGTGCTCATCTACGAGGGGCTGGGCCTGTGTCCCGATGGCGGCGCCGAGAAGTTCGTCGCCGATGGCGACAACACCTACGGCGGTCGCATCGTGACCAATCCGTCGGGGGGCCTGCTGTCGAAGGGCCACCCGCTGGGGGCGACCGGCCTCGCCCAGTGCACCGAACTGGTCGAACAGTTGCGCGGCGAAGCGGGCGAGCGCCAGGTCGCCGGCGCGCGCCTCGGCCTGCAGCACAACCTCGGGCTGGGCGGCGCCTGCGTCGTCACGCTCTACCAGCGTGCCGACTGAGCGGGAGGGGCGATGATCGACAGATGTCATCTCGGGCTGCAGTTGCCGGTGGTCCACTGGCCCGTCGAGAAAGGCCGGCTGCTGGCCTTTGCCCGGGCGATCGGCGAAACCCGCCCGGAATACACCGACGAGGCGGCGGCGCTGGCCGCCGGCCATCCGTCGCTGCTGGCGCCGCCGACGTTGTACTTCGGGGCCGAGCTCGACGCCGGGACCATCCAGGCGATGATGGAAACGCTGGGCGTGCCGATCGACCGGGTGCTGCATGGCGAACAGAGCTTCACCTATGAGCGACCGGTACATGCCGGCGACGTGCTGACCCTTCGCTCGAGCATCGCCGACATCAGCGAAAAGAAGGGCGGCAGGATGGAGTTCGTCACCAAGGTGACGAAGGTGACCAACCAGCGCGGCGAGGCAGTGGGCGAAATGCGCTCGGTCATCGTCGTCATGAACGGGTGAGCGCCATGGTCGGAGAACAGGAGATCGACGCGCGGGTCAGGGTTGGCGACGTGTTGCCGGAGATGGTCCTGCCGGCGATCGACCGCGCCCTGCTGTGCCGTTTCGCCGGGGCCTCGGGAGACCTCAACCCGATCCATATCGATATCGATTTCGCGCGGCGCGCCGGCATGCCCGATGTCTTCGCCCACGGCATGCTCGGCATGGCCTGGCTCGGGCGCCTGCTCACAGGATGGCGGCCGCAGGCCAGCCTGCACTCGTTCAGCGTGCGCTTCATCTCGCTCACCCATCTCGGCAACCAGCCGGTCCTGCGCGGGCAGGTCGTCGAGTTGCTGGAGGTTGATGGCAGGCCGCTGGCGCGGGTGGCGGTGGAAATGCTCAACCAGTACGGACAACTGAAGATACAGGGCGAGGCGCTGGTCGCGCTCGACTGAAACGAATTCAATGAAAAAGGAGAGCGAAATGGGAAAACTCGAAGGAAAAGTGGCCATCGTCAGCGGTTCGGGTCGCGGCATCGGCCGGGCGGTCGCCCTGAAGCTGGCGGCGGAAGGGGCCAGCGTGGTCATCAATGATCTCGACGCGGCACCGGCAGAACAGACGGTGGCCGACATCGCCGCCGGCGGCGGCAAGGCCGTCGCCTGCGTCGGCAGCGTCACCGCGCCGGATTTTGCCGAGCGCTTCGTGCAGACGGCGATCACGCATTTCGGCGGGCTCGACATCATCGTCAACAACGCCGGCTACACGTGGGACAACGTCGTCCAGAAGATGACCGACGAGCAGTGGTACGCGATGATTGACGTCCACCTGACGGCGCCGTTCCGCATCCTGCGCGCGGCGGCCGAGTTCCTGCGCAACGCCGCCAAGAAGGAGAGCGAGGCCGGCGACGAGAAATTCCGCAAGGTGGTCAATGTCTCGTCGATCGCCGGGGTCGGCGGCAATGCCGGCCAGGTCAATTACGCGGCGGCCAAGGCCGGCGTCATCGGCATGACGCGGACGCTGGCCAAGGAATGGGGGCGTTACCGGGTGAACGTCAATTGCGTCGCCTTCGGCCTGATCAATACGCGCCTGACCAGCGCCCCGGCCGACGGCAGCGCGACGCTCGACATCGAGGGCAAGCAGATCAAGGCCGGCGTCAATCCCGAACTCCTCAAGCAGATGGAAGCGCTGGTGCCGCTCGGTCGCGGCGGCACGCCGGAAGAGGCCGCCGGCGCCATCGCCTTGCTCTGCTATCCCGAATCCAACTACATCTCCGGCGAACTGCTGGTCTGCGGCGGCGGCTTCCGCATCTGACCGGGAAAAGGAAGACCATGACCATACCGCGCACAATCTTCGGCGACGAACATCGGCAGTTCGCCGAATCGTTCGACCGCTTCATCAAGGTCGAAGTCGCCCCGCATTACGAGCGCTACGAGGAACAGGGCTACATCGACCGCGAGGTCTGGCTGAAGGCCGGCGAATCCGGTTACCTGTGCACCTCGATGCCCGAGGAGTACGGCGGCGCCGGCGCCGACAAGCTCTACAGCGTCGTGCTCTTCGAGCAGCCGGCGCGCCGGGCGGTGCAGAACCTGCTCGGGATGCTGCTGCATTCGGAGATCGTCGCACCTTACCTGCTGCATTACGGCAGCGAGTTCCTCAAGCGGAAATACCTGCCCAGGATGGCGACCGGCGAACTGATCGGCGCCATCGCCATGACCGAGCCGGCGGCCGGATCCGACCTCCAGGGCATCCGCACGACGGCTGTGCGCGACGGCGACCACTACGTCCTGAATGGCTCGAAAACCTTCATTACCAACGGTTCGCACTGCGACCTGGTGATCGTCGTCGCCAAGACCGACCCGGGCAAGGGCGCCAAGGGAACCAGCCTGTTCGTCGTCGATACGACGATGGCTGGTTTCTCGAAGGGCAGGCGCCTGAAGAAGATCGGCATGAAGGCGCAGGATACCGGCGAGCTGTTCTTCGACAACGTGCGCGTGCCGGCCGAGAACCTGCTTGGCCAGGAAAACCGCGGCTTCGCCTACCTGATGACTGAACTTCCCTGGGAGCGCCTGCAGATCGCGATCACCGCCGTTGCCCAGATGGAGGCGGCGATCGACTGGACCTCGTTGTACTGCCGCGAGCGCCGGGCGTTCGGCAAGGAGATCATGCAGTTCCAGAATACCCAGTTCACCCTCGCCGAGGCGATGACCGAGGTGCAGATCGCCCGGGTCTTCATCGATCGCTGCATCGAGCTGCATATCAAGGGCGAACTCGATGCGACCGCGGCGTCGATGGCCAAGTACTGGTGCACCGACCTGCAAAGCAAGGTACTCGATGCCTGCCTGCAGTTGCATGGCGGCTACGGCTACATGTGGGAATATCCGATTGCCCGGGCCTGGGCCGATTCGCGCGTGGCCCGGATCTACGGCGGCTCGAACGAGATCATGAAGGAACTGATCGCGCGCCAGTTGCCGTGATGTGAGCGCCGCCGGTTTCGGGCAGAATCCCGCCATGCCCGCCTACGGTTTGTTTCCTGCCGATCAGTTCGTGACCACCAGCGGCAGTTGCGCCAATTGCGGCGCGCTGCCGCAGGCATTGTGGTACTTCGGCAATGAAACCATTGCCGTGCCGCGGCCGGGGGCGCCGGTCGCCGGATTCGAGCGGGCCTTGCCGGTATGGGATGACCTCGCGGCCTGGGCGTGGTCCACCCCGATCGATACCGGGCCGGCGCTGCCGCCGCTGGTCTGGCTGGGAGCGCCGGACACCCTGACCGGGGCGCAACTGGCCGGTGATGGCCGAACGCTGCGCAGCGGCGGCGGCGAGGTCGCCCTGCAACTGGCGCCGAGGCTGCCGCTGAACAGCGCCTGGTTCGACGCGAGCAGCGTTGCCTTCTTCCGCGGTCGACCGCTGAAAATGCGCGGAAATCAGCAGGGCGGGACTTTCGTTGCGCGGACAATCTGGCCGCAGGATTTCCGTCTGCCGGAAGCGCCGGCAAGCCTTGCGCTGGCCGCCGATCCGTCAGCCTTGCGCGGCTGGGTGCGGGCGCAACCGCAGGGCGGGGCGCGCAGTCCGTTTGCCGTGGAGTCGGTCTGGCGGCGCCCGGGAAGCAGCGGGCTGCGCGGCGGGCAGCCGGTGCTCGGCCTGATGCTGAACGGCGCCCAGGGCGACGACGACGAGGCGCACGGCGGTCACTTCGCGCTGATGACCGGCCACGTCGGCGGCCGGGGCGGCATCGATGAATGGCTGGTCAACAATTTCTACACGCTCGATGCCGAAAGCGAGAAGGGAATCATCGCCGCGCCGGTGCCGCTCGACAACTACCTTGGCGACCTGAACAGCGGCCAGGCCTGGTACCGGCCTTCGTACCTGCTGGTCGCGACGCTCCGCGATGAGCGGCCGGCTGCCTGGCTGCAGTCGGCGCTGGGCCGGGTGTACAACCAGTTCTACCGGCACCAGTTCGCCTACCGGCACGGGCGCGCCAACTGCGCCGGCATCAGCGTGACGACCGCGCGCACCCTCGGCTGGCAGGTGCCGGCACGCGGGCCGGAAAGCCGGCTGCGCGGGATCGTCGCGCTGCCGCTGGTGGCGCTCAGGGAGGGTAGTCTGAGCAAGGGAAAGACCTCCTTCGACTACCTGACCGAGGACCGGACCAACCTCTACCCGGCGGTGGCCTTCGCGGAAATGGGCGCCGACCTGCTGCGCCTGGCGATGGGACAGGCTGGCCGGCCACTGAGCGAATTCGAGCGGGTGCTGGCCGGGGACATCGAGGAAATCCTGCTCGTCCGCGTGCCGCAGTTCCCGTCCAGCCGGTCCTGGGGCGACTGGCCGGTCGAGTCCAGCGTCGAATACAACGCGCGCGTGCCGAAAAACCCTGCCGAGCGCAGGATCATCCCGGTGCCGCCGCGCAAGTTCCCCGACGAACTGCGCGATCCGCGGTCGCCGGGCGAGCCGTGGCGGCGTTCCGACTATGCGGTGGCCGGCTGGGCGCTGGCGATTGTTGCGCTGATGGCGCTCATCCTGCGCCGGCTCTTGGCATAATCCGCCTGTGCTCGCCTACATCGTCCGCCGCCTGCTGTACGCCGTCCCGATCCTGATCGGGGTGAACCTGCTGACTTTCGCGCTGTTCTTCGTCGTCAACACGCCGGACGACATGGCGCGCATGCAGCTCGGCGTCAAGCGCGTGACGCCTGAGGCGATCGGGAAATGGAAGGTCGAGCGCGGTTACGACAAGCCGCTGCTGGTCAATTTCGCGGCCTCCGGGCTGTCGACCGTGACCGACACGGTTTTTTTCCAGAAATCGGCGCGCATGTTCGCCGGCGATTTCGGTCGCGCCGAGGATGGCCGCGACATTGCCCGCGAAATCGGCGCGCGCATGGGGCCGTCGCTGGCCATCGCGTTGCCGACCTTCATTCTCGGCCTGTTCGTGACGGTGACTTTCGCGCTGACGCTCGCCTTCTTCCGCGCCACCGCCTTCGATTTCTGGGGCGTCGTGGTGTGCGTGGCGATGATGTCCATTTCCGGCCTTTTCTACATCATCGGCGGCCAGTACCTGATCAGCAAGGTGTGGCGGCTGGTGCCGATTTCCGGTTTCGGGGACAGCCTGGACGCGTGGCGCTTCCTGATCCTGCCGGTGGTGATCGGCGTGATTTCCGGCATCGGTTCGTCGACCCGCTGGTACCGGACCATCTTCCTCGAGGAAGTGAACAAGGATTACGTGCGCACTGCCCGTGCCAAGGGCTTGCCGGAAACTGTCGTCTTCTTCCGCCACATCCTGCGCAATGCGCTGATTCCGATCCTGACCGGCGTCGTCGTCGTCATTCCGCTGCTCTTCATGGGCTCGCTGCTCACCGAATCGTTCTTCGGCATTCCCGGTCTGGGCAGCTACACCATCGACGCGATCAACGCCCAGGACTTCGCCGTCGTCCGCTCGATGGTCTTCATCGGCTCGGTACTCTATATCGTCGGGCTGATCCTGACCGACATTTCCTACACGCTGGTCGATCCGCGGATCCGCTTCGAATGACGGGCTTTCAGATCGTCATCCTCTGGTCGGACATCCTGATCTGGCTGCTGGTGGCGGCCGGTATCGGCGTCGGCGTGCTGATCGCGAAAACGCCGCCGCTGCTCGCCGCCTGGCGGCGGGTCGGCGCCAACCGGGTCGGCATGGCCTCGGCGACGGTGCTGCTCGCCTTCATCGCCATCGGCCTGCTCGATTCGCTGCATTTCCGCCTGCAGCTCGACGGCAAGCCGGGACAGAAGGCCAGCTATGCCATCGAAGTGCTTTCCGTACTCGACGTGCTGGCCGCCCCGCTGCGCCTGCGCAACGAGAAGACCTATTCCGAACCCTTCGCCACCCGCCTCTACGCCAAGGAAACCATCAACCTGCCGGGCGGCGAGACGGTGCGCGACTATCCGCGCCTGAAACATGGCGGCAGCCATCTCGGCGAGCGCGAGGGCGATGTCACGGCCGATGCCGGCCTGACGGCCTTCCGTGTCGCCCTGCTGGCCCTGCTCGGCTGGCTTGCGCTGGCGGCAGCCGCATCGGCGCTGGTCGCGCGCGGCGATACGGTTGCGACCATGGAAGCAACACCCCAAGGGCGCTTCCTGCGGGGCGCTGCTGGCCCTGGGGTCAACGCCTCGGGATGGCTGAAAATCTGGCGCGGCGAAACGGTGTTTGCGTGGAACGCCGTCCTGATCACTCTTGGGCATCATGCTGCTGGTCGTTGTGCCGCTGTTCTGGCTCGCCGCCCAATATCACGTCTTCGGCACCGACAAGGTCGGGCAGGACGTGCTCTACCAGGTGCTGAAAAGCGTGCGCACCGGGCTGATCATCGGACTCGTCACGACGCTGGTCATGCTGCCGGTGGCGGTGCTGCTCGGCATCGTCGCCGGCTATTTCCGCGGCTGGGTCGACGACGTGATCCAGTACATCTATACCGTGCTCAGTTCGATCCCCGGCGTGCTGCTGATCGCCGCCGCCGTGCTGATGATGCAGGTCGTCATCGACACCCATCCGCAATGGTTCGCGACCGCCGCCGAACGCGCCGACCTGCGCCTGCTGGCGCTCTGCTTCATCCTCGGCATCACGAGTTGGACCGGCCTCTGCCGGCTGCTGCGCGGCGAGACGCTGAAGCTGCGCGAACTCGAATACATCCAGGCGGCGCAGGCCTTCGGCGTGTCGAGCTGGCGCATCATCGTCCGCCACATCCTGCCCAACCTGATGCACATCGTCATCATCGCGCTGGTCATGGATTTCTCCGGGCTGGTGCTCGCCGAGGCGGTGCTGTCCTACGTCGGCATCGGCGTCGATCCGACGATGATCAGCTTCGGCACGATGATCAACAGCGCGCGCATGGAACTGGGCCGCGAGCCGGTCGTCTGGTGGTCGCTGGCGGCGGCCTTCACGACCATGTTCATCCTCGTGCTGGCCGCCAACCTGTTCGCCGACGCGGTGCGCGACGCATTCGACCCGAGGGCCGCCTGATGCTTGAAGTCACCGACCTGCGCCTCGGCTTCGCCGCCGGAAAAAAGATGCTGGTTGCGGTCGACGGCATTTCCTTTGCCATTTCCAAAGGCGAAACTTTCGCGCTGCTCGGCGAGTCCGGCTGCGGCAAATCGGCGACGGCGCAGGGCATCATGCGCCTGCTGCCGGCGGCCGGGCGCATCACCGGCGGCAGCATCAAGCTGCAGGGCGAGGAACTGCTGACCCTGGCCGAAGCCGAGATGCGCCAGGTGCGCGGCGCGCGCATCGCGATGATCTTCCAGGAGCCGGCGACCAGCCTCAATCCGGTGCTGACCGTCGGCGTGCAGATCGGCGAAGTGCTCGACCGCCATTGCGACCTGCGCGGCGAGCCGGCCCGCCAGCGCATGCTGGAACTGCTGCGCCAGGTCGGCATCGCCGACCCCGAACGGCGGCTCGACGAATACCCCTTCCAGTTTTCCGGCGGCATGAAGCAGCGCGTGATGATCGCCATCGCGCTGGCCGGCGAGCCCGACCTGCTGATCGCCGACGAGCCGACGACGGCGCTCGACGTCACCGTCCAGGCGCAGATTCTCGACCTGCTGGCGCAACTGCAGCGCGAGCGCGGCATGGGCATGCTGCTGATCACCCACGATCTCGGCGTCGTCGCCAAAATGGCGCACCGCATCGGCGTCATGTATGCCGGCGAACTGGTCGAAGTGGCCGACCGCGAGGAATTCTTCACCCGCCCGCGCCCCGGAGGCGACGGGGCCTTGGTCTCAAGTGCCCTTGGGGTGCGTCACCCCTATACGCAGGCGCTGTTCGCCGCCTTGCCCGAAGTCTCGCGGCGCGGCATGGCGCTGACGACGATTCCCGGCCAGGTGCCGTCGCTGGACGCGATGCCGGCCGGCTGCCGTTTCGCCGACCGCTGCTCGCACGTGACGCCGGTTTGTCGCGACATTTCGCCAGACTGGCGCAGCGTCGCTGCCAGACATACGCTGCGCTGCCACTGGTCGGGCAGCGCGGCGGCGGTCGCCGACAACCCGCGTCTGGGCCTGGGCGATCTGATTCCGGAGATGGCCCCGTTCCTCGATGTCGCCGACCTGAAAGTCCATTTTCCGATTCGCCGTGGCGTCCTGCAACGAACCGTAGGACATGTGCTTGCGGTCGACGGCGTTTCGCTGGCCATTTCCGCCGGGCGCACGCTGGCGCTGGTCGGCGAATCCGGCTGCGGCAAGACGACGGTCGGCAAGGCCCTGCTGCAACTCGTCAAGCCGACCGCCGGCAGCGTTCGTCTCGGCGGCAGCGAGCTGGTCGGCATGGCGCCCGGACGCCTGCGTGCGGCGCGGCGCCACATGCAGATGATTTTCCAGGATCCGTTCGCGTCGCTCAACCCGCGCCTGCGGGTCGGCGAAATCATCGGCGAAGGCATGTCGGCGCTCGGGCTGGAAAGCGATCGAACGGCGCAGGGCAGGGCGGTGGCCGCGTTGCTCAAGCAGGTCGGTCTGCCGGACGAAGCCGCCGGGCGTTATCCGCACGAGTTTTCCGGCGGTCAGCGCCAGCGCATCGCCATCGCCCGCGCGCTCGCCGTGCAGCCGGAACTGCTGATCTGCGACGAACCGACCTCGGCGCTCGATGTGTCGGTGCAGGCGCAAATCCTCAATCTGCTCAAGCAATTGCAGGAAGAACTCGGCGTCGCCTACCTGTTCATCACCCACAACTTCGCGGTGGTCGAGTATCTGGCCAACGATGTGGCGGTGATGTACCTCGGGCGCATCGTCGAGCGGGGCACCGCGCAGGAAGTGCTGCGCTCGCCGAAGCATCCCTATACCCAGGCGCTGCTGTCGGCGGTGCCGGTACCGCGGCTCGATGCCCATTCGGCAGTAATCCGCCTGCCCGGTGAAACGCCGTCGCCGGCCAATCCGCCGGCCGGCTGTCATTTCCACCCGCGCTGCCCGCAGGCCATCGATGTCTGCCGGCAGCGCTATCCGGAAAGCACCGGCGTCTCAGCGACGCATACGGTCAACTGTCATCTGATCGGCTGAATCAGCTGCGGTTGAACCGGGGGAAATGGCAAAGGTTTTCGAGATCGTTCTGAACCCTTTGGCACTCAATGGTGGAAGCAAAGGTGATTAACAAGTTGATATTTGCTTGAACCTATTACCGTTGAGTTGACTCGCCAGCGACTGGCTTGATGGCGGCAGGGGATTCGTAGCTAGTTCCCATGTCTCGATAGTTCAGCTTGGTACAGTCCCCTTACAAAGCTGAAATTGTTGCCCGCCGTTGGACACATTTGCTTGGTTGAGCACTCGCCTGACTTGTCTCTCTTATGGTTGCTTAAGACTGTACAAGGTATCGGCATCTGTCACCACGGACAAAATATTCTTCTTCTTTCGTTAAAGCGTGTTGCTTCCACCAATCCTTACTGCTGCGCCGCTGAGAGGTACTACCGTCACACGGAGATTCGGAAATAACGGTCTGTCCGGTGGGTGATTTGCATTTGAAGGCTTGAGCAAAGCTCGGGGGCGAAATCAGCAGTACTAAGACTAGCGCGGTGTTTCGCATGGTTTGATCGCGGGTAAGAAAGACACTGGGAATATATGAGGGGTGCTAGAAATATGACATATATATAATTGCTTGGAATTCCCCGCGCCCAACCATCAGGGTCAGAGATAGATAGTTTTCTGAGGCGGCAAGCAGAGGCTAGACCCTGGTTTGCGGCTTAAGTCCATGCAGCGATTGATTGCGCCGGCGCTGCGGCTGCTGTCCTCTACTGGTTGGCGTCAATCAGCCGTTTCCCGGCGGGGGTGGTGATCGGAATCATGCCGCGCTCACCGCACGCAGGGCAAACCAGCTGGCGAGTGGAGAGGCGCCAAAGCGAATAGAGCAGCCCAGGAATGATGAAGCAAAGCCAAAGGACGATCTCGATCAGGATGCTGCCGCGCGTTTGTGTTCGTGGTGCGCCTCGCGTGCCGCAATGTGGCACAGACATGCTTCCCATCGTCAGTGATTTTTCCGCGCCCGCCGAAGGTGCCGCGAAACGCCTGAAAAACGATGTAGCCGATCCCGATCATGATCAGCAGTGGCAGAAGTTGAAGGTATTCCATTCGCAAATAATACGTGCTTTTTGACTGGCGTGCGACTCAAGATCAAAGGCAGATCAAATGGGCTAGGCTCGAACCCCAAGGGATCAGAATCAAAGGGAGCGGGTTCAAAATAAATCGCCCGCCGATCCGATTGCCGGCTGTCATTTTCACCCGCGCTGCCCGCTGGCGATAGACGTTTGCCGCCAGCACTACCCCGGAAACCAGCGAGATGTCAGCGACGCATACGGTCGTCTGCCATCTCTCCGGCTGAATCAGCCGCGCCGGCCGTTGCCCGACTTGGCGACCTTGGTGGCCTGAGCCGGCGCTGCCGGCTTCGCGGCGGCCGTCTTCGCCTTGTCGCCCGTGGCGGCTTTCGCGACCTTGGACGGGGCCGTTGCGCTGTCTGCGGCGGCCAGCCTGGAGCTGCCTTTCTTGTTGTCCCTGGCAACAACCCTGGTGTCGGCTGCCTTGCCCTTGGCGGTCTTCTCGGGCTTGCCCGGGCGTGTTGCAGGCGCTACTGCCACCTGGGCCTTCGCAGGCGGTTCGGGCTCGACGATCTGCGGCAGGCGGGGTTCAGCACCCATGCTATCCAGGTCGTCGGCACCCTTGCCGGCCGGCACCAGCACGGTGGAGCCGCCGGCCAGCCTGATCTTGCCGCTGAGACCGTTGGCGCGTTGCAGGTCGGACAGCGTAATGCCGAAGCGCGGCGCGACCTGGTCCAGCTTTTCGCCGGACTTCAGCGTGTAGGTCTGCCATTCGGTAAGCGGTTCGTCGGTCTTTTCCAGATTGCGCTGGAAAGTGGCAAGTTTCTCGGCCGGCAGGACAACCGGCGTATCAGCCTTCATCACCGGGCGGTTGTGCGAGGGATTCAGCGCCAGGAATTCATCGACCGGCATGTTGGCGAGGCGGGCGGCAGTCTTGACGTCCATCGGCCGGGGAGTTCCGACAGTCGCGAAATAGGGGCGGTTGATGATTTCCGGGAGGCCGAGCTGGACCATCAGGACCGGGTTGCTGAAGATGTTCTTGAGCGCCTGCAGCTTCGGCACGTAATGCCGGGTTTCGTTCGGCATCGTCAGGCTGGCGTAGTCGGTCGGCAGGCCGCGCGCGGCATTTTTCTCGATTGCCCGCTTGACGGCCCCTTCGCCCCAGTTGTAGGAGGCCAGGGCGAGGTGCCAGTCGCCGTGCATTTCGTAGATTGTCTGCAGGTATTCGAGTGCGGCGTCGGTCGAGGCAACGACGTCGCGGCGTTGATCCTGCCACCAGGTCTGCTCGAGGTTGAAACGCTTGCCGGTGGCCGGTATGAACTGCCAGAGGCCGGAAGCATGCGAGCGCGAGTAGGCCATCGGGTTGAACGAACTCTCCACCATCGGCAGCAGTGCGATCTCGGTCGGCATGCCGCGCGCTTCCAGTTCCTCGACGATGTGGTGCAGATAGGGGCGGCTGCGCTCGACCATCCGGCGCAGCGCATCGGGCCGGTTCTGGTACCACTGCTGATAGTGAAGCGTCAGGTCGTCATCCAGGTTGGTCATCGCAAAACCGTGGCGGAGACGAACCCAGAGATCGTCGGGCTGGACGGTCAGATCGACCGTGCGCGCCACGACCGGGGCCGGGCGCACTTCGTGAACGGTCAGGGTGTTGGCGATGCTCGTGGCGGTCGAAGGTGCCACCATCGACAGGAGCAGAGGCTGGTTGTCGCCGTCGGCGAGAACCGGGGAGGCAACGAGGGATGCCAGGGAAATCAGTGCGAAACCGGTGAAACCTTTGACCAGCGACAGAACGTTGCGATCATGCATGGGCAAGACTCCTGCCTCGGAACGGGGATTGGTCGGAAGGCGCCAGTATAGCGTCTGCGAGCAGAAATGCCCATGTTTTCAAAAGGGAAAACAAGAAAACCGGCCTTGGCCGGTCTTCTTGTATCTGTTGGCGGAGTGGACGGGACTCGAACCCGCGACCCCCGGCGTGACAGGCCGGTATTCTAACCAACTGAACTACCACTCCGCGCTGAAAACTTGGCGTCCCCACGGGGATTCGAACCCCGGTTACCGCCGTGAAAGGGCGGTGTCCTAGGCCTCTAGACGATGGGGACCCGGACTTAACAACGTTCTTTCACGTTTGCTTGGTGGAGGTAAGCGGGATCGAACCGCTGACCTCTTGCATGCCATGCAAGCGCTCTCCCAGCTGAGCTATACCCCCAGTTCCGTGAAAGAGGGCGCATTATATGGACTGGACCGATCCTTGTAAACACCTGTCCGGCAATATGTTGGCAACAAATGGATCGGTCCGGTTTTTTGGCAAATGAATTGTTCGTTTTGTCCGGGGCGAACCTGCGCAACCGCCTTCATGCTGGGCGGCGGATTTCGGACTGGACGCCTTCAATGAGCGGTACTTCTGGGTGACCGAAGCAGTTCCGGGCTTTGCCAGGCTCGCCTACGACCAAAGGCAGTCCCTGTAGGGCAAGCTGATGAGCCCGTTCCACCAAGCGGTGTTGCGCTCCCGCATTCAGCACACGCTTTCTGCCCAGCGCGGTTTGGTGCTGGCCATCGGCGGCTCCTGGTATGGCGACATCTCACAGAATCGCCCGATGCCCTTCATGCCGTGCCGAAAACGTGCCTGCTTCGCAGGCTTGTGGGCCAATGCATCCGCTCCGCCTGTCATCATGGCCCCAGCGGGCGGCTAATGGACAATACGGATGTAAAATCAATGGGTTAGGACGGTTTGCGCAGGTACGCTCTCGGGACCGGCCGCAACCGCCGTGCCTTCATCGACTTGCTCCGGCAATGCTTCCGGCTTGCGTTCCAGCGCCCGTTCGAGCACGTGGTCGATCCATTTGACGGGGACGATCTCGATCTTGTTCTTGATGTTGTCCGGGATTTCGGCCAGGTCCTTGACGTTCTCTTCCGGAATCAACGCCGTCTTGAGGCCGCCGCGCACCGCTGCCAGCAGTTTTTCCTTGAGGCCGCCGATGGCCAAGACCTCGCCGCGCAGGGTGATTTCTCCGGTCATGCACACCTCGCAGCGGACCGGGATGCCCGTGAAGGCGGAAACCAGCGCCGTGGTCATGGCGATGCCGGCCGAGGGGCCGTCCTTGGGCGTGGCGCCCTCGGGAACGTGGATGTGGATGTCGGTCTTCTCGAAGGCCTCGTCCTTTATTCCGAGGCGCCGAGCGCGGGCACGGACGACCGAACGGGCAGCCTCGACCGATTCCTTCATCACGTCACCCAGCGAACCGGTGCGCAGGATGTTGCCCTTGCCGGGCATGTTGGCGCACTCGATGGTCAGCAGTTCGCCGCCCACTTCGGTCCAGGCGAGGCCGGTGACCTGGCCGATCTGGTTTTCCTTCTCCGCCATGCCGAAACTGTAGCGCCGGACGCCGAGGAATTTATCCAGATTGCGGGCGTTGACCAGAATCTTGCTGCTGCGCTTCTTCAGAACCAGCGTCTTGACGACCTTGCGGCAGATTTTCGAAATTTCCCGCTCGAGAGCACGGACACCGGCTTCGCGCGTGTAATAGCGGACGATGTCGCGGACCGCGCTGTCGGCGACGGCCAGTTCCGTCATCTTGAGGCCATTGTTCTTCAACTGCTTGGGCAGCAGATAGCGCATGGCGATACTGACCTTTTCGTCCTCCGTGTAGCCGGAGAGACGGATGACTTCCATGCGGTCGAGCAGCGGCGCCGGGATGTTCATCGTATTGGCGGTGGCCACGAACATCACGTCGGAGAGGTCAAAGTTGACCTCGACGTAGTGATCCTGGAAGGTGTGGTTCTGTTCCGGATCAAGGACTTCGAGCAGTGCCGAGGAGGGGTCGCCGCGGAAGTCCTGGCCGAGCTTGTCGACCTCGTCGAGCAGGAAGAGCGGGTTGCGCACCCCGACCTTGGTCAGGCTGCTCAGAATCTTGCCCGGCATCGAGCCGATATAGGTGCGGCGGTGGCCGCGAATTTCGGCCTCGTCGCGCACGCCGCCGAGCGCCATGCGCACGAACTTGCGGTTGGTTGCCTTGGCGATCGACTGGCCGAGCGAGGTCTTGCCGACGCCGGGAGGGCCGACCAGACAGAGGATCGGTGCTTTCACCTTGTTGACGCGCTGCTGCACGGCGAGATACTCGACGATGCGCTCCTTGACCTTTTCCAGTCCGAAGTGATCGGCGTCGAGTACCTTCTCGGCCTCGCGCAAGTCCTTGTTGGTCCGTGTCTTCTTGCGCCAGGGCAAGCCGACCAGAGTCTCGATGAAATTGCGGACGACCGTCGCCTCGGCCGACATCGGCGACATCAGGCGCAACTTCTTGATCTCGCCGAGCGCCTTCGCCAGGCCTTCCCTGCTCATCCCTGCGGCCTTGATCTTGCGGTCAAGTTCCTCGAGGTCGGCGCCTTCCTCGCCTTCGCCGAGTTCCTTCTGAATGGCCTTGACCTGCTCGTTGAGGTAATACTCGCGCTGGCTCTTTTCCATCTGGCGCTTGACGCGGCCACGGATGCGCTTCTCGACCTGGAGAATGTCGATTTCCGATTCCAGTTGCGAAAGCAGGCGGTCGATGCGCTCGCGGACGCTGTCCATTTCCAGCACTTCCTGCTTCTGTTCGAGCTTGAGCGGCAGGTGGGCGGCAATCGTGTCGGCCAGGCGTCCGGCATCCTCGATGCCGGTAATCGACGACAGAACCTCGGGCGGGATCTTCTTGTTCAGCTTGACGAACTGGTCGAACTGGGCAACCACGGCGCGGCGCATGGCCTCGATCTCGTGGTCCTCGACCCCGGACTGCGGCAGCGGGGCAGCGGTCGCCATGAATACGGACGATTGCACCTCGATGGCCTCGACGCGAGCGCGCTGCGTGCCTTCGACCAGAACCTTGACGGTGCCGTCGGGCAGCTTGAGCATCTGCAGGATATTGGCGAGGCAGCCGATGCGATAGAGGTCTTCGGGTTCCGGCTCATCCTTGGCGGCTGATTTCTGGGCCAGCAGCAGGATGTTCTTGCCCCCTTCCATGGCCATTTCGAGGGCCTTGATCGATTTCGGGCGACCGACGAAGAGCGGAATCACCATGTGCGGGAAGACGACGACATCGCGCAGCGGGAGCAGCGGCAGTTCGATGGTTTCCGGGAGCGTGTTGGGGTTCGACATTACGATGCCTTTGAAATAGGTATGCCCCCGTTAACTGGGGACGCGAAACCGCAATTCAAGTCCCGGCTCAGTTGGAACCGGAAACCTTCGGCTGATCGGCGTAAATCAGCAGGGGCGGGGTGTCACCGGTGATCATGTTTTCGTCGATCACGACCTTTTCGACATTTTCCATGCCGGGGAGTTCGTACATCGTGTCGAGCAGGGCGTGTTCCAGGATCGAGCGCAGCCCACGGGCCCCCGTCTTGCGCGCCAGCGCCTTCCTGGCGATGGCGGAAAGCGCACCGGGACGCACTTCCAGTTCGACGTCTTCCATGCCGAACAGCTTCTGGTACTGCTTGATCAGCGCATTCTTGGGTTCGGTGAGGATCTGGATCAGGGCCGGCTCCTCAAGTTCCTGGAGTGTGGCGACGACCGGCAGACGACCGATCAGTTCGGGAATGAGACCGAACTTGATCAGGTCTTCCGGCTCGGCATCGAGCAGGACCTGGCCGATGGCCTTCTTGTCCTTCTTGCCCTTGACCTCGGCCCCGAAGCCGATGCCGCCTTTTTCCGAGCGGTTGAGAATGATCTTTTCCAGACCGGCAAAGGCGCCGCCGCAGATGAAGAGGATGTTGGTCGTGTCCACCTGGACGAAGTCCTGGTTCGGGTGCTTGCGCCCGCCCTGCGGCGGAATCGAGGCAACGGTGCCTTCGATCAGCTTGAGCAGCGCCTGCTGCACGCCTTCACCGGAAACGTCGCGGGTGATCGAAGGGTTGTCCGACTTGCGCGAAATCTTGTCGATTTCGTCAATGTAAACGATGCCCTGCTGCGCTTTCTCGATATCGTAATCGCACTTTTGGAGCAGCTTCTGGATGATGTTCTCGACGTCTTCGCCGACATAGCCGGCTTCGGTCAGCGTGGTCGCATCGGCCATGACGAAGGGCACGTTGAGGAGGCGAGCCAGCGTCTGGGCGAGCAGCGTCTTGCCGGAGCCGGTGGGTCCGACCAGCAGGATGTTGCTCTTCGCCAGTTCGACTTCGCCGGCATTCTTGGCAGTGTGGCGCAAGCGCTTGTAGTGGTTGTACACCGCGACCGCGAGGATGCGCTTGGCGACTTCCTGGCCGATCACATACTGGTCGAGGATCGAGCAGATCTCGCGCGGTGTCGGCAGGTCCGAGCGACCGGCCTTGGCGGACTCCTCAGGCAGTTCGTCACGGATGATGTCATTGCACAGCGCGATGCACTCGTCGCAGATGAAGACCGACGGGCCGGCGATCAGTTTCTTGACTTCGTGCTGGCTCTTGCCGCAGAAGGAGCAGTAGAGCAGTTTTTCCTGGGCGCCTTTGGTCATCCGAAGCTCTCCATTCAAGCCGCATCGCGGCGGGTCAGCACCTTGTCGATCAGACCGTATTCTGCCGCTTCCTGCGCAGAAAGGAAATTGTCACGATCGGTATCCTTTTCAATGCGTTCCAGCGGTTGACCGCAGTGCTCGGCCATGATCCGGTTCAGACGATCACGAATCGACAGGATTTCCTTGGCGTGGATGGCAATGTCCGAGGCCTGCCCCTGGAAGCCGCCAAGCGGCTGGTGAATCATCACGCGCGAGTTGGGCAAGGCGAAACGCTTGCCCTTGGCCCCGGCACAGAGCAGGAAGGCGCCCATCGAGGCCGCCTGGCCGATGCACAGCGTGGACACGTCCGGCTTGATGAACTGCATGGTGTCGTAGATCGACATGCCGGCAGTCACCGCGCCGCCCGGCGAGTTGATGTAGAAGTAGATGTCCTTGTCCGGATTGTCCGCCTCGAGGAACAGCAACTGGGCGACAACCAGATTGGCGGTGACATCGTTTACCGGGCCGACAAGAAATACCACGCGCTCCTTCAGGAGGCGGGAATAGATATCGAACGCGCGCTCGCCACGGCCGCTCTGTTCGATCACCATCGGAACCATGCCGAGTGCCTGCGGATCCTGGTTGCCTGCGTTGTCGATATTCATTTCAGCCCTTGCCTGTTGCGTTCAAGATCGTCGTCGCGGTCGCGACATTGGGAAGATTACTGCTTCTGGCCCATCAGTTCATCAAAAACCGCAGCCTTGTCAGTGACCTTGGCCTTGCCGAGTACCCATTCGACAACATTGCTCTCGATGGCCAGGCCCTCGACCTCGCCCAGGCGCTGCGGTTGGGCGTAATACCAGCGGACGACTTCCTCCGGGTGCTCGTAGCTCTGCGCGCTTTCCTCGACCATTGCGCGAACCTGCTCGGAAGTAGGCTGAAGTTTTTCGGATTTCACCAGTTCGGCAAGAATCAGGCCAAGCACGACGCGGCGTCGCGCCTGGTCGGCAAACCACTCGGGCTGGATCGGCATGTCCGCGACCTTCATGCCACGCTGCTCCATGTCCTGACGGGCAGCCTGCATCAGGCGCTGGATTTCCATCTCGATCAGCGCGTTCGGCGTCGAGATCGGGTTGGCCTTGATCAGGGCTTCCATGACCTGATCCTTGACCTTGCCTTCGATGCGGCGCTTTACTTCGCGTTTAAGGTTGGCTTCGATCTCGGCGCGCATCTTGGCCACGTCGCCGTCGGCGATGCCCATGCTCCTGGCGAACTCGGCATCGATCTCCGGCAGCCTGGGCGCCTGCACCTGCTTGACGGTGACTTCGAACTGTACGGTCTGCCCGGCCAGATCCTTGGCGAAGTAATCCGCCGGAAAAGTCAGGTCGAAGGTCTTGGCTTCGCCGGACCTGGCGCCTTCGACGGCCTTCTCGAAGTCCGGCAGCATCATGCCCTGGCCAAGCACGAAGGGATAGTCGGTTGCTTGCCCGCCCTGGAAGGGCTCGCCATCCTTCTTGCCGAGGAAGTCGATGACGACGCGGTCCTCCTTCGCGGCCGCACGATCGGTGTCTTCGTAGGAGACACGCTGCTTGCGCAGGATGTCGAGCGTCTTGTTGACTTCCTTGGCACTGACTTCAAGAACCGGACGCTCGATTTCCGCGGTCGACATGTCGGCCGGGGTGAAATCCGGGTAAACCTCGAAGATAGCCGAGAACTCGAGGTGAGTCGTGCTTTCGCTGGCCTTGGGCTCGATCCGTGGGTAGCCGGCAACACGCATCTTCTGGGCGGTTACGGTCTCGCCGAAGACGCGGTCCAGTTCTTCGGACAGCACTTCGTGACGGGCCTGGCTGCCATATTGCTGTTTGACGATGCTGAACGGCACCTTGCCCGGGCGGAAGCCGGGCATCTTGATGTTCTTTCCCATACGCTTCAGGCGCTGATCCATCTCCTTTTCGACATTTTCGATGGCGATGGACAGATCGATGCGGCGTTCCAGTTCGTTGGCTTGAGCGGTGGTCGCTTCCATGAGATTTCCTTGTGACTACGAGCCGAAAAAATAAAGCTGGTAATTCTATCATGGCGGGCGAAGCAGCAGCACTCCTGCTGAAGCAACGATCTATAGACAGGCGAACGCATTGTTCGCTACAATTCGCGCCTTCTTCGACGGCGGCTGTAGCTCAGTTGGTAGAGTCCCGGATTGTGATTCCGGTTGTCGTGGGTTCGAGACCCATCAGTCGCCCCAGATTCAGACCCCCGCATGCCGCAAGGTTTGCGGGGGTTTTTACTTGGAAGCCAGGCCATGTCCGATTTGCCGACACCATCCGTATTTTCGTCGCTTGAGCCAGCGAGCGTGTGGAGGCATTTCGCCACCCTGTGCTCGATTCCGCGAGCCTCCAAGGAAGAGGCGCGATTGCGGCAGCGGCTGTCGGTCTGGGCAGAGCAACGCGGCCTCGCTGCTGCGGTCGACGCCGCCGGCAACCTGATCATCCGCAAGCCGGCCAGCCCGGGGCGCGAGCATCTCCCCGGTGTCATACTGCAGGCGCACCTGGACATGGTGTGCCAGAACAACGCCGACACGCCGCACGACTTTTCCCGTGACCCGATCCGGCCGGTGCGGCGCGACGGCTGGCTGGTCGCCGATGGCACCACGCTGGGGGCCGACAACGGCATCGGTGTGGCCCTGATTCTGGCGGTTCTCGAGGACACCCGCCTCCGGCACGGGCCGATCGAGGCGTTGTTCACGGTTGACGAAGAGGCCGGGATGGGAGGCGCCCACGGCCTGACGCCCGATGCGCTCGACGGGCGCCTGATGCTCAACCTGGATACCGAGTTGTGGGGCGAGTTCTATCTCGGTTGTGCCGGCGGGCTCGACGTCAATGTGCAGCGCAGCGCCACGCCCGAGCCGGTGCCGGAGGGCTGGCAATGCTGGCGGATCGATTTGCGCGGTCTCCGCGGCGGGCACAGCGGGGTCGATATCCACGAGGAACGGGGCAATGCGATCAAATTGCTGGTGCGTGTCCTGCGCGGACTTGAACAGCATCTGCCGCTGCGCCTCGCCAGCCTGAACGGCGGCACGGCACGCAATGCCCTGCCGCGCGAGGCTTTTGCCGTGATCGCGGTCCCCGTACCGGAGGCGGCGAAACTCGTCGCCGCTCTGGAGAAATGGGATGGCTGTCTGCGCCGGGAACTGGCCGGGGTCGATGACGGCGTCAAACTGGGATATTCGCCGCAACCCGGCGCAGTGGAGCTGTCTGTCGCCCGCCGACCAGGGCGTCTGGCTGGCCTCGCTGCACGCCGCCCCGCATGGCGTCCGGCGCATGAGCCGGCAACTGCCTGGCGTTGTCGAGACCTCCAACAATCTCGGCATGGTTAAACTCGATGCGACCGGCGGCTCGTGCAATTTCATGGTCCGCTCGCTGCTGGACAGCGGCAGCGATGCGCTGGCGGACGAGATCGTCAGCCTCTTCGCGCTGTCCGGGACCGTTGCCGTCAAGGCGGGACATTACCCCGGATGGGCACCGAATCCCGATTCGCAGCTGCTCTCCCTTTGCCAAGCGGTCTATCGCCGTGAGTTCGGCAGTGATTCGCAGGTGCAGGTGATCCACGCCGGGCTGGAATGCGGCATCATTGGCGCGAAGTATCCGGGGCTCGATATCGTCTCCTTCGGTCCGACCATCCGTGGCGCGCATGCGCCGGGCGAGGCGGTGGAGATCGAGACCGTCGGGCGCTGCTGGCAGCTCTTGCGGGCGATACTCGCCGCTGTCGAATGATTCAAGCCATTGCGGAGTCTCGAAGATGAAATGTTTGCCTTTGCTGGTCATCACCCTGTCCTTGAGCGCCTGCGGCGTGGAAACGGCGGGTACTGCGGCGACCGGCGCCGCCATCAAGAAGCAGGAGCTTGAGCAGGGCAGGAAGACGATGGAACAGATGCAGCAGAAGATCGACCAGGCCAACCAGCAGTCGCAGAAGCGCGCCGAGCAGGCCGGTGGCGACAGGTAGTTTCAGCGGCCGCGCCGGGTTTCGCGGCGCGCCAGCCCGAGCCGGGTCGAGCGTTCGAGTTTGTGAACGAAGGCCGGGAAGTCGAGGTCGAACCGGGCGCGCAATTCCTTGGCGAAATTGTGCAGCCAGCGCCAGCGTGGCTCGAAATGGCGCTCCTTGAAGGCGAACAGGATGTGGTTGCCGTCTTCCGGCACGGAAAGCACGATCACCTGACCATCGAAGGCATTCATCGCGTCGCCGATCGGGCCAGCGTAGGCCTCCTTTTCGCCGGCCAGATTGATGACCAGAATGCCGTTGCCGGAGAGTTTCGCGAAGGCGCTGGCGAAGAAGTCGCGATTGGCCAGGCTCGGTGCAAAGCCGTTCCGGTCGAAGGCGTCGACCAGCAGGATGTCGATTCCTTTTCCGGTCTGCGCCAGGTACTCGGCGCCATCCGCCTGCACGACCTGCAGACGGGGACCGTCGGGCGGCATTGCGAATGCGTCGCGCAGCGCAATCACGTTCGGGTCAAGTTCGACAGCCGTGATCTGCGTCTCGGGCAGACGGTGGTAGCAGAACTTGATCAGCGACCCGCCGCCGAGGCCGATCAGGTCGATGCGTTTCGGGCGCGGGTGGAAGAGGAGGAAAGCCATCATCTTCTGCGTGTAGCGCAATTCCAGCGTATTCGGCGTGCGCAGTGACATGGCGCTCTGCATCAGGTGCACATTGAAATAGAGAAAACGCTGCTTGCCGTCGTCGATGACGAAGGGCTTCGGGTAGCTCTCGTCGAGCAGGCGGGCGCGCAGTTCGCCGGCGCTCGCCGAACTCGGCTCAAGCATCAGCACCGTGCCGCTCTCGGTTGCGAACGGGCTCGCCATCTCGAACAACGGCGAAGCCTCAGCCATCTCGCGTCAGGTGTTCACTCCGGGAGTTCGCTCGCCCGCAGCAGGAAGACGAATTCGTCACCGGCGGTGGTGTCCAGCCAGGTGAAGGGCAACGCGGGGTAGGTGGCTTCGAGTTCCGCCCGGTTGTGGCCGATCTCGACCACGAGCAGGCCGTCATCGGTCAGGTGCCGCTTCGCTTCGCGCAGGATGATGCGGGTGAAGTCGAGGCCGTCCTTGCCCGAGCCGAGCGCCATCACCGGTTCGTGCAGGTATTCCGGGGGCAGCGCGGCGACCGAGTCGGCATTGACATAGGGCGGGTTGGAAATGATCAGGTCGTAACGCCTTCCCTGCAACTTGCTGAATGCGTCCGAACGGATGATCTCCACGCGGTCATGCAGGCCGTATTCGGCGACATTGCGTTCGGCGACGGAAATCGCTTCTGGCGAGACGTCGACCGCATCAACCCGTGCTTCCGGGAAGGCGAGAGCGGTCAGGATCGCCAGGCAGCCCGAGCCGGTGCACAAATCGAGCGCTGTCTGAATCGACCATGGGTCGTCAACCCAGGGCGCCAGGTGTTCCTGCAGCAACTCGGCAATGAACGAGCGCGGCACGATGACGCGCTCATCGACATAGAAGCGATGGCCGGCGAGCCAGGCCTCGCTGGTCAGATAGGCGGCGGGCAGACGGTCTTCGCAGCGGCGGCGGTAGATATCGAGCAACGCGTCGCGTTCCTGCGGCAACAGTCGGGCATCGAGGAAGGGTTCGAGGCGGTCGAGCGGCAGGTTGAGGGTGTGCAGCGTCAGGTAGGCAGCTTCGTCCCAGGCGTTGTCGCTGCCGTGGCCGAAGAACAGGCCGGCGGCAGTGAAGCGGCTGACCGCGTAGCGCAGGTGGTCGCGGACGGTGAACAGTTCGTTGCGGGCGGCGGGATCGCTCATGCGGGAAGCAACTGTTCGAGGATGCGGGTGTAGATGGCGGCAAGCTGCGGCAGCGCGGCGATATCGACGCATTCGTCGATCTTGTGACTGGTCGCGTTGACCGGGCCGATTTCCAGCAACTGGTCGCAGATGTCGGCGATGAAACGGCCGTCCGAGGTGCCGCCGGTGGTCGACAGTTCGGTCTCGATGCCGCAAATGTCGCGAATTGCCGCCGCCGCCGTGTCGGCGAGCACACCACGGCCGGTCAGGAAGGGGCGGGCGCCGAGCGTCCATCTGATGTCGTAGTCGAGGCCGTGCCGGTCGAGAATGGCGATCATCTGCTGCTGCAGGCTGTCGACGGTGCTGGCAGTGGAAAAGCGGAAGTTGAACTTGATCTCGACGCTGCCCGGCACGACGTTGGTGGCGCCGGTGCCGCCATGGATGTTCGAAATCTGCCAGGTGGTCGGCGGGAAATACTCGTTGCCCTGATCCCATTCCGTGTCGCCGAGTTCGGCGATGGCCGGGGCCGCCAGGTGGATCGGGTTCCTGCCGAGGTGCGGGTAGGCGATGTGGCACTGGATGCCCTTGACCGTCAGCACGCCGGACAAAGAACCGCGGCGGCCGTTCTTGATCATGTCGCCGAGCGTGTCGACCGAGGTGGGCTCGCCGATGACGCAGAAATCGAGGCTTTCGCCGCGCGCCTTGAGCGCTTCGACGACGGCGACGGTGCCGTCGGTGGCATCGCCTTCCTCGTCCGAGGTGAGCAGGAAGGCGAGCGAGCCAGGATGGTTCGGGTGGGCGGCGACGAAGGCCTCGGTCGCGGTCAACATCGCTGCCAGCGAGGATTTCATGTCGGCGGCGCCACGCCCGTAGAGCATGCCGTCACGGATTTCCGGGGCGAAGGGCGGCGAGGTCCACAGGTCCAGCGGCCCGGTCGGCACGACGTCGGTGTGGCCGGCGAAGACGAACAACGGTCTGGCGGCGCCACGACGCGCCCAGAGGTTGGTGACGCCGTTGCGGTTGATGAATTCGCAGTAGAAGTCCAGCGCTTGCAGGCGGGCTGCGATGATTTCCATGCAACCGGCATCGTCCGGGGTCACCGAGGGCCGGGCGATGATCCGCCTGGCCAGCGCAAGGGTCGGGTCGGGCATCAGGTGTCCGGTTCGCCGTCGCCGAGGCTGAGCGAGAACTCCTTGAAGGATACGCCGCTCGCGTCGGTACTGTCGAACTCCAGCGCGGCGTCGGTCTTCCGTTCATCCTTGCTGCCCTGATTGATCTCCGAATTGTTGATCAGCCAGGAGAGATTGGTCGGCGAGTCGGCGTTGGTCAGCGCTTCGTCGAGCGAAATCTTGCCCTCGCGATAGAGCCTGAAGAGATCCTGTTCGAAGGTCTGCGATCCCGGGGCCAGCGTCTGCTCCATCGCATCCTTGATGCCCTGGACTTCGCCGCGCTCGATCAGTTCGCTGATGTGACGGGTGTTGATCATGACCTCGCAGGCGGGAAGCCGCAGGCCATCCGGCCTCCTGACCAGGCGCTGGGACATGATCGCGCGCAGGGCGACCGAAAGGTCGAGGAACAGCGCCGGACGGTTCTCCAGCGGGAAGAAACTGATGATGCGGTTGAGCGCGTGGTAGCTGTTGTTGGCGTGCAGCGTCGCCAGGCAGAGGTGGCCGGTCTGCGCGTAGGCGATCGCCGCCTGCATCGTTTCCTTGTCACGGATCTCGCCGATCAGGATGCAGTCCGGCGCCTGGCGCATGGCGTTCTTCAGCGCGGCAGCCCAGTCCAGCGTATCCATGCCGATTTCGCGCTGGTTGACGATGGACTTCTTGTGCTTGAACAGGAATTCGATCGGATCCTCGACGGTCAGGATATGTCCGGCGCGGTTGGCGTTGCGGTGATCGAGCATCGAGGCGATGGTCGTCGACTTGCCGGAACCGGTGGCGCCGACGATGAGGACCAGGCCGCGCTTCTCCATGATCAGGTCGGCCAGCACCGTAGCGGCAGTTCGAGCGCATCGAGCTTGGGAATGTTGCCGAGAATGAAGCGGACGACGATGCTGATCGAACCGCGCTGGCGGAAGATATTGACGCGGAAGTTGCCGATCTGCGGCACGCCGAAGGAGAGGTTCATCTCCATCGTCGCGTCGAAGGCCTTGACCTGATCCGCCGACATCAGTTCGAAGGCAATCTTTTCGATCATGTCCGGCAGCATCACCTGCTGGTTGACCGGCATGGTGTTGCCCTGGATCTTGATATGGATCGGCGTGCCGGCGGAAATGAAAATATCCGAGGCCTGCTTTTCTGCCATCAGCTGGAATAGTTTGTCGAGGATCATTCAGGACCTCCGGTGGTCGTTGTGGCTTGGATCAGGCGCGCAGCAGTTCGTTGATGCTGGTCTTGGCGCGGGTCTGCGCATCGACCTTCTTGACGATGATCGCCGCGTACAGGCTGTACTTGCCGTCGGCCTTCGGCAGGCTGCCGCTGATCGACGACCGAACCGGCGGGATGCGGCCGTAGCTGACTTCGCCGGTCTCGCGGTCGTAGATGGGGGTGCTCTGGCCCAGGTAGACGCCCATCGACACGACCGAGTTTTCGCCGACGACGACGCCTTCGACGACTTCCGAACGGGCGCCGATGAAGCAGTTGTCTTCGATGATGGTCGGGTTGGCCTGCAGCGGCTCGAGCACGCCGCCGATGCCGACACCGCCGGAAAGGTGGACGTTCTTGCCGATCTGCGCGCAGGAACCGACGGTGACCCAGGTGTCGACCATGGTGCCCTCATCGACATAGGCGCCGATGTTGACGAACGACGGCATCAGTACCGCATTCCTGGCAACGAAGGAACCCTTGCGGACGATGGTGCCCGGGACGACGCGGAAGCCGCCCTGGCGGAACTGTTCTTCGCTCCAGCCTTCGAACTTGGTATCGACCTTGTCGAAGAAGCGGATGTCGCCGGCTACCTGGACACGGTTGTCGCGGACGCGGAACGAGAGCAGGACGGCCTTCTTGATCCACTGGTGGGTGAACCACTCGCCGGCGATCTTCTCGGCGACGCGCAACCTGCCGGCGTCGAGATCCCCGATCACCGAGTTGATCGCGGCGATGGTCGTCGGCGGCGACTGCGGGGACAACTCCGTGCGGCGTTCCCAGAGTTCTTCGATGGTGGCTTGCAGATGGTGAGTCATGAGGGCTCTCTCTGATTACAGTTGTTCGGCAAATTGACGAATTCGGTTGGCGGCATCGAGGCATTCGGCCAGCGGGGCCACCAGCGCGATGCGGACGAATCCTGCGCCCGGATTGACGCCGCCGGCCTCGCGCGCGAGGAAGCTGCCAGGCAGAACGATGACATTATAGTACTCGAGCAGGCCGCGGGCGAAATCGGTGTCGGCGACAGGTGTCCTCGCCCACAGGTAGAAGCTCGCATCCGGCATGCCGGTGCCGAGCACTTCGGCGATCAGCGGCGTGCAGGCGGCGAATTTCTCGCGGTACTGGTTGCGGTTGTCGAGCACATGCGCCTCGTCGTTCCAGGCCGCGACCGACGCGGTCTGCACCGGGGGCGCCATCGCGCAGCCGTGGTAGGTGCGGTAGAGCAGGAATTTCTTCAGGATGGCGGCGTCGCCGGCGACGAAGCCGGAGCGCATGCCTGGCACGTTGGAGCGCTTCGAGAGGCTGGAGAACATCACCAGACGCTCGTTGCCGCGCCCGAGCAGCTTCGCCGCCTGCAACCCGCCGGGCGGCGGACTGGCCTCGTCGAAATAGATTTCCGAATAGCACTCGTCGGAGGCGATGATGAAGCCGTACTTGTCGGACAGCGCGAACAGCGCCCTCCAGTCGTCCAGCGAAAACACCTTGCCGGTCGGATTGCCCGGCGAGCAGACGTAGAACAGCTGGACGCGCGCCCATTCGGCTTCGGACAGGGCGCCGTAATCGAAGGCGAAGTCGTTTTCCGGCAGCGTATTGAGGAAGCGCGGTTCGGCGCCGGCCAGATAGGCGGCGCCTTCGTAGATCTGGTAGAACGGGTTGGGGCTGACGACCAGCGGCACATGACCGCGGCCGGGGTCGATCACCGTCTGGGCGAAGGAGAAAAGTGCCTCGCGCGAGCCGTTGACCGGGAGAATCTCGGTTTCCGCGTCGAGTTCCAGTCCGTAGCGGCGCTGGCACCAGGCGGCGATGGCCTGGCGCAGGGCCGGAATGCCCTGCGTCGTCGGATAGTTGGCCAGGCCCTTGAGACCGCCAGCGAGCGCTTCCATGATGAAAGGGGGTGTCGCGTGTTGCGGCTCGCCGATCGAAAGCTTGATCTCCTTGTATTGCGGGTTCGGCGTGACGCCGGCGAAGAGGGCGCGCAGCTTTTCGAAGGGGTAGGGCTGGAGTTGGCCGAGGTGCGGATTCACGATAGAAGTCGAGTAAGTGCAGAATAGCGATTATCGCTGAAATCTTTTGGGCTGCCTTGTGAACAATTACGCCTTGGTTTCCGTTCTTGTCATTCCGCTGTTGCTCCCGGCCTGTTCGATCGGCTATCAGGCGCGCGGCAGCCTGAGCGATGTGCCGGGCGAGATGCGCGGCAAGGGTTATCCGGGCAATTCCGGTGGCGGGAGGTTTGCGCTTGGCGATCCTGAAGGCCGTCTGACCTGCGATGGCCAGACTCTGCCTCCGGTGATTTCGCCGAATCCGGGCAGTTGTGCCGGCGAAGCCGGCACCGGAGTCGTGCGTTGCAGCGATGGCCGGGAGATTCCGCTGCGCTGGGAGGCGATCACCTGCCGTTCCTGGAAGGGCAGCGGCGTCGATGCCAACGGAAATCGGCTGGAGTTTAGCGTCGAGCGCCGCTATTAATCCGGCCCTTAAATAGGCTGTACTATGCGATAATTCGCGCATGGAGAAGATTGATGCGCGGAAGTTGTCAGTGGAAGGGCGTCGGATGCTGCGTCAGATGGTGATCCGACTGCGTCAGCAGTCGGGGATGCCACGCAAGGACTTGGCGGCGGTAGCGGGAGTTCATGTGCGCACGGTTGAGACGTGGCTGTCGCGTGCGCGGCGCGAAGGGACGGCATCTCTGGGGGAGAAGAAGCGTGGGCGCCCGGTCGGTGCGTGCCGCAAGCTGACCCTGAGCGACGAGATGTGGTTACGCGATCAGATCGTTGACCAGACGCCGCAGCAGATGAAATTGCCATTCGCGCTGTGGACCCGGCCGGCGATCAAGGCACTGGTCAAAGCGCGCTTTGGCATCGAGATGCAGGACCGGCTGATCGGCAAATATCTCAAGCGCTGGGGTTTCACGCCGCAACGTCCCGTCAAGCGAGCCCTGGAACAACGTCCCGAACAGATCGCGCAGTGGCTCAAGGAAAGCTATCCCGCCGTACTGGTGCGAGCCAAGGCCGAGGGCGCGGTGATCTTCTGGGGGGATGAGACGGCGGTCAAGGAAGACGCAAACTGGGTGCGTGGCTTTGCACCGCGCGGCAAGACACCGGTGCTGGCGACGCCGACACGCTGGGACAAGCTGTCGATGATCTCGGCCATTTCACCGCGCGGGGAAGTGGCATTCCGGATCGTCGAAGGAACGATCAATGCCGAGCGCTTCAAGGAATTTCTCGCCGCGCTGATCGAAGAGGCCAAGCGTAAGATCTTCCTGGTGGTCGACAACCTGCGCGTGCATCACGCGACCTTGGTCAAGGAATGGCTGGCAGACAAAACGGACAAGATCGAGTTGGTGTTCCTGCCACCCTATGCGCCTGAGTCCAACCCGGACGAATACCTGAATCGTCACTTCAAGACGGCCCTGCGCACGGGAGCGGTCAGCCATGACAAGAAGACCTTGCTGGAAAAAGCGACCGCCTTCATGAAGCAACTCGCGACCATGCCGGAGAGGGTCAAAGCCTACTTCCGCCATCCGGCTGCAGCTTATGCGGCACAGGGTATTTAAGGGCCGGGTTAATAATACGTAGAAGTCCAGACTTCATCTGACAATTGGCGTCAACTCAGATAAGGACTGACAAGCAAGAATCGATCCGTTGCTGCCGGTCAGGTTTCCCAGGCCAACATCGGCAGTGCAGCGATAGTGCCCATTCGGATTCCATGACGTGCGGGTAGCATTTCGGGGACGCCATCATCGGCCCGCGCCCATTTTGAATGGCAGGTCCACGCCGGATTGCAGCCGCTCGACTAGCGCCTCTGGTGGGCACCTTCGTCCTTCAACCGAGGTGTCTGCTTGTCAAAAACACCTACTCACACATACCCGACCCTGAACGGACTGATGATGTTTTCTTGGGCCATGGCGGCTTACTGATTACAAACCTGCCGGTCATGGGGCCCTGACAACTGCGTTCTGTTCGGCCTTCACGGTCACTCGCGAATACACAAAATTCCGTTTATGCCCGCCGAGAAAGGGACCCAAATCGTCGCTTGCTCGGCCTCAGCCATGATGCTGCGAGCTTCCGAACAGGAGGTTTTCAGGACCTGCGCTCGTCAATTCCACGATTGACCACGATTCAATAGCCCCGGATACTCTTGGCATGGCATTGAAATTCCTATCCTTTCCATCGACAAACCATCATTTGAGCAACGCGCCAAGGTCCTCCATAATCTTGGCAAACACTTCCTCCTGAGCTTTCTTTTCCACAGCCAGCGATTTCTGGCGTTCGCGCAGTGATGCGACCAGTTCCTTGGCAAGTTTGGAGGCTTCGGCGGACTTCTTGATCGCCGCCACCACTTCCTTGTCTTTCAGTATTTCCTCCTGGCCCGCCACGTCGGCCAGGGCTTCGCCCAAGCGTTTGGCCTGGTCTTCCCGATAGCTCCCCACCGCGCCCTTCAACTGGCCGAGCATTTCGTCGACCGGGTCGTCGCCGGCTTGGCCGGCCTTCGGCTTCAAGCCCGGGGCCTCGGGCAGATTGACTACGGTGTCGGGCTTGAACGCGGCGGCGTCGGCGAGATGCGGATTGGCCTTGAGCAATTCCGTTTCGGCCTTCTTGCGCTGGGCTTCGGTCAGATTCGGGTATAGCCGGTCGATCAGCGCGGCCGTGGTGGTTTCGGTTTTCTTGAGCGTGGTCAGGCGCATGACGTTTCTCCGTTAAATGGCCACGTTGAGGGCGTTCCAGGGCGGCGGCAGCGCCGTTGTCCGGAGTGCCGTTTACCATGATGGGCGAGGTGCGCAGGTTGCCGAGCACGGCGTGCTTGTCCTTGTCGACGGACAACTGAAAGATCATCTTGTCCTTCGAGCCGGCCAAGCGGTTGTTGGCGACATTGGCGTGATCACTCAGTACGCGTCCAGCCAGCATGCCGTCACCCTCGCCATCGGTGACCCGGATATCGTTCTGGTCGAACAGGCAGCCCTGGACGGCCAGCATTTCGGCAGTAGGAATCTGCGAGGTGTGGCCGTGCAGCCGGTTGCCACGCACAGTTGCACTGCCGGCATTGGCGATCACCGCGACCATTTCGTGGTCAGGTAGGCATTGCCGGACTTGGTCGCAAGCATGGTCGCCCCCGGCACTGCCATCGCGACCTGCTCCTTCACCGATTCGTTTGCAGCGACCCGACCACCAGGATGGCCTGCCAGCGGGACATGACCGGCTTGTCGGCGTCGGTGGTCGACGCGCGATGGCGTTGTCTTCAATGGCCGCCTCGGTGAAACCGGGCGTGATGGCGATACCGATGGCACGCGGTTGAAACTGGCGAGCGGGCCGATGCCGAACATCCGGTTTCCTGCCACGCGCAACTCGCCAACGCCATGGCCATCAGTGCCGCGCGCAACGGGTTGACCACGGCCTGACGGCCGACGTTGGCGAACAGGTTGCCGGTGACGTCGGCCCGCCGGGTCGCGAGCAGCAGCACGCCGAAGAACGGCAGCGACTCGCTGTTGAAGCCCACGCCGAGATTGACGAACGGTTGCCCTCGACGGCCAGGTATTCGGCCGCTGCGCCGGCGACCATCATCAGCGCGCCGCCGACCATTTCTCTACCGAGTTGTCGAGGATCGGCCTGGCCGACTCGGTGCGGATCTGCGATGCCGTGGCCTCCTGGCCATCAGCCGGTTGCCGGAGACAATCAACCGGTCTAGCGCGCCCTTGGCGAATCCGGCATCGAGCTCGATGCCGTGGAAGACGCGGTCTGCCGCGAGGCCAACGACTTCGTTGTCGGCGATGCGGAGTTGGTCGGTACCGGCGACGATGCCGGTGCCGATGACATGCAGGACGTTGCCCTCGACGCTGACGCTGGCCGCCGGCACAGTGGCGCCGGTGAGAAC
This sequence comes from uncultured beta proteobacterium, assembly GCA_963810175.1. Taxonomy (GTDB): domain Bacteria; phylum Pseudomonadota; class Gammaproteobacteria; order Burkholderiales; family Rhodocyclaceae; genus Azonexus. The sequence continues at coordinate 14,069 of CAWEMU010000059.1, read as the reverse complement.
CAGCCCGCCCTGGGCGCAAATCAGCGCCAGGTTGTCAGCGATGCGTAACTGCCCGTAGTGCAGGCTGGCGCCGGTCCGACGGACGCCCCGCTCGCCGGCCATCAGTACGTTGCCGGTCAGGCGAAGTTGGCGCTGAGCAGGTATTTGGTTTCGGCCCAACCGAGACCACGGCTTGTTCGGCGACCAGTACGCAATCGCGAATGGTGCACGCCATGACCACGCCGGCAAGGCTGACCGCCGCCGAGGTGGCGCCGGCCGCGCGCCCGCCCGGCGATGGTGAGATGTGTCAGCTGGATATCGGCGCCGTGGACGATCTCGATCATCGCCGTGATGCCGTCGCCGGTTGCGATGCCTGCTATGGACAGGTTCTCGATGGTGACCCCGATGCTGCGCGTGATGTCGATGGCGCCACCGGCCACGGTGGGTTGCAGCACGGTGCGCCAGCCTTGCCCGCGCAGCCTCAGCGAGCGCACGTTCGACAGATTGAGCGGCGCGCGTAGCAGATAGGTGCCGACGTCCAGGCAGATGGTGCCGCCGCCGCGCGCACGCACGGCGTCGATGGCCTGCTGGATGGTGGCGGTGCCGGCGTTGTGAGCCTCGGCATGCACGCACACCGTGCAGTCGCAGCTTTCGCCGCTGACTTCTGGCGGCCAGAAAATACGGCAGTCGGTTGGCTCGCCGGGCAACGTCACGATGGCCAGACGCGCATAGTGGTGATGGATGCCGCGCGGCGGCGCCTGCACCAGCGGCTCGATGCTGCCATCGCTGGTACGGGCGGCGAACACCCAATGGTCGCCAGCCTTGAATTGGCTACCGGCGATCAGGCTGAAATCGATAAGGATGCCGTTCTCCAGCGTCAGTTTCGTACCGGCGGCGGGCACCGGTATGCCGTCGGAAACGCTTGCCGCGTTGATGTTGTGATAGTCGGTTCCGTCAGCGCGGCGTACCACGCCGGATTGGTCCCAGCGGCGTACGCGGGTGTGCCGTTCCGGGTCCGTCTTGCCCTGGCCGTCGACCGGGAACAGGCCGGCCGGCAAGGCTGTTTCGAGGATGATCGAGTGCGTGGCGGCATCGACGCCGTCGCCCGGACGAATGCGGTGCAGGCGTCCGGGCAGACCGTGCAATTCATGCCAGTCGTCGAGAATCTCGAGCCACTCGCCGGCATGGAAGCCGAGCACATCGTCGCGGCCCAGGCTGTCCACCACCAGGCGATTGCCGGCCTGGATTTCCTGAACGCCGGTCGCCACAGTGGCGTTGTCGCGCGACCACTTGAAGGTGGCGCTGGCCTGCGGCCCGCCGCGATGAATCTCGACCCGGTAGAGCTGGTTTTCCAGCCCCTTGTAACCGGCCGAAGGCGGCGCCAGGCAGGGATTCTGGTCGCCCGTGACGAGGCCGGTGGAATTGCTCAGGCGCGCCCCGGAGGGCCGGGTCAGCGCCGCCCAGGCGGGCAGTTCGCCGTCGGGCGTGAAGCAATCGGCATTGCCGACATTGGTCAACACCTTCACCTGCCAGACCGTTTGCAGCCGCCCGGTGGTATCGACGCCGACCGCCTTCTCGATCAACTCCGGCGCTTGCAGATGGGTCAGCTCGCGTTGCCAGACATCCAGATAAACCAGATGCGGCCCGCCGGTCAGCGCCGGCGCGTTGAAAATGTTCGCCGGCGCCGGCTGATTGGTCTCGTTGAAATGCAGATATGGCTGATCAAGGAACGGCGTCGGCGCCGACCCGGTCAACTCGGCCAGATTGACGTTCCAGGCCAGCGGCGGCTTGCCGTGGTTCTCGGCCAGCAGGCCGTTGACGTACATGCGCCCGACGCCGATGTTCAGCACGCCGCCGGGAGCGAGAATGTGGAAGCCTTCCGGCGTGGTGCGCGGCACCACGGCGCGACCGACTGTGTCCATCGTGCCGGCCTGCAAACGACGGCCTAGTTCGGCCACCCACTCGTTCCAGTCGGAATCGAGCTGCACGCGGCCCTGCTGCATCACCACGCCGAAATAGTCATGCCATGGATGGAAACTGAAACGGCTCGTATCGAAACTCATGTCACGCTCCTCAGGTTTCGTAGAAGATGCCGGCGGCGAGACCTACACGCAGGAATTCGCGCAGCCGGATCTGTAAATTGGCTTCCCGTTGGGCCGGGAACAGGGCATGGAAGGCGCCCATTTCGCTCTCATCGTCGGCGCCCCGGCGGATCGCATCGGCGGTCGCCCGGGCAAGCTGGCAATACGCGGCCACGCCATAACGCAGCGAGGTGAAACGCGGCGTCACATCGACCTCGCCCGCTTCGCTTTCCGGCTGGCAGCGATAGCGGCGCGGGGTCAGCGAATCTGAAGGCAGATAGCTGAAGCGCACGCAGCCGGTCTGCCGGCGCACCATCTGGACGGCCGGCTGGGGGTCACCCGCAGCCGGCCGGGCCAGCAACAGGCTGTTGGAAATCGTGCCGACCTCGGCGGCGCGGAGGCGGCCGATGACCGTACAGGCGTCAAGCGAGAGCTTGCCCCCGGGTGAAGAAGCATCAGGCGCGGCATAGGCCATGCTGTTGGCCGAGGTGGCGTCGATGATGCTGTCGTTGGCCGTCACGCTGGCGCCCTCGTGAATGCGCAAGGCGCCGACGATGGCGTGGTCGATATCGACGGCCACATCGGCGATTTCCACCGCCAGGCTCTCGCCATCCGGCGCAACCGGGTCGCCGAAGGCGTCGAGCGCCCGACCGGGCACCAGGGTGGCGTGGGCGATGTTCAGGCGGGCCAGCTCATTGCCGGCAACCGCGGCGACGCGCAAACGTCCGCCGGCGACCAGCAGGCCTTCGAGGCTGAAGGCGCTGTCGGTTCCGCCGTTCAATGTCATCTCGCCGCCCAGTATCAGGGTCGGCCGGCATTGCTCGGCGGCACGCAGGATCACATGGCCGCCGGGCGCTACGCTGACCGACAGGGTTTCCTCGTAGCGGCCGCTGTCGGCGATTTCGACCACGCCGTCGCCAGCCAGCGCAGTCAAGGCAGCAGATATCGTGGCATGGTCGGTCGGCACGCGCAGCACGGTCGCCACGGTGGCCTCATCGGCGCGCGCGCGGCTGTATTCGCCTCCGCCCATGTCGGCGGAAAAGCCATAGTGATAAGTGGCTGCGAGCGATTCGGGCACGTCGAGATCGGTCGCCACCGCGATACGGCCCAATTCCGGGTCGATGGCGAATTTCCCGGCTGGCGCCTGGTGAGCCCAGCCAGGGACCTCATCGGCCAGATTGCATACGACCACGTCCTCACGCGGCACTTCATCGCCATCGACGTAGAGAACCACGCTGGGATTGGCGTTGTCGACCGGGCCGAGCGCCGTCTGAACGGTGCCGTAATAGAGCGGCAACCGATCCGCCATCACGCGTCGACGGATCGGATCGGGCACGTTGATCGGATCGGCCAGATGGGTGATCTCGTCCTCGGTCTGCGGGTTGGTGAACAAGGGCAGCGGATGCCCGAGCGGGCTGATCAGATAACGCCGGTCATCCACCCGCATGGCCGGGCTGCGGCGTGTGCGGATAGGCATTGAGGCGCCACAGGAAGAGGCCGATGTTGGGGATGTTGAATCGCCCGCGGCCATTCTCGATCCGCCGCACATCGACGGTATGGGCGACCGAATCGAATGCGCCGCCGATACGCGCCAGCGGCTCCCATTGGCGCATATCGGGGGCGTAGCGGCTGTGCGGGCGCAGATGATTCATGTACTGGGTGGCGCCGAGCAACTGGAAGAATTCGACCGCGCGGGCGTTCCAGCCGGTGACGTCGCGCGCCAGTTGTTCCAGCACCGCCGCCGTGCCCTTGCGCCGGCGCAGCGCGAGGGTGTGCGCCACCTCGGCGCGGGCCAGGCCGCGCGTCTCGCCCAGGCTATGCAGCGGTTCGTAGCCGATCAGGTCGCCGATATAGGGAATGGCCCAGTCGGCGCAGGTCTCGACGAACAGGTCGTCGTAGAGCTGATCGAGGTTTTCCTCCATCACCGCGAACTCGTCGGCGAAGGCGCTCAGCAAGGCCTTGAGCGCACCCGGGCGGCGACTGCTCGGCGTCGCGTATCCGATGGATGGCCGGCAGCAGCCGGTACAGGGTGTCGGCGTCGAAGCTCATGACATCAACTCCAGGGTAACGGGTGCGGCGTCCAGCACCAGCAGCTCGGCGGCCAGGGGCGTTCCGGTCAATCCCGCCTCGGGCAAGGCGGCGAACAGGCGCGGCACGAATACCGGCAGGGGCGCTTCGCTGCGATGCAGCTCGACCACCTGGACCGCCTCGACGCCGGTGACGGCGTGCGCCTCGGCGGCCACCTCGTCAACCGACACGCCCTGACCGAATCGCCGTGCATCGAAACCGAATGCCGAACGCAGCCGACTCTCGACCGCAGCCAGCACCAGCGGCGCATCGGCGTCGGCGGCGATCTTCACAGTCAGGCGCAGCTTGAATCGGGCGTCGCGGTAGCTGACGATGCGCACCGGCATCAAAGGATCGCCATAGCGATGCAGGGCATCCTGCAAGTAACGGTAGGTGTCGCTGGTATCCAGGATCGCTTCGCCATTCTCGCCCGCCACGGTGATGAACACGCCGCGACCCGGACCGCTCGGCATCCACAAGGCATGCGCCTTGGCGATGCCGGCGAAGGCGCGCGCGAAGTCCTGGTAGTCGCGGATCGACACCGCGCGCTCCAACGTCAGCACGGTCAGCGGCGCGTTCTCGCGCGCCTTTTCTTCGCGCTCGGCATCCTCGCCGCCGTTGGCGGCTTCCGGGTTGGTCGCGCCGCTCACGCCAAGCGGGCGGGACAGCAGCGTGGTGAGCTTGCCGGCGGCGACATTGCCGCCCAGGCCCAGGCCTTTCCGGTAAATGGCGCGGATGTTGTGATCGCCAGAAGGCAAGCGCGAACCTTCGATGCCATCGCCGAACAGCACCGAACTACTGCCGTCGTCGGCATTCCGGATTTCGTACACCCGCTCGCCCGGCGCGCGCGCATACAGGCTTGGCGTTTCGGCCCAGAGCATGTCGTTGGCGCGCAGTTCCAGCGTCGAGCGCCGGCCGCTCGGGGTCGCGGCGCTGACATAGGTGAACGGCGACTGGCGCAACAGGAAGCGGGCATTGGCCATCCGGGCGTCGCCGCTGCCGAGTACTTCGGCCACCGTTTCGCCGTGGGTCGCGCGAACGACGTTGGCGCTGACTCGCGCGGTTTCGCGGTCGTAGCAATGCTTGAGCGCGGCCGCCAGGGTGAAGCGGGTGACCCCCTGATCACGGTCGTGCACGACCGCCGTGGCGAGATCGTCGATGAAGGCGATTTCCTGCACGGTTTCGTCGTCGTCCAGGGCCGGCGCCTGCTCGATGGCCGCAGCGGCGATTTCCAGCTTGCCCGTTCTGCCTTCGCGGTCGAGCAATGACAAGCGCAGTTTCTTGCTGCTGGCCTGGTTGATGCGTGCCGCAAAAACGGCCGGCGCCAGCACGTTCCAGGCGCTGCCGGATTGCTCCTCCGGGGGGCCGGCCAGGCGCAGGGAATCGCCTTCCGAAACGAGGAGACTGCCGCCCTCGGTCAGGTTCAGGATCGCGTCCGGCTTGCCGGCCCGAAGCCGGATGCGGGCGCGGCGACCGCTCACGGCCAGCGCACGGCCAGCCGCCACATCCGGTTCCAGCCTCGACAGGTCGAGCATCTCGCCATAGAGCGGGTAGCCGAGCGGTGTTTCCGCCACCGTCAGTGCTTCGGATTGCGCCAGCACCAGGTTTTCACGCAGCCGATCGCGAAATACGGACAGGTTTTCGTCGGTGTCCGGGACGATGCGGGTAATCTTGCCGGACAGCCCGTAATCGCGCCGGGACGGGAAGCTCACCGCGCTGGCCCGGTACAGTTCGACATACCCCGCCAGCCCGCTCGGGTTGGCCGATGCCTCATTCGATACCAGGGCAAACCAGCTCCCCGGCAGTACCTTCGAGTAAGCGTTGTCGAGATCGATGACTGAACCTTCAATCTCGAACTTCTTCCATTGTCGTCCACTGCCATCCGTCGCCTCTTCGGCCAGGTGCGCTGTCAGTTGTGAACCGCCCTGGTTACCCATCAATCGCGGGTCCGGCGCGTTATGACCGAACAGCGCGGCGCGCTGGCGGAACACGTAGAACGGCCGCGCCAGCCCCGGCCGGCTCGACGTGCGGCATGACGCTGCCCAGACCGGCGCCCCATGCAATGCGGGTGCGCTGGCGCGCCTTGTCTTCCGTGACAGTGATCACCAGCCGGATGTCCCAGCGTTCCGAGCCCGGATTGTCGATGCGATGTTGACCGACGATGAGAATGGCGTCGCCGGGCTGGATGCCGGTCGATACGCCCGCCAGCCAGAGCGATTTGTCGCCGAATTTCGGATGCCAGATCAGCGTGGTCTGCACCGGAATGGCGTTCCACTCGACCCGCGCCTCGACCGGCTCGACGGTTTCGAAGGTCTGCGGCAACTCGTCCTGACCGGGCACGCTTTGCACCTTCACGCCGACCGGAATGGTAACCGGGCCGGCTGCCAGCGCCGGACTGCCCGGGACTTCCTGCAAGCTGAAGGCGAGCCAGGTCGAGGCGGCGACGCCGGGCGCCAGCTCATAGCCGATCAGCCGGGCCAGTTCGAGGATGGAGCGCCGCTCGGTTGCGGTGCGCAGGAAGTTCTCGTTGGCTATGCGTTCCTGATAGAAGCTCAACACATCGAGCGTGCTGGCCACGGCATCACATAAAGCAATCGTGTAATCGTTGTCCTCGCGCGTGGTCAGGCCGGCCAGCGCGGGCAAGCCCGCACTCGACAGCTTGGCGAGCAGCGATTCCTTGAAGCGTGCGTGGACGCCGACGCGGTAGTTGATCGCGTCCAGACCGGGCGGATTATCGATGCGCAGCGGCGTTTCGGCATCGAGGCCGGCGCAGCAGCCGCAGGTGTTCAGCGTCGGGTCGGCCATGGCTCATTTGCCTCCGAACAGGTTGAGACGCAGCACGCCGTGTTCCTGGAAGTTGGCGTCGTTGTCCAGGCGCGGGATTTCCAGACGCGCTAGGCGCATGTAGCCGTCGGCGAGATAGTGGGCGTCGGCGATGCCCTGACGCTGGAAGCGGGTTGCGTTCACCGAAGCGACGCCGGCAACCTGCCGGACCGCCGCATAGATCTGGCTCAGATAGACGGTCTGGCCGAACGACAGATTGTCCGGATGGAACAGGCCGAGCCGGCCATCCGCCAGCACCCGGTTGCTCAGCACTTCGTACAGGCCCGCGCTCACGTCGGCACGGAAATAATTCGGCAGCACGCAGACCAGCAGATCGATTTCCAGCGACACGTAGACCGGATCGTTGAATTCGGTGTCGTGGCCGGCCATGCGGTAACGGTCGACATGGCGGGCGATCTCGGTCTCGAAACCCGCATCGACCGGCAGGCCGCCGTCACGGTCGACGGTGACGAACACGGTATGCCAGCTGCCGGTCCAGCGCAGCGTCGCCGCCGCGCGCTGCACGCCGGCATGACGTTCGGTGACTTCGGCGTAGTCCTCCGGCGTGACCGCGCGTTCCTGACGCCGGAACGCCTGTGGCGCATGGCGGCGCACCGTGGCGGCATCCTCCATGTCGATGCCGCCCTGCGCCGGCAGCGGGTTGCGGACCGCCAGAATGTCCGGATCAATGTTGACGACATGAGCGATGGCGCCAGCGCCAACGTTGCCGGCGCGACCGTTACCGACCCGATAGCGGGCAGAGAAGGCCATGCCGGTTTCCGGACGACGGCCATGGGTGTCGTTGCCGAAGCGCAGCCTGGCGCTGCCGTCGTGTTCCACCTCGACCACGAATTCGCGCGCGTCGGCATCGCTGTTGAGCAGGTCGCGCTTGGGCTGCCAAGGCTCGGTTAGCAAGCCCAGCGTGCTTTCCAGCACGATCTCCGGCAGGGTGTCTTGCATGCGCCAGACCATGGCCGAAGCCGCCGGCGCCGACGGATCGAAGGCCAGTCGCTGATTGGTGGTCACGCCGGCCAGCGAAACTTGTCTGAGCACGGTGCCGGCGAAGGTCAGCGGGCCCTGGGCCAGACCCGGATTGAAGCGGGGCGGGATGGCCATCGGCGCGCCGCCGTCGCAGCGGCTGCCGTCGCGGTCGGACGGATAGGCCAGCCGGGCCGGCGGCACGTCGCCAAGCGATTCGTCAGTCGGGAGCGTGTAGCCATGGTCGGCCAGCACCATGTTGCCGCGTGCGACGCTTACGTTGGCAAGGTAGCTCTCATCGTGGTCGCTGTCGGTCACCGAGCTGATGCAGAGCGGGAACGGCAGGCCGTCTTCGGCGCGCCCAGGCAATCTCGGTGATCGCGTCGCCAGTGAGCGGATCGGTCAGCGGCTGGGCCGGGTCGTCCGGCGAGTTGAATTGCACACTGGTCAGGCGCACGACATGGCGATGGGCCGGATCGGCATCACCGGACTCGCCGGTCGCGGGGCCGAGCACTTCCTCGAACAGCAGGGCATCGCCTGACGGACAATGCGGCCTGATGTCCGCTGAGCGTGGCACGGGTGGCGCCTTTGGCCAGGCAGCAGCGCCGGTCGCCCCAGGCGTAGAAGGTCAGTTCGTTGTGAGCCGATGCAGGACGGCGTCGTGCAGCGGCTCGAAGATCACCGGCCTGGCGCGCAGCGCGGCTTCATCCTCGGGCGTGACCGGCGTCAGGCGCGGCGTGACGCCCGCCAGCCGGGTGTAGAAGCGAGTCGCCGACTGGCTCAGGGCCACATTGGCGGCATCGGCCGTGAGGTGCAGCCAAACGCGGGCGTTGCAGCCGTCGTGCAGGTGGTAGTCGACCAGCAGGGCATGGCGGCGCAGCGAGGTGCGCCGGCGTGCGGTTTCGAGATAGGCCTCGGTCGCCACCGCATCCTGGCGGTAGGACAACTGATCGCCGGCATAGGCGACCAGTTCGGCCAGGGTAACGCCCAGATCGGCGGCGCTGCGTTCGCGCCAGCCGGGCACCAACTGGGTGATGCGGTCGAGGATCAGGCGGCGGAAGCTGGCGTAGTCCTTGGCCAGGTAGTCGATGACCGGCGCGGGCGTCGGCTCGTCCGGGCAGACGACCGACGCGCTTGCAGTCGAAGTCGCTCGGGCATTCGACCTTGAACGAGAAGGCGATCTCCGCCAGGCGGGGATCGAAACCCGGCGGCGGCGTGTCGTCGAGCGCGGAGCGCACCAGGCGCAAGGTGTAGCTGGAATGGTCGCCGTAGGCGTCGACCCGCACCAGCAGGACATGGTCGGGTTCCGGCAAGGCCGCGTAGCAGGGCCAGTTCGGCCGCCGACACGCTGGCCGGCGGCGCGGAAGCCGGGGCGACCCACTCGATGCCGATGTCGCGCACACGCTCGCCGCCTTCGATGCGCACCTGCGCCTTGTTCAATGACGCCGGCACCGGCTTGAGCAGACGGACCAGCAAGGTGCGCTGGCGCAACTCAAATGTGGGCGCATCGTTGTCGACGACTTCCAGATAATCGATGCCGTTCAGGGTGGCGTGGGCGCCACCGCGTTGCGGCGCAGTTGGTCGCAGCAGTGGTAGATCATGGCAGCGCCCCTTCCCGGGCGAACTCGGCCACTTGCCCGACACCGGTGCGGCGGATCGCATAGCGGACGATCACGCGCAGGGTCGAGTCGTACGGCCTCGACCTCGACGCCTTCCAGTGCGATCAGATCGCCGAGCCACTGCTGCAGGGCGCCCTGGACCAGGAACTGGGTCGTGGCGGCCAGCTCCGGGCTGTTGGGCGCGAACACCAGTTGCATCAGGCCGCTGCCGAAGTCGGGCCGCATCACCCGCTCGCCCGGCGAGGTGAACAGCACCTGCTCGATCAGGCCGCGGATATAGTCTTCCTCACCGGCTTCGGCGCGTGCGGCCGCGGCCGTCGATCTGGTAGGGATAGCGCAGGTGTCATGCAGTCATGTCAACTCCCGATCACACGGGTTTGCGCCACCACCGGCAACAGCGGCGTGCCGTTGGGCACGCACACCGCCTGGCTGTCCATCAGCACCAGCGGCTGGCCGTTCGACATCACCCGCGTCGCCGCCACCACCCATTGCGCCGGTGACGCAGGGCACCGGCGAACCGCCGACGTTGAACGGGCAGCCGGCAATGACATACGGCGCGGCCATGGTCACGGTCGGCTGGCCGCTCACCAGCACGCGCGGGTTCGGTGCGGTGGGCGTCGCCGTGCCGCCGTGGGCGCAGAGCACCGAGGCGCCGACGATGGAGGAGTGGTCCGGGCATGGTCAGATCACCGTCAAGGCGCCGTTGTTGATCGTCACGGTCGGGCCGATCAGCGTGATGACGGCACCCTTGCCGTTCTGGATGTAGATGCCGGTGTCGTTGACGATCAGCATCGCGCCGGTGGCGCTCTTCAGCATGATGCCGCCGGTCGGCCCGGGCAGGTCGGAGATGGTCAGGCCGTTCTGCAGCGGCGTCTGCAGCGTGATGGCCGGCATGCCCGGGCGGCGTCAGCCGGGCCAGCGCCGGCACCTCGGCGGCGCTGCCCCAGAAGCAGCCGACCCAGATCGGATACTCGGGATCGCCCTGCTCGAACTCCACCCAGACGCCCGGAGCCGATCATGGGCAGCGCGAACATGCCGTTCTGGATCCCGGCGAAGGGCACGCAGGGCATGGCCCAGGTCGCCGGGCCCAGGCCGGCCACATCGGGCACCTGGACCTGCAGCCGGCCCTGCTGCATGGGGTCGATGTTGTTCAGCACCATGCCGCGGTACTTGCCGAAGTAGGGACTGTCTCGTCTGCACTCATGCCGGCACCCTCGGTGTGATGGAAATGAGACCGTTGCGGGTGAGGCTGAAGCTCTGCTTGAACTCGCCGCGCTTGAGCGTGCTGGTGACGCTCTGGACGTAATACAGGCCGTCGTAGGCCACGCCGGCGCCGCGCACACCCACCAGCCCGCGCGCCCGCAGCAGCCGGCCGTAGCGCAGCACGTCCAGGCTGCCGCTGGCGCTCACCGCGTCCTGCGACCGCGCGGCCTCGGCCAGGCCGCGCGAGATCGCCTGCATCGGGTTCAGCTTGGCCGTGTCCTTGAGCATCGTGATATTGGCGATCGGCGTTGGCAGCACACCCAGCGGCGGCTGCAGCGGGTTGAGGTTGGGGATCGGAATGGGGATCGGCACGCGCGTCATCTGGTTCTGGATGAAGACGACCGGCAGCACGCCCTTGGTCGGGTCGAAGGTGAAGCTCAGGATTCGACGTTGGTCAGGCATCCATGTCGACATTGAGCGCCGGCTGCGGGATGCCGACCTTGATCTCGGGCCCGAAATAGGCGATGTTGGTGCCCGGCGCCGGACCCGGCTCGACATAGAAGACATAGCCCACCTCTCGGCCAGCTGCTGGATGTAGGCGAGATCCGTGCCCTGTTGCGCATCAATAATCGTTTGAAGAAATCTTTGATTCTGGTGCAGCGCTGCTTCCATCTGTTTACGGTCTGTTATATCAACCACAATACAATGGATACTAGAGCAGTTTGCTCATCATATCCTAATGTCCCATGGAACGAGACTATAAGGTTCAGCCCATTCCTGCATACCATTTGAGTTCTCATCGTGAATGGCGCCGTCAGCTTCGATATTAGTAAAGTATTCGCTCATATGACTTTTTGATTGTGGAGTTACAAAGTCACCAAGCCATCGCCCGAGAACTTCTTCACGATTATAACCAAGTGTGTCAAGCCATGCCTTATTCACATTAAGGATGTGAGCATCTGAATCCAGTAACTGGTAACATAAAGGCGCTTGTTCGAAGAAGCTTCGGATTGCTCGCTCTTGCGCAACAAGCTTGTTGTTTTCATTGCGGTATCGCAGGTGTTTCATTCGCTGACTCATCTCATTATTTCCGTATTCTCTTTCATGAAATTTCGGGGTTAAAACCCATAGGTTTTCATAAAATTCAGTATCTTGACATTATGTATTGTTCATCAACAAGCAGTTTTTTCAATTCTAAGATCACTTCAGAATCGGTCTGTTGTGAAATCACCTGCTGAAAATAGATTTCTCCAGTTGAGTTTTCGATTTGAAGGGCCATTTCAAAGCTTCTTTTACTGAGAAGTTTTCAGTTCCAACTCTTTTTTTTTGAATCACTTACGAGTGTGAAAGTCTCCCTGACCCTGAATAATGAACGAGGCACTATATATTCGGTTAGAATTTCCGCCCTGTGCAAGCCCGAGGCTGATAAAAGAATATTTGTATGATTTTCTTCACTCAATGCCAAGTCATACCAAAAATTTTTAGCCTGAGGAAATAACCTGCTTAAAGCATGGTATATTTCTGCTGTTATTGTCTCAACCGCAATACAGACTCTAAGGCTTTCTGACATTTCATCAGGCATCAAATCTCCAAATTGTTCTCACATCAAGGTATCCGTCATTATCTCAACCTAATTATCTTAAAAAAGATTATGCTTGTCAACTTTTATTTAATAATTTACATTATAATCTTAATAATCATGTTGTAAGAGGAATGTGCGGAGTAGGCATCTTCACACATTCACTATCGTAGGGTATAATTAAGCAACAACATATGCTAAAGTGCCAAATGAAGTAATGACCCTGATTTTTTCTGAGCAATATAGAAGGATAGCGCAATGGATATATTCTTCCATACAAAAGGTTTCCTTATAGCGATTATCCTCTCGCTTGTTTTCTTCTCTTGCGCAAAAAGCCCACCCATATCACAGGTCAATGTTACGTCTGAAGGAGTGGCGATCAAAGGGTATGACCCGGTTGCATATTTCACTGACAGCAGACCGGTCAGGGGAATGCCTGAATTCAAATACGTATGGAAGAGTGCGGAGTGGAGGTTTGCCAGTTCAGATCACCTTGAAATGTTTAAAAAAGATCCTGAAAAATATGCGCCCAGGTATGGCGGCTACTGTGCCTATGCAATAAGCCAGGGTAAGACCGCTGATATCGACCCTGAGGCATGGACAATTTATGAAGGAAAGTTGTATCTCAATCTGGACAAAGATGTTCAGAAATTATGGGAAAAGGATATGCAGGAGTATATCCGAAAGGCCGACGAGAACTGGCCCCGGATGCTTAGCAAAAATAAAGGAGGTCTCAAATGAAATACTCAACCATATTCCGGAGGCTCCTGCTGACCGGACTCATTGCCGGCAGTATAGTCTTTTCATGCGGAATGGGAAAGCAGGCCGGGACAGCAGGCACAACATCGCCGTCGCCGATCAAGGTGTATTCCGCTGAAAAAGGAGGCTATATCATGAGCGAAACTGTTGTTAAAACCAAAGAAGAGTGGAAAAAACTGTTGACACCCGAACAGTACCATATCCTGCGGGAAAAGGGGACTGAACGGGCCTTCTCCGGAAAATACGACCAGAATCACGAGCACGGCATTTACCGTTGTGCCGGCTGCGGGCTCGACCTGTTCAGGTCTGAAGACAAATTCGATTCAGGTACCGGCTGGCCGAGCTTTACTGCGCCAATCGCTGCTGAGAACATCATCACCAGACCGGACAATACCTTATTCATGCGCCGCACTGAAGTGCTCTGCCGCCGCTGCGAAGGGCATATCGGCCATGTTTTTGACGATGGTCCCAAACCAACAGGGCTGCGCTACTGCATGAATTCAGCTGCCCTGCAATTCGTGGCAACCAAGAAATAAGCCTGTTATAGAGAGGAGACACAATGAAAATGCTTATTATCGCGATGATGGGGCTGTCAGTCATACTCATCTCAACCACAGTCATGGCAGCAGCCAATTATGAGAAAGCGACCTTTGCAGGAGGCTGTTTCTGGTGCATGGAGCATCCGTTTGACGAGATTCCGGGTGTGATTTCAGTCACCTCCGGCTATACCGGCGGGCAGAAAAAAAACCCTACTTACGAAGAGGTTTCGGCAGGAGGGACCGGGCATGCCGAGTCAGTTCAGGTCGTCTATGACCCGGCAAAAGTGACCTATGAAAAGCTCCTGAATGTCTTTTGGCACAACATCGACCCGACCACTAAAGACCGGCAGTTCTGTGATTCCGGGAATCAGTATCGAAGCGCCATCTTTTATCATAATGAGGAACAGCACAGGCTGGCCCTGCAGTCAAAGGCTGAGCTGGA
>CAWEMU010000058.1:0-23225 GCA_963810175.1 uncultured beta proteobacterium | reverse complement strand
CCTTCCGCTGTTCGCTTGCCTCTCCAGTAAGCCGCCACCTGGGGTCACGTCCCCGGCACCGCTGATCCACTGCGATTTCGTCATTCCGGCACAGGCCGGAATGCTGGGAGTTCAACAATCCGGACCCCGGCTTTCACCGGGGTGACGAATGGCTCGGCCCCACTTTTGCGCGAAATGTTCAGGCAACCAACAGTTGGCAGCGGGGAATGCGCGCGAGGGCTTCACCCAGGGTTTCTCGCGCGATTGCCGAGTCGTAGTTGGCCTGACCACGAAGCCACCACCCGTCACTGAGCCCGAAGTAGCGACACAGACGGAGGTCGGTATCGGCGGTGATAGCCCGCTTGCCCGCCACGATGTCGCCGATTCGCTGAGGCGGCACGCCGATATCCTTGGCCAGGCGGTACTTCGTCAGGCCCAGCGGCTTCAGGAACTCTTCCTCCAGCACTTCGCCAGGAGAAACGGGGGCAACCGTACGCATGCTCAAACTCCTTCAGTGGTCGTCCACAAGCTCGACCTCGCCCGGCCCGTCCTCGGTCCATACGAAACACGCCGGCCTCTGGTCTTGCCCTGCTTTCTCCTCGCCGCCCGCTCCGTCGAAACCACTCTCCCCGATCAATAAGCTGAACCTCGGTGTCGCCAGATTTTCGCTTTCAGGAACGGACCTGACCCGTGGGGACGGTGGAAATTTTAGGTTCGGCCCCGGCCGAAAAACCCGCTGCAGAATTCCTGGCAATTTTGGCCGTTTTTCCGGGTTTACCGCAGCAGATGCGAATCTCGTCTATCCGAGCAGCGAATCGCGCCAACTTGAATGGCTCGGATCGACCCTCAGCGGCCTGTCGCGCTGTACAAAGTTAAGCGGCAAGTAACCGAGCGGAGCAGTCGTGCTAGGCATTTGTTGACTGACATAAACCCGCCATAGAGGCCGTTGACCAAGCCCAATACCGTAAAAGAATTCGGCATGGCATCCAGTTTTTCGCGAGTTGGCGCAAAATGTCATGCACGCGGCGCAGTGGGTCAGGCATTTACGTGTGACTCCTGGAACACTTACGCCAAGTTCCAATCATGAGTTAAGAACGGCGAGACTATGCGTTTGATCTTGAGCAGAAAGGGCTTCGATTCTCAATACGGGGCGTGCCAAGCCCAATCTTCCCAGATGACACGATGCTTTCTCTGCCGATTCCTTCCGCACATGAAACTCATGTCTCGGCGAGATCTGTTACGGCGATTTCGACGTTGGGGCACTGGCGGCCCAGCTGACTGGCAACCGGATCAACCGGAGACCCGTGTGCATATGACCCCGATCTGCACGGATCTGCGTTAGAACGTGCTCCCGGTGGCGGCCGCATTCGGGCAAATTGCATCCGCGCAGTCCCATTTGGCGAAACAGAACGTGGCGGAGGGAGCATCTTTCTATTCTTTGGCTGGTTCGCAGAGTTGAGCGATCTGGCCCAACCTGGCGCTATGTTCCCGGCAGCCCGGATATTCATGCAATCTTCGGTTGGCTACAAAGTCGGCGAAGTTCTTCCCATAGGCCGCCAAACGGAGACCATTCTTGGCGCCTATCCGTGGTTGCAGACGCATCCCCACATCGCTAGGGCGGCACAGTTTGAGAGTTCCAACAACACGATCTATATCGGATCAGAAAACTTCGTGCTTGGCGGCAAGCAGTTGCCGATACCAGGTGGAGGAGTCTTTGAAAAATTCTCGCCCATGCTCCGTCTGACGGCCGAGGGTAGGACTAGGTCGGTGTGGCGCCTTCCCTCTTGGTTTTCACCTGAAGGCAAACCGTCTGGCCTCACCTACCACACGAAGCTTTCGCGTTGGTCGCGGCACGGTGATTCCGTCGAATTGCAATCCGTTGCGAAGGGACAGGAATTCGTTCTTGATTGCGAACACTACCCGGAGTCCGAGGATTGGATCGCAGCACTTTTCGCTCAGCGTTTTCCAACCGATAGAAAGGAGTCGCCATGAACATCTACAGATATGTTGTTCAGTATGACGGAGGATCGGCCCCGCGTCCGTTTGGCGGCGTTTGTTCGTTGGCTATTTGCAAGCCGATGATTCGTCGAACGGCATCTGTGGGCGACTGGATCATCGGGGTTCGCAGCCGACGTAATGACCAAGTCGTGTACGTGATGCAGGTTGATGAAATCCTCCCCTTCGAACGGTATTGGGAAGATCCACGCTTTGAGGATCGTCGGCCAGGCGCATCACCCATTCCCGACAACATATATCGGCCCAACAACTCCGGGGTGCTCACACAGGTAAAGAACGTCACTCATGACGAAAGCAATATCGCGAATGACCTTAGCGGTGGGAACGTTCTGCTTGGCCGCCGCTTCTGGTACTTCGGATCTTCAAGCCACGACCTCCCCGACAATCTGAAGCACCTGAAGCCCTATTGCAGGGGGCACAGTGTTCATATCAATCGCAGGGGTGGTGACATTGATGTCCGCGAGCTTGAGAGTTGGCTAGAGTCAATTCCTTGCGGAATTCATGGCGTGCCTATCGACGCGACGGAAAAACTGAGGGCTTGGCTGTCAAATTCCAAACAAGCGCCCATGTTTTCTTCCGCCGAAGCGACGCGTGCAGTAGGCTGCTCCCCGCGTTTAACCGGCACCCCTCAATTGGACAAGCCTAGAAGCAAGTGCCGACGATGATATTGAACTGGATCGGCCGACCTTATCGGATGCACCAGAGAGGCCCGCAAAATCCCCAGAAATCCCGTAGTTTAAGTTGGGTTTCTGCCGCACCTTCGGGACAGGGAAGTCCCTTTCATTCGTTAGCTGCCTTGTGAGAATGTATGCAAACTGAAAACTATAGGAACTGGCTTGCGGCCCAGAACTACCAGGGCGGGACGATTACTGCCCAGATGCATCGGGCCGGCCGGGTTGAGGAGTACTACGGCGACCTCGATGCCTTGTACAATGAGGATCGTTTGGAAGGTGTAATTGCCGAACTGAACTACACCACGCAGGACCGACGGAACAATAGGCCAAACCCATCAAGAATCCCGTTTAAGGGAGATGCCTACAACAACCTGGCATCGTATCGAGATGCTGTCCGGCGGTATCGAAGGTTTTTGGAGGGCAATTCGGACGTTCCCGAGTCCGACGTTTCTGAGTCCGATGTTCCTGCAACTGAAACCAGTCCCGAGCCAGATGTAGCGCAAACAATAGGGCTGGAAAAAGACATGCAGGCTGCAATTCGCCAAAACATCGGCCAGATAGAGCAAGGCCTTCGAATTACTGACGGTGGGCGGGAGCGTTCCGTTGAAACAGGATTCATCGACATTACGGCCGAAGATTCAGAGTCCACCCCCGTCGTCATTGAGCTAAAGACAGGAGTGGCTGGACAGCGCGCCATCGCACAGATTCTGAGCTACATTGGGAGCGTGATGGAAGAAGAAGGTGTGGATAATGTGCGGGGTATCTTGATAGCGTCGGAGTTCGACCGAAAAGCACGCGCTGCTGCCAAAGTTGTACCCAATCTGACCCTGATGCGCTACCAGTTTTCGTTTCAGTTCTTTCCTGAATAGAATGATTCCGCGAGTTGCAGGCAGCAGCTAAAAAATAGTCACAGCGGACGTTTGTCCCGCTTTCCATTCTTTCTCCCGCAACAACGGTAGTCGCCTCAAGCGCCGCTGACCTCAGGCGTTGAACTGTGATTCGGCCCGACGGCAGGTCAAGGAGTGCTGCGGTCGCTTGGGTGGCTGGTATGGGAAAACGATGAGTGGCAGCAGGTAGCAGGTTGCTGACCTCACCTTACTCCGGACGCAGCAAATTGGTGCTCAGGCAGGGCGGCTCTGACATCACCCGAAGCCAAACTTCGCAACAACATGCTGTGTCTGAACACCGGCGCGCCTCAGTCCGCCAGTTCCGCCCGATTGCGGAAGAACTCCAGCGCTTCCGGATTGGCCAGCGCCTCGACGTTCTTGACCGGCTGGTCGTGCACGACGTTGCGCACGGCCAGTTCGACGATCTTGCCCGACTTGGTGCGCGGGATGTCCTGCACCTGCACGACCCTCGCCGGAACGTGGCGCGGCGTCGTGTTGTCCCTGATCTGTTTCTTGATGCGCTCGGTCAACGCGGCGTCCAGCACCTGGCCATCCTGCAGCTTGACGAAGAGCACGACGCGCACGTCGTCGTTCCTGCCCGGCGGCCAGTCCTGGCCGATGACCAGCGATTCGAGGATTTCCGGCAACTGCTCGACCTGGCGGTAGATTTCGGCGGTGCCGATGCGCACGCCGCCGGGGTTGAGCGTCGCGTCCGAGCGGCCGTAGATGATCATGCCGTCGTGCGCGGTCAGCTCGGAGAAGTCGCCGTGGCACCAGATGTTCGTCGAAGCGCTCGAAGTAGGCGGCGTGGTATTTCTTCCCGTCGGGATCGTTCCAGAAGCCGACCGGCATCACCGGGAACGGTTTGGTGCACACCAGCTCGCCCTTTTGCGAGCGTACCGGCGTGCCCTCGTCGTCGAACACGTTGACCGCCATGCCCAGCCCGCGACACTGGATCTCGCCGCGATAGACGGGCAGCACCGGGTTGCCGAGGACGAAGCAGGAAATGATGTCGGTGCCGCCGGAAATCGACGCGAGCAGGATGTCCTGCTTGATCTCGCGATAGACCCAGTCGAAACCCTCCGGCGACAGCGGGCTGCCGGTCGAGAACATGGCGCGCAGCGCCGACAGATCGTGCGTCCTGCCCGGCGTCAGGCCGAGCTTGGCGGCGGCGTCGATGAACTTGGCCGAGGTCCCGAAGTGGGTCATGCGCTCGGCGGCGGCGAAGTCGAAAAGCACCGTGTTCCCGGCCGCGAACGGCGACCCGTCGTAGAGCAGCAGCGTGGCGCCGGCGGCGAGGCCGGAGACCAGCCAGTTCCACATCATCCAGCCGCAGGTGGTGAAGTAGAACAGCCGGTCGCCCGGTCGCACGTCGCTGTGCAACTGGTGTTCCTTGAGGTGCTGCAGCAGCACGCCGCCGTGGCAATGGACGATGCATTTCGGCACGCCGGTGGTGCCGCTGGAAAACATGATGAACAGCGGATGATCGAAGGCGACGCGCTTGAAAATGACCTCTGTTTGCGGGTTGACCGCCGCAATGTCGTTCCAGCCCACGGCGTTGGCGATCTTGCCGATGTCGGGCGCGGCAGCGAGGTAGGGAACGACGACGGTCTTCAACAGCGTCGGCATTTGCGCCACCACTTCGGCGTTCTTCTCCAGGCAATCGACCGGCTTGCCGTTGTACCAGTAGCCGTTGACGCAGACCAGCACCTTGGGCTCGATCTGGCCGAAGCGGTCGAGCACGCCCTGCACGCCGAAGTCGGGCGAAGCGGAGCTCCAGATGGCGCCGAGCGCGGTGGCGGCGAGCATCGCGACCAGCGTCTCGGGCAGGTTGGGCAGATAGCCGGCGACGCGGTCGCCCTCGCCCACCCCGGCTTCGACCAGGAAGGCCTGGAAGCGCGCAACCTCGGCATAAAGTTCGGCCCGGCTCATCCGACGCCTGACCTTGTCCTCACCCCAGAAGACCAGCGCTTCGCCGTCGTCGCGGTTCTTGAGCAGGTTTTCGGCGTAGTTCAGCCGCGCCTGCGGGAACCAGCGGGCGCCGCGCATTATGTCCCCGGCAACACCGGGGGCGGCATCCCTTGCGGACCTGTCGCGGTCGACGAGGATTTCCGTGCCTTTTTCACCGACGGCGCCGCAGAAATTCCACAGCGTCGACCAGAAGACTTCCGGTTGGTCGACCGACCATTGCCAGAGATCGGCATAGCTTCCGTGGCCGGTCGCCCGCATGAACATCGCCATGCGGGTGTCGCCGACGGTGGCCGGGTCGGGCTGCCACAGGGGTGTGCTGTCGATGGCGTAGGTCATGCTGTCTCCCGTGTTGTCATTCGGCGTCCGGCTGCATGGCCGGCGCGGCGTTCTGAAAGGCGGCCAGTTGCTCGCAGGCGGCGACGATGCGCCGGAGGGTCGGCAGGGCGTCGAGCGGGCAGTCGAAGCGGCGCGCATTGAAAACCTGCGGCACCAGGCAGCAGTCGGCCAGCCCAGGCATCTCGCCGTGGCAGAAGGTGCCGGTGCGCGGGTCGCCGGCCAGCAACTGCTCGACGGCGAGCAGGCCCGCGTTGACCCAGTGCCGGTACCAGGCGTCCTTCTGTTCCTGCGTCGCGCCCAATTCGCGGCCCAGGTATTGCAGGACGCGCAGGTTGTTGACGGGATGGATGTCGCAGGCGATGGTCTGCGCCAGCGCCCTGACCCGCGCCCGGTCCTCGGCCGGAGCCGGCAGCAGCGGCGGCAGCGGATGGGTCTCGTCGAGGTATTCGATGATCGCCAGCGATTGCGTGAAGGTCCCGCTTCCGGTCTGCAGCGCCGGCACCGTGCCGAGCGGGCTCAGCGCGCGATAGTCGGGCTGGTTCTGCTGGCCGCCGTCGCGCAGCAGATGGACCGGCACGGCTTCATACGCCAGGCCCTTCAGGTTGAGCGCGATGCGCACCCGGTAGGCGGCGGAACTGCGGAAATAGGTGTAAAGCCTGAGCATGGCGACTCCGTGGTCTCAGCCTGGATACCTTTCGACGCGCTGGTCGATGGCCCCGAAGATGCTGGCGCCGTTGCGGTCGAACATCTCGATCCGCAACGTGTCGCCGAACTTCAGGAAGCTGGTCCGCGGCTTGCCGGTCTCGATGGTTTCGTACATCCGCAGCTCGGCCAGGCAGCAGTAGCCAACGCCGCCATTGGCGATGCTCGATCCGTGCAGGCCACCCTGCTTGTTGGAGACGGTGCCCGAACCGATGATCGATCCGGCTTCCACCTCCCGGGTTTTCGCCAGATGCGCGACCAGTTGCGGGAAGTTGAAGACCATGTCGGTTCCGGCATCGGGATTGCCGAACAGCGCGCTGTTCAGATGCACGGTCAGCGGGCGGTGGACACGGCCGTCGCGCCAGTCGCCGCCCAGTTCGTCGGGCGTCACCGCCACCGGGCTGAACGCCGAGGCCGGCTTGGACTGGAGGAAGCCGAATCCCTTGGCCAGTTCGCCGGGAATGAGGTTGCGCAGCGACACGTCATTGACCAGCAGCAGCAGGCGGATCGCCTTGGCGGCCTCGGCCGGCGTCGCGCCCATCTTCACATCGCCGGTGATGACGGCGACCTCGGCTTCGAGGTCGATGCCCCACTCTTCCGCCAGCGCGTACACCGGATCGCGCGGGCCGACGAAGGAGTCGGAACCGCCCTGGTACATCAGCGGGTCGCTCCAGAACTCCGGCGGCAGTTCGGCGCCGCGGGCGCGGCGCACCAGTTCGACGTGATTGACGTAGGCCGAGCCGTCGGCCCACTGGTAGGCGCGCGGCAACGGCGAATGGCAGGCGGCCGGATCGAAGACCTCGGAACCGGTCAAGGCGCCGCTGTTGAGCGCCACGTAGACATCGCGAAGTTGCTGCTCGACGGCTTCCCAGTCGTCGAGCGCCGCCTGCAGCGTGCGGGCGATCGCCGGCACGGCGCGGCAATGGGTCAGCGCGCGGTTGACGACGACCAGCGTGCCGTCGCGGCCGCCGCGCTTGAGGGTGGCGAGTTTCATCTCCTACTCCCCGGCGTAGCTGCCGTCGTGCATCCAGCGCGCGTGCTGCGGCGCCTTCTTTGTCAGCGCCCACTCGTTCAGCATTTCCCACTTCACTTCGTCGAGCATCCGCGCCATCTTCGGGGTGCCGGTGTTGGCCGCCAGTTCGAGACGATGACCGCTCGGGTCGAAAAAGTAGATCGACTTGAAGATGGTGTGGTCGGTCGGCCCGACCACCTCGATGCCGTCGGCTTCCAGCCTTGCCTTGGTTTCGAGCAGGGCGTCGATCGATTCGACCTCGAAGGCGATGTGCTGGGTCCACGCCGGCGTGTTGGGATCACGACCCATCGGCGGCTTGGTCGGCAACTCGAAGAAGGCGAGGATGTTGCCCTGCCCGGCGTCGAGGAAGATGTGCATGTAGGGGTCGGGTTCCTTCGTTGACGGCACCTCGTTCTCGGCAATCGCCAGCACGAACCCCATGTTCAGGTACTTCCCGTACCACTCGACGGTTTCCTTGGCGTCCCTGCAACGATAGGCGACGTGGTGGATTCTCTGGATCTTCATCGCGATCCTCTCCTCAGACGCCTTCACGGGCGATCTTCATCGCCTCGCGCAGCACGCTGATGTCGCCGATGTGGTTCGACAGCAGGAGCACCAGCCGGGCGTTGAGCAGCGCGCTCTGCACGTCGCTGAGATCGCGATGGGTTTCGATCAGTGCTTCGTAGAAGTCGTCTCCGGGGGAAAAGGCGCGGAAGTAGCGTTTGCCGGGTTCGTTGAAATTGGGGGTCAGGATCAGGGACATGGCCGGCTCCTCAATGGCTGTTGCAGGTAGCGCGCGCCAGCGCCGCCTTGACGCGGCCGGCGTCGAAGGCGCGCCAGCGGGCAGTGACATGCTGGTCGGGACGGATCAGGTAAACGGTGCCGGGTGTGCTGTCGTAGCGCTCGGCAAAACGACCCCTGCCGTCCTCGAATACGCGCAGCCCCTCCGGCGCCCGCCCCGGCTTCGCCGAGACGAGGACGACCTCGAGCGGGATCGGTTCGCCGGCCAATGATTTGAATTCCCGGGCCAGATTGGCGTTGACCGCGGCAGGGTCTTCAACATGAACCAGTGCCATGAAGCGGTTGCCGACGCGGTCGAGCAGCCAGAACTCCGCGCCGTCTTCCCGCATCGGCGCGTCGTCCATCGGGGCGCCCGGCACCATGTCGCCGGCGAAGGCGTCATCGTCCGGCGTATTGAGGCGCGACTCGGTCAGGATGGACGGCACCGAAAGGCGGCCCGAATTGACGAGCGCGCGGGCGAAGGCATGGTCGCGGGCCAGCGTCAGCACCGCGTTGCGGAAATTCAGCGAGGTCCGGGATTTCGGCGTGATGAAGTCGGTTGACCGCGTCGAGTTCATGATGTTTTCATCGGCGGCGAAGACCCGCTCCTCGGAATAGCTGTCGAGCAGGCTGTCGGGCGCCTTGCCGTCGAGCACCAGCCTGAGCTTCCAGCACAGGTTGTCGCTGTCCTGGATTCCCGAGTTGGCGCCGCGCGCGCCGAACGGCGAAACCTGGTGCGCGGCGTCACCGACGAACAGGACGCGGCCGTGGCGGAACTGCTGCATGCGGCGGCACTGGAAGGTGTAGACGCTGACCCACTCGAGCTCGAATTCGCGGTCGGCGCCGAGCATCGCCCTGATGCGGGGAATGACCTTCTCCGGCTTCTTCTCTTCCTCCGGGTCGGCCTGCCAGCCGAGCTGGAAGTCGATGCGGTAGACGTTGTCGGCCTGGCGGTGCAGCAGCACCGACTGGCCCGGATGGAAAGGCGGATCGAACCAGAACCAGCGCTCGGCGGGAAAGTCGGCCTTCATCACCACGTCGGCGATCAGGAAGCGATCGAGAAAGACCCTGCCCTCGATGTCCAGATTCATCATGCCGCGAATGGCGCTGCGCGCGCCGTCGGCGACGATCAGCCAGTCGGCCGTGAGCGCGTAGGCGCCGTCCGGCGTTTCGACCTGGAGCGTCGCCCCGTTGCCGGCGGGCGAAACCGAAACCACCTTGTTCCTGAAGCGGAGATCGAGACCGGGCAATTCGCGGGCGCGCCGGACCAGGAATTCCTCGAGGTAGTACTGCTGCAGGTTGATCATGCCCGGACGCTTGTGGTCGGGCTGCGGCAGCAGGTTGAAGTTGTAGACCTCCTCCTCGCGGAAGAAGGTGCGGCCGACGTTCCAGCTCACCCCCCTGGCCACGCAGGCATCGCCGACGCCGATGCGGTCGAGTATCTCGAGCGCGCGCTTGGCATAGCAGACGCCGCGCGAGCCGACCGAAACGGTATCGTCATCGTCGAGGACGACGACCGGCACGCCCGACTGCGCCAGTTCGATCGCCGCCGCCAGGCCGACCGGGCCGGCGCCGACCACCACGACCGGATAGCGCCCCGGCTCGCCGCTCCTGATTTCGGGCGGCGCGACGTACTCGTACTTCGGGTATTGGTAGGTGCTCAGCATGCTTGTCTCCCCTTCAAACGATTCACCGGACGGATTGGCGCCGGAACGGGCAGGACGCAAGACGGAGCGCAGTACACGTTGTACGGCAAGCGAACGTCAAAGTCATGGCCGCGTCCCGGCATCAATCAGCCTGCAGCCCGTGCCACATTTCCCGGTCGCGCTCGGCCGTCCAGATGCGCGGATGCTTGATGCCGCTCGCCTCGTCGACCGCGCGCGTCACGTCGAACGGCAGGCAGTGCTCGTAGATGAAGACCTGGCCGAACTTCGGGTCCATCGCCTTGCGCGTGTGGGCCATCGCCTGCTTGAGGTTCATGCCCTGCGCCACCGCTTCCTTCGCCGAAGCGCAGCAGCGTGGTCACGAAATCGCGGGTGTAGGCCAGTCCCTCCGCCACGCGGGCCGGGCCGACCAGCGCCGGGCCGCGGCCGGGCACCAGCTTGTCGGCGCCGAAGGCGGCGAGCGCATCGAGCGTCGCCGGCCATTCCTCGAGCTGGGCGTCGCCGGTGTAGCAGGCGGCGTCGGCTTCGACGAGGTCGCCGGAGAACAGCACCTTCTCGGACGGGATCCAGACGATGGTGTCGCCCCTGGTGTGGCCCGTGCCGGGATGCATGATCTTCACCTCGAGATCCTTGCCCATCCACAGGGTCATCTCGTCCTTGAAGACCAGGGTCGGCCAGGTCAGGCCGGGGATCGACTCGAAGTTCTGGAACAGGCGCGGAAAACGCTCGTATTCGGACATCATGTCCTGCTCGCCACGCTCGACGATCATCTCGTAGGTGCCCTGGCTGGCGATGATCTCCTGCATTCCCGCGGCCTTGTAGCCGGAAGCGCCGAGCACGCGCACGGCGTGGTAGTGCGAGAGGACGACGTACTTGATCGGCTTGTCGGTGACCTTGCGGATCTCGGCGATCAGGTTCTGCGCCATCACCGGCGTCGCCAGCGCGTCGCAGATCAGCACGGCTTCGTCGCCGATGACGACGCCGGTGTTGGGGTCGCCTTCGGCGGTGTACGCCCAGCAGTGGGCGGAAAGTTGTTCGAAGGTCGTCTTCTTGACCTCGAGGTCGGCGACGGAAGCGAATTGCTTGCTCATGGGTAAATCTCCTCTAGGTGCCAGGGTAATGCGGGCGGGCCGGCGAGCACATTGCCACCAACTGCTTTCCGATGACAACGGCTGGCCCGGCGCCCCGGCCGACTGCAACGGTAACCGAACCCCGCGCCGGCCGTCCGGTTCGTTTCCCGGTCGCTGCCCTGTCATTCCGAAGCGAAACCGGCTGCCATTCTATAGAATCCGCCCATAACCTGTCAGGAGTTGCGAATGAATACCCTGCGCGTCTATGCGATTGACGGCATCGTCCCCGTGGTCGACCCCACCGCCTTCGTTCACCCGACCGCCGTGCTGATCGGCGACGTCATCGTCGGCCCCGGCTGCTATGTCGGCCCGTGCGCCAGTCTGCGCGGCGACTTCGGCCGGCTGATCCTCGAGCGCGGCGCCAACCTTCAGGACACCTGCGTCATGCACGGCTTTCCCGGCACCGATACCATTGTCGGCGAGGACGGGCACATCGGCCACGGCGCCGTGCTGCATGGCTGCCAAGTCCGCAGAAACGCGCTGGTCGGCATGAATGCGGTGATCATGGACAACGCCGTGATCGGCGAATCGGCCGTCGTCGCCGCCTGCGCCTTCGTCAAGGCCGGCGTCGAAATTCCCCCGCGCAGCCTCGCCGCCGGCATGCCGGCCAGGGTCATCCGCCCCCTCTCCGACGACGAAATCGCCTGGAAGGTCGACGGCACCCACACTTACCAGGACCTCACCCGCCGCTGCCTGGCGACGATGGTCGAGTGCGACCCGCTCGACGCAGTCGAACCCGACCGCCCGCGCATCCACATGCCGGACGTGATTCCGCTGGTGGAACTGAAGAAGCGCGGCGACTGAGCGCAAGGCCATGATTGACCGGCGTCGCGGCAGGCGGCACACTCCGTCCGTCTGCCGCGCCGGCCAAGCCCGCCGGGTGGCGGGACAAGAACCCGGCTCACCATGTCCAGCGTCTTCATCTTCAAGAACCTTCTCGGCACGCTTCTGCTCCCGCCGGCCAACGGCCTGCTGCTGCTCCTCGTCGCCGCCCTTTTCCGGCGGCGGCGCTGGGCATTCGGCCTGGCGCTGATCGGCGGCGTTCTGCTGTTTCTGCAGAGCCTGCCGATTGTCGCCAGCAATCTCATCGCCCCCCTGGAAGCGCGGGCCGGCGGCGTCTTCGTTTCCGCCCAGGGAGCCCGGGCGATCGTCGTGCTCGGCAGCGGCCTCAGGCGCGATGCGCCCGAATACGGCAGCGATACCGTCAACGAACGCAGCCTCGTCCGCCTGCGCTACGGTGCCACCCTCGCGCGCCGGCTGCAGCTTCCCGTCCTGATCACCGGCGGCGTTCCACTGCACGCCAGCCGCTCCGAAGCGGACGTGATGGCAGCGATTGCGGAAAGGGAATTCGGGGTCCCGGTCCGCTGGAAAGAGAGTGAATCCAGGGACACGGCGGATAACGCCAGGATGTCCGCGCAGATTCTCAAGCCGGCCGGCATCCGGCGCGTCGTGCTGGTCACCCAGGCTTTCCACATGCCCCGCGCCCGGCAGCTTTTCGAAGGCGCCGGCCTCGAAGTCATCCCGGCCCCCACCGACTTCAAGGGCCCGGGCGACGGGCCACTTGAAGTCTTCGACTTCCTGCCACAAGCGAGGGCGCTCCAGACCTCCTACTATGCCCTGCACGAATGGCTGGGGCTGGCCTGGATCTCCCTGGCGGCGACACTGAAACCCGCCTGAGGCGGACCGCGCAATCCACCCGGGCTCAACCGGGGGCGAAGTTCAGCCGGTGGCTTTCTTGAATCCGGTCGCGCCAGTTGTCCGCCAGCCCCCCTGCCGCCGCGAACTCCGGCCAGCGCCGCACTGCCGCCGTTACCTGTTCGACGATCGTTTCGGCGCGGCCGCGCTTCATCAGCGCCGACCTGGCACACGTCCGGAAATCCTCCAGCGTGAAGCCGTCGCGCTTTCCGTTCAGCGTCATCTGGTGGGTGGAAGTCCACGCGCCCGACGGGTTGTAGCTGTAGGTCACGTCGAACGCCGGCGCCAGCGACCAGCGGCCCTGCCTGTCCATCAGGAAGGCGATGTTCTTCACATGGTCGTCCTGATTGCGGGCGACGATGTTGAAGACCATGCGCCGGAACTGCTCCTCGACCGCTGCCATCGGCAGGCCGAGCTGGCGGATCGTCAGCAGCGCCTGCTCGTAGGCATAGGCGCCGGCCTGGTTGAAATCGAAATGCGCCAGCGCGCACAGCGACTGCATGTGCAGCTTTTCGCCGCCGGCCAGCCGGTCGAAGCGCCGGGTCATGAAGTGCCGGCGGCCGCCTTCCTCGAGCAGCCGGCACTCGGTCATCGCGATCCCCGCCGCCTTGGCCATCAGGTGGTAGGCGTATTCGATGGCGCCATAGCCCTTCGGATCCTCGAGTTCCTTGTCCCTGTTGCCGGCGACGCCGTCGAATTTCAGCAGCCAGTACTCGAACCCCTCGCCCGCCGCGATCTGCCCGGAACGCACCTCGTTCGTCTCGCGGTTCCACGCGATCACCGCCTTGGCCCGCGCGCCGCCGGCGGAGGTGCCGACCCGGAGAATGTCGTTCAACGCCTTCTCGCGCGCGGGTCCGGCAAAGGTCGCCTGCATTTCGTCGCGATGCGTCAGGACATCGGACGCCAGCCGCACCAGCGCGTCGATCCTCACCTTGGTCGCCGTGCGCGGGCGCGGCCCCAGCACCGGCGCGAACTCGAGCGCCCCCATGCCGCGCGTGCCGGTGTAGCACAGGCGCTCGATGGCGCCGAAGCTCTCCGGCGCGCGCCCCTGCGTCGCCAGCCAGGCATCGATCAGGGCATTGCCGAACCTGTCCGGCAGCGAATCCGCCAGCAGCCCCGGCAGGCCGTGAAAGGTGTTGCGCGGCAGCGCGGGAAACTCATAGACGCGGTCGCTCAGCGGCATCACCAGCGGCGAAAGCTCGATTCCGCTGGCGGCGAACCCGGGGTCGTACTGAAAGGCGGCATGGTCGCGTCCCTCCTCCAGCGCGACCGCCCCGATGGTCCGCCCCCAGAGCCGGACCCTGGCGATCATGACCCGTCACCCCAGGTCCATTTCTTCGCTGCCGCCGCCGACGCCTTGCGGCCCGTGGCCCGCTGCCGCTTGCGGCCCTGCAGCTTCAGTTGCGCGATCGGGCTTGCGGTGCCTTCGGGAACGAGCGCATCGAGCCGCTCGAGCAGGCCGAGCGCCCGGCAGACCCGGACAAACCCGGACAGCTGCGTTGCCGCCTGGCCCGATTCCAGCCGCTCGACCGTGCGCTTGGCGACACCCGCCTCCTCGGCCAATGCCGCCTGAGTCAGGTTGCGCTCCAGCCGGGCTCCCGCCAGCCGTTCGCCCAGTTCCTGGAGAATGGCTTCGTTGGTCAGTGTCGTTGCGATCTTCATAATGCGTCATTTTAGGCGAATTATGCCGATATTGCAATCGGTTTCGCCACATTCGGCGAATTGAACTTACCCGGTCGCGCAGGCGAAGTCGCAGTCAACCCCTCACCCGCCCCGGACAAGCGGCCACGCAAAAAGGGCGATCCACCTGCGGATCGCCCTCGCACCACACCATCAGTCGCCGTCGATCAGGTGGCTTTCGCCTTGACGTAGCGACCCGGCGCCGGTTCGATCTCCTTGTACTTCGCGTTGCCCGGCTTCTTCGGTGCGGCGATCTTCCTGCCGCTGCGCTGGCCCAGCCATTCGGCCCAGTGCGGCCACCAGCTACCCTTCTGATCGACGGCCCCGGCCAGCCACTCGTCGGCGGTCAGCGCTTCGTCGGCGCCGTCGTTCACCCAGTAGTTGCGACGGTTCTTGGACGCCGGGTTGATCGAGCCGGCAATGTGGCCGCTGGCCGCCAGGGCGTAGGTGCTGGGGCCACCCAGTATCTTGCGCGACAGGTACGCGGCCTGCCACAGCACCAGATGGTCCTCGCGCGCTGCCATGATGTACGACGGAACATTGATCTTGCCCAGATCGATCTTCTCGCCCAGCATCTCCAGTTTGCCCGGAACGCGCAGGTTGTTGGACAGATACATGTTGCGCAGGTACCAGGTGAAGCACGGCCCCGGCAGGTTGGTGCTGTCGGAATTCCAGTAGAGCAGGTCGAACGGCTTCGGCTTGTCGCCCTTCAGATAGTTGCCGACGACGTACTGCCAGATCAGGTCGTTCGAACGCAGCGCCGAGAACACCGCCGCCAGGTCGCGTCCGTGCATGACGCCGCCCTTGCCGATCTTGGTCTCGTACGCGTGGACTCCTTCCTCGGTGACCAAGGTGCCGATTTCACCGGGCTCGGAATAGTCGAGCAGGGACGTCATCAGCGTCAGGCTTTCCACCGGATCTTCACCACGGGCCCTGAGCAACGCCAGCGCCGAGCAGATCATCGGACCGCCGATGCAGAAGCCGAGCACGTTGGGCTTGGCCACGCCGCTGATCTCGCGCACGACGCGCAGCGCCGTCAGCGGACCCATCTCCAGGTAATCCTCCCAGGTGATCCTGGCCTGCTCCTCGGTGGCGCTGCGCCACGACACGAGAAACACCGTGAAGCCCTGTTCGACGCCATAAGCGACAAACGAATTCTCCGGTTGCAGGTCCATCAGGTAAAACTTGTTGATGAACGGCGGGAAAATCAGCAGCGGCCGCTCTGCCACCTTGTCGGTGGTCGGGGTGTACTGGATCAACTGGATCAGTTCGTTTTCATAAACGACCGAGCCGGGCGTCGTCGCGATGTTCGTGCCGATCTCGAACGCCGCCTCGTCGGTCATCGAGATGCGGCCCTTCTGCAGATCCTCCAGCATGTTCTTGAGGCCATTGGTGATGCTCTCGCCCTTGGTCTCGACCGCCGTCTTGACGAATTCCGGATTGGTGGCGGCAAAGTTGGATGGCGCCATGGCCTCCACCAGCAACCGGGTCACGAACTGCATGCGCGTTTTGTTCGGCCCCTCCTCCATCGGCGCCGTCTCGGCGACCTTCGTCAGGAAGGCTGAATTGAGCAGGTAGGCCTGGCGCAGATAATCGAAAAACGGGTTTTCCGCCCACTCCGGGGCGCTGAAGCGGCGATCGCCCGGTTCCGGCTTGACCAGTGGCTCGGCTGCCTCGCCGGGCTTGCGCTGCAGCATCGACTGCCACAACTGGGCGTGCTGCGCGGCAAGTTCCTGCTGCATCTTGGCGAACGGTTCGAGATCGGGCATCGGTATCGCCGGCATCGCAGGGGGGCTGCCCGATGCGGACGACGCCGACTGCTGCTTGGCAAGAAAATCCATATAGGCCTGAGTCATCGACTGGCCGGCCTGCATCATCTGCTGAAAGACATCCTTGGGTTGATCTGGCGGAACGGACATGGGAATTGCCTCCTCATTGTGGTTATCGCGAAACGCGGGTGCATCATGATCCCGACCGGGGCTATTCTGCGGCAATTCGAGCGCGGCGCATAGGGGGCGGCAGGGCGATCGATGTTCTCCCATGCAATTGCGTGGGAGAGGGCCGGCCGCAGCTCCGGGCACCAGAGAAAGCAGATGCTCGGGCCAGCCGAGCGCCCGGCAGGGCAACCTGCACGGACCTTGCGCGCTGCAGCGCCGAAAACGGCGCCGCGCCGCCTGCGCGCGGCCCCTACTCGCCGGCGCGACAATCCGGGTCAGGGCAGCTCGCCGTTGTCGCCGCTGCGCCCGGTGAGGAAGGCTTGGGCTTCCTCCCGGCGCTCGAAGACGTGCGGCGCGATGCTGCGCGCGGAGAAGGCCTCGCCCAGTTTGGCGCGCAGGAACGCGCTGGTCGCGTAGCGGGTGATCTGGCTGAAGTAATTGGCGAGGAAGTAGCGGTCCATCTCGGCATAGGCGTCGTACATGTCCTGGTTGATGCGAAAGCGATCGTAATTGATGATCACGCCCACCCGCTTGCCTGCTTCCCGGCAGCGCAACTCGCAGATATCCCAGATCGCCTGCACGTCGTCTTTCCCGCGGACGTGCATGCCCTCGAAATTGAGGAACAGGATGTTGCGTTCCGGATCGTAGATGACGCGTTCCGGCAGGGACAGATTGAGCAGTTCCGCCTCCAGGCCCATCGGGTTGGGATCGAAGATGCGAGCATCCATCTCGCCGTATTCGCCGACGATCGGCTCGAAGTCCATGTGCGCCAGGATGTCCCGTCCGACATCGATGCCCGGCGCCACCTCGATCAGTGCCAGCCCCCGCCTGACCCGGCGGAAAACGCAGCGTTCCGTGACGTAATAGACCGGCTTGCCGCGATCGTAGGCGTACTGCCCGTTGAAGGTGATCTGCTCGACCTGCCTGACGAACTTCTTCTGCCCGCCCTCCTGGAGGATCCGCAGCTTGCCGTCATCGACCTCGACCTTGAGACCGCTGCCGGTGAAGGTGCCGACGAACACCACCAGACGCGCGTTCTGGCTGATGTTGATGAAGCCGCCGGCCCCCGTCAGCCGGCCGCCGAAGCGGCTGACGTTGACGTTGCCGGCGGCGTCGCACTCGGCCATGCCGAGACACGCCATGTCGAGACCGCCCCCGTCATAGAAATCGAACTGCTGATTCTCGTCGATCACCGCATCCATGTTGACGCCGGTCCCGAAGTCGCCGCCGCTCGAGGGAATCCCGCCGATCAGGCCCGATTCCACGGTCAGTGTCAGCAGGTGCGAGATGCGCTCCTCCTGGGCAACTGTCGCCACGCCTTCGGGCATCCCGACGCCCAGATTGATGATGCCGTTCGGCGGCAGCTCGAAGGCAGCGCGCCGGGCGATGATCTTGCGCTCGGTCAGCGGCGTCGACACCAGGCTCGGATGGGGAACCCGGAACTCGCCGGCGTAGGCCGCGTTGTACTGGGTGGCCAGCGTCTGCATGTGCTGGGCCGGTTCGGCGACGACGACGCAATCGACCAGGATTCCCGGAATCTTGACCTGCCGCGGCGGCAGCCCGCTGCGTTCGGCGATTCGTTCGACCTGGGCGATGACGAAGCCGTTGCTGTTCTTGGCCGCCATCGCCATGGCGAGATTGTTGAGCGTCAGGGCTTCCCGCTCCATCGTGATGTTGCCGAAAGTATCGGCGGTGGTGCCGCGCACGAAGGCGACATTGACCTGGCCGACCTTGTAGAACAGCCACTCCTCGCCATCGACTTCGACCAGACTGACGATGTCCTTGGTGGTCGCGGCATTGACCCGGCCACCGCCGTAACGGGGATCG
Source organism: uncultured beta proteobacterium (assembly GCA_963810175.1). Taxonomy (GTDB): domain Bacteria; phylum Pseudomonadota; class Gammaproteobacteria; order Burkholderiales; family Rhodocyclaceae; genus Azonexus. The sequence goes on along the minus strand of CAWEMU010000058.1, from coordinate 4,935 downwards.
ACGAAGGTGTGGAGCCCGACCTTGGAGAAGGAGCCCGGCTTGCCGGAGGCAAGATCCCGGAACAACTGGCAGATGATCCCCTGGGGCAGGTTGTACGCCTGGATGCGGTTGTCGAGCGCCAGTTTCGCCACCGCCGGCATGCGGCCCCAGTGGCCAGCCACCACCCGGCGCAGCAGCCCCTCGTGGCCCAGGTGATTCAGGCCCAGGGTCTTGCCATCGCCCTGGCCGGCGGCGGCGAACAAGGCCAGGTTGCTGGGGCTGCCGGTGGTGAGGAAGCGGCGCTCGAGTGCCGACAGCAGGGCCTCGGCGAAGCCGGTCTGGACGAAGCCGGTACTGGCCAGGGTATCGCCGTCGCGGATCAGGGCGATCGCTTCGTCGGCGGTAACGATCTTGCTGCGCATGCTGGTTTCCTCCCGATCAGTTTCACGATTCCCGGCGGCAGTTCCGTGCCGGGCGCACGGATCTCAGCCTCCTATGCCCCTCTTGGCATCAGAACCGTGTAGTCGAAATCGAGGAGAACGCTCGGATCGTAGCTGCCGTCGTCGAGTTTGTAGGGAAAATCGGCGCAGGCCTGGTCCTTGGTCGCCACGGTACGCAGGCGCAATGCGCCGAGATCGTTGCGGCCCGGCAGAACCAGCTTTTCGAGCACTTCCGACCAGGCGTAGACGGTCAGGCCGGCAAAGGCCGGAGAAACGTGACGACCGCCATTGATGGCGACGATCTTGAAGGCATTGGCCAGACCGTTGAAGGACAGCGCGCGCGCCAGGCTGATGACGAAACCGCCATAGACGATGCGGCGGCCAAAACGGCCGTCCTTCTCGGCATGCTGGTTGAAGTGCACGCGGGCGGTGTTCTGGTAAAGGCGGGTGGCCATCATGTGTTCGCTTTCTTCGATGGTCATGCCGTCCACATGATCGATCCTTTCGCCGACCCGATAATCGTCCCAGCGGTCGGTGCTGCCGGAAAGCCCGCACTCGTAGCGATCGCCGCGGATACCCGCCGGAACGATCAGTTCGTCGGCGGCGACGGCGCCGGGGAGCTCGGGCACGATGGCCTCGGGCGCCGGGTGCGCCGTGTCCTTCTTGCGCACCATGACCCAGCGGCAATAATCCAGAACCATTTCAGCCCGCTGATTGACGCCGCGCGAGCGCACGTAAACGACGCCGGTCTTGCCGTCGCGGTTCTCCTTGAGGCCGATCACCGTCGATTCCGCGCTGAGCGTATCCCCCGGATAGACCGGCTGGCCGAAACGGCCGGCGGCGTAGCCAAGGTTGGCAACGGCATTCAGCGAGATGTCCGGCACCGTCTTGCCGAAGACCATGTTGAAGGCCAGCAGATCGTCTACCGGCGAGCGCGGGAAACCCAGGCGGTCGGCGAAGGTATCGGCCGAAGTACAGGCGAAACGCGAGCCGGTCAGCGCCGTGTAAAGCGCCACGTCCCCTTCGGTAATGGTTCTCGGCGTCGCGTGGCCGATCTTCTGGCCGACGCCGAAATCCTCGAAGAAATTTCCCATCCGGGTCTTCTGGCTCACCTGGCTGACTCTCCGTGTCGGGATCAAAAAGCCCTACCAGCCGTACGCGGCGGCAAGCTCCGGATCGCGTCTGGCGACCAGACGCGCCAGATCGACGATGACCTTGGCCTGTTTCCAGGTCGCATCGTCCTGCATCTTGCCGTCGATGGTCGCCACGCCGCTGCCATCGGGCATCGCTTCGAGGATGCGCTTGGCGAACAGCACTTCCTTGACGTCCGGGCTGAAGACGCGCTTGGCGATGGCGATCTGGTTCGGCGCCAGCGACCAGGCTCCCGAGCAGCCCATCAGGAAGGCATTGCGGAATTGCGCTTCGCACGCGGCTTCGTCCTTGAGGTCGCCAAACGGGCCGTAGAATGAACGCAGCCCGTGCGCAACGGCCGCATCGACCATGCGGGCGATGGTGTAATGCCAGAGATCCTGCTGATAGAAGGCGCGCGACTCCTTGCCTTCTTCCGCGTCGACCAGTACGCCGTAGCCGGGATGTCCGCCACCGACCCGCGTCGTCTTCATGCCGCGCGAAGCGGCGAGATCGGCCGGGCCCAGGCTCAGCCCATGCATGCGCGGACTGGCGCCGCAGATCGCCTCGACGTTGGTGACGCCCTGCGCCGTTTCGAGCAGGGCATGCAGCAGGATCGGCTTCTTGATGCCATGCCTGGCTTCGAGCAGCGACACGTACTGGTCGACGAAATGGATATCCCACGGCCCCTCGACCTTGGGAATCATGATGACGTCGAGCTTGTTGCCGACGTGCCTGATGATCTCGCTCAGGTCATCGAGTATCCAGGGGCTGTTCAAGGCATTGACGCGCACCCACATCGCCGTGTCGCCGAAGTCGTTGTTGCTCAGGACCTCGATGAATCCCGCGCGCGCGGCGTCCTTGGATTCGATCGGGATGGCGTCCTCGAGGTTGCCGCACATCACATCGCATTGCCTGGCCATCTCGGGCGCCTTGTTGCGGATCTTGTCGATGTGCGGCGGGAAGAAATGGATCATCCGTTCCGGTCTCACCGGCAGTTCGCGTAGCGGCTGAGGGGCGCCGATGGCGAGCGGCTTGTAGAAATGAACGGGTAGTTTCATGGCGTTTTCCTTTTCAATGGAAGGCGTATGGATTCGAGGCAAACAAGGGGGCGGGCAGGTATCGTCGTTCAGGCCGGGCCGGCGACGATGCCGTCATCGTGCAGACGGCCGACTTCGGCTTCGCTCAGGCCGAGGATGTCGAGCAGAATCTGGTCGGTGTGCTGGCCCAGTACCGGCGCCGGCATCGCCGGCAGGCGCGGCACCCGATCGAAGTCAAGCGGCGTCCCCGGCATCAGGTAGGTGCCGATTCCCGGCTGCTCGGCGAGCGTAAACAGCGGATTGTCGACCGAGCAATCGGGATCGCCGGCAATCGCTTCGCGCACGCTGCGGTAGGGCCCCCAGGTGACGCGGTGCGCATTGAGGATCTTCGCGATTTCAGCGAATGTGCGGGCGTGGAACCACGGTTCGAGGAGCGCGGCGATTTCCTGGCGGGCGCGAAAACGATCGCCTTCGCTTTCGAGGTCGAGGCCAAGCCGGGCGCCGAGCGCGTCCATGGCTTCCTGCGTGCCGGTCGCCGAGGTCAGGCAGTGCCACTGCATGTCGGTCAGGCCGACGATCATCAGGCGTTTGCCATCGAGCGTTTCGAAGTCGCGGCCAAAAGCGCCGTAGAGATAGTTGCCCTGGCGTGGCCGGTCGGCGTCATTGACCATCACTTCGGCGATCATGCCGAAATTGCCGATCATCGCCAGCGCCACGTCCTTCAGTGCGAGGCGCACGAGCTGCCCTTCGCCGGTTGCCCGACGGTGCCTTTCGGCGGCGAGCAGGCCGATCGCGATCATCTGGCCGCTGATGAAATCCCACGCCGGCAGGACATGATTCACGACTTCCGGCGTGCTCGTCGGCCCCGTCATGTACGGCAGGCCGATCTGCGGATTGACCGTGTAGTCCACCTCCGAGCCGCCATCGCGGCGACCGGAAAAGTTGAGCATGATGAGATCCGCCCGATGCGCTTTCAGTGCCTCGTAGCTGAGCCAGCCCCGGGCCGGGAAGTTGGTGCTGAACAGGCCGGCATCTTCGCCCGGCGCGCAGATCAGCCGGGTCAGCAACTCCTGTCCGCGCGGATTGCGGAAATCGACGGCAATCGAACGCTTGCCCTTGTTCAGGCCGGCCCAGAACAGACTATGCCGGCCGTCCAGCGTCAGCGGCCAGCGGCCATAGTCAAGTCCGCCGCCGATCGGATCGAAACGGATGACCTCGGCGCCGAGCTGGGCCAGGGTCATGCCACCGAGCGGGGCAGCGACGAACGCCGAGCCCTCGACGACACGCAAGCCTTTGAGAATGCCTTCCATCATTTCCCGATCTTTCCGGACGGTGGTTCAGGTCACGCGCTTCTTGCCCAGCGCACCGGTCCGATTCTAGTTCATTCCGGGCAGACAGGAGAGTACATTGGCAGCGATGCGCGGCAACCTGAATTTGCTGCCTGCCGTGCCGTACTTTCGGCAGGGTCTTCAATCAACCTGAAAGGATCAAGGCATGACCGACTCGACGACAGATTTCGCTCAATGGATCGGCCGCCGGGAGGTCACCGAAGACGATCTGGGTCTGGCGCCTGCACTGGCGGCGGCGGCCATGCTCGACGACACGGCGACGCGTTTCGCGAAAGGCAGCGCATTGCCGGCATTGTGGCACTGGTTCTACTTTCTTCCCAAGGCGCCGCAAGCGCAGCTTGACGTTGACGGGCATCCGCGGCGCGGCGGCTTCATGCCGCCGATTCCCTTCCCGCGACGGATGTTTGCCGGTGCGCGCCTGCGCTTTCATCGGGCACTGGTCATCGGCCGGCCGGCGCGCCGCGAATCGGTGATTCGCGACATCCGCCAGAAGTCGGGACGTTCGGGCTCGCTGGCTTTTGTCTCGGTGCTCTGCAGCTATTACCAGGACGACCTGCTGTGTATCGAGGAAGAGCAGGATATCGTTTACCGTGAACCGGGTCCGGCGGTTGCCTGCCCGCGCGTCATCGAGTGGCCGCCGCTCCCCGCCGGCGCCTGGTCGCGCATCGTGACGCCGGACCCGAAACTGCTGTTCCGCTTTTCGGCGCTGACCTTCAATGCGCACCGGATTCATTACGACCGCCCCTATGCAATCCAGGAAGAGGGCTATCCGGGCCTGGTGGTGCATGGGCCGCTGACGGCCGTCCTGCTGATGGAACTGGTACGCCACCATGTCGCCCGACCGGTGCTCGGATACAGCTTCCGCGGACTGGCGCCGCTCTTCGATCTCGCTCCGTTTCGCCTCGTCGGCACCGCCGATGACGGAGGGGTGACTCTGGAAGCGCAGGGGCCGGATGGCACAACGGCGATGAACGCAAGTGCCGAACTTGCCGTTTGACA
>CAWEMU010000057.1:0-25772 GCA_963810175.1 uncultured beta proteobacterium | reverse complement strand
CGAGCAATCACGCAGGTCGGATCAGCGAGAGCCAAATCTGACCTTTCCACACAGTGTCTTCCCCGAAGGGTGCCACGCTGCACCCCGCCGGCTTTTCCAAGCTACTGACCACTGCCGTTAGCCAAGATTGGCGAGTGGCAGAAAAATGTTGTCGGTCATGGGTTCGTAATCCGCTGGCAACATGCCTTTCATCTCGACGAGCACTCGGCGGTTCAGCGGCACACCATCCGTATTTACCTTGATGATCGTGGCGCTGATGTCGTGGGCTTGGGTGATCGACTTCAAGATGTCGGCCACCAGATAGCGGGCGTCCAGCCAATGAACTCATAATCCTGGTGGCTGGTTAGTTGAATCGCCAAACCATACTTGGGGTTGTTCAACTCTAGGGAAACGCCCAGTGGTTCGCCCGGCATGAGGTGTTGCGCCCGGGCCTGTGCCGGTTCGCTCATATGCCTCAGACCATGTAAAAAGAAGCGGCAGCGGAAAGAGCCATCAGCCTCCTTCTCGATTTTTGGGAAAACCTCGAAACTATCCGTCTGGCGTTCGCCACCGGAGACGGCCAGAATCTCGATGGGATCAGGCGTATCCAGGCCCAAAGAGGCCAAATAACCGGCGAAGTCGCGGCGCTGACTGCCCAAAATCCGATTCTTGAACATCGGGAACAACTCGGAGGACTGATAGGACTTGCCCAGCGTCGGAAACGACGCAATGGGGTGAAAGCCGAGTTTCTTGGCGCCAATCACGCCTTGCGTATAACAGAAGCGGTAAAGGGAGCGCTCGGTGTCCGCCTCCAGGCGACCCACAGGAAACCACGCTCTGTCAGCGGGCGCCTGCCAAGCCAGAAACAAGGTTCTCATGAACCAATCCTCCTCAAACTTTCGTAAGCCACCCGTAGCATATCCTTGGCAAAGGCGCGCGCAGCATAGCTGATTCTGTTGTGTGGCACCCGGTCCAGAATGTCCGTCAGTTTCTCCAGCGGAACGCCGCGCAGGGCAGCCAAAGTTGGCTGAAAATAATCCCAGTACTTATCCGCAGTCGATTCTACCAGCCCGAGCGGATTTGCCCCGCGCTTTCCCTCCGGGAAAAAGACGCCGCCTTTTCCCTTGCGAACATAAGTCTCAACGGCGGCACGTCGCAGAATGTCGATGCGTTTTTCGTCCAGCAGCTCCCGGCCAAGGGATGACGCATGATCAAAACTGGGGGCAATGTCGTATTGTTTTTCCAGTCGGGCGGCTTCGCTCACCTCGTCGATATTCACCAGCACCTGCCAAAGGAGGCCCCAGTTTTCGTGATGGCGATCCGTGTTGCCAATCAGCGCATCCAGCACCAGATAACTGGCCAACTGCCGAAGCACCGTGCGGTGCTCATTGGCCTTGGGAAACATCGCGCGGATCGCCTTGATGATGTTTTCCACGGTGTGGCTGGACTGCTGGAAGCGCATTTCCGGGTCGTAGCCTTTCAGATACCCGGCCATGACCTCATTGCCGTGCATCAACTGCTGCGCTGGCGAGGTGAAGTTGAGCGACGCGCAACCTCGGCGCCCTGCAAAGTCGGCAAGTTCAACCGCCGCCGCGGGAATGTTCAGCACGTGGGCGATTTCTGCCGCCACCTTTTCTGCCCAGTCCTCTCCGGTTGTCACATTACCATTGGGCGTTGTGATGACCCGGGCTTCCTTGAACAGCCAAAGTTTCCCGTCCAGCCGAAACCAGAACTTTTCCTTGCTGCCCAGTTGCTCCTCGCCAACGATCTGCTCATTGGCAATGGAAAGCGAAGGGAAAAAGTCAAGGACCATGGCGGCTTATTCAGCGGAAGGCCTGAGCCAGCAAGGCGTCAAAGGTGGCTTGAGCCTTGGCGGTGGCGGCGGATTGCTGGGACTGAATCGACTCTATGCTGGCAAGCTTGCCAGCGAAGTCCTCTTGCGCAGCCAAGGGAGGGAGAGAAATCGAAAAGGCTTCCAGCCGCTCCGTTTCCAGTTTTTTCGTTCCATGTGCAGCAGTAGCCACGAGGCTCAGCAGTTCACCTTGCCTGACTCTCAAAGACCAAAGCAGATATGTCCCATTGACGGACTGGATCGGCACCAATGCCTTCATGTCTTGGTTGATTGTCATCGGAACCAAGGATTGAGCAACGGGAACCGTATGAACCAAAATCATCCCGCGAACCACAACAAGAACTGATCCGACAGGAATCAGCTTAATCGCTGTTTCAGTAAGCACTTTCCGATTTACGTGGCCAATGGCACTATCGATGCCAACGCGCTTCATGTCCTTGGGACTCACCCAAGGCAAGTCTCCCTCCCAGAAATCCTCTCGCGATTTTGAGGGTGTCCCACCGCTTACAAATGAAACGAGGTTCTTCAAGGATTGAATAGGCCACCCCTTCGGATTCGTCGCCGGGTCGCCGAACATGTCGAGGAACAGCGCCGGGATGAGTTCGGCGGCTTTCTTCTCGGCCTCCCGCCGCAGGCGAACGATGCCCTCGGCACGGGAAAGCAGATCAACGATGCGGCGTTGCTCGGGGAGTGGTGGCAGAGGAATCTTGATCGAGCACTTGAGAGTCAGAGACTGCTGGATGCATTTGCACCTGCATCCAGCAGTGAAAGGCCATCAACGAATGTTGTCGCCCTCGTGAAGATAGACAGAGATATTCGGGCAATACTTGTTCTGTTGGCACGAAGCAGCACAGAATCCTGTGCTGAGCGATCTGCCCATGAAGTTCGCTGGCACCAGCGCAACAGCTTTTCAGATATCGGTCTAACAGTGGAATACAAGTAATGTCGCCACTGTGAATCAGCTTTCGTGCTCGACTCGGTGCTTCTGCGGTCCGGACGACAGGCCATCGCACCAGCAATTGTCCTTGGCATTGTTATCAACAGCCGCAACATCGACATAAACAAAAATTTCTTCAGGAGCTTCGTCGGATTACGGTTACCGGTATTGACCGTCACAACATCGCCTGACGTTGACAACACTGGCTCATGCAGCCTGCTCCGCCAGCGCCGCCTTCAACGCCTCCACTTCCTCGACAATCTCCGCCTCGATCGCCGCCAGTTCATCCAGCAGTTCCCGCGGATCACGGTGCTCCACCGCCGACTGGCTCATGCGGCCGGTAGCGCCCGGCGGACAGGTTGAAGTCGTTGGCGCGCAGCGTCGCCGCATCGGCGAACCACCACTTTCGCCGTCCATTCGGCAGCCGGGTCGCGAACCTGCCAGGCGGCGAAATTTGCCTCTTTTTCGCGGTAGACCGCGACAAGGCCCGGCAAGTCGTCGGCCTCGATCGGCGTGTCGTGGTTGGCGTCCAGCTTGTAGCCGTCGTTGTCGGCATGCAGGAACAGCACCTTGTCGGTGCTGCCGCCCTTCCGGAAGAAGAGCACCGAGGTCTTGACCCCGGAATACGGCTGGAACACGCCGCCGGGCAGCGACAGCACGGCTTCGACGCGGTTGTTCTCGATCAGTTGCCGGCGCAGTTCCTTGTGCGCGCCGGTCGAGCCGAACAGCACGCCCTCGGGCACGATGACGCCGCAACGGCCATCGGGCAGCAGGCTGTCGATCATGTATTTGATGAACAGGATTTCGGTCGCGGTCGAGGTGCCGACCTTGACGTCTTCGACTGATGCGGTCCTTGTCCAGCCGGCCGGAAAACGGCGGATTGGCGGCGATGACGTGATAGCCCGTCGGCCGGCAGGCCGAGTCGCGCTTGGCTTCGGCATCGAGCGAGGTGGTCAGCACGTTGCGCTGCCGGATGCGCACGTTCGGCAGACCGCGCAGCGTGAGGTTCATGGTGGCGAGGCGAACCATCTTCGGGTCGACGTCGTTGCCGAAAAAGGTTTGCTCCTGCAAGACGCGCCACTTGGCCGCCGAGAGCGCATTGCCGTTGCCGCGCGGGATGCGCTTGCCGTCGATGTCCACGGTCTCGATGCCGTCGGGCGTCGAGTTGGCGAGCTTGATGTAGTCGAACACCGCCGCCAGAAAACCCGCCGTGCCCGCTGCCGGGTCGTAGCAGGTTTCGCCGATCTTCGGGTCGAGCATGGCGACGATGACGCGGATGATGTGGCGCGGGGTGCGGAACTGGCCGAGTTCGCCGGCCGTCTTGATCTGCTTCAGCACATGCTCGAACAAGTCGCCCTTGGTATCGGCGTCGCGTTCGTCGAGGCGCAGACCATCGACCTTGCCGACGACTTGGGTCAGCACCACCGGTTCGTCGATGACCAGTCGCGCGCCGTCCATGAAGTTGACCGCGCCGCGTGCGGCGACTTCGGTATAGAAGGGAAACACCTCGTCGCGCAGGAAGCGCACCAGATTCTCGCCGGTCAGCGCCCTGCGCCCATTGCGACCAGCGGAAGCGGCTCGCGCGGAATGGTGTCGCTTGCCACCCATCGCCGGGGCGTTGAGTGGATTGCGCAGTTTCCAGTCGCCGCCGTAGATGCTTTCGGTGGTCTGCTTCATCAGGCGGGCGCGCGCCTGGGCCTGGGTGTCCAGCCCTTCGGCAAGGTAGAAGAAGAACAGGAAGGCCAGTTGCTCGGCGTTGGTCACCGGATCGGGATAGCCGCCACCAAACAGGTAGTTGCGGATGTCTTCGATGTCTTGGCGGAGTTGCGCGGTCAGGGACATGGAATTTCTTTAATGGTGCGGATGGCCCGGTGCGGAACCTTCGGCGACGGGTCCCGATAAACGGATTGCGACAGGTCGAGCGATGAGGGTGCTAGGGTTTCCTCGCCGCCGAAGAGTTCGGCTGCGCGGCGCTTGCCGCCTTGCAGGCTGAACGGCGGAAACTTCGAGGTGGTCGAGGCGTGAAGTCGTCGAACTGCTCGGCGTTTTCGCGGATTTGCGCTCCAACATCGTGCAGCCAGCGCTCCTGTGCCGGCGTGAATTCGCGACTCGACCAGCCAGCCCTCGAAACGCGCGCCAAGTTCGTTGGCTTTTTCTTCCGAGGCTTCGAGAAAGACGAAATTGCCAGCATCGTCCATCGTCACCCAGGCGCGCGTGGTCGGGTCGATGTCGTCGTCCTGATTCGACCGTGACCAGCGTGCGCGGTCGAGTGGTACGGGCGATGGTTTGGCGTTCCATCACCTTGCCACCTTCGCCATAACCTTCGTCGCCTTCGTGCACGGTGGCGACGCCGACAAAATCGAACAGCGTGAAGATGGGCTTGCCTTGCGCCTTGCGGGTTCCCCGGCCCGCATCTGCCGATAGAGCGATGACCGACTTGGTGTAGCGGGCAAAGATGAGATTGACGACTTCCGGGCAGTCGAAGCCGGTATCGAGCATATTCACCGAGACCAGCACCTGCGGAAACTTCTCTTTCTTGAAACGGCGAATCCGCGCCATGCCGTCGGTCGTGTCTTCGCCCTTGCCCCATGCCGGAGACGACGTAATCGGCATACTTGATTTCCGGGGAGGGTTTCAGGTGGGCGAATTCGTTGTCGAGCATCGTCGCCAGCGTTTCGGCGTGGCGCTTGGTGACGGCAAAAACGATGGTCTTGCCGATCAAGGGTTTGCGGAGAACGCCCTTGCTTGTCGGTATAGCCCTCGTCCATGACCTTGCGAAATTCGCGCACGATGGCCTGATTGCGTGCCGGAATCGTGAATTTGCGTTCGAGCGCGTTGGGATCGACTTCAGGATATGTGGCTGCGGCGGTTTCAGATTCGCGGCAGCGGCAAAGGCGTCTTCGAGTTCCTTGCGGGTCTCGGGCATCCAGGCCGTCCCATTGGATGTCCTCGCGCAGGATCTTGATGATGCCGTCGGCGGTGGCGGTCTTGACGGTCCTGGCCTTGTAAATCTGATAGCCGACCAGATAGCCGTCGTCGATGGCGCGCTTGAGCGTGTAGGAAAACGTCGGCTTGTCGACACCGAAAAAGCGCAGGGTGTCACGAACGAAAGCCGTTTCATCGTCAGGCGATGCCGTCGTCATTGGGCGGCTTGACGCAGGGGGTTGCGGTCAGGCCGATCTGGATGCCGTCGAAGTGTTCCAGCACCTTGCGCCACTTGCCGTAGATGCTGCGGTGGCATTCGTCGGTAATGATGAGGTCGAAATACCCGGACGAATACTCGTGATAGATATTGACCATCGATTGCAAGCGTGGTGATGGTGATGCGCTGCTCGTCCTGAAAACGCCGACCTGCCCGCAGCACATAGCAAGGCAATTCCTTCAGGTGTTCGGTAAAGGCATCCTCGGATTGCAGCGCCAGCGGGATGCGGTCCACGAGAAACAGCACGCGGCTGACGACGTTGGCCGCAAACAGGCGCTTGATGAGCGCGGCGGCGGTTCGAGTCTTGCCGGTGCCGGTGGCCATTTCCACCAGCAGCTTGCGCCGGCCCAAGCCGATTTCGCGGCACAGGGTTTCGATGCACTCCTGCTGGTAGTCGCGCCCGGCAATTCTTTGGTCGATGGCGACACTCAGCGGATCGACTCGCATTTGCCGCGTGGCGGCCCGGCGTTCGAGGTCGGATTGCGAGAAGAAGGTTCGGACCGGGCGCGGGTGCGCTTCGCGCTGCCAGTCCCAGAACAGGATTTCCTTGCCGTTGGCGAGGAAGACGAAAGGCACGTTGGCCTTTCGGCGTTATGCCGCCCTTGCTCGTTGGCGTCGGCGGCATTGATGGACTCGCGCTTGGCTTCGACAATTGCCAGTCCTCGCCCCTCACGGCCGCAAAGCAGATAGTCGGCGCGATTGGCGTCTATCGTGTATTCATGTCGGATGCTGACGCCATCGTTATTCCAGCCCTGATCTTTGAGTTGGGCATCGATGAGGGTGCGGGCAAAGGCTTCGTTCTTGTTCATGTCCCTGGTCGATTTCAATATTCAGCCATTGTAGGGGCTGGCGCGAGTCGGCGGGGGGACTTGTCGATTTCAGGGGCTCTTGCCCATGGACTTGGTACCCCCAGGTGGAATCGAACCACCAATTCGCCCTTAGGAGGGGCGTGTTATATCCATTTAACTATGGAGGCCGCGCATGCGTCCGGGACGGGCGCCATCGGCAAGACCGCATTGTACCGGTGTAGTGCCTGCTTCGGATAGTTGCGGCGATCGTCCGGCGTATCTCGAACCGGATGCGTCGCGCGCGGCGCCAAGCGGATAAAATGTCGCCTCCCATAGCCGGCGCTTCTGCGGGGCGCCGTTTTCTCATTTCCGATGCCTTATCTCAAACTCTCCGACGCCTGCCTCGCTTATGGCCACGTTCCGCTGCTCGATCACGCGGATTTTCTGCTCGACCCGGGCGAGCGCGTCGCGCTGATCGGCCGCAACGGGACCGGCAAGTCATCCCTGCTGGCGGCGCTGGCGACCGGACCCGGGCGGGGCAAGCTGGACGATGGCGAGGTCTGGGTGCAGCCGGGAATTCGTGTCGGCTATGTGGCGCAGGAACCGCCCTTCGATGCGCGGTCAACGGTGTTCGAGGCGGTGATTTCGGGGATGGGCGAGGCCTCGCGGCTGCTCGCCGCGTATCACGAGGTGTCGCACCGGATGGCCGAGGGGACGGGCGATCACGATGCGCTGCTGGCGCGAATGGATGACTTGCAACACGAACTGGAAGCCTGCGGCGCGTGGACCTACGAGGCGCAGGCGGAGAAGGTCATCGATCGCTTCGGTCTCGACCCCGAGGCCAGCGTCGGCAGCCTTTCCGGCGGCCAGAAGAAACGCCTGGCGCTGGCCCAGGCGCTGGCCGTCACGCCGGAAGTCCTGCTCCTCGACGAGCCGACCAACCATCTCGACATCGCCGCCATCGAATGGCTGGAGAACATGCTGATCGAGACCGGCGTCACGCTGCTTTTCATCACCCATGACCGGGCCTTCCTCGATCGCGTCTGCACGCGCATCGTCGAGCTCGACCGCGGCAAGCTGGCCAGTTTCCCGGGCAGTTTCGGCGACTATCAGCGGCGCAAGGAGCTGCTGCTGCACGAGGAGGCGCTGGCCAACGCGCGCGCCGACAAGCTGCTCAAGGAAGAAGAGGTGTGGATCCGCAAGGGCGTCGAGGCGCGGCGAACGCGGGCGGTGTTCCGGGTGCAGCGGCTCGACAAGCTGCGCGCCGAACGCCAGGCGCGGCGCGAACGCCTGGGCAAGGTCCATCTGCAGCTCGATGCCGGCGACCGCAGTGGCAAGCTGGTCGCCGAACTGGAGCATGTCAGCAAGTCCTTCGGTCAACAGCCGATCGTGCGCGATTTCTCGGCGCGCATTCAGCGCGGCGACAAGATCGGCGTGATCGGCCCGAATGGCGCCGGCAAGACGACGCTGCTGCGTCTGATTCTCGGCGAGCTGAAACCGGACGCGGGCATCGTCCGGCTGGGAACGAAGATCGACGTCGCCTATTTCGACCAGTTCCGCACCCAGCTCGATCCGGATTCGTCGCTGGTCGATGTCATCTCGCCCGGGTCGGACTTTGTCGACATCGGCGGCGCGCGCAAGCACGTGATCGGCTACCTCGAGGACTTCCTGTTTCTGCCCGAGCGGGCAAGATCGCCGGTCAGTTCGCTGTCCGGCGGCGAGCGCAACCGCCTGCTGCTGGCCCGCCTGTTTGCCAAACCGGCCAACGTGCTGGTTCTCGACGAGCCGACCAACGACCTCGACATCGAAACGCTGGAACTGCTCGAGGAATTGCTTGCCAACTACGACGGAACACTGTTTCTGGTCAGCCATGACCGGACTTTCCTCGACAATGTGGTGACCCAGACCATCGCCGCCGAGGGCGACGGCTACTGGAAGGAGTATGCCGGCGGCTACAGTGACTGGGCGGCCTACAAGGCGAGCGTCGCCAGGGACGCGGCGAGGCAGAAGGTCGAGACCAGGCCGGCGGTCAAGGCTCCCGAGCCGGCCAAAGCCAGGGGCGACAAGCTGTCGTGGAAGGAGCAGCGCGAACTCGAGGCGCTGCCGGGCCAGATCGCCGCACTCGAGAACGAACAGGCTGAACTGGGCAAGCGCCTCGCGGACGCGTCGATCTACCAGAGCGATCCGCAGGCGGCGCAGAGGGCGGCCGAGCGGCTGGCGGTCATCGACGATGAACTGATGGCGCTGCTGGAGCGTTGGGAGACGCTCGAAGCGCGTGCCGGGAACCCGGCATGAACAGCGTGTTCGAAGGGAATTCGGGGGATTTTTTCGCATGAACAAGCAAACCTGGCGGACGCCATTGGTCATCCTGATTGCCGGGAGTATCGTGCTGACCCTGGCGATGGGCGTCCGCCACACCGGCGGCCTCTTCCTGCAGCCGATGACCGCCGACCACGGCTGGAGCCGTGAAACCTTCTCGTTCGCCTTCGCCCTGCAGAACCTCATCTGGGGGCTGGGCTCGCCGTTTGCCGGGGCGCTGGCCGACCGCCACGGCGCCGGGCGCACGGTGCTCGGGGCAGCGGCGCTCTATGTCGTCGGGCTGGTGCTGATGGCGTACGCCACCTCGCCGCTGGCCTTCGATATCTCGGCCGGCGTGCTGATCGGCCTCGGCCTTTCCGGCACCACCTTCGCGGTGATCATGGGCGTCATCGGCCGCCACACGACGCCGGAAAGACGCAGTCTGGCACTCGGCATCGCCAGCGCCGGCGGCTCCTTCGGCCAGTTCGCGGTACTGCCGGTGGGCCAGATGCTGATTTCCACCTATGGCTGGCAAAGCGCGCTGGTCCTGCTCGCCTGCGGCGTCGGCCTGATCGCACCGCTCGCCTACGCCCTGGCCGATGGCCACAAGCCGGCCGCGGGGGCAGGGCAGTCGGTCGCCCAGGCATTGCGCGAGGCGCGCGGCGAGAAGAGCTTTCACTACCTGTTCTGGGGTTATTTCGTGTGCGGCTTCCAGACCGCCTTCATCATGCTGCACCTGCCGTCGTTTCTCGTGGACGCCGGGTTCTCGGCCAACATCGGAATGACCGCGGTGGCGCTGATCGGCCTCTTCAACATCTTCGGCTCGTTCTTCTTCGGCTGGGGCGGCGGGCGCTACAGCAAGAAGAATCTGCTGGCGCTGATCTACGGGCTGCGTGCCGTGGCGATCCTGGTTTTCCTGCTGCTGCCGCTGTCGACCGCGACAGCCTGGGTCTTCGCCGCCGTGATGGGCCTCCTGTGGCTGGGCACGGTGCCGCTGACCAACGGCCTGATCGCGCAGATCTTCGGCTTGCGCTACATGTCGATGCTGACCGGGGTCGTCTTTCTCGGCCACCAGTTGGGCGCCTTTCTCGGCATCTGGCTGGGCGGGCGGGTCTTCGACGAAACCGGCTCCTACAACATTGCCTGGTTGATCGCCATCGGCCTGTCGGTGCTTGCCGCCTTGTGTTCGTGGCCGATCGACGAGAAGCCGCTGGTCCGCCAGGGAGCGCTGGCGTGACTCCGCAGTGGCGCTGGTTCCTGGCCGGCGTCGGCGCGGCGCTGGCGGCGTTGCTGCTGGCGCTGATCTTCATGGCCTACCAGATGCCCGAACTGCTCATCGACTGGGCCAATATCCGCTATTGCGGGTGACCTTCCTGAGCAGGGCTGCGGGCGTGCGATAATGCCGGCTGCTCCGTCATTCGCCTGCCGCCATGCGCTACGCCATCATTCCCGTCACTCCCTTCGAGCAGAACTGCACCATCTTCTGGTGCGAAAAGACCCGCCAGGCGGTGGTCATCGACCCGGGCGGCGACATCGAGCGCGTCCTCAACTTCCTCGATCAGGAGAAGCTGACGCTGGCGAAAATACTCGTCACCCACGGCCATATCGACCATGCCGGCGGGGTGGCCGCGCTGGCGGCGCGCACCGGCGTGCCGATCGAGGGGCCGCAGGAGGAAGACCGTTTCTGGATCCAGAGCATGCCCCAGCAGAGCAAGATGTTCGGCGTGTCGAGCGCGCTCAGCTTCGAACCGGACCGCTGGCTGCACGCCGGCGACAAGGTCAGTTTCGGCGAAATCGAGCTCGACGTCCTGCATTGCCCCGGCCACACGCCGGGCCATGTGGTCTTCTTCCATCGGCCGAGCCGGCTGGCGCAGGTCGGCGACGTGCTGTTCCAGGGGTCGATCGGTCGCACCGACTTCCCGCGCGGCGACTACGACACGCTGATCCGCTCGATCAAGGAGCGCCTGTTCCCGCTCGGCGACGATGTCGAATTCATCTGCGGGCATGGCCCGATGTCCACCCTCGGTGAAGAGCGGCGCCATAACCCCTTCCTGAGCGGGAGATACGGCTGATCGGGTCGCCGGAGATGCTGCTGCGGTCGACACCGTTTCCCGGCCGATTTCCGCGGAGGTCGCGATGATTCCTCCGTACTGGCAGCAGGCCGTCGCTTGAGCTGGCGGCGAGCGACGAGCGCATGGGCGAACTGGTCGAACGCTATGCCGGCCTCGGTCTCGTTTCGCGCGGCGACCCGTTCGCCACGCTGGCGCGATCGATCGTCGGGCAGCAGATCTCGGTGAAGGCGGCGGATGCGGTGTGGGGGCGATTTGTCGCGGCGCTTGCCGACGTTTCACCGCAGGCAGTTCTCGCGGCGGGCGAGGAAGGTCTCGCCGGTTGCGGCCTGTCACGGCGCAAGAGCGAGTACGTGCGCGATCTGGCGGCGCATTTTGTCGCCGGGCGGCTCGATCCATCCGCCTGGGCTGCGCTCGATGACGAGGCGCTGATTGGCGCGCTCACCGACGTTCGCGGCATCGGCCGGTGGACCGCCGAAATGTTCCTGATCTTCAACCAGCTGCGTCCGGATGTCTTTCCGCTTGACGATCTCGGCCTGCAGCGGGCGGTCTTCGAGCGTTACTTTGCCGGCGAGAAGCAGCCGCGCCAGGTGCTCGCCGAATTCGGCGAGCGCTGGCGGCCGTGGCGCTCGGTCGCGACCTGGCACCTGTGGCGCAGCCTGGATCCGCTGCCGGTCGAGTATTGAGCCGGGCGTTTTTGGGTTTGGGTTAGAATACGCGCCAATCAGGAAAACGGTCTGTCCATGAAAACAACCTTTCTCGACTTCGAACAGTCCATCGCCGAACTTGAATCCAAGATCGAAGAGTTGCGCTTTGTCCAGGATGATTCGGCCGTCAACATCGCCGAAGAAATCGAGCGGCTGGAAAAGAAGAGTGCCCAGCTGACCAAGGACATCTATGCCAAGCTTTCACCGTGGCAGATTTCGCAGGTGGCGCGCCATCCGCAGCGCCCCTATACGCTGGATTACCTCTCGCTGATCTTCACCGATTTCGAGGAACTCCACGGCGATCGCGCCTTTGCCGACGATCACGCCATCGTCGGCGGCCTGGCCCGTTTCAACGGTCGGCCGGTGATGGTGATCGGCCACCAGAAGGGGCGCGATACCAAGGAAAAGATTTATCGCAATTTCGGCATGCCGCGTCCGGAAGGTTATCGCAAGGCGCTGCGCCTGATGAAGCTGGCCGAGAAGTTCGGCCTGCCGGTGCTGACCTTCGTCGACACGCCCGGCGCCTACCCCGGCATCGATGCCGAGGAGCGCGGCCAGTCCGAGGCGATCGGCCGCAATCTCTACGTCATGGCCGAACTCAAGGTACCGGTCATCGTCACCATTATCGGCGAGGGTGGTTCCGGCGGCGCGCTGGCGATCGCGGTCGGCGACATCCTGCAGATGCTGCAATACTCGACCTACTCGGTGATTTCTCCCGAGGGCTGCGCCTCGATCCTCTGGAAGAGTGCCGACAAGGCGCCCGAGGCGGCTGAAACCATGGGGATTACCGCGCCGCGCCTGAAGACGCTGGGACTGGTAGACAGGATCGTCGAACGAGCCGCTGGGTGGCGCGCATCGCGACCACGTGGCGATGGCGCAAACCTTGAAGAAGGCGCTTCAGGACGCGCTGACGAACGTCTCCGCGCTGTTGACTACGGAACTGCTCGCCAAGCGCTATGAGCGGCTGATGAGCTATGGCCGCTTCAAGGAACAGCCTGCAAAGTAGCCTCCCTGCCAGGGTTGCCGCGTTTCTTGCAACCCGCACGACTCCGGGCGAGAACATTTGCGTAGGACTCTCGGGCGGTTGCGATTCGGTCGTCCTCCTGCATGTTCTTGCTGTTCTTGGCCCGCGCGGGCATCTGCGGGCCGTTCACGTCCATCACGGCCTGTCAGCGAACGCCGATCGCTGGGCCGATTTCTGTACCGACTATTGCCGGGATCTCGGCATCGACCTGCTCGTCGAACGTGTCGAAGTCGACCGGCACAGTGGTTCCGGACTCGAAGCGGCGGCGCGCGCAGCGCGCTACAGGGTATTTTCCGGGTCAGCCGGCGACTTGCTCCTGCTCGGGCATCATCTGGGCGACCAGGCGGAAACCCTGCTCTTCAACCTTCTGCGCGGAGCCGGGGTGGCCGGGGCCGCCGGCATTCCGGTGGAACGGCGCCGGCAACAGCTGCGCATCCTGCGCCCCCTGCTCGACGTGTCGCGTGACGAGATCGAAACCTATGCCCGCGATCACCGCCTTGACTGGGTGGACGACGAAAGCAACCGCGACACCGGGCTGTCGCGCAATTTCCTGCGCCACCGGGTGTTGACCGTGCTTGGCGCGCGCTTTCCCGCTGCTGAAAGGAATCTGGCGCGGGCGGCGGGACACTTCGCCGAAGCCGATGTCCTGCTCGGCGAACTGGCCATCATCGATTGGCGGTCGGCTGCCGACGGCGAAGCCTTGAAGCTGGCGAAGCTCCGTGAATTGTCCCTGCCGCGCCTGAAGAACCTGCTGCGCTACCGGCTGCGCCAGTTGGGCTGGCGTGCTCCCGCAGCGGTACGCCTCGAGGAGTTTGCGCGACAGCTCCAGAGCGCCGGCGCGGATCGTCATCCGGCGCTCGATCTCGCCGAGGGCAGCATGATTGCCGGTGGTGGCGTACTGCGCTGGGTCGCCCGCAGGTAACAATCTGTTACCAAGCGCCTTTCCGCCACAGGGACCCTTCAGTTACAATCCCCAAGTTATCTTCTTGCTGAACTACAGACCATGATTACCGGATCCATTGTCGCCATTGTTACACCCATGCACGAGGATGGCAGCCTCGATTTGAATTCCCTGCGCAATCTGATCGATCTGCATGTGCGCGAGGGGACGGATGCTATCGTCGTCGTGGGCACCACCGGCGAGTCGCCGACCGTCGATGTCGCCGAGCACTGCGAGCTGATTCGGGTCACGGTCAACCATGCCGCCGGCCGGATTCCCGTGATTGCCGGCACCGGTGCCAATTCCACCGATGAAGCGATCGAGTTCACCGAGTACGCGAAGAAGGCCGGCGCCGACATGGCGCTTTCGGTTGTTCCCTACTACAACAAGCCGACCCAGGAAGGTCTCTATCGTCACTTCAAGGCGATCGCCGAGGCTGTCGAATTGCCGGTTCTGCTCTACAACGTCCCCGGCCGCACCGTGGCCGACATGTCCAATGACACCATCCTGCGCCTGGCGCAGGTTCCCGGCATCGTCGGCGTCAAGGATGCGACCGGCAACCTTGACCGTGCCTGCGACCTCATCGCCCGTGCGCCCAAGGACTTCGGCCTCTACAGCGGCGACGACATGACCTGCGTCGCATCGATCATGCTCGGCTTCCACGGCAACATCTCGGTCACTGCCAATGTGGCGCCGCGGCTGATGCACGAAATGTGCGTCGCGGCCGCTGCCGGCGACGTCGCGCGGGCCCGCGAGATTCACTTCCGGCTGCTGGGCCTGCATCGCGACCTGTTCTGCGAAGCCAATCCGATTCCCGTGAAGTGGGCTGTCCAGCAACTCGGGCTGATGCCGGGCGGTATCCGCCTGCCGCTGACACCCCTGTCCGAAGCCAACCATGCCCGGGTCCTGGCCGCCATGCGCCATGCCGGCCTGCTCGCCTGACGGAGTGAACATGAATCATCGCCTTTCGAGGTCTGTCCCTGTACTGACGTTGCTGGCCATCGTCGTCGCCGGATGCAGCATCGCTCCCGATTCAAAGAAGATCGATTACAAATCCGCGGGCAAGGTTCCTTCGCTCGAGGTTCCGCCGGATCTCACGCAGGTGACGCGTGACGATCGCTATGCGGTTCCGGATGCGGCAGGCAAGGGCAGCGCGACCTTCTCGGCCTATACCGCCGACCGTACGCCGGGGGCGCAGGCGAAAAATTCCGTCGTTCTGCCCCAGGTCGAGAAAGTCCGGGTCGAGCGTTCCGGCAACCAGCGCTGGCTGGTGGTGACTGCACCCGCGGACAAGCTGTGGGGTCCGGTCAAGGATTTCTGGCAGGAGAACGGCTTCATCATCGCCATCGAACGGCCCGATGCCGGCGTGATGGAGACCGATTGGGCCGAGGACCGCGCCAAGATCGATGACGACATCATCCGTGGCACACTTGGAAAATTCCTGGATTCCCTTTATTCGACCGGTGAGCGCGACAAGTTCCGGACCCGCTTCGAACCCGGCGCGGAGCCAGGGACTACCGACATTTTCGTCAGCCACCGCGGCATGGAGGAAGTCTATACCTCAACCTCCAAGGACGAAACGCGCTGGCAACCGCGCCCGGCGAATCCGGAACTCGAGGCGGAGATGCTGCGGCGCCTGATGGTCAGCCTTGGGGCGGAAAACAAGCGCGCCGAAGTCAGCGTCGCTGCGGCCAAGGCCGAGCCGCGGGCCAGGCTGGCAAGCAGCAACGAAGGAAGCGGTACGCTGGAAGTTTACGAAAGGTTCGACCGTGCCTGGCGCCGGGTCGGTCTGGCTTTGGATCGTGTAGGATTTACAGTTGAGGACAGGGACCGCTCGAAGGGGCTCTACTACGTTCGCTATGTCGACCCGGATGCAAACCTGAAGAAGGGCACCGGCTGGCTCGACAAGCTGAGCTTCTGGAAGAGTTCCGAACCGGTGGGCAGCGGCAAGCCGCAGTACCGCATCCATGTCAGCGAATCGGGACAGAACAGTGTCGTTCAGGTTCTCTCGAGCGAGGGCGGCACCGACAAATCGGAAACCGCGAAAAGGATCCTGAGCCTGCTCTACCAGCAGTTGCAGTGATCCGTTACGCGTCGCTCGGTAGCGGCAGCGCAGGCAATGCGCTGCTGGTCGAAAGCGGCGCAACCTGCCTGATGGTCGATTGCGGTTTCGGGCAGCGCGAAACGTTGAGGCGTCTCGCGCGTCTCCGGCGTGATCCGGCGGACTTGAGCGGGATTCTGATCACCCACGAGCATGGTGACCATGTCGGCGGCGTGTTTCCGTTTGCCCGGCGCCATCGCCTGCCTGTCTGGTTGAGTCACGGAACCCTCGCGGCGTGCGTCTCGGCGGCGGCCGACGTTGATGTGCGAATCATCGACAGCCATGTCGCGTTTGCGGTCGAAGCGCTGGAAATCCAGCCCTTTCCGGTTCCGCACGACGCCAGGGAGCCGGTTCAGTACGTGTTCTCGGATGGTGTCCGGCGACTGGGGCTGCTGACCGATGCCGGTGACGTCACCCAGCACATGCGCAACGTCCTGTCGGGAGTCGACGGGCTGGTCCTTGAATGCAATCACGATGCGGCACTGCTGGCTGCGTCGAACTATCCGCCATCATTGCAGCGTCGGATAGCCGGCCGGCTCGGTCATCTGGAGAACGGCGCGGCAGCGGGACTGCTGCGGGATATCGATTGCAGCAGGTTGCAGCATGTGGTTGCGGCGCATCTGAGCGAGCGCAACAACCATCCTTCGCTGGCAATCGGCGCCCTCGCGACAGTACTCGACGATGCCGCCGAGCGGGTCAGCGCGGCCTGTCAGGAAGCGGGCTTCGACTGGCGCCACCTGGCTTGACGGTAAACAAAAAAGCGGGGCAGCAGCCCCGCTTTTGCCGAAACCCGAAGAATTACTTCTTGGCTTCCATGCCAGCTTGCTTGGCGGCTTCGATGGCAGTGCTTTCCTTGGGAGCAGCAGCGCCGGCCATGCCAGCTTGTTCAGCAGGCTTGGCGGCTTCCATGCCGGCCATGCCAGCTTGCGGAGCGGCCATGCCAGCCATGCCGGCTTGGGGAGCAGCCATGCCGGCCATGCCGGCTTGCGGAGCAGCAGCCGGCGCGGGAGCGGCGGCGGCAGGAGCGGGCGCCGGGGCAGCAGCCTTCGGCTCTTCCTTTTTGCCACAGGCAGTCAGGGCAACGGCAAGCAGAGCAGCAACGAGAATAGACTTATTCATGGGGATTTCCTTATCACAAGAAGAAAAAGTAGGGCAAATATCGATGGTCTTCAAGACCGATCATCGGTGATTATATCAATTTTTCGAATCAGAGTAGAAAATGCGACGTCTCTGCCCATGCTTGGGTTTCACAGGCCGAGCGTCGTCGGGGTGACCGGCGTCCCGCCTTCGGCCCAGATCTCGGCAAAGCGACGCCGATAGGGCATCACCTCGTCCGGTTCGTCGATCAGCAGTTTGCCGCGCGGCTGATTCCGGTCGAAGCGGATCAATGCGTGTCCGTCATCGACCAGGATCATCGAATCACGCAGGTGACCGAGTTGTTCCGGCGTCTGTTGCGCAGCACTGTTGTGGCTGTAGACGTTCAGCAAGCGCCGGATCAGCGGTTGTCGCTGCTGTAGCGGCTCGGTGTTGCGCAAGGCGATGCGCAGACAGTCCGGGTGCGGCGAAGCGAGGGGTGCCGTGAGCGCTTCGATGCGTTCCGGCGTCTCGAGGCGCAGCATGCCGAGGTCTTCGTCATAGATCCATACCTGATTGCAGGCAAGAGCCAAGATCCGGTCGATCGCTGACTGGTAATCGTTCCAGGAAGTGATTAGTTCGCGAGACATGGTTCGAAGTTTAGACCATTGGTAGAATTTGTGCTTTTTACGGAGGCGTTCATGCCGGTCGGCGTTATCGAGTCCCTCGACCACGAAGCCCGCGGAATCACTTACGTAGAGGGCAAAAAGGTCTTCGTTGACGGCGCTCTTCCCGGTGAAATTGTAGAGTACGCCAGCTTCCGGAGAAAGCCCAGCTTTGAAATCGCGCATCTGGTCCGGGTGCTCTCCGGTTCGCCTTCCAGAGTCATGCCGCGCTGCGACTACTTCGGCATCTGCGGCGGATGCGCCATGCAGCACCTCGATCTGTCGGCGCAGGTCGCCGCAAAGCAGCGCTTTCTCGAGGACAGCCTCCTGGATATCGGCCGTGTTCAGGCCGGGCAGATACTGTCCCCGATTCACGGTTCACCCTGGGGCTATCGGCACCGCGCCCGTCTAAGCGTGCGCAATGTGCCGAAGAAGGGAGGCGTGCTGGTCGGCTTCCACGAGTGTCGCAGCAGCTACATAGCGGACATGCGCTCCTGTGCCGTGCTGCCGCCGCATGTCTCGGACCTGTTGCCGCCACTGCGCGAACTGGTCGCCGGCCTCTCCGTTTCCGAGCGCTTGCCGCAGATCGAAGTGGCTGTCGGCGAGGAATGTACCGCCCTGGTCCTGCGCATCCTCGAGCCGCTGACCGGCAATGACGAGGAACTCCTGAGGCGGTTTGCCGACCGGCATGGCGTCGTCTTCTTCCTGCAGCCCAAGGGCCAGGACACGGTGTATCGCTTCTACCCGGTTTCCGGAGTGCGACTGTCGTATCTTCTTCCCGAATATGGCCTCGAATTCGAATTCCGGCCAACCGACTTTACCCAGGTCAACCACCCGGTCAACCGTGTTCTGGTGCGCCGGACCCTGAGCCTGCTCGATCCGCAGCCGGGTGAGCGGATCGCCGATCTGTTCTGCGGCCTGGGCAACTTCACGCTGCCGATTGCCCTTGCGGGAGCCTGGGCAGTGGGCGTGGAAGGCAGTCAGGCGCTGGTCGAGCGCGGGCGTGAGTGTGCCGTTGCCAACGGGCTTGCCGATCGGGTCGAGTTCGCGGTCGCGAACCTGTTTGAATGCACGCCGGGATCGCTGGCGATGCTCGGGCGTTTCGACAAGATGCTGATCGACCCGCCGCGCGAGGGTGCGATCGAGGTGGTCAAGGCGCTCGTAGCGGACGGCCCGCGGCGCATCGTCTATGTCTCATGCAATCCGGCTACGCTGGCGCGTGACGCCGCGGTGCTGGTTCACGTCAAGGGTTATTCCCTCGAGGCCGCCGGGGTCATCAACATGTTCCCCCATACCGGCCATGTCGAGTCGATTGCGGTTTTCGAAAGGGCATGAAAAAGGGCGGCCGCAGCCGCCCCTTGAATCAGGATGTGACGTTCAGTCGCGGTCGCCGGTGAAAGCCATGATCAACTGCAACAGGCTGACGAAAACGTTGTAGACGTCGAGGTAGACCGCGAGAGTCGCCGAGATGTAGTTGGTTTCGCCGCCCTGGACGATACGGCTGATGTCGTAGAGGATGTAGGCGGAAAACAGGACCACGACAACGGCAGCTATGGTCAGCGACAACGCCGGAATCTGGAAGAAGATGTTGGCGACCGCGGCGAGCAGGACGACGATCATCCCGACGAACAGGAATTTACCCATCCCGCTGAAGTCCCGCTTGCTGACCGAGGCGATTGTCGCCATCGTCGCGAAGATGGCGCCAGTTCCACCTGCCGCCAGCGCGATCATCGACCCGCCGTTCGAAAAGCCGAGGGCGACCTGCAGGATGCGCGACAGCATCAGGCCCATGAAGAAGGTAAAGCCGAGCAGCAGGGCAACGCCGATACCGCTGTCCTTGTTCTTCTCGATGCCCCACATGAAGCCCCAGGCGATGCCGAGGAACAGCATGAAGGCGAGGAACGGGCTACCCGCGAGGAAGCTCAACTGCATCTGGATGCCGACCAGGGCGCCGATGACCGTCGGCACCATCGACAAACCGAGCAGCATGTAGGTATTGCGCAGAACCCGGTTTTGCTGGAGGGCAATTTCCGGGGAGCCTTGACCGGCGACTTGGAAGTCAGTTTGCATGCAGAATCTCGCTTTCTGGAGGTTTATACGATCGGTAAGACTAATCGAGGCGCCCAAAAGTTTCAATAGATTGTTGACTGGCCTACTGGGGCATTCTTGCGCCGCGCCATGCTATGATTTCGCTCTGTCGGTGAAGTGAACGAGTGGTTGAACGTGCCGACGCTGGTGCTTGGCGCAGGCGGGTGCTGGAGGTGTGGCAGAGTGGTCGATTGCACCGGTCTTGAAAACCGGCAAAGGGAAACCTTTCGTGAGTTCGAATCTCACCGCCTCCGCCAGTAATATCAAATAAGCCCATGATTCTGTTTTAGGTTTTGTTTTTACGGCAATCGAGACTATCAATTCGACTATCAATTTATAGCTCGGTTGGCGGGTTGCTGAGGTCTCGCCAGCACCGACTTTTCTAAACAGTCCATCGGCCGTTTTGCAGAGTTTGCGGTCTTTGACGGCGGAGAAACCTACTTCGGCAGTCGGCCAGGAGCAGACGGCGAGGTAGTCCAAGATTTGATCGTTTGGGCGACTGCTGTTCTGCCGAAACCAGACGGAACTCTGACCGCAGCACCGCGTGGGGTGCTAGCACCCCGAAGTAACGATGCCGATGCCGGCGCGGCGGACCTTGGCCTGCACTTCGTCGAGCAACTTCTGGTCGGGGGCACGGCTCTCGTGAAACGTCGCAGTTCCCGAGGCGTCGGCCTCGAAAACGCCCTCGATGACGATCGGCGCGCGTCAAGGTAGTTGTCGTCTCGGTCATGCAGCCAATGTTTAAGTATCTAGACCAGCCAAATGCGTCTTTATGAGGGGGTCGCGTTCGGGTTGGAGCGTCACGGCGCCCATGGGCGCCCAGTTTTGGGTATCGCCGGACCAGCGTGCCGTGTTGAGTTGACGAGTCCCCAATTACTCTTGTACGGCCGATGGAGAAGAGAGACACTCCACGGTGCGGTTCAATTTTCTAACTTCACCTGAATGCAGGATCGTCACGCTCAAGTGGATGAAGTCTGCCCGCCGGCGTGTCCTGCGGCGGGCACCGACTAGGGGGGAATTCACGCTCAATGTCCCAAGGATCCAGATTACATCGTAAGTCGCGCGGTAACCGGCGACAGTCGCGGAGTCGCGCGTGACGCGTGTCCTTTGCCGTCTCACGCGCGCCTGCCTGTCGGTTCTTTTGTTTGCCGCCGGCGGTGGCTGGGCGGACACCGGCGCGGAGGTCGTGGTGGACGTGGATTCAGCCAAGCGAGAGATGCGTGTACTGCGCGGGGACAAGGTCCTTGCGGTGTTCAACCCAGTTTCGGTCGGTCGTTGGGGGGTCACCGAGGACAAGCGGCGCGGTGACGGCAAGACGCCGCTCGGGGACTATCAAATCGCGTGGGTGAAGTCCAGCGGGCACTTCGGGCCCTTCATCGGTTTCAACTACCCCTCCCTCGCACGCGCCAGGAAGGGTTTGGCAGCGGGCGAAATCAGTCAAGCGGAGTTCGATGCCATTCAAGAAGCGCATGCCAAAGGGCGTGTCCCACCGCAGAACACCAGTCTCGGGGGGTTCATCGGCATTCATGGCTTGGGTCGCGCCGACCCCGAAATTCACCGTGACCTAAACTGGACCAAGGGCTGCATCGCCGTGACCAATGCGCAGATGAGCCAGATTATGGGTTTGCTCGGGAAGGGCGCACTAGTTAGAATCCATTAGGGCGATGGATGTTCACCCACTTCGTGGTACCGTGAAGGTGTCGTTAACTTATTTTTTTGGAGAAAAGAGTTATGAACAAGATTACTGCTCCCGCAGTGTTTGCCCTTAGCCTTGCTTTGCTTGGTGGTTGCGCAACCACGAAAGACCTCGAGGCCGTGCGTGCGGTCGCCGACAAGGCCGCCGCCGACGCTTCGGCCGCCAGGGCTAGCGCCGACAAAGCGGCTGCCGCGGCGGCGACGGCGCAGGCCAAGGCCGATGCCGCCAAGTCTGCAGCCGACTCTGCCAATGCGTGCTGCCAGGACACGCAGACGAAGATCGACCGCATGTTCAAGAAGTCGATGTACAAGTAAGGCTCAAGGGCCTCATCCGCGCGGGAGAGGGGGAACGGCCATGGCTCGTAATTGTGGTTGTCTTGCTGCCCTCTTCGGCGCGGGAAAGGGGTGTGAGGCGGCCAAGTATTCCCATTTCATTGAAGGGGCGTGATAGCGCGGCCTCAGAGTCGCTGCGGCAGGATCTCGGGTAGCTCGCCGCGACAAGCCGTCAGCGAGGTGCTGCCGGGTTGCGCTTCTCGAAGACGTGGCTAGACCGGCTTGCGCTAGTGATCGGCACGGGCAGTCCGGATCTCTCGATGACCGCAATCCTTACTGCCGCTTCATCCACTGCGAGATTTGGTCGGGCGGCAAGCTTCAGAGTGATCTCGTCGAAGGTCGCGGAAATCATTTCCTCGATCGGGAGGTCATCTTCCTCAAGCGGCGGGTGCGCTTCGAGATAGAGAGCGTCAGGTCCCCAACCCAGTTTGATCGGCTGATTGATGAGTCGCACGGGGGTGCCCACCGGCGCAAGCTGGAACAACGCCTCGACGTGCTCTGGCAGCAGCCGCATGCACCCGTGAGTGACGCGCATGCCGACGCCAAACTCCTTGTCCGTGCCGTGGATCAGGTATCCCGGAATGCCGAGTCGAAGCGCGTAGGCCCCGAGTGGATTGTCCGGACCCGGTGGCACGACGCGCGGAAGTATGTCGCCGTCGGCCTCGTGCTCGGCGCGGATCGAGGCCGGCGGCGTCCACGAAGGATTCTTCTGCTTGCTGGTGATCTTCGTCAGACCGAGCGGCGTTTTCCAGTCCATGCGGCCGACGGAGATGGGAACGGTGATGACTTCGGCCCAGGCGTTCTTCTTTGCCGGCGCCGGGAAGTAGTAGAGCCTGTATTCCGGCAGATTGATGACAATGCCCCTGCGCGCGCCCTCCGGCAGAATTCTGCGACCGGGGATGATGACTTCGCTGCCCGGTTTCGGCAGCCAGCGGTCCACCCCGAGATTGGCGTTCACAATTTCCTCCTGGCCGATACCCTGTTCGCGGGCGATGTCGAGCAGCGTCTCTTCCTCGCGCACCGTGACGGCACGGATGCTGCCGACGAGGTCCGACCCCGGTTTCGGGAGCCCATATCGTTCCAGTGGCGCCGGTTCGCCATCGGCGGCCGTAACGACACCCTTGAAAAGCAAGGCGCCCAAAAGGACGACTACAGAACGGAGCTTGGGAGGGTTCATGGGGATACCGACCGTGAAACAATCATGCCAGTGATGGAGGAATGCGCCTGCCGCGCGGGCCGATGGGAGGCTGACGAACCAAAAAAGGAATCAAAAAAAATCAAAAAGGGACAGACCACGATTTCCTTTCGGCCGGTTCGGCATGCAGCCAACTCGGATCGAGATCGGCGCCATTCGGCCAGGTGAGCGCGCCGAGTTCCACACGAACCTGGGCAAAGAAATCGGGGTCACGCAGCGGGCCGTAGATGCCCCGATTGCTCGCTGCCTTGATTGCCGAGCAATCGACGGTTCCTTTACGCCCATCCCGGAAGCTGACAGCCAGCCGGTAATCAGACAGGACCGTTACTGCCAGAATCCGCCAAGGCGCAGCGGGAATTACTCCAGCGGCTGTATCTTCTTGGGCTGTTGTCTGGCTTGGCATAGATTCCAGTCCTCCATGAGTTCCTGACGATGTTCGATGGCCCATTCGATCGTCAGGTTCAACGCCCGTCTGGGCAGGTGGCCGACGATGACATCCAGTGTCCGGATGTCGATTGAGCTTCGTATTCGCCTTACAGGATAGGACAATTTATGCTTTATTGCCACCGACTGGAACAGCCCTGAAAGCCACAAGAAGCGGACGGGTTATGCTTTTTTCTAGGTCAGGTTTTGGCTAACGGCCTTCCGCCATTGTGCGCTGCTGGCCGAAACCGGCAGCGCCAAGCCCATATGGATAGCGCCCTGAACAAACTGAACGAAGACGGCGACCGGCTGCGTCTTGCCTGCAATGCCCGGCGCCGGGAAGACATCACCGAGTAGATCGAGTTCATCCTGCTGTCGGCGTTGATGTTGCCGGAAGAGCCAGCGGGGCCGGGGAGAAGAGCAGGATGAGATGCCCGCCGAGCGAGCATCAGTCTGTCCCGAGGCGGACCGCATCAGCCCAGCAATTGGGCGTTTCGTAAAGGCGAATGCGCTCGAGTTGCAGGTGATTCCCGTAGGTGTCGCGGTAGACGGCGTTCAACCGGTCAAAAGCGATGCGTGCCAGGTTTTCCGCCGTCGGCACGCGGTCAAGGAGGGCTGTCTTGTGGCCGGGCAGCGAGGCCAGGAAATCGACGATGGCGGCATCGCCGGAATAGGCCAGGAAGGCGTGATCCCATGCGTGGACCAGATGTTCCCGCGCCAATTGCTTGACCTGCGAGAAGTCCATGACCATGCCGTTGGCCGCGTCGCCGGCCTTGTCGATGATCTTTCCCGAGAGCGTGATCTCGATGACGTAGCGGTGGCCGTGCAGGTGCCGGCACTGGCTGCGGTGATCGGGGATGCGGTGGCCCGCGTCGAATTCGAGGCGGCGGGTAATCAACATGGCGGATTCGTCTCTTGAGTGGTCGCGGATTATACAATGGACCCATGCTGACGATCGAAGACCACCGGCGTGACAGTGCCGGGCTGCGCTACGTGTATCCCGTGGTTTCCCGCCGCGCCGGTGGCGTTTCGGTGGGCATCAACCTCAATGTCAACAATGCCTGCAACTGGGCCTGCGTCTATTGCCAGGTCGAGAACCTGACCCGCGGCGGGCCGCCGGCGATCGATCTCGGACTTTTCGAGAGGGAACTGTCGAGTTTTCTTGATGATGCGTTGATGGGCGATTTCATGGTGCGCGAGGTTCCCGCCGAGGACCGTCGCCTGGTGGACGTGGCGTTTTCCGGGAACGGCGAACCGACCAGTGCCGCCGATTTTCCCGAAGTGGTCCTGCTGGTAAAGCGCGCCTGGAGCGGCACGGGCTGGCCGGCAAGCTGCCGGTACGCCTGATCACCAATGGCAGCCTGTTGCATCGCCGGACAGTACAGGATGGCATTCGCACGTTAGGCGAACTGGGCGGTGAAGTCTGGTTCAAGCTCGATCGCGGCACGCCTGCCGAAGTCGAGGCGATCAACGGCGTCCCGATGGATGCGCAGCGGATTCGCCGCGATCTGGCGCAATGCGCGACGCTGGCCACGACCTGGGTCCAGACCTGCTGGTTCGCCCTGGATGGCGCAGCGCCGGACGCCGTCGCCCGGGCAGCCTATTGCGACCAGCTCGAAGCGGTCGCGCCCGGTCTTGCGGGCATCCACCTTTACGGACTGGCGCGGCCGTCGCTGCAGCCATCCGCTCCGCGCTTGCAACGCCTGGCAGCGGATGATCTCGAGAATTTCGCCGCCGAAATCCGAAAAAAAACAGGCCTTCGGGTTCTCGTCTCCCCGTGATGCCTGCTTTTCCACCCAAGGTGACTTCCTTCAAGCGCGGTGACGGCTCTTGCAGGCCAGTTTTCAGGCGGCCTTCTTGCCCTTGCCGTGCGCCGACTTCTTCAGTGACTTGTACATCTCGGGTTCCTTGGTCTTCAGGTACTCGATGACTTCCCAGTCGTCCCGCGTGATTGACGCGATGTCGACGCCCTCGACGTGCACCGACGCAACAGTTCGCGCACCGGTTTCGGCATGTTGCGGCCGCTTTCGTAGCGGGAACCACCGCTCTGGGTCACGCCAAGCGTTGACCAGAATTGTTGCTGATTGAGCCCGAGCCTGCGACGAATTTCCCGGGCGTCGATTGTCTCCGGGGTTTTTACGTTTGCCATCATTCAATCTCCATTTCGTCAGCGTTCCCGAAATACCCAAGCATCCTGACGATCTATGCCTAAGGTCATATAGCCGATTATATTGGCCGATATGACGTCTGACAAGTGCCAATGCCATAAAGTTTCCGCGCATAGTGCCGGGGAACTCAGGAA
Source organism: uncultured beta proteobacterium (assembly GCA_963810175.1). GTDB lineage: Bacteria > Pseudomonadota > Gammaproteobacteria > Burkholderiales > Rhodocyclaceae > Azonexus. The sequence continues at coordinate 100 of CAWEMU010000057.1, read as the reverse complement.
ATATCAGCATCCTGATTTCCCGTGGTGAGGGAAATCGCCGTTGCCGGTCCTTTCCCAAACCTGCCGGATGCACTAACATCGTGGTTCGACAATCCAAACT
>CAWEMU010000056.1:0-107431 GCA_963810175.1 uncultured beta proteobacterium | reverse complement strand
CAACGGCTGGCAGCGGTTGAGGCACAACGGACACCGTCCAGCCGTCATGAAGCCGGCACGGAAGTCGAGACCGGCTCGTCCTTGAGTTGCTTGATCAGTGCCGTCACCGCATCAACCGGGTAGATCAGCGGAACCATCAACCCGCCGATGCGGGTGATCACACCGACCTGCCCGACGCGGGCGCTGTAGAGGACGTGGTGGTTCTTGATGCCGTTGATGTTGAGCCACATCGTGCTGTCGCTATCCATCGGCGTGTGACCGACGATGAAGGTCGTGTGCTTCTGGAGGTCCAGCGAGCGGCGAAAGCGTTTGACGTCGCCCCGGCCATAGCCGTTGGGCCGACTGGGCTGCAACTGGCGGTTGTTGACCAGTTCGATGGCGAGTTCCCGGTGGCGGTGGATATTGACGAGCATGTCCCTGGTCACATTCTCTTTCGGCGCCGCCGCATGGCAGGCGAGAAAGTCGGTGGAGGCAACGACAAAGGGCAAGAGGCGATAGAAATCCTCCATGGCCTTGCGATAGGCCTTGCCCCGGCGAGCAATCAGTTCCTTGGCCCACAGCAGGCCCTGCGGAACGCCATCCTTGGCGATGTCCTCGGTGAAGGAATCATGGTTGCCGCGGACATAGAACACCTGCAACGGAAAACGCAACTTGAGCCGGAAGATCAGATCCATCATCAGCATGGAACTGTCCATCTCGCGTAGTTTCCCGTCTTCCTCGCAATGCACCGCATCACCGAGAATGATCAGGGCGGCGCTGCCGTCCTCGAGCGCATCGAGGAAAGCGTTCTGACTCAGCACCGTCAACAGGTTGTCGACCTGCGCATGCAGGTCGGCGACCAGGATCGGGGTCAGGCTCCCGGGCAGCATCACCAGTCCGCCGGGAGTGCCCCAATCGCTGCGCGGACGATAGGCCTCGTATTGCATTACCTCATTGACCTTCTCAATCAGCGCCAGCGCCTCGTCCGCGGGCAACGGCTCGATCGGGCCGCCGAAGATATCGCGCAAGCGGCGGTAACTGCTCTCCCTTGTGCCCCGCGCATCGCTGGCGAATCGACCGATGGTCGAACCGGCGTCGCTGAGATTGCGGAAGACCAGCGACTCCGTGCCATGGATGACGACCAGGTGCTCCTCGTCAACCGCATCCGGATAGTTGAACAGCGCCTGCTGGATCCGGTCCCCTGACCCCAGCGAGACCCAGCTTCTCGGGGTGAGGCGCAGGAAGCCGCTGATCCGGCCGGGTTTGTCGGCTGGATCGACGATGACGAAGTTGCCCGTCCTGTTGGCCTTCCCCCGCTCGTCGATCCGGGTTTCGGGATAGAGATGGAGTTTCTTGTCATCCTGACCAAGAGTGATTTCGATCGGCGCACGATCGAAAGAAACCCGGACCTTGATGTCGCCCAGCCGATAATTGCTGCGCAGTCTGATTTCATGACCAGGGCCAACCCCCAGTCGCGTGAGGATCCGCTTCAGCGGAGCCAGAAGCCTCGAGACCGTTATCGGCCGCCGGTTGGCAATCAGATTCATGGCTGCGCCGGCGGGTCGACGAAACGCCGGGGCGGATTCTCGATCAAATCGCGCAGATACACCTGGAAACCCTTCCGGTGCAGATGTTCGGCAAGGCGCAGGAATGCTTCGTGCTGGACGGTGCAGATATCCAGGCTGAGCTGTTTGTCCACCACGTGCGTGCTGCGCCGCGCCCGCTCGGCACGGCGCTCAAAGACCAGTTCCGCCGGCGGTATCAGAAATTCGAAGACGTAGCGGTGGTACCAGTCAACATTGAAAAAGAAACGTTTGCGCGGCGGAAGCTGGATGCGGTCAAAATCGATCGCCGGTACCGGATCACGGTCGTAGAACTCGGCGTCAAAAACCGTCACCGCGTCGCCCAGACCCAGAAACGGCATGCCGAGGTGAATCTCCCGCGGCCGCACGGACAGGATTTCGGACCGCCACCAATGCTTCTTGGCCAGGTCAAGATAGCCCTCCTCCGACCAGCCTCCGAGACGCGTGATCAGGGTGCTCTTGCCAGCGCCCGGGGGGCCGGTCACCAGAATCTGGCGGAAGCGAATCTCAGCGGGGAAATCGATCCCCTTGATATTCTGCAGCGATTCGATGGGCTCGGTTGGCAGATCCGGCATGGCTCACGCTTGGCTCGAAGGAAAGACGGCGGCCCGCCGGGCCGCCGTCTGGGGAAATTGTAGGCGATTCTAGCCGAAAACAGCGCGCAGGACGTGGAAGACGATAGCCGCCAGAATGCCTGCAATGGGCACCGTGATGATCCACGAGAGGATGATGCCGCCGATGACCCGCATGTCGAGTGCGCCGATACCGCGGGCGATACCCACCCCGATCACTGCACCGACCGCGATGTGGGTGGTGGACACCGGCATGCCGATCCCCGACGCCGCCACGACGACAATCGCGGCGGCAACGGTGGCTGCATAGCCGCGGGTCGGCGTCAGCTGGGTAATCTTGTTGCCGATGGTGGCCATCACCTTGTAGCCGTAGGTCGCCACACCGACGACGATGCCGATGCCGCCGAGTAGCAGCATGAACGGCGTCACCGCCGACCGTGGACTCACCGACTGGGTTTCGATGATCTGAATGGCCGCGGCCATCGGCCCAATGCCGTTGGCAACGTCGTTCGAGCCGTGCGCGAAAGCCATCGCTGCGCCGGTAAACACCATCAGCGGGACGAACAACTTCTCCACGCTGGCAAAGTGAAAAATCCGGTCTTCACTCTCTTCGAGATGGATGCGGCTCATCAGCACCTTGGCGATGATCGCCACGACGATGCCGATCGCGATCGCAAGGATGTGACCCTCGACGCCACCGACATTGATATTGACGTGTTTGAGCCCTGCGGTGATGGTGACCAGCGCGACGATCCAGCCGACCAGGAAGGCATACATCGGGCCCCACCGGCGCGCCTGGCGGATTGGATTCTCGGTATTGAGAATTAGCTTGCGGATGCTCAGAGTCAGGACCAGCGCGACGATGCCGCCGAGCACCGGGGAGATGCACCAACTGACGACGATCTCGGCCATCATTTCCCAGTTGACCGCATCGATGCCGAGCGCGGCGACTCCGGCGCCGCACACCGCGCCGACGATCGAATGCGTCGCGGACACCGGCCAGCCGCGCATGCTGGCGACCGTCAGCCAGATTCCGGCCGCCAGCAACGCGCCGATCATGCCGAACAGCAGCAGATGCGGCACCGGCTCGAACAACTTGCCATCGAGGATCCCTTTCGAAACGGTGGCCGCCACCTCGCCGCCGGCCAGATAGGCGCCGGCAAACTCCATGACCGCCGCCAGGAGCAGCGCCCGTCTGAGGGTGATGGCTCCGGAACCGACCGAGGTCCCCATGGCATTGGCGACGTTGTTGGCGCCCATTCCCCAGCACACGCAGAGGCCAAAGGCAAAGGCCATGACGTAAAACACTGTCGAGTGCTGCGCAATAATCTCCACGATACGCCCCTTGCCGATGAAGTACTGAAATGAAGAGGCGAACTGCGTAGCCTCGACAACCCCTGCGAACCGAATTCCCCGTTCCCGTGACCTCCCTGTCGTCAGTGGGCAATCATCAGACGCAGGCGGTCGCCGACCTTTTCGGCGTAGTCGGCCAGATTGCCCACCCAGCGGATCAACTGGTACCAGAGCATCACCGACACCGGACTGAGACTGTCTTCCAGGGCGAAAAGTGTCCGCGTCAGGGCAACGCCCATCAGGTCCGTATCGCTCTCCATGTAGCCCAGTTCAATGATCATCGCTTCCACCCGCTCGACCTCGCGGCCGCGAAAACCCAACTCCAGCAACTCGTCGAGTTCCTCGATGATCTTGTGCGCCTGGCCGCAGGTTTCGGTGCAGCGGATGACGAATCTCGTCAGCGGTTCGGCCATGGCGACGGGAACCTCCATCTTCCGCTGGACCAGCAAGCCGGCGATGTCCTGCGCGATGCCGGCGATCGTATCCTGCATCGCCAGCAACTCCAGCAGGTCGCGCCGGTTGACCGCCAGCAGCAGACTTCTCGGCAGGTGACTGCGCAACTCGTTCTTGATCGTGTCCGCCTCGCCCTCCTTCGCGAAGATCTTCTCCTTCTGGACCTCGAGCTGGGCCTCATTCCCCTCAATCAGGGCAGTGAACAGCGCCGGCACTTCGCCAATGCACTCAATGACGACGCGCATGTGCTGTTGCAGCGGCTTGAACGGCGACTTGCCGAACAGCGCCGCCATGGAGTTGGTGGATAACATCTGCTCTCCTCCGTCGTTGCCACTAAACGGTCAATGGACCGAAGACCCGAACGCATCCCGGGAACCGCCCCTGCTCACTCACCGGCCGAAGTTCCAATACTGGCGACGATTCTAAACTTCGCTTCAGTCGGGTCAACTCATGCTTCAGGGAAATCGCATGAGTACGGGCAACACCAGTCGTCGCTGCCGTTCGTGTCCGGCCTGAAGGCAATTCAAAAGAAAAAATGAAAAAAACCCGCAAAGCGATCAGCCACGCGGGTTTCGGACTCTCTTGCCGTGGTGGGCGGTACTGGGATCGAACCAGTGACCCCTGCCGTGTGAAGGCAGTGCTCTACCCCTGAGCTAACCGCCCGCTGAGAGGCGCGCATTTAACCATAAGTCCCGGATCGGGTCAAACGCGGGTCGGATAGAATACGGCCCTTGGCTTTCTTACGAATTGCGCACTCCATGACGCCCGTTCGCACGCGTTTCGCTCCCAGCCCCACCGGTTACCTCCACATCGGCGGCGCCCGTACCGCCCTCTTTTCCTGGGCGTTCGCGCGCCGTCACGGTGGCACCTTCATCCTGCGCGTCGAGGACACCGATGTCGCCCGCTCGACGCCGGAGGCGCTACAGGCGATCCTCGACGGCATGCGCTGGCTCGGACTGGCGCACGACGAAGGCCCGTTCTACCAGATGCAGCGCATGGCAGCGCTACAAGGAAGTGATCCAGCAGATGCTGGCCGCCGGCACCGCCTATCACTGCTACACGACACGCGACGAACTCGATGCGCTGCGTGCCGAGCAGGAAGCGCGCAAGGAAAAGCCACGCTACGACGGCCGCTGGCGTCCGGAACCGGGCAAGACGCTGCCGACGCCGCCGGCCAACCTGCCACCGGTGGTCCGCTTCCGCAACCCGAAGGACGGTGTCGTCGCCTGGGACGATCAGGTCAAGGGCCGCATCGAATTCGCCAATGGCGAACTCGATGACCTGATCATCGCCCGCACCGACGGCACGCCGACCTACAATTTCTGCGTCTGCGTCGACGACTGGGACATGGGGATCACCCATGTCATCCGCGGCGACGATCACGTCAACAACACGCCGCGCCAGATCAACATCCTGCAGGCGCTGGGCGCCGAGGTTCCGCAATACGCGCACCTGTCGATGATCCTCGGCGATGACGGCACCAAGCTGTCGAAACGCCACGGCGCGGTATCGGTCATGCAGTATGACGACGATGGCTACCTGCCCGAGGCGGTCATCAACTACCTGGCCCGCCTCGGCTGGTCGCACGGCGACGCGGAGGTCTTCTCGCGCGAGCAGTTCGTCGAGTGGTTCGACCTCGACCACATCACCGCCTCGGCGGCCCAGTTCAACACCGAAAAACTGTTGTGGCTAAATCAGCACTACATGAAGCAACTGCCGCTTGCCGAGCTCACGGAGAAGGTCAGGGCGCGCCTTGCCGCCCGCGGCGTCGACACCGGGACCGGGCCGGACCTGGAAAAGGCCGTCGCCCTGTACGTTGACCGCAGCAATACGCTGAACGTGCTCGCCGACGAAGTGGAGATCTTCTATGTCGAGGTGTCCCCCTCGCCCGACCTGCTGGCGCAGCATCTGGCGGATGATGCGCGACCGGCGCTGGCCGATTTTGCCGCCGCGATCGCCGGAGTGGACTGGGAGGTGCCGGCGATCAATGCGCTGATCAAGGAGACGGTCGCCCGCCATGGGCTCAAGATGCCGAAGCTGGCGATGCCCCTGCGCGTGATCCTGACCGGGCAGGCACAGACCCCGTCGGTCGATGCCGTCATCGTACTGATCGGTCGCCGCAAGGTCCTCGAAAAATTGGCCGCGCTGAAGGGGTGATGAATCTGCCGGGAACGTGTGCCAGAATCCGCTGTGTCCCAGAATCAGCTTGACACAAGGATTTCAGGGGAGATATAAATCGTTCCACGAACGAATCTCGTTGTCGTTTTTTCCACCAAAGGGGATCCCATGAACAAATCTGAACTGATCGACGTAATCGCTGCAGAAGCCGAAATTTCCAAGGCGGCCGCCGGTCGTGCACTGGATGCAACCGTTGCCGCTGTCAAGGATGCGCTCAAGGCTGGCGACAGCGTGAGCCTGATCGGCTTCGGCACTTTTTCCGTCGGCGAGCGTGCTGCCCGCACCGGCCGCAACCCGCGTACCGGCAACACCCTGAAGATCAAGGCCGCCAAGGTTCCAAAGTTCCGTCCTGGCAAGGGCCTCAAGGACGCTTTGAACTGATTGAATGCCGGGTGCTTAGCTCAGTTGGTAGAGCGCTAGCCTTACAAGCTGGATGTCGGGGGTTCGAACCCCTCAGCACCCACCAGGACATCCGGCTCAGGATTGAAGTAGCCCCGCCCCCAAGGCGGGGTTTTTGTTGATGCCGCAACCCCCTTCGCGGGCAGACATGGCTTGCGGACATCCCGGACACGACAGTTATGCGCAACTCCAAGGGGCAGCGCCTTGACGCTCAGTCGTGCCCGACCCTCAGGTCTCGGGGGGGTTTCCTCGCGCATGCCCGGTTGGGCTCCTGGTGGCGGCCAGGATTCCGCGCAGGATGTTGATCTCATCCTTTTCGAGCTGAGTTCGCGAGAAGAGACGGCGCAGTTTGGGTAGCAGCCTTCGCGGACTTGCCGGGTTGAGAAACCCGGTTTCGATCATCACCGCCTCGAAATGTGCGTACATCCCCTCGACTTCATCGTGGGTCGCCAGTCGCGACGACGCAGGTCTGACCGTTGCCCCGGCCACTGCCGGCAGCCCGGCCAAGGCGGCCATGCGGATTTCGTAAGACATTACCTGCACCGCCGCACCCAGATTCAGAGAACTGAACTCCGGGTTGGCCGGGATCGTCACCGCCGCATGGCATTGCTGGATCTCGTCATTGGTCAGCCCAACGGTCTCGTTGCCGAACACCAGTGCCACCTGCCCGTGCTCGGCTTGCGCCAGCAGACGGGCCACCAACTCCCGTGGCTGCCCGCTGGGCGGACCCAGATCGCGGCGCCGCGCCGACAGGGCGACAACAAAAATGGCGCCGGCCAACGCTTCGGACAGCGAGTCACTGATTTTTGCCGATTCCAGAACGTCCACCGCGCCAGTCGCCCGGGCATCGGCTTCAGGATCGGGAAACTTCTTCGGATCGACCAGGCGCAGATCGGTCAGCCCCATGGTCTTCATGGCCCGCGCCGCCGCCCCGATGTTTCCGGGATGACTCGGGCGACACAGGACAACGCGGATTCGCGACAGCAGGAGTTCGGGCTTCATAGTAAAATCGGGTTTCTCCAAATTGATCGGGCGGCCTCGCCACCCGCCAGCTCTTTAAGCCATGCATCCAGCCCTGAATATTGCCGTCAAGGCGGCGCTCCGCGCCGGCAAGATCATCAATCGCGCGTCCAACGACCTTGACCTGATCAAGGTGGAATTGAAACAGGCCAACGATTTCGTAACCGAGGTCGACAGGAAGGCCGAGGCTGCGATCATCGAAACGCTGCGCGACGCCTATCCGCAGTTCGGGATTTTAGCAGAGGAGTCCGGAGCGACCGCCGGGAAGGGTTCTGCCGATGGCGATTACCGGTGGATCATCGACCCCCTGGACGGCACCACCAACTTCATTCATGGCCTGCCGCAGTACGCCGTCTCGATCGCGCTGGCGAAAGGCAGCAATATCGAGCAGGCGGTCGTCTTCGATCCCAACCGGAACGAATTGTTCACCGCCAGCAAGGGCGCAGGCGCCTTCCTGAACGAGCGCCGCATTCGCGTTTCCAGGCGGACCAAACTCCAGGATTCGCTCCTCGGCACCGGATTCCCCTATCGCATGTTCGATCACGTCAACACCTACCTTGCGATCTTCAAGGAACTGACCCGGAAGACCGCCGGCCTGCGCCGTCCTGGCGCTGCGGCGCTCGATCTGGCCTATGTCGCTTGCGGTCGCTACGATGGGTTCTGGGAATTCGGGCTTTCCCCGTGGGACATGGCCGCCGGTGCGCTGCTGATCTCGGAAGCCGGCGGACTGGTCAGCGACATGCGCGGCGAAGCGGGCTACCTGGCCAGCGGCAACATCATCGCCGGCACACCGAAGGTCTTTGCGCCGCTGCTCAATCTCATTCAGGAACGATTGCCGGAATCAATCACCGCCTGAGCGCCGGTGAGAAAGAGGCCCGATCCGCCATCCTCCGGGCCGCGACAGGGATTACTTCTCGACCTTGTCCACCGCAGCACCCGCCTTGAAGCCGGTGAACATGTTGCGTGTCTGGTTCTGCAGCTGATCCTGCATCTGCTGGAACATCTTCTTGGACTGATCCATGTAGGCCGTCATCATGCTCTGCATCGCGGGCTGCTGGAAATTGAGGAACTGCGCCCAAAAATCCGCCTGCAGATGGCTGTTGTCGCCGTACATCGAGCGTGACTGGTCCTGCAACTTGTGCTGGAAATCAACGAAGGTGCGCATGTTGTTTTCCAGATACTTGCCCAGCATCCCCTGCATGGCGCTGCCGTAGAAGCGGACAAAGCCAGACAGCAATTCGCAGGAGAAAAGAGGAACACCACCGCTCTCTTCCTCGAGGATGATCTGCAACAGGATGCTCCGCGTGAGATCATCGCCGGTCTTGGCGTCGAGTACCTTGAACGGTTCGAACTTGAGGACGAGCTCCTTGACATCCCCCAGCGTGATGTAGGCGCTCGTCTTGGTATCGTAGAGACGGCGATTGGGGTATTTCTTGATGAGACGTACTTCCTCGGACATCCGGCATCCCTCAAACGAGCTTATGTGCACTGCAGCATTATAGAACAAAAAAACAGGCACCCGTAGGTGCCTGTTCTTGATGCAGCGCAAGAATCCCGCAATTACTGGTAGTACAGACCGCCGTTCAGGTTCATCGTCGCGCCGGTCATGAAGCCTGCAAGTTCAGAGGCCAGATAGACGCAGGCGCCGCCGATTTCTTCCGGCTTGCAGAGACGCTTCATCGGCACGCCGTCGATGATGGTCTGCAGGATTTCCGGCTTGATCGCCATGACCATCTTGGTCGCCACGTAGCCCGGACAGATCGCGTTGACGGTCACGCCCTTGGTTGCCAGTTCCGCAGCCAGCGCCTTCGAGAAGCCAATGACGCCGGCCTTGGCAGCCGAGTAGTTGGTCTGGCCGGCCTGGCCCTTGAGGCCGTTGACCGACGAGATGTTGATGATGCGACCCCAGCCGCGCTCGGCCATCTTGCTAGAGACCTGCTTGGTCATGTTGAACAGCGAGGTCAGGTTGGTGCCGATGACGGCATCCCAGCCATCGCGTTCCATCTTGGCGAACATGCGGTCGCGGGTGATGCCGGCGTTGTTGACCAGGATATCGACCGGGCCGGCTGACGCTTCGGCTTCCGCCACCATCTTCACGCAGTCGTCCCAGGAGGAGACGTCACCGGCGACGCAGACGAAGTCGTTGAAGCCCGCAGCAGCCATCTCCTTCAGCCACTCTTCCTTGTTGTCGAACTGCGGATGATACGAGGCAACCACCTTGTGGCCGGCCTTGGCAAGTTCCTGGCAGATTGCGGTACCGAGGCCGCCCATGGCGCCGGTGACCAGTGCAACACGTTGTGTCATAGCTCTTCCTTCCTGTTGTTGATGTTTACAGCGGGTAAAAAAACACGCCGGTCAGTACATGTGCTGGCCGCCGTTGATGGAAATATTGGCTCCGGTGACGAAGGCCGCCTCGTCCGACGCAAGATATGCGACGAGGCCGGCAATCTCCTCGGGCTTGCCCAGCCGATTAACCGGAATCTGCGGCAGAATCTTCGAATCGAGAATCTCCTGCGGGATGGCGGTCACCATCTTGGTGCCGATATAGCCGGGAGAAATGGTGTTGACCGTGACACCCTGCTTGGCCACCTCAAGCGCCAGCGCCTTGGTGAAGCCGTGCATGCCGGCCTTGGCCGCCGCGTAATTGGTCTGGCCGAAAGCGCCCTTCTGGCCGTTGACCGAGGCGACGTTGATGATCCGTCCCCACTTGCGCTCGCTCATGCCGTCGAGCACCTGCTTGGACATGTTGAAGACCGAGTCGAGGTTGGTGTGGATCACCGCATCCCAGTCTCCCTTGGACATCCGCTTGAAGGTCATGTCGCGGGTGATGCCTGCATTATTGACCAGGACATCGACCGGGCCGACCTCGCTGCTCACCGCCGCGACACAGGCACGGGCCGATTCGAAATCGGTGACGTCACAGGCATAGGCCTTGAAAGCGAAGCCCAAGGCATGCATGCCCTTCAGCCAGTCATCGACCTTGGTGTTGCCGGGTGAAAAGGTGGTCACCACCTTGAAATCCAGCGCCGCGAGCTTGATGCAGATTGCCTCGCCGAGCCCACCCATACCCCCTGTCACCAGTGCAGTTCTTGACATTGTCTCCCCCTCCTGTGAACTGCGTTTTCAGACCGCGCGTTGACGCACGTAGCGACCGGGTGCCGGCTCGACCGGCTTGTATGTGGTATTCCCCGGCCGGCGCGGCGCCCGAGATTCGCCGGCAAACTGCTTCAGCCAGGCGGCCCAGTCGTTCCACCAACTGCCCGGCCTGTCGTCCGCCGCGGCCAACCAGGCTTCGGCATCGCCTTTCACGTCGTCGTTGACCCAATAGTTGCGCTTGTTCTTGCTTGCCGGGTTGATGGCGCCGGCGATGTGGCCGGAAGCACCAAGAACGAAGCGCGCCTTGCCCCCGAGAATACGCGTCGTCTCGTAAGCCGATCGCCACGGAACGATATGGTCCTCGCGCGTTGCCAGCACATACACCGGCATCGCCAGCGCGCCGAGGTCGATGCGCTGGCCGCACATCTCCAGCTTGCCGGGGACGCGCAGGCTGTTGTCGAGGTAGAGGTTGCGCATGTACCAGCAGGCGAACGGACCCGGCAGATTGGTCGAATCCGAATTCCAGTAGAGCAGATCGAAGGCCTGCGGCTTCTGCCCTTTAAGGTAGTTGCCGGCGACATAGTTCCAGACGAGGTCGTTGGCCCGCAAAAAGGAGAAGGTGCTTTGCAGGTCGCGCGCCGGCAGCAGGCCGCCGTTGCCGATACTCGACTCGCGCGCCGCCAGGGCATTGGCGTCGATGAAGAGCCCGATCTCTCCGGTGTCGGAGAAATCGAGGAGCGTTGTCATCAGGGTCAGCGATGCGGCAATGTCTTCGCCCCGCCCCTTGAGCACGGACAGGGCCGAAGTCAGGATCGTCCCGCCGACGCAGAAGCCGAGCGCTATTGACCTGCTCCACGTTGCAGATCTCCCGCGCCACCTGCAGCGCGGCAATCGGACCATGCTCGAGATAATCGTCCCAGGTCAGGTGGCCGTGCTCTTCCTGCGGATTGCGCCAGGAAACCAGGAAGACCGTGTTGCCCTGCTCGACCATGTAGCGGATCAGCGAATTGTCGGGCTGCAGATCCATGATGTAGAACTTGTTGATGCACGGCGGCACGACCACCAGCGGCAGCGCGGCGACTTCCGGCGTCAGGGGCGAGTACTGGATCAGCTGCATCAGGTCGTTTTCGAAGACCACCGCGCCGTCGGTCGTCGCAATGTTGCGACCGATCTCGAAGACCGACTCGTCGGTCATCGAAATGCGCCCCTTCTCGAAATCCCTGATCAGATTGTTGACGCCATCGGTAATGCTCCGGCCCTCGGTTTCCAGCGCCAGCTTGATGAATTCCGGGTTGGTCGCGGCGTAATTGGAGGGAGCCATGGCGTTCACTATCTGGCGCGCCAGAAAACGCATGCGGTTGCGGGCCTTGTCGTCGATCGCCGGGATCAGCTCGACGAGGTCCTTCATGTATTTCGCGTTGAGCAGGTAGGCCTGATGCAGGTAGTCGAAAACCGGGCTCTCGCGCCATTCGGGCGCCGCGAAGCGGCGATCGCCGGCATCGGCCGCGACCTTGAAAGTCTCCGGGGCGCCCTGCTGGCGGGCGAGCACCGATTGCCAAAGAGACATCTGCTGATTCATGAACTGCTGCTGCAGCGCGGTCAAAGCCTGCGGGTCGGCAGCCGGCGGAAAGGCTGCCGCCGGATTTCCGGCCTGGCCGATGAAGGCCATGAACTGCTGCGCCATGTCCTGACCAGCCTGCATGAACAGCAGGGGCGAACCCATGAAAGCGTTGCTGTTGTCAGGTCCCTCTTGCGCCATGGCCAGTTTTTTCTCTGTAGATGAATCGGGGTCAAGCTCTTTGATTCTCCATACCAGCCCGAGCGCTGTCAATGGATTTGAATGCATAATTAGCCCGATGTACATCGTTGCCATCGGCTGGCTTTACGTGACCGTCCTCGTCGCGCTGAACGAGCCGACCGTGGTCTCCGCAATCATTTCCTTCCTGTTCTACGGCCTGCTGCCCTGCGGGTTGCTGCTCTGGATGGCTGGCCGCAAGGTACGTCGCCAGCGCCGGCGCTACCAGGAGTTACTCGCCGACGAGAAGGCGAGCGACAACGATCGAAGCGATGCCAAGCCCGATCAGTAGGATCTGCTGCACTGTTGCTTTCAGTTCGGTGCGCTTGTGCAGCCCGGGAATCAGGTCGGCCACGGCAACGTAGATCATGCTGGCCGCCGCCAGACCGAGCAGCGAAGGAATCCACTCGGTCAACTGCGACAGGGCGAAGTAGGCGAGCATGGCGCCGACCAGAGTGGCCAGGCTCGACAGCAGGTTGAAGGCGAGCGCCCGGGCCCGGCTGTAGCCGGAATGAAGAAGGATCAGGAAGTCGCCGACTTCCTGAGGAATCTCGTGCGCGATGATCGCCAGTGCGGTGACGATCCCGAGTTCCCTGCTTTCCAGAAATGCGGCGGCGATCAGGATGCCGTCGACGAAGTTGTGGAAGGTGTCGCCGACCAGGATCAGCATGCCGGAGCGCCCGTGATCATTGACGGGGGCATGGGCATCGTGCGCCTCGCAATGATCGTGATGGCAGTGCCGCCACAGGACCAGCTTTTCCAGCAGGAAGAAGGCGAGAATCCCGAACAGGACGGTTGCCGCCATGCGGTGCGGGTCGCCGTGCTCAAGCGCATGCGGCAGGATTTCCAGAAATGCCGCACCCAGCAGCGCGCCGATGGCATAGGAGATCAGCACATTGACTCGCTGCGTACCAGCCGCGAGAGTCATTGCCGCCGCCGCCACGACGCTCAACACGCCACCGGCGAGTGCAACGGCGATGATCCAGGCAAGAGTACTCACGGGAAACCAGGTCCGATCCGGAGAAAGGCGCGGATCATACACTGTCCAGCCAGATCAGACTCGCCATCCTTCCGGTCGTTCGATCACGGCGATAGGAGAAGTAGCGCTCGGACTCGCTATGGGTGCACGCTCCGCCACCGCTGATCGCGCTGACCCCCAAGCGTTCCAGGCGCTGCCGCGCCAGCAGGTAGATGTCGCACAGCCACTTGTCCGGTCCGGTCGCCACAAATGCGGCACTGGCCGACGGATTGCGCGCGACAAAGGCATCACGCACTTCCGTCCCGACCTCGAAACATCGCGGGCCGATCGCCGGCCCCAGCCACGCCAGCAGTTCCCCGGGAGCCGCCGCCATCGCCGCCACCGCGCTCTCCAGGACGCCACCCAGCAGCCCGCGCCAGCCGGCATGCGCGGCAGCGACCACCGAGCCCCGGCGATCGCACAGCAGTACCGGCAGGCAATCGGCCGTCATCACCACGCAGACCGTTCCCGGCCGGCGCGCAAACGCCGCGTCGGCCACCCCGGTTTTCGCCTCCCGGTCGGCGTCAACCGCAACGATGCCATGAACCTGCCTGAGCCAGCGCGGTTCGCCGGGCAATGCCGCGCGCAGGGCCTGGCGATTCGCCGCAACGGCGGCCGGATCGTCGCCGACATGATCGCCGAGGTTGAAGCCCGCCCACGGCATCCGGCTCACGCCCCCGTTGCGCGTCGTCTGCAGGGCCTTGACATTGGCCGGCGCCGCCCAGTCGGGAACGAAGACCTCACCCACCGCGCAGCGCCTCCAGCAAGGCGGCCATGTCGGCTGGCGGCGGCGCCTCCCACTGCTTCATCCGCCGGGTGAGCGGATGGAGGAGCGCCAGACGGGTGGCATGCAGGGCCTGCCGGGAGAACGCCGGGAGACGCTGATCGGGCTTGCCATAAACCGGATCACCGAGCAGCGGATGCCTGATCGACGCCATGTGCACACGGATCTGGTGCGTGCGTCCGGTCTCCAGCGAGCATTCGACCAGCGCGCAGTGGGCGAACTGCTCGAGGACGCGGAAATGGGTCACCGCCGGCTTGCCGCCGCGGCTTTCCGGAACCACCGCCATTTTCGTCCGGTGCACCGGATGGCGGCCGACCGGCGCCGCGATCGTCGCATCCCGGCGCACGACGCCACAGACGACTGCCAGATACTGGCGCCTGACGCTGCGCGCCTGCAACTGGCGCACGAGGTCGGTCTGGGCCGCGAGCGTCTTGGCGACGACGAGCAGGCCGCTGGTATCCTTGTCCAGGCGGTGCACGATGCCCGCGCGCGGCACTTCGGCGATAGCGGGCACATGGTGCAGCAAGGCATTCATCAGGGTACCGCTCCAGTTGCCGCTCCCCGGGTGCACGACCAGACCGGGCGGCTTGTCGATGACCAGCAACGCTTCGTCCTCGAACACGATGTCGAGCGGGATATCTTCGGGCTGCTCGGCGATTTCCCTGATTCCGGGCGGCTCGCTCAGGACCAGAACTTCCCCGCCCGCAAGCTTGTGCTTGGGCTCCGTCTCGATGCGCCCGCCCACCGCGACGCGCCCTTCACGCACCCACGTCTGCAGGCGATTGCGCGAATGCTGCGGCAGCACTTCCGCAAGCACCCGATCGAGACGCCACCCGGCGCAGTGATCCGGAACCCGGGATTGATCGGGCGGAGTTCGGCTATAATCGGTGCGGTCTTCCAAAGGATTGTTCATGATGCGAAGTTTACCCGCATTCCCCAGCTTTCTCCGTCTGGCGACAGCGCTCCTGATCGCGACGGTCATCAGCGGCTGCGGCCTGCTTTCCGGCGACAAGGACGAAACCGCCGGCTGGTCGGCCAACAAACTGTACGCCGAGGCCAAGGATGCGCAGAGCAGCGGCGCCTGGGACAAGGCCGCCAAGTACTACGAGAAGCTCGAGGCCCGTTATCCGTATGGGCGCTATGCCCAGCAGGCCCAGCTTGAACTGGGCTACGTGTATTGGAAGGCGGGCGAAGCGGGCTCGGCCATCGCGGCCTGCGACCGGTTCATCAAGCTGCACCCCAATCATCCGGCTGTTGACTATGCCTACTACCTGAAGGGCCTGGTCGGCTTCAACGAAGATCTGGGCTATGCGCCCTACATCAGCACGCAGGATCCGACCGAGCGTGACCCGAAGTCGGCGCGCGAAGCGTTCGACGCCTTCCGCGAACTTGCCACCCGTTTCCCTGACAGCAAATACACCCCGGACGCCATCCAGCGGATGAATTACCTGGTCAATGCGCTGGCATCGCACGAGGTGCACGTCGCCCGCTATTACATCAATCGCGGCGCCTACGTTGCCGCTGCCAACCGGGCGCAGTATGCGATCAAGACTTATCCGACGGCGCCTGCTGTCGAGGAAGCGACCTACATCCTGATCCTGGCCTATGACAAGCTGGGCATGGATGACCTGCGTGATGACGCCGAACGCGTCATGCGCAAGAATTTCCCGGACAGCGCGTTCTATAAGACAGGCCTGGTGGATAAGAAGAAGTGGTGGCACCTCTGGTAATCGCGTCCGGCGACCCCTCTAGCCGGTCGCCGCGGCGGGTGGTGCCAACCAAACCAGTTCGGGAACTCCATCAACGCCGCCGCATACGACGGCGTTCTGCCCGTACTTCTCGCCCAGGGTCATAGCCTCGGCAACCGGGATGCCGGGAACGAAGCAGCTTTCTTCCACCGGCCAGGCGGCATCGTCGGCCACGTTCTCGCCGGCATAGGTTTCATATCCTGAGTCGAGGAGTTCGCACTCCAGTTGCGACTGGCGGCCGGTGTTCTCATTCTCGTCCAGCGGCACGGAACCCGGGTTGCACGCGGTCAGGATGGCAAAGCAACTCACCCCGGCGGTCTCCAGCCAGCAATGCAAGGTCTCCGAGGCAGTCCCGGGACGCAGATCACAGTGCCCGTCGGGCAGGTAGACCCGATAGGTCGTCGCCCGGTAGGCGCTTTCCAATTCAGCCGTCTTCGCCATCCAGTTCGACCAGGCCGATCAGCTTCTCGGCATCGCTCGCCGGCAGGGCCTCGACCTCGCTCAGCTTTCGCGACAACTGGCGGGTCCGCGTCTCGGCCTTGCTGATGCTGTTGCTTGCCTCGTCGAGTTTCTTGCGGGTGTGCGCCAGCGCCTCGCCAAACTTGCCGAATTCGCTCTTGACCGCACCCAGCACCGCCCAGACCTCCGCCGAGCGCTGCTCGATGGCCAGCGTCCGGAAACCCATCTGCAGGCTGTTGAGGAGCGCCGCCAGCGTCGTCGGCCCGGCCAGACTGACCCGCCATTCGCGCTGCAGGGTATCGGCCAGACCCGGACGCCGCAAGGCCTCCGCATACAGCCCTTCGGTCGGCAGATAGAGCAGTGCAAAATCGGTGGTGTGCGGCGGCGCGACATATTTCTCGTGGATGCTGCGCGCCTCGGCCTTGAGGCGGACCTCGATCGCCTTGCTCGCCTCCTCGACGAGGCCCAGTTCGCCGCGTTCCTGGGCGTCGATCAGACGCTGGTAATCCTCGACCGGAAATTTCGCGTCGATCGGCAGCCAGACCACCGCGCCGTCACCCTTGCCCGGCAGCCGGATGGCAAAATCGACACGTTCGCCGCTGTCCGGGCGCGTCGCCACGTTGGCGGCAAACTGGTCGGCCGTCAGCAGTTGTTCGAGAAGCGCCGCCAACTGGACTTCGCCCCAGGTGCCGCGGGTCTTGACGTTGCTCAATACCCGCTTGAGGTCGCCGACGCCCGCAGCCAGCGACTGCATTTCGCCAAGGCCCCGATGCACCTGCTCGAGGCGGTCGCTGACCAGCTTGAAGGATTCGCCGAGGCGTTGCTCGAGTGTGGCGTGCAGCTTTTCGTCCACGGTGCGGCGCATCTCCTCGAGCTTGCTGGCATTGTCCGCCTGGATTGCGGTCAACCGTCCCTCGACACTGATTCTCAGGCGCTCGAAGCGCTCGTCGAGGCCCAGTGAAAAGCGGTTCAGTTCGCGAGCAAAGCTTTCCAGCCGTTCTGACTGGGCCGTGCCGAACTGACCGACCTGGGTCGTTACCGCCTGCCCGAGCAGTGTCGCGGATTGCGCGCGCTCCTCGCGGTCGCGGAATGCCTCCTCCGCGTCCTCGCGCCGGCTGCGCGCCAGTTCTTCACGCAGTTCTCGCTCGAGCCGCTCGAGCCCCTTCTCCTGCGCCTCCTGCAGGGCACGCAGGCGAACATCGTCGTCACCGCGCCGGCTGCCGCGCAGCAAGGCGATGACCTGCAACAGGACGATGGCGACGAGTCCCGCCAGCAGGACCAGAAACGAGGTCTCGTTCATTCCCTAGCGCAGCGAGAAGTTGACGCGGCTGCCGTTGCCCTTGTCGTCCGCACCGCGCTTGGGCGGCACGAGAAAGATGCGTTCGGCCGGAACCTTGCCCTGCTCGATCAACCAGCCCTGAACATTCTCCGCCCGCTGCAGGGCAAGCTCCTTGACGTCATCGTCGCTGGCCGGCAGGTTGGTCAGCATCAGTTTCTCCATTTCCTCCACCGGCAGGTCCTTCTGCATTCCGATCAGGTTGCGCGGTTTCGGAAACTTGGCTTCCTTGTAGGCGCGTTTCAGGTACTCCGGATATTCTGCCGGATCGATCTCGACCGAATCGAGGGATCCACCTTCGGTCCCCTTCTTGATCTGCTCCTTGAGCTTCTCGGCCTTGACCGCACGTTCCATGGCAACCCGCTTGAGGCCTTCCTTGTCGCCTTCGGGATCGGCGCGGCCGGTAACCTCGAGCTTGAGCGAATCACGTTCGGTGAGTGCCTTGGCCAGCGACTCCAGACGCTTTGTCGCCAGTGTCGCCGAGGCTGGCGCGCCCTGGTCCGAATTCGATGTTCGACAACTCCTCGCCACCGCCGAACATCGAGCCGAGCAGCGCGAAGGGCGAAGTCACGGCCTTGACGAAGAGATTGACGATCACCTTGATGATCAACCCGCCCACCGAGAAGTCCGGATCGTCGAGCGAGCCGGAGATCGGCAGGTTGAGGTCGATCTCGCCGCGGTTGTTCTTGAGCAAGGCGATTGCCAGATTGACCGGCAGCTTGGTGGCATCCGGACTCTCCACCTTGTCACCGAAGGTCAATTGATCGATGAAGAGCCGGTTTTCCGCCGCAAGCTTGTTGTTTTCCAGCTTGTAGGCGACATTGAGCGACAGCTTGCCCTTGTCGATGTTGTAGCCGGCGTACTTGCCCGAGTATGGCGAGAAGGGAACAAGATCAACACCCGTCACTTCGGCCTTGATATCGAGGAAGGATTTCGCTGCCAGCGGATTCAGCTTGCCGACCACCTGCACCGGCGCCGAACTGGCATACTTCCCGCGCAGTTCGAGATCGGCAACGGTATCGGCGGCCGACGACAGGCCACTGACACGACCGGCCACCTTGGTCACGTTCACCGTGTAGTTGGGCTTGATGAAGAAATCCGAGAAATTGACGGTGCCGCCCTGCAGCGTGACCTTGGCGATCCGGATCGGTAGCGGGGAAGCCGCGGGGGTGGTTGGCGGCACCGGCGTCGCCGGTTTCCCGGCGGCCACGTCTGTCGCCGCCCGTTCCGGAGCGCTGGCAACCGGCTGGGTGCCAGCCTCGGGCTTGCGCACGATGTCCTGCAGGTTGAGCCTGCCTTCCTTGCTCAGAATCAGGCGCGAATAGAAATCACTGAGCGCCACCTCACCAATGTTGACCGCCATTGGCTGCAGCCGGAAATCGATACCACCCAGATACAGCGATTTCCACTTCAGGAAATCGGCATTGTTTACCTTGTTGACCGCAAGCAGGTCGCCGAACGTCACAGATCCCTTGTAGGTGCCGTTCACGCCATCCTTGCCCATCTGCGCTGTCAGTTCGCCTACATTGGAGACCACACCGCGGGTCAGCGCGATGTTCAGGAAACTGGTGAAGTACGGCTGCAACGGCAACAGCGGAATCGCCTGGGTTTCGACCTTCAGCGATGCCAGCAGCGGCATCAACTGTACGCTGCCGTCAACCTTGATACTCCCCTTCTGATTGACCCGGCTCTTCAGCGACAGGCTCCCCTTCTTGCCCGCCTCGGTGGACAGGTTCTCCGCAGACAGACTGAATCCGTCGATCGTCTGCACGGCGACCGGCGTGGTCGAGCGATCCTCGACGCGGAGCGCGAGATCATCGACCGTCAGTTTCGCGATGCTGGCGTGCCACGGACGGTCATCCGAAAGTTCTTCCCGGGCCTTGCGCACCGTTTTCAGCACGGGCGAACTGACCCACTCGATCCTGCCTTCCTTGTTGCGAACCAGCAGTGTCTGGAGCCCCTGATAGCCTGCTTCGGCCACCTCGACGCGGTGCGCATGCAGGTCCACGCGCACCCCCTTGGCCATGGCATGGCCAACCTTCAGCCGTTCGCCGAGATCGACCCGATACGTCGCCTCGCTGATCTCGACCGGCTCGGCAAGGGAGCTGGCGATCCTTCCGACAGTAACGTGGAGATCGAGCACGTCGCCCTGCATCGGGCGAACATTCGATTCGTCCTGCCAGCGCAATTTCCCGTTGACCACACGGATTTCGTCGACCGACCACTCCGGCGGCTTCGCCGCCGGCGCCTTTCCATCGGTGCCGGCGCCTTCGACGACCCGCTCCCCCAGCAGCAGCCAGTTCAGCTCGCCGCCACGGTTGACCGCGACAAAGGCCTCCATGCCATCGAGCAGGACCCGCTTGATTGCGAAGCGGCGATTGACCAGATCGGCATTCTCAACATCGATGTCGAGCCGCTTCCAGGCTATCAGCGGCGCGCCCGTCGCCTCGTTCATGTCGAAGCCGGAGATATGGGCGCTGCCCACCACGGTGAATGAAAATACTTTTTCGGACAACTCCTTGAAGACAATCCGTAGCTTGGTGTCGAGTGTGCCAGCCTTGACGTGGACGGGCATCGAACCGGGCAGGTAGGGCTGGAAGCCGGCGAGATCGAGACGGTCGAGATCGAGGTTGAGTTCGCTCTCGAGGTTGCCTTCGAAGATCTCCGTGCTCCTGCCCTTGAGAACCAGCGGCGCCCCGTCGAAGATCGCCGAGAAACTGGGTTCGACAACGATCTTCGCCTGGTAGGGCAGGCTCGAGATGAACGGCAGCGCGAAATTGATATCGCTGACGGTATGCACCTTGCCCATCGGCTGGTCGTCGAAGACCGCCTTGCCGCCACTGACCTGAATGTTGTTGATCGAGAAACGCGGCGTCGGCGACGGTTCCTTGGGTTTCAGCCACTCGTCGAGCAAGTCCGAAATGTCGTACCTGCCTTCCGCCACCCGTGCAACGGCCACCCGCGGTCCCAGCAGGCGGATTTCGTCCACCACCAGGCCAAGCTGGAAGAGCGAAAAGCTCGAGAGATTGACGAGCAGTTCGTCGAAACCGGCAACCTCCCTGCCGTCGTCGGCCTTGACCGAAACGCCAGCGACCCGCGCCGACAGGGCATAGGGATTGATGTCGATCTGCTCGATGCTGACCTGACGATGCAGTTCGGTGGACAACTGCTTGACCAGCAGCCACTTCATCAGCGGCGGCCCGGCGAGATAGCCGACGACTCCGAAGCCCAGTATCAGTCCCGCCAGCCAAAGACCGATGCGGCGCGTCCGGGGCCCCTTGAGCGCGGCGACGGCGCGCGCGGTGGAAGTATTGGACGGGTTCCCGGAAGGCTGTTCTGTCATGATGATCTGCCGCAGTTTCGCTGTTGGAACCTAATTTAGCACATCGAACCCCGGTCGCTTAGCCCCGGGACGGCGATCACTGCCGGGGCCGGCGCTGGCCGGGGACGAAATCCACCCGCTAAAACGTATTCCGCCAGCCGCGAATGGCCGCAAAAACAGCCTCCAGGGACGCGTTGACCGCGCCATGCGCCCGTGCAGCCGCGATCACGGCCGGCTCGCCACAGCGCAGGAAAGGGTTGGTTTCCTTTTCTTCGCGCAGCGTACTCGGAATCGACGGCAACCCGGCCGCCCGGATCCGCGCGACGCGCTCCACCCGCTCGCGCAGCACAGCGCTCTGCGGCTCGATGACCAAGGCAAAACGCAGGTTGGTCTCGGTGTATTCGTGAGCGCAATAGATTTTCGTCTCGTCCGGCAGGGCCGCCAGACGGGCCAGCGAGGCACACATCTGCGCCGGCGTCCCCTCGAAAAGGCGGCCGCAACCGGCACCGAACAAGGTATCCCCGCAAAACACGGCGCCCGGGACATAATAGGCAATATGGCCGCGGGTATGGCCGCCAACCGGCAGCACATCGACGGGGTGGCCCAGCACAGTGATCTTCTCCCCACCGCTCAAGGGGTCGCTACAGCCTGTGATAGACTCTTGTTCCGGTCCGAACACCCGGGGATGCCAGCGCTCGACGAGTTCGCCGACGCCACCCTGGTGGTCGGCATGGTGGTGGGTGACAAGGATGGTCTCGAGCTGCAGTTGCAGCACCTCGAGCCGGGTGATGACCGGTGCCGCGTCTCCAGGATCGACCACCGCAGCCCGTCCGTCCCGGACCAGCAGCCAGATGTAGTTATCGTTGAACGCGGGAATGAAGAAAACTTCGAACATGCCGGAACTATCGAGCGAAGGCCGCCGGATGTCAATTCCCGGCCTCGACGGCTGGCTGGAAACAGCGCAGGGACGCTACGTTTCGGAGTGGGAATCGGCCACCGTGGATAGCGCCATTGCCGATGTCTTCGGCTTCAATGCGCTGCAACTAGGCCTGCCGCACTCCGATTTCTTGCGGGCCAACCGGATTCCGTTGCGCCAGAAGGCCGGTGATTCCGGCACCGTCGATGTCCTCTGCGAACTCGCTGCCCTGCCCTTCGCGTCGAACAGCACCGATCTGGTCGTTCTGCCGCATGTACTCGAATTCAGCATGGACGCGCATCAGATCCTGCGCGAGGTCGAGCGCATCCTGATCCCCGAGGGGCACCTGATCATCCTCGGCTTCAATCCGATTTCCCTGTGGGGACTGCGCAACCGCTTCGACCGCAGCGGCTCCTTCCCGTGGCATGGCAACTATCTTTCGCTGGCGCGGCTCAAGGACTGGCTGCAACTTCTCGGCTTCGAGGTTGACCGCCCGGTTCCCGGCTGCCATGTCCCGCCCTGCGACCAGGAAGCCTGGCTCAGGCGCTGGCAGTTCATGGAGAGAGCCGGCGGACGCTGGTGGGGACTTCCCGGCGGGATCTACCTGCTCCATGCAATCAAGCGCACCCGCGCCATGCGCCTGATTACCCCGAACTGGCGCACGAAGGCCGTCGGCAGCAAGGCTCTGCGGCCGGTGGCGCAAAAGGAAGGTCATGGCCGCTGACGACAGGGTGGAGATATTCACTGATGGCGCCTGTCGCGGCAACCCTGGCCCCGGCGGCTGGGGGGCGATCCTTCGCCAGGCGACGAAGGAGAAGGAGTTGTGGGGCGGGGAACGGGCGACGACGAACAACCGCATGGAGTTGACGGCAGCGATCCGTGCGCTGGAAGCGCTGAAGCGCCCGATCACCGGTTGCGTTCATACCGACTCGCAGTATGTTCTGAAGGGAATCAGCGAGTGGATTCATGGCTGGAAGCGCAACGGCTGGAAGACAGCGGATCGCAAGCCGGTCAAGAATGCCGACCTCTGGCAGCAACTCGATGCCTTGAGCCGGCAGCACGAACTCGAATGGATCTGGATCAAGGGTCACGCCGGCCACCCCGAAAACGAACGCGCCGATGCCCTCGCCAACCGCGGGATCGACGAACTTGAGGAAACAGGATGAGACAGGTCGTCCTCGACACGGAAACCACCGGCCTCGACCCGAGGCACGGTCATCGCATCATCGAAGTCGCCGGTATCGAAATGGTCAACCGCCGGCTGACCGGCCGTCATCTGCACAAGTACATCAATCCGGAGCGCGAGATCGACGAGGGCGCGGCCGCGGTCCACGGCATCACCCTCGAGTTCCTGGCCGACAAGCCGAAATTCGCCGACATCGCCGACGAGTTTCTCGAATTCATCAACGGCGCCGAATTGATCATTCACAACGCCCCGTTCGATATCGGCTTCCTCAACGCCGAACTCGCCCGACTGGACCGGGTGCCTGTCGAGACCCTGTGCAACGGTGTCACCGACACGCTCAAGATGGCCAAGGAACTTCACCCCGGCAAACGCAACAGCCTCGACGCCCTGTGCGAACGCTATGAAATCGACAATTCGCAGCGCACGCTGCACGGTGCCCTGCTCGACACCGAGCTTTTGTCTGAGGTCTTTCTGGCGATGACCCGCGGCCAGGACACGCTGATGATCGAGCCCGATGTCACGCCGCGCGCCCATGCGGACAAGGACGGCAGACAGATCGAGCGCAAGCCGCTGCTGGTGATCCGGGCCAGCGCCGCGGAACTGGCCGACCACGAGCGTATGCTGGCGGCCATCGACAGGGAAACCAGGGGCGGCTGCCTGTGGCTCGCCGCAACGGCTCAGGCCAACTGAGTCCCGCCGGAGAAAAGCTTGGCGGAAAATTCGCGCTCGCGGCTGACGATGAAATCGAGGAACTCGGAGGCATCGCGCATGGTCCGGAATGCGTCGAAACCACGCTCGAGGAAGGCCTGCAACTCGCCGAGACCCGCCATCTTTGCCGGTCCTTGCATCATCTTCAGCGCCATCCGCACAAAGGGTTTCTGCGCAAACGCGTCAAGCGCCTCGCCGGTTTCGCCGATCAGGCGAATCTGCGTTTCGCGCCCCGGACGGTCGCCAACCTCACGGTAGGCACTTGCATAAGCCTCATCGCTCATCTCCGGGGTATCGAGTTGCGCGCCGAGCACGCCGACCATCGCCGCGTCGAAACGCTCGGAAAGCGCATCGACTTCTATCGCCAGCAGCAGTGCGGCGAGGCCGGAGACCGGCAGTAAGGTCGTCATCAGCGGCAGAATGCGCTCAAGCTCGGCATCGCGTTCGCCGAAATCCTTCGGACCGTAGAGATCCGACAGAAAGAATGCAGCAGCCTCGCCGAAACGCTCGCTGGCCAGCAGATCGGCGTGCGTTCGCGCCAGCCTGGCGGCTTGCCATGCGCGCAGACTCGCCCGCCGCCGCTCGATGACGGGGTCGGCCGCCGCGGCAAGACGCAGATCGCGCGCCTCCGCGATGAAGGCAGCAAGCGCTGCCGAGCACGTTGCCCGATCGAGATCCGAATGTACATTGCTACTCATGAGGCAATTATGGCAAAAACCACCGAACATCGTTTAGAGGCGTTTGCCTAGGTCCATGCGGCCAGCCAACCTACACTGGCCGGGTCCATTTCAGGTAAGCGAAACGATGCTCGAGGGTTTGGCACCATGACGACGCGCCGCGAGTTTCTCAAGACTGGCGTAGCTGGCGCGCTGCTGCTGAACGTCGCCGGGTGCACTCGCCCCGCGCAGGGCGATGGCCGGACGGTGGTGCTGACGGCCCTGATTCCCGTGTTTCTCGACGGCGCCCTGCCTCCCGCTGGCGCGACGCGCCCGGAGTTGATCACCCGCACCGTTGCCGGCGTTGACAAGGCGATTGCCGGGCTGTCGCTCGCCACTCAGAAGGAAGTTGGCGAGTTGTTCGACCTGCTCAGCTTCGCCCCCTACCCGGATGATTGTCGCCGGCGTCTGGTCCCCGTGGCGCCGAAGCCTCACCGGAAGCGATCGGAAAATTCCTCGAAAGCTGGCGCAACAGCCGCTTCGATCTGCTCAAATCCGGTTATGCCGCCGCTGCGTGACCTCGTTTTCAGCGCGTGGTATGCCCGGCCGGACACATGGACGTGCCATCGGCTACCCCGGCCCGCCAAAGGTGGAATGATGCGCGACCCGTTCCGTGAAGGACTCGCGGCAGGCTGGAACCATATCGATGCTTCCGCCCTGGTCGCTGACCAGGCGCTCGAGGCCGACGTGGTCATCGTCGGCAGTGGCGCCGGTGGCGGCGTGACGGCCGAACTTCTCTCGGGAGCCGGCCTCAAGGTCATCATCGTCGAGGAAGGCCCGCTCAGGACGAGCAGCGACTTCAGGATGCTCGAGTCCGAAGCCTACCCGATGCTCTACCAGGAGTCCGCCAGCCGACACACCGCCGACAAGGCGATCAAGATTCTTCAGGGCCGATGCGTCGGCGGATCGACCACCGTCGAACTGGACCAGCAGCTTCCGCACGCCCCAGCCCACCCTGCACTGGTGGCAGACGGCTCACGGTCTCAAGAATCTGTCGGTCGAGGCGATGGCGCCATGGTTCGCGGCGATGGAACAGCGCCTGCACGTCGGTCTGTGGCCCCTGCCGCCGAACGAAAACAATGCCGCCCTGGCGCGCGGGGCCGAGAAGCTCGGCATCCCGGTCGCCGTGATCCCGCGCAATGTGAAGATGTGCTGGAATCTCGGCTACTGCGGCATGGGCTGTGCCATGGCCGACGCGCCGGAGCGTGGCGTGGTCAGCGACGAAGGCCACCATTTCCAGATCGACAATCTATCGGTCCACGATGGCTCGCTGTTCCCGACCAGCATCGGCGCCAATCCGCAGCTCTCGATCTACGGCCTGGTGGCGCGCAACGCCTCCCTGCTGGCCGCCGCGCTTTCCGGCAGGCCGCGCCCGGCAATTCTCTGAAAAGCAGGAAGATGCTTCCCTTCGCGCTCCTGATCGGCCTCTTGGCCGAACTGGCGATCTACGCAACATTGGCCCAGCACTTTCTCGATAAGTCGTGGGGGATTTCCGCAATCGCGGCGGCGGGTGCAGTCCTCGGCCTGCGTGCCGGCATCGTCGCCGTCACCTGGGCATTCGCCCGGGCCTACCCTTCTCCGGCGCGCCGGCTCACGGCCGCCGAGTCCCTGCGCATGATCGATCGTCGGCGAGTACGCGGCGTTCCTGCTGATCTTCGTCTTCATCCTCCCCGTCGAGCGTCTGTGGATGGGGCGCGACCGCATGCGTCCCTGCTCGCGACCACTGCTTCTCGTGCACGGCTACAGCTGCAGTCGCGGCGTCTGGTGGCTGTTGCGGCGCCGGCTCGAGGCGGCCGGCCACACGGTCGCGACGGTCAGCCTTGCCCCGCCGTACACCAGCATCGGCAAGCTGGTGCCCGAGCTTGGTCAGCGAATCGAAAAGGTGTGCAAGGCCACTGGCGCCGACCGCGTCGTTCTGGTCGCGCACAGCATGGGCGGGCTGGTCTGCCGATCCTATCTGGCACGCCACGGCAGCGACCGGGTCGAGCGGCTGATCACGATATCCTCGCCGCATTCAGGCAGCGAACTGGCGTGCATCGGCATCGGAAAGAACGCCCGCGAAATGGAACCCGGCTCCCTGTGGCTGAAAGACCTCGGCCAGGCAGGCTTGCCGGTTCCCGCCGTCGCGATCCGCACCCCGCACGACAACTTCGTCATGCCTCAGGACAACCAGCGCCTGCCCGGGGCGATCGATGTGGCACTTGAAGGAGTCGGCCATCTGGCCGTCCTGTTTACCCGGCGAACCTCGCACGAACTGATTGCCGCCTGCCGTTGAGGGGCGCTCAAAGCGCTGCCAGAACCTCCGAGCCATGATCCGGGCAGTCCGGGTCGTCGATCACGTGACTGATGCGACCCTTTTCATCGATAATGAAGGTGACCCGCTCGCTGACCCTGACCACGCTGCGTAGCAGTCCGCCGAGGCCTGATCCGGCAACGCCATAGGCCTTGGCCACCGTCAGGTCGGTATCGGCCAGCAGCGGAAAGTTGAGGCTGAATTTCTCCGTGAAACGCTGGTGAGACTCGGTACCCTGTGCCGAAACGCCGAGGATCGCCGCCCCCCTGGCGGTGATCTCGGCGTTCGCATCGCGCAGGCTGCACGCCTGCTTGGTGCAGCCCGGCGTACTGTCCATCGGATAGAAATACATGACCAGCTTGCGGCCGCGAAAATCCGCGAGGCGCAGGACACTGCCGTCGGTTGCCGGCGCCGCGAAGTCCGGCGCCGGATCACCGGGTTTGAGGTGGGTGCCCATCAGAAGTAGATCCCGCGCATGACCTGCTGAAAGGCCACCTGATCAGCCGAGGGCTCGCCGGGCGTTTCTGCGGCGGTCTTCTTCTTCGCCGCATCCGAGTCCGGGAACATGCGGAAGGTCGTGTTCATGATGATCTGTGCCACACGTGGAACCAGCGCGTGCAACGTCTGACCGAAGATGCCGAGGCGACTGGCGACGCGGACCGGCTTGTGAATGATCGCGTCGCAGACCAGTCCCGCCGCCTCTTCCGGCGTCAGCGTCGGCACCTGATCGTAGAGCTTGGTCGGCGCGATCATCGGCGTTTTGACCAGCGGCATGTTGATCGTCGTGAAGTGGATACCGCGATCGGCAAACTCGGAAGCGGCACAGCGTGTCCATGCATCGAGAGCCGATTTTGACGCGACATAGGCAGAGAAACGGGGGGCATTGGTCAGGACGCCGATCGACGAGATGTTCAGGATGTGTCCGCGCTTTTGCTGAATCATTCCCGGCAGGACAGTCATGGTGACCTTCAGGCAGCCGAAAAAGTTGAGCTGCATCGTGCGTTCGTAGTCATGGAAGCGCTCGAAGGAATTCTCGATGGCGCGGCGGATCGAACGCCCGGCGTTGTTGACCAGGACATCGACGACACCATGGTCGGCCAGCACCTGGCGCGTCACAGCCTCGGCCGAGGCCATGTCGGCAAGGTCGCCGAAATAGGCATGGAGCTTGAGTCCGGCGGCCTCGAACTCGCGCACCGCTTCGTCCAGTTGCTCCTTGTCGTGGGCAATGGTGACGACGTGCGCGCCAGCCTCGGCGAGCTTCCAGGCAGTCGCCTTGCCGATGCCCGACGAAGCGCCGGTGACGAGCACCACGCGACCTTCGACCTGACCACGCAAACTGAAATCGACGAAGAGATCGGGATCGAGGTGGCGTTCCCAATAATCCCACAGCCGCCAGGCATAGTCTTCCAGCCGCGGCACCGCAATGCCGGTGCCCTTCAGCGCCCGCGTCGTCTCGCGGCAGTCGAAGCGGGTCGGGTAATTGACGAAGCGGAAGATGTCATCGGGCAACCCGAGATCCTTCAGGATCGCACCGCGGATGCGGCGCACCGGGGTCAGCGCCATCAGGCCCTTGCGCATCTGGCGCGGAATGAAACTGAACAGCGCGGCGTTGATGCGCATCGACATTTCCGGCGCATGCGCGGCCCGGGCAAAGGTATTCAGCAGGTCGCCGACGCGCATCGGTGTCGGGTCGACGAGATGGAAGCACTTGCCGTCCTCGCCCTTGAGGTGGGCGATATGGTCGACGGCATTGACCACGAAATCGACGGGCACCACATTGATCCGGCCGCCCTCGATACCGATTGTCGGCATCCACGACGGCAGCATCTTGCGCAGTCTCTGGATCAGCTTGAAGAAGTAATATGGGCCGTCGATCTTGTCCATTTCGCCGGTACGCGAATCACCGACCACGAGCGCTGGCCGATAGATTCGCCAGGGAATGCCGCACTCGCCGCGCACGATCCCTTCCGAGTCGTGCTTGGTCCTGAAATACGGGTGCTCCAGCCCTTCGGCCTCCTCGAACATGTCTTCGCGGAACAAGCCTTCGTAAAGGCCGGCGGAGGCGATCGAACTGAACAGGTGAAAGTGCCTGGCGCCGATCGCTTCGGCAAACCGCACGGCGTTCCGGGTGCCGTTGACATTGACGCGGAGTTGGCTCGCGGCATCGGCCTTCAGATCGTAGATCGCCGCCAGATGGAAAAAGTGCGTGGTCTTTTTGCCCAGTTTCTTGCAGTCGGCCGCAGTGACGCCGAGCAGCGGCTGGGTCAGATCGCCGACCACCGGAACCGCCCGGGTGGAATCGCAACCCCAGAATTCATGGAGGTGCTCCACCAGGTCTTTCTCGGACTCGCGAATCAGAAAGAAAATGATGCTGCCGTCGTGCTCCAGCAACTTCCTGACCAGGCGCCTGCCGATGAAACCGGTTGCTCCAGTGATGAAATACTGCACTTTCTTCTCCTCGATTCCTGTTGCACGGCGGCGCCGTTCTAGAGTCCCTTGCCCACTTTATTAGTGTGCCTCCTCTAGGGGAATATCCTACACTGGCTTCGTTGGCAGGGAACGAGTCTGCCGCAACTTTTACTTTTGAGGAGTTGAACATGGTCAAGAAAGTCACCCCCCCCGCCGAGAAGCAACTGGCTCAAACCGTCAAGGAATCGGCGCAACAGATCTGGTTGGCTGGTCTCGGCGCATTCTCCAAGACCCAGGAAGAAGGCACCAAGGTTTTCGACGCGCTGGTCAAGGAAGGCGAAGCCATCCAGAAGAAGACCCGCAAGAACGCCGACGAAAAGATCGCCGATGTGCGCAAGGCCGCCGATGGCAAACTGGCCGGCGTGCGCAAGGCCGTCGATGCCAAGGTGGCAGCCATGACCGGCAAGGTGACCGCCGTGACCGACAAGGCCAGCGGCAAGTGGGACAGTCTCGAGAAGGTTTTCGAAGATCGCGTTGCTCGCGCCCTTTCAAGCCTCGGCGTGCCATCCAAGAAGGACATCGACAGGCTGACCAAGCGCATCACGGAACTGACGGCGCTGGTCCAGAAGATGAGCGACGCGCAGGAAGGCAAGGTTGCCAAGCCCGCCGCCCGGACAACGGCAGCACCCGCCACCGCTCAAGCAGCCGCCCCCAAGGCAGCGCCGGTCCGCAAGCCGGCCGCCACGAAAAGCGTCGCCGCCCGGAAGCCGGCCGAGCCTGCTGATGCCGCTGCTGCTGCAGCAACTGCTTCCTAAGTAGCCATCCGGGACGCCCTCGGGCCGTCCGAAAAGGATGAACAGCAACAAGGATGCCCGGCAACGACCGGGCATCTTTCACGTCCGGGGCGTCGAAACATGAAGTGCGGGCAGTTGCTCGTCATTCGGGCGCGCTCTGCGTGCCCTGTCCCGGTGACCCGAGTCCGGCGTCTGTTTGCCCGACGGCCGCACGCATGATGTATGCTTTCTCTCCGACAGATCGAGGAGGGACTCCACATGGAGAAAAAGCCGAAACGCCGTACCCGGGAGCGCATCCTTGAAACCGCGCTCAAGCTTTTCAACGATTTCGGCGAACCGAACGTCACAACGACCGTCATCGCCGACGAAATGGAGATCAGTCCGGGGAATCTCTACTATCACTTCCACAACAAGGACGAAATCGTCAACTCGCTGTTCGGCGACTACGAAAAGGAGATCGAGGCGCTGCTCACGGTGCCGGGCGGACGGACGCTGAGTACAGAGGACATCTGGCTGTTTCTTCATCTGCTTTTCGAGACCATCTGGAAATTCCGCTTCTTCTACCGTGACATCAACGATCTGCTGACCCGCAACCGCCTCGTCGAAACGCATTTCCAGCGCATTCTCGAACGCAAGGAGAGAACCGCACTCCGGGTCTATGAAGGATTGGCTGCCTCGGGCGTGTTGACCGCGACACCCGCGGAAATCAACACCCTGGCGACCAACATGACCGTCATCGCGACCTTCTGGCTGTCATTCGAGCATGCCCGCCGCCCCCGCGGCGAACCGGACATCGGACGCGGCGTCTATCAGGTGATGTCGCTCTCGGCACCCTACCTGCAAGGCGAGGCGCGCAGCCTGCTGGAAAAGCTCTCGGCCGAATACGTCACCAACCATTGAATGTCACTCGACCATGAAGAAACAGACCTGGACGAAGTTTCCGCACCCCGACAAGGCATTCTCGTATGCCGGCGCGGCCCTCAAGAGAAACTGGGAGCGACTGCATCGTGGCGACTGCGAGCCGTTTCCCGACAACGCCGCCGCGCAGGATGCGTGGCGCGCCTATCACGCCGGCGACTTTGCCAAAGCCGTGGACATCGGCCTGCACGCCGGCTCCTCGGGCATCAACGCGGCCAACAAGGCGGCGATGATCCATGCCAATTATCTCGAAGACGACGAGGACGTGCGGCTGCAGCTCTTCCAGGACATCTGCGAGCGCTGCGTGGCATTGCAGGAAGCCGAACCGAAGAATGCCAACGCCTGGTACATCCACGCCTATGCGCTGGGCCGCTACAGTCAGGGAATTTCCATCGTCAAGGCGCTGGCGCAGGGCCTCGGCGGGAAGATCAAGCACAGCCTGGACCAGACGCTGAAACTTCAGCCCCGGCATGCCGATGCAAACATCGCCCTCGGAACCTGGCATGCGGAAATCATCGACAAGGTCGGGAGCATGGTCGGCGGACTTACCTATGGCGCGAAGAAGGACGCGGCGGAAAAGCATTTCCGCGCCGCGCTCGAACTCAACCCGGACTCATCGATTGCCCGCACCGAGTACGCCAACGGCCTCGTTCTGCTGTTCGGTCGCTCGCGCGCCAAGGACGTCGACCGACTCCGCGAAGAAGCGGTGGCCTGCACTGCGGCCGACGCCATGGAAAGGCTCGACCTCGAGGCGGCCAGGGAACCGGCGGACTGAGGCGACGCCAACTGCCGGGGCAAGCGGTCCGGGCGGTGGCAATCCCGGTCCCCTTACGGCAACTCCTTCGCCAGTGCCGCGGCCACCGCGTCGGGATCGCCGAGCCGCTCCCAGGGCTCCATCAAGCACGAGCATCAGGAACTTGTCGAACTCGCTGGCGAAGCGGTCGACGATGGATTGAGGATCGGGAACGAGTTTGTGGTCGGTCATCAGGCCGAACTGCACATTGCCGTCATACGAGAGAATCGAGACACCCATCCCGATGTCACCCGACTGCGGCACCCAGAACAGCGGTTGGCGCAGCCTGGCGCCCGCCAGATAGAGCGCCGATCTGCGGACCCGGCACATTGGTCATGACCGCCGTCGCCTTGTTGGCCAGAAGATCAAGTACCGCCTGCTGGACAATCTTCGGAAGCATGCCGAGCCACTCCGAGAATGGTCAGCGTCAACTCCGCCTGATAGGACCCCTTCAGCTTCGCCATCCGCTCGCGAACTTCACACAGGCGGGCCAGCGGATTCTCGATACCCACCGGCAACTCCAGCGCCACCAGTCCGAAGCGGTTGCCCAGCTTGCCCGATGTCGGCCGGTCCGCGCAGGTTGACCGGAACCATGGCGCGAATCTCGACGCCAGCGACTTCTTCGCCACGGTCGACCAGGTACGCACGCAATGAACCGGCCACCGCCGTCAGCAGCAAGTCATTGACCGAGCAGCCAAGCACCTTGCCAACTGCCTTGATCTCCGCCAGCGGAATCGGCTCCGACCAGGCAAGTTCCTTTCTTGTCGCGGGCTTGCCCTTGAAGCGCGTCGGACTGTCGTTCGCCATCAGGGCAAGTTTGGCGACTTCCGCGGCAATGTCGCGGCCGGCGCGGGCGATGCCGATGATCTGCCCGGGATTGGACAGCAGCCGCCATACTGGTCGCGCAGATCGAGCGCGAAGCGAGCGGAGCCCAGCACCGCACCGGCAAGGGGGCGCCATATTGCGCGCCAGAAGACGTCATGTTCGTGATCGTCATCATCGTCATCTTCGCTGGCAACCGGCGGCGGATACCTGTCTTCCGTTCCTGACACGCCGTCCGCCAGCGCCAGGACGACGCCGACCAGCGCGATCCCGTCGGCGATGCTGTGGTGGATCCGCAGCACGAGCGCCTGTCCGCCCAGCGCTGTATCGACCACCAGCATCTCCCACAGCGGGCGCCCTGGATCGAGCGGCCTGGTCACGAGATCGGCGACGAAGCGCTGCAGCCCCGGCTTGCCCAGCCTGCCTCTGCGCACCACCCGACGCAGGTGGTTGCCGAGATCGAAATCCGGGTCATCCTGCCAGCAATAGCCCGTCCCATCGGCGACAACGCATTGGATGAAGCGCCGGTGAGCGAGCATGCGCTGCTCGACGGCAAGTCGCAGACGTTCGAAATCAAGCTCGCCGTCAAACAGCATGATCCCGACAATCTGCATCAGATTGGTCGGGCGGTCCATGCGCAGCCAGGCCGTATCGACACTGGATATGCGCTCGCGTGAAGGCATCGGGAACTCCGTACTGCGTATGTTCTCAGGCCCCTATAATACCGGCATTTACCACGCCAATTGGAGCAGACACCATGAGCAAACTCAAAGCAGCCTTCGACGCAGCCGTCGCCGATTCCAAGACGCTTGCCCAACGCCCCGACAACCAGACCCTGTTGCGGATCTACGGCCTGTTCAAACAGGCCAGCGAGGGAGATGCTACGGGAAGACGTCCGGGCTTCACCGACCTGGTCGGCCGCGCCAAGTACGATGCCTGGGCCGCCCTGCAGGGCACCTCATCAGAGGCGGCGATGCAGGATTACGTCGATCTGATTACAAAACTGAAGGGCTAGGCGAAGCGGGCGTCGAAGTAGTCGTGGATTTCATGCTCGAGTCCGCTCTTGAACGGTCTCAGCAGAAATCCCAGATGGATGTGGATCGTCACCTCGCCCTTGCCGAGCGTCAGTTGCCCGTGCACACCCATGCGCTCGAAGTGCAGGACACCGTCCTCGTCCCATTCGTGCTCCAGGTTGAATTCCTTTTCCAGGTCGGCGGCAACCAGCTCGGCGGCAGCTCGCGCCTTTTTCGCGCTAAGGCGGTGCTTCTTGGTGATCAGTATTTCGCTCATCCGTGCAGTCTACCGATGAAGCGCCGAATCGGGAATACGCCGGTGCAACTATTCTGCTGAACCCTTGCTGCCCATCATTTCGTTGCAGGTCTCCCGGCCCAACGTTTCCGCCGCTTTCGGGGTGGCGATCTGCGGTTCCTCGTAGATGCGCTTGATCACGATATTGGTGATGTGCGCCCCGGCGCTGCCATCCTCGACAAAGACCTTCATCGGCCGCCCCTTCTCGCGGTCGTAGAAGGCCTGCACCGCAAAGTCGCGGACCCGCTCGCAGAAGCGAACCTTCTGGGCTTCCGGCATCCCGTCACCGTACGTGGCGGCACGGGCCTGCGGCAGGGCGCTGGCCATCATCAGCAATCCGAGACCGGCGAGGGTCGGCATTTTCATTCCGTCGGCTCCTGAATCGAGGTGAGATAGGCCAGGATATCCTGAACATCCTGTTCCTTGAGGCCGTTCAGCACGCCGACCGTGCCCTCCTCGTCATGCGGACGATCGCCCTTGAGGTAGAGATCGACCTGACGCTTGAGGTAGTTCGTGTATTGTCCGACCAGCATCGGGAACATGCCCCTGCCCTTGCCGGTCTTGCCGTGGCAGGCGGCGCACTGCTTCTGGTAGATCGTCTGCCCATGGTCGATGTTACCCTCGGCACGCGGAATGATCATGACGCGGTCCACCATCTGCAGGCGGGTCAGCGCATCTTCCGTGCCCTTGAAGGTCGGCATCTTGTTGGAGAGTTCGATTCCGGCCAGATACGCCGAGATATCCTTGATGTCTTCGTCGGAAAGTTCGCGTTCCTGCGTGTAGGGGTACATCGGGATATTTACCCGGGTCCGCGAGCGGAAGTTCTTCAACTGGTTTTCGATATAGGCAACGCGCTGGCCGGCAATGCGCGGATACTCGCCCTTCTTGCCGCCGGCCCCCTGATCGCCATGGCAGGCGGCGCAAGTCCCGTTGATTTCCTTGCCTTTTTCGCGGTCGACCGCGACCGCCGCACTGGAAGCGAGTACGCCCGCGAGAAGCAGGGGAAGAAGTCTGGACTGCATCATTTGCGGGAACTCCTCAGTTCGATGCGGCGAATTGTCGCACGTCCAAGGTAATCGGCAATTGACACAAATCACGCATAATCCGCCCCATGTCCTTCATCTCCAGCACCGCTGATGGCACCGACCAGCTTGCCAACCTGCGCCGCCTGATCGCGGTTCGCTGGGGCGCCCTGGTGCTGATGGCGGCACTGATCCTGCTGCTTCCCGATGCCCTCGCCATTCCGCTGCCGACCGCGCCCCTGCTGGCGATCATCGGCATCACCGCGCTGTTCAACGGCGCCGCGCTATGGCGGGCCCGGCGCGCGGACGCGGCGGCGCCGGTCGAACTGTTCAGCCAGTTACTGGTCAACATCGCCGCCCTGAGCGCTCTGGTGTTTTTCAGCGGCGGCGCCACCAACCCGCTGGTGTCGCTCCTCTTGCCGCCGGTCGCCATCGCCGCGCTGACCCTGCCGGTGCGCCACGTGCTGGCCGTCGGGCTCGCCGCGGTCGCCGCCTATTCCGTATTGATGGTCTTCTACGTGCCGCTGCCGATGAGCGACGCCACCCGCGCGACCCGGCTGCACCTGCTCGGGATGTGGCTGACCTTCGCCATCTCGGCACTGATGATCGCCTGGTTCGTCGTCCGCATGACGCGCCTGATCCGCGTCCGCGACGCCGAACTGGCAGCGCGCCGCGAACAGGCGCTGCGCGACGAGCGCATCATGGCCATCGGCACGCTTGCCGCCGGTGCCGCGCACGAACTCGGGACACCGCTGGCCACCATGTCGCTCATCGCCGGGGAACTCGCTGACGATCCACAGCTCCCGGCTACCGTGCGTGACGACATCGACCTCCTGCGCCAGCAGATCGCCGCCTGCAAGGAGATCATCACCGGCCTGTCGCGCCGCGCCGGCGCCGAGCGGCTCGAAAATCCGGGCATCCAGCCGGTCGACCGCTGGCTCGATACGCTGCGCCAGCGCTGGCATGCCTTGCGCCCGCAGGCGCAAAGCCGGCTCGAAGTCACCGGCGCCCAGCCGGCGCCGGCCGTGGTCGCCGACCCGCGCCTGGAACAGGCGATTCTCAATCTCCTGAACAATGCGGCAAGCGCCTCGGTGGAATCCATCGACATCCGTCTGGGCTGGACAGCGGAGCGGATCGCCATCGAAATTCACGATTTCGGCCCCGGCTTTCCGGCGGGCGTTCTGACGCAAGGCGGCCGGGTCGAGTTTCCCGCGCACGAACATGGCAGCGGTATCGGCCTGATGCTCACCCGCTCGGCGATCGAACAGATCGGCGGACGCCTCCTGCTGCTAACCCACCCGCAGGCGGCGCCCTTGCCCGCCTCGAACTGACCAGGGGAACCTGATGCCCGACCCGACCCTCATCATCGACGACGACGCCACCTTCAACGCCGTACTCGTGCGGACTCTCGAACGGCGGGGCCACGAGGCGCGCGGCGCAAGCGACCCGGTTTCCGCGCTCGCCGTGGCACGTGAAATAGTCCCCGCGCACGTGGTGCTCGACCTCAATCTGAACGGCAGTTCAGGGCTGGCACTGATCCCGCAACTGCTGGCGATCAATGCCGACTGCCGCATCGTCGTGCTGACCGGCTACGCAAGCATCGCCACGGCAGTCAACGCGATCAAGCTGGGTGCCGTTCAGTATCTGGCCAAGCCGGTCGAGATCGAAGCCATTCTCGCGGCCTTCGAAACTGATGACGGGCCCGACCTGGAGACGGCGGCGCCGGATGAACCGCTTTCGGTCAACCGGCTCGAATGGGAACACATCCAGCGCGTCCTCAACGAAAACGACGGCAACATTTCAGCCACCG
This sequence comes from uncultured beta proteobacterium, assembly GCA_963810175.1. Taxonomy (GTDB): domain Bacteria; phylum Pseudomonadota; class Gammaproteobacteria; order Burkholderiales; family Rhodocyclaceae; genus Azonexus. Next base: position 70,641 of record CAWEMU010000056.1, on the reverse strand, counting down.
CCCGCGCGCTCAAGATGCACCGTCGCACCCTGCAGCGCAAGCTCGCAAAACGACCGGTCCGGACCTGAGTCCGCTGCGGCTCAGGCCGATTGCGGGAAAGTCGATGTCTGGCGGGAGGCAGGCCGTTGCTCAGGATTCCCGAGGGAGACCGGGGATGCGATCACGCCGTCTGCTTGCCGCTCTTCTTGAGTTCAGCCAGGAACTCGGCGAAGCTGACTTCGCGAACCTTGGTATCGACCAGCGTGTCACGCAGCACGAAACCGGGAACAGCCCGATCGTCGGCACGGTCATGCACATCGCTACCCGGATAAGCGCCCCGGGTCGATGAAATCGCTTTGCTGGTGGTGGTTGTCATGGTTCGAGACCTCATGTTGAGCCGTTGAACGCATGATGCCAATTCATCCCGGGACTGTCCGTGAGCGAATTCACGCCTTGCCCGAAGTTCCGTGAGCAAATTCACGCCTCGCCACAAATAGTGATCAACGCCGTGGCGCCAGGGAGGCCGCGGCGCGGCGGGGAATCCGCGACGCCCCCTCGAACCTGCGTTCGACGCCCGGAAACCCCGAAAGTCAGTGCTGCTTCTGCTCCGTTGGCGCCGGGGCGGCAGTCGGCTTGACCACCCTGGCATCGACCTGCTTGCTGCTGCCGTCGTCGAAGGTCAGCGTGATCGGCACCGAATCGCCCTCCTTCAGCGGCGCCTTGAGGTCGATCATCATCACATGCAGGCCACCGGGCTTGAGCACGGCCTCGCCCTTCGCCTTGATCTCGATCGCCGGAACCGGGCGCATCTTCATGACCCCGCCCTCGTTCAAGTGGGTATGCAGTTCGGTCGCCTTCGAAACGGGATTGTCGGCCTTGACCACCTTGACGTCCTTGTCACCGTTATTCCTGATCACCATGAAGGCGCCGGTCGCCGCAGCGTTGGGCGGCGCCAGGCGAACATAGGGATCCTGCACCGACACATTGTCGGCGGCGCCGGCCAGGACGCCGGCGGAAAACAGCAGGCCGGCGGCCAGCGTGGATAGTCGTTTCATGATGCTTGTCTCCTTCAAGGTTGGTAAAGGTATTTGCGGATGATGGCAGCCACCTGGTCCGGCGCTGTCGCGTGGGCGATCCTGCCCACCAGTTTGCCGCCTGGGGCGACGACATAGGTGTCCGCCGAGTGATCCACGACGTAGCCGTCGCCGGCCGTCGCGACCTTCTGCTCGGCATAGAAGACGCCATAGCGCTTCGCAACCTCGGCGATTTCCTCCGGCGTTCCGGTCACGCCGACGATGGCGGGATGAAAGAACCGGGCATATTCCTTGAGCCTGGCCGGCGTGTCGCGCCTCGGATCGACCGAAACGAAGATCATCGCGACCCGGGCCAGTTCGTCCGGCGTCAGTTCCTTCAGCCCCTCGGCGGTGGCTGCCAGCGATGTCGGACAGATGTCGGGGCAGTAGGTATAACCGAAATAGATCAGGACCACCTTGCCGCGAAAATCCTTGAGCGAAACCGGGCCGTCCGCCGACTGCAGGGTGAACTCGCCGCCTTCGGACATTGCCGCCCGCGGCAGCGGCCGTTCCGGAAGTTCCGGATGCCAGAAGAAGGCCAGCCCGAGTACCAGAGCCGCCAGCAGTCCGGCGATCACGGACAGAACACGTTCGGACATTCTATTCGTGGCTCCCCGAACTGAAGCGATAAGGAATCGCGATACGCTCGCCGCCGCTTTCGATCAGCACGGTCGCCTGCCAATCCATGGCGCCGGTGATGCACACCGGCAGCGTCACCTGACCGGCAAAGCGTCCAGCACCGCGCGCCGCGAGTTCCGGCCGGTTCAGTCCCATGTTCATGTCGATGCCGGCGAAATCGACCTCGACCCGGTTCGGCGCAAAGCCGCTGGTCGTCACCTGCACCTCGAAGGGCTTGACCATGGGAATCGGTCGCGTCCCCATCGACAACTCGACGGTGCCGCCGGAAGGCAGCGTCACCGCGCAGGCCTGGCGTTGCAGATTGCACGCGGGATCCGGCTGGATCACCACATCGGCCCCGGGCAGCAACAGCGGGGAGAACTTGTAGCCGACGACAACGACGAGGGCAATCAGCAGGATGCCGATCACGTCTATCAGGATTTTCTTGTTCAACAGTCTGGTCCTGGCCTGGCGGCCGGAGATGAGACAGCATTTTCCTTCATCAAGCACGAAGGGAATTAGCAGAGATCAAGTTTTTAGCATGGCGGGAGGCATACAGTGTGCGGCATATTGTCGCAGTGGCATTGTGTCGCAGGCGACGATCGAGGGTAGGAAGTTCTACTTCTTGTTTTCATGGGAGAAATCGAGATGAAAAAAATAGCAGTGAAAACCACCGCGCTGTTGCTGGCGGCCGGTTTTGCAGCCACGGCGTGGTCTGCCGAATCGCTGCAGGACGTGATGAAGCGTCGCGGCCTGAGCCAGCAGGATCTGCTGGCCGCGTCCAAGACCTACGTCCCGACCGGCAAGCGCGACGAGTTCTTCGCGTTCAGTTCCGGTGGCCAGTCCGGCCAGGTCATCGTGTATGGCATTCCGTCGATGCGCATCCTCAAGTACATCGGCGTGTTCACGCCGGAACCGTGGCAGGGCTATGGTTTCGATGAAGAGTCCAAGGCCGTGCTGCGCCAGGGCAACATCGATGGCAAGGAAATCAACTGGGGCGATACGCACCACCCGGCAATTTCCGAAACCGATGGCAAGTACGACGGCCAGTTCCTGTTCATCAACGACAAGGCCAATCCGCGCCTCGCCGTGATCGACCTGCGCGACTTCGAGACCAAGCAGATCGTCGTCAACCCGATCTACAAGTCCGAGCACGGTGGCGCCTTCGTCACGCCGAACACCGAGTACGTGATCGAAGCCGCCCAGTATGCCGCGCCGCTGGAGAACAAGAAGTTCTACCCGCTCGAGGAATTCAACGAGAAGTATCGCGGCGGCGTGACCTACTGGAAGTTCGACCGCAAGGAAGGTCGTCTCGATCCGAAGAAGTCCTTCTCGCTCGAACTGCCACCGTACAGCCAGGACTTGTCCGACGCCGGTAAAGGCCCGTCCGACGGCTGGTCGTTCACCAATTCCTTCTGTTCCGAGCGTTACGTCGGCGGCATTGAACGGGGCCGTCCGCCGTTCGAGGCCGGCTGTTCCGCCAAGGACACCGACTATCTGCACGTGATCAACTGGAAGAAGGCCGCCGAACTGGTTGCCGCCGGCAAGGCCAAGAAGATCAACGGCCATGACGTGCTGATGATGGAAACCGCGATCAAGGAAGGCATCCTCTTCCTGGTGCCGGAACCCAAGTCACCACACGGCGTCAACGTGACCCCGGACGGCAAGCTCATCACCGTCGCCGGCAAGCTCGACACCCACGTTTCGGTCTATTCCTTCGACAAGATCATGGCCGCCATCAAGGCCGGCAAGTTCGAATCCAAGGATCCGTACGGCATTCCGGTGATCGCCATGAAGGATGCGCTGCATACCCAGGTCCAGCTTGGCCTCGGCCCGCTGCACACGCAGTACGACTCCAAGCAGTGTGTTGCCTACACCTCGCTGTATGTCGACTCGCAGGTCGCCAAGTGGGACTACTGCGAAGGCAAGGTGCTCGACAAGATCTCGGTGCACTACAACATCGGTCACCTGATGACCATGGAAGGTGACTCGATGGATCCGAAGGGCCGCTACCTGGTCGCGCTGAACAAGCTCTCCATCGACCGCTTCATGCCGGTTGGTCCGCTGCATCCGCAGAACCACCAGTTGATCGACATCTCCAACGACAAGATGCAGTTGCTGTACGACATGCCGCTGCCGCTGGGTGAGCCGCACTACGTCGTTGCCATCGCTGCCGACAAGCTGAAGCCGGGTGTTCGCTACAAGGTCGGCACCAACAGCCGCACAGACAAGCTGAGTCCCGACATGGTTCGCGCCGGCGAGGAAGTGACGACTCGGAAGGGCAACAAGGTCGAAGTCAAGGGCACGCTGATCCGTTCGCACATCACCCCGGAAATCATCGAGGCTGAAGTCGGCGATGAAGTCGTCATCCACCTGACCAACCTCGAGCGCGCCCAGGACGAAACCCACGGCTTCACGGTATCGACCTACAACGTGCATGCGTCGGTCGAACCGGGCAAGACCGTCACCGTCAAGTTCAAGGCCGACAAGGAAGGCGTCTATCCGTACTACTGCACGGAATTCTGCTCGGCGCTGCACCTTGAAATGCAGGGTTACCTGCTGGTCAAGCCGAAGGGCTGGAAGCCGACCAAGGTGTCCGCAGAGGCCAAGGCCAGCTACACCGAGGCCGACTACAAGGCAACGCTGAAGAAGGTTGTCAACACCCAGGCCGTCATCGACTCCGTGGTCGGTTACATCACCAGTGTCAACTTCAAGGACTTCCCGGACGTGGTGGCGATGGTCGACGACGCAACCGACCAGCTTGGCAAGATCAAGGAAGCCAAGGCCAAGGCCGATGCCGCCGCCGCCAAGAAGGACTGGGACCAGGCCAATCTGTGGTCCGAGCAGATCTGGCAATACCAGGTCAAGGCCGCCGACATCGGTCTCCGTGCCAAGACCTACCTCGAGCAGAACGGTGCGAAGCCGGTCAAGAAGTAAGCTGCAAACTTGATCTGACTTAAGGCAAATCACGGGGGGCAGAGTCAATCTGTCCCCCGTACTACTTTCAGGAAGGAATAACCATGAAGTTTGTAATGACTCTGATCGCCGCCGCATTTGTCGCCAGTCCCGCCGTCGCCGCCCTGGATGGCGCCGCCCTGTACAAGGACAAGACCTGCAACGCCTGCCACGGCCCCAAGGCGGACAAGCCGCTGATGCCTAACTATCCGAAGCTGGCCGGCCAGAATGCAGCCTATGCCGAGCAGCAAATGAAGGACATCAAGAGCGGCGCCCGCAACAACGGCCAGACCGCCGCGATGAAGGGCGTCATGCACCTGGTCAATGACGAGGAAATCAAGGCGATCGCCGACTGGCTTTCCAAGCAAAAATGAGCGATTGAGGCCCGGACTGCAGGGCCTCTGACCCACATCAAGGAACGCTGATAAAGCTCGCGAGATAATTAAAAGGTTCCGGACAACCTCTCCGAAAGGAAACCAGATATGAAAGCATCACTCCTCTTGATCGGCCTGCTTTCGGCAGGTGTCGCCCTCGCCGCCCCTCCCGCGCCAAAGTCGCAAGGGATCGAAGGCAAGGACTACAAATGGAACGCCGAAGGCGGCGAAAAATCCGAGGCCCTGAAGCTGAAGGGCGACAAGAAGCGTGGCGAGGAAGCCTATGAAGTATGCGGCGCCTGCCACCTGCCCTCCGGCGCCGGCCGTCCCGACGGCACCTTCCCGCAACTGGCCGGCCAGCACACCACGGTGCTGATCAAGCAGATGGCCGACATCCGCGCCGGTCTGCGCGACAACCCGACGATGTATCCGTTCGCCGCCACGCTGACCGACCCGCAGGAACTGGCCGATGCCTCTGCTTATATCGAAAGCCTGTGCATCCCGGTCGACCATGGCAAGTACGAGGGTGCAGACGCCGCCATCAAGATTGCCCAGGGCAAGGAACTGTACGAGAAGCAGTGCCTGGATTGCCACGGCAAGACCGGTGAAGGCAACAAGGAAAAGTTCTATCCGGTGATCGCCGGTCAGCACTACAAGTACCTGTTGCGCCAGATGACCGAGATTCGTGACGGCCACCGCCGCAATGCCAACCCGGACATGGTCAAGGTCATCAAGCCGTACACCAATGACCAGCTGGTGGCGATTTCCGCCTACCAGTCGAGCCTCGTAATGCCGGGTTCCATGTGCAAGCCGAAGGCCGGCGCCGCCAAGAAGAAGTAAAGCAACGACTGCTACCCTTGCTGCCCGCATGACGCGGGCAGCAACTCTTCCGGAAGATCTCCGGACGCAACAAGACAGAGAGCAGCATGATGGAAAGACAGAACAAGATCATAGGTGGGCTGACCCTGGTCGCCCTGATCGCCCTGATCGCCGCCTTCTTCGCCCCGATCTGGTGGGTTTCGCTGACCGCCCCGAACTACCCGCCCGATGCCTTCCCCGACGGTATCCGCATCCATTTCCATTTCGACGGCGTCTATAACGGCTGCAAGGCGGCCGGCAAGGGCACGCGCATGGCCGGCGAGATCATCCAGAAGGATCTCGGCGCCGAGGATGAGCGCTACAACCCGATCACCGACGCCAAGAAGGATCTCAACAAGGACGCCGAAGGCCTCGACTGCGTCCATGAAATGAACACCATCAACCACTACGTCGGCATGTACCCGATCGCCACCGGCGCACCGGTCGAAAAACCGCTGGCCAAGTTCTTCTTCGGTTTCTTCGCGGTCATGATGCTGGCCTTCGCCATGCCAGGGAAAAAGGCCCGTCTGGTTACGTTGACCGCGGGATTCATCTGCCGTCGCCGCGTGGATGATCGTCGACCAGTTCGCCCTGGGTCACCTCGAGAGTCACGTTCAGGCCTATATGAAGGAATCCGGAACCTTTTTCAAGGATATGGACCGGATCAAGGTATGGGGCGACAACGTGCGCAACATATCGGTGGCCGTCATCATCGGGCTGATCGTCATCATGGCCATCGTCATCGTCGGTGTCGCGAAGATCCGCTCCTTCCAGTTGCTGCTGGCGCTGGTTCCGGCCCTTCTCCCCGTGTATTTCGTCATCACCTACGCCGGCTGGCTGTGGTTCTTCGGCCACAACATGCACCCGTGGGGCGCCTTCACGGTCAAGGCGTTCATGCCCACCGTTTTCGGCGAAGGCAAAGTCGCCCAGTTCTCGACCTTCTCCTACCCGTACTGGGGCTATGGCCTCCTGGTGCTGATCTTCGTCTGCCTGATGCCGGCGCTGCTGATCCGCCGCAAACAGTTGCGCGAAGGTTTAGCCGAGTAGGGTTCCGTGGCGAACTTCCCGGAATTCACCAACGGAGTAATGGCGGTCGCGCTCTTGCTGGTCTGCTCGAGCGTCATTTCCGAGCCGGAACGCGGCTCGAATGCCGACATGAGCAACGCGCCCAGGGTCACAATCGACCGCCCGAAGCCGACCTTCATGCTGCGCGAGCGCGATGCGCGCATCCATGGCCTCAAGCCGTTCCAGGATCTCGTCAACAAGGCGCCCGCCGGTTCGGTGCTCAAGCCCCCGCCCGGCCATTACGCGGGGCCGGTGATCATCGACAAGCCATTGACCATCGACGGCGCGGGCAAGGTCGTCATCGATGCCGGTGACAGGGGCACGGTGATGGTCCTCAATGCCGGTAGCTCGGTCTTGCGCGGCCTGCACCTGACCGGCTCGGGCGATTCGCACGACACCGACGATTCCTGCCTCGACGTGCGCGGCAACAAGAATCTGATCGAGAACCTGAAGATCGACAACTGCCTGTTCGGTATCGATCTAAAGCAATCCAGCGACAATATCGTCCGCGGGAACAGTATCCGCTCCAAGGATCGCGACCTCGGTGTGCGCGGCGACGGTCTCCGCCTCTGGTACAGCAACAACAACCTGATCGAGAAGAACGAGATCATCGACTCGCGCGACATGGTCGCCTGGTACGCGCACAAGAACACTTTTCGCGAGAATCTCGGCCGCCGCAGCCGCTACTCGATCCACTTCATGTTCGCCAACGACAACATCGTCGAAGGCAACCAGTTCTACGACAACGCGGTCGGCGTCTATTTCATGTACACCGAGGGCGGCGTCGCGCGCAACAACATCATTTCGCACGCAACCGGCGCCACCGGCATGGGCATCGGCTTCAAGGAAGCCTCCGGCACCGTCATCGAGAACAACGAGATCATCTACTGCGGCATCGGCATCGGCTCCGACCTCTCGCCCTTCCAGCCTGACAGCACGATCGAGGTGCGTGGCAACCGCTTCGCCTATAACGGGATCGGCATCATGTTCAACAGCGAGACGGGCGGCAACAACATGGTCGACAACATCTTCGAGGGCAATCTGACCCAAGTCGGCTACGGAGGCCGCGGCGACAACAACAATAACGAAAGGAATTTCTGGCAAGGCAATTTCTGGGACGACTACCAGGGTTTCGACCGCAACGGCGACGGCATCGGTGACCGCACGCACGAACTCTATTCCTATGCGGACCAGATCTGGATCGAGATGCCCGTCGCCCGTTTCTTCCGCAGTTCGCCCGTGATGGAACTGCTCGACTTTCTCGAACGTCTGGCCCCCTTCTCGAAGCCTGACCTGATCCTGCGTGACGAGAAACCACGTTTCCTCAGACCCGCGAGGACAGCGCATTCATGAGCGACGACGATCGAAAGCCGGTGGCCGGGCCGACACCGCCGCTGTCCAAGGCCAAGCGGCAGACCAACCGCCGCCGCTTCCTGCGCACCGCCCTGCTCACCGGCGGCGTCCTCGGCGCGGCGCTTTCCGGCTTCCTGCCGCTGATCTATTCGCAGAGAAAGCGCCTGCGCCCGCCCGGCGCGCTCGACGAAAAGGATTTCCTCTCCAGTTGCATCAAGTGCGGCCAGTGCGTCCAGGTCTGCCCGGTGCAGGCGATCAAGCTCGCCGACCTGATCGACGGCATGGGCGTCGGAACGCCCTACATCGATGCCCGGGAGCAGGCCTGCGACTTCTCGTGCGACGCCGTTCAGTGCGTCCTGGCCTGCCCGACCGGTACGCTTACCTACCACAAGCCGGACTTCCTCGCCGTGCGGCCGGGCGCGGCGCTGGCGGCCAAGCCGATCCTGCTGGCCAAGGAAAAAGACCCCGAACCGACGCTGAACATGACCGAGCGCATGGGCGTGGCGCGCCTGACCCGCCCCGAGGCCTGCCTGGCGATCCAGGGCAAGGGCTTCAAGGGACAGACCCGCGGCGCCGACTTCAAGGGCATGCTGCGCTACATGGATGTCGATCGCTGGAAGCCGATCAAGATCAGCGCACATCCCTACGATGTCGCCGAGTGCGATCTCTGCGTCCGCGAATGCCCGCTCAAGGGCGCCATCTCGATCGAGACCGTCTTTGCCCCGGACGGCAGCAAACGCAAGTCGCCGGTCGTCCATGAACCCTGCGTCGGCTGCGGCGTCTGCGAAATGGTCTGCCCGGTCGAACCGACCTGCATCACCATCGAAGCCCGAGGGGTCTGGAAGACATGAGCCAACTGCTGAAGAGGCGTTTTTTCGAACAGATCAAGGTCATGTTCGGCGCCGAGCCGAGCAAGCCCAGGGAGATCGCCCCGGCCGCGCAGGCCATTCATTTCTACAAGAAGGGCAACCGCGACCTGATCGCCGAGAAGCTGCATGCCCGGGCGCACGCCGAGCACAAGAACACCTGGCGCAACCGGAGGTGGATAACGCTGATCATCGCCAACCTGCTGTTCACCTTCTCCTTCTTCCTCGACATCCAGATTCTCGAAGGCGCCCTGACCGCCTCGCGCTTCGTCGGCTTCCATCTGATCGACCTCAACTCGGCGCTGCAGGTGATGCTGGCCCACAAGCACATCATCAACAACCTGATCATCGGCACCGGCACCGTGCTGGTGCTGTGGGCGCTGCTCGGTGGCCGCACCTTCTGCTCCTGGGTCTGCCCCTATCACCTGCTCGCCGAGTGGGCCGAGAAGATTCACCTCTACCTCGCGAAAAAGCGCTTGCTCACCGACCAGACCATCGACCGCCGCCTGCGCACCGTGTTCTGGATCATCTTCGCGCTGCTCGCATTCGCCACCGGCTACACCGTCTTCGAGGCCATCTCGCCGACCGGCATCCTGTCGCGGGCGCTGATCTACGGCCCGGGGCTGGCGCTGCTCTGGGTGCTGGCGCTGCTCGTCTTCGAGGTCTTCTTCTCGCGCCGCGCCTGGTGCCGCTATGCCTGCCCGATCGGCCTGACCTACGGCGTCGTCGGCATCATCTCGCCGGTCCGCATCAAGTACAAGCTCGCCGAATGCTTCCACGAGGGCGACTGCCGCAAGGTCTGTCTCGTGCCGCACGTGCTGGATACGGTGATCAAGGGCCGGGCCGTCGAAACGGAAGTGCCGATCGGCCCCGACTGCACGCGCTGCGGGCTGTGCGTCGATACCTGCCCGACCGGCTCGTTGAGCTTCGAAATCAAGGGACTGTCCAAGATCGGCTGATTCCTTGCCCGAAGACCCGGTTAACCGCAGCAATCGCCTATTCGGGTAATCCGTTGAGAAGGAACATCACCTTGATCGCCTCGCCCGGGTTCCCCAGCGGTCCGAACCAGCGTTGAAACACGGGTACAATTTCGCCGGTGCGATAGAGACGGGCAAGCGTGCGATCGACCGCCAGACGCAGCGCCGGGTCAATACGCATCATCAGGCCGTAGGGCTCATAGGTGAATTGCGCGGAGGACAACTCGAACTCCTTGCCGTCGCCTCCGACCAGCGCCGTCGTGACGAGTACGGTTCGGTCGGCGGCATAGGCGGTCGCCTGCTTGTCGTTCAGCGCCTTCAGCGCGGCGCCGTGATCAGGTACTCGCACCAGGGCGGCGCCGAGTTTCGCAGACGCCCCCAGGGCCTCGAGCGCCTTTTCGGTGGTCGTCCCCGAAACGACGACGATGCGCTGCCCCGTGAGGTGATCCGAATTGGCGGGGATCTCACCCTTGCGGAAGAGCAGGCCGGCGCCGTCGACATAGGTCATGAGGCTGAAATCGAAATCGGCGCGACGCGACAGGGTCTGCGTGGTGTTGCCGCATTCCAGGTCGATCTTTCGGGTCTTGAGCGCGTCGAACCGGTTCTGCGCCGTGACCGGCACCCACTTGACGTCGAGTTTCTCCAGCTTCAGCTGCTTGGCGAGGTCGTCGGCAACGATCTTGCACAGATCGATGCTGTAGCCGCGCGGCTGCTTGTCGTCGCCAACGAAGGAGAAGGGAATCGAGCCCTCGCGATATCCCAGACGGAGCGTTTTGCTGCTCTTGATCTGATCCAGGGTCGAATCGGCTGCCGCAGCCGGGCCGGCGACCGCAAAGGCGGCGACCAAGGCCAGGCTGATCATGCTCTTCTTGTTCATGTCTTGCTCCTCAAGGGTGAATGTTGGGTTTGAATCGCGTCAGGCGAGCGCGAGGATACCCGCTAGCGGGGCGGACGTGAAGCGCTTTCAAATGACAATCGCTGGACCGCCCCGTGGATACGTGCCGGTGAAAGTGGCAAACAGTTGCCCGGAACAACACGTGGTCTTGCCGGGGGCAGGTCCAGGCAAGGCGTCGCACCCAGCGCACGATGCCGCCGCGGCGCCTTGTCAGTCCGCAAACGAAGAGCCGTTTTTTGATCGATATTCAGGGTTGACCGCGCCGGCCCTTCTATAATCACCTCCCATGATCCAGTTCCAGAATGTCGTCAAGAACTTCCGGCGCGCCCGCGTGCTCGACGGCATCAGCCTCGATATCGAACTCGGCGAGCGCGTGGCGCTGATCGGCTCCAACGGCGCCGGCAAGACAACCCTGATCCGCTGCCTGCTCGGCGAATACACCCACCATGGCACGGTCACCATCGATGGCCTCGACCCGCGCGGCAACCGCACGGCAGGTGCTCGGCACGATCGGCTTCGTCCCGCAACTGCCGCCACCGCTGAAGATGCCCGTCGGCCAGTTGATCGATTTTTCCGCTGCGCTGTGCGGCACCGACCCGCAGCGCATACACGGCATCGCCAGGCGTCTCGGGCTCGAAGTCGAAGGCATTCTCTCGCGCCAGTTCGTGCGCCTTTCCGGCGGCATGAAGCAGAAGCTGCTGATCGCCATCGCGCTCGGCCGCGAGGCCAAGGTGCTGGTCATGGACGAGCCGGCGGCGAACCTCGACCCGGAAGCGCGCAAGATCTTCTTCGACCTGCTGGCCGAGCGCCAGAACGATGCGACGATGCTGATCTCCAGCCACCGCCTCGATGAAGTGTCGTCGCTGGTCAACCGCGTCATCGAAATGGACATGGGCAAGGTCGTCCTCGACGACAAGGTGGCCGACGATGTCTCGCTGTCCGATACGCTGGCCTGCCGCATCGTCATCAAGCGCTTCGAGCCGGCCTTCGCCAAGGCCATCGCCGCCTGGAAATTCGCCGCGCGGGATGCGGACCTGGTCTGGGAAGGCCGGATCGCCGGCCCCGACCGCCTGCGCTTTCTCGGCATGATTTCGCGCTACTCGGCACTGGTCAGCGACATTTCGCTGACCGAGAACGCGAACTGAGCGATGTGCGATAAGTCTCGCCGCAGCTTCCTCGGCCGCCTGACCGCTTGGCGGTTTCGCCCTGACGCCCCTGGCGCTCGCCCTGTCCGCCTGCGGCAAGTCGGAGTGGCCGGAAGGCATGGCCGAGATCAAGTGGGACCGTGAAACCTGTCCGCGTTGCAGCATGGTGATCTCCGACCGGCGTTTCGCCGCCCAGCTGCGCGGCGGACCGAAGGACATGGTCGTCAAGTTCGACGACATCGGCTGCTTCACCTTCTGGATCCGCGACAATCTCAAGGCTCACCCCTGGCTCGCCGATCCCGCCACCCGCATGTGGGTGGCCGACGTCACCAGCAAGGGCAAGGACGTGATCTGGCTCGACCCGCGCAAGGCGCAGTACATCACCCGGACCTCGCCGATGGGCTACAACTTCGGCGCCGTCGCCTATCCGCAAATGGGCAGCCTGGATTTCGAGGGCATGCGCCAGCACGTCCTGGCCAAAGGAAAGTAGATGAAACAACTGTGGCTCACCGCCAGGCTGGACATCGTCGAATCGCTGCGCGCCCGCTGGTTCCAGATCTACACGCTGGTCTTCGGCGGCATCGTCGCCCTGCTCTTCCTGTTCGGCCTGACCGAATCGCGTGTCCTCGGCTTCATCGGCCTGTCGCGCCTGCTCGTCACCTACATCCAGCTGACCATGGCCATCCTGCCGATCTTCGTGCTGATCACGACCGTGCGCTCGGTGGCCGGCGACCGCGAGGCCGGCGTCTTCGAGTACCTGCTCTCGCTGCCGGTGTCGCTCTCGGCGTGGTTCTGGGGCAAGATCGTCGGCCGCTACATCGTCGTCTTCGCGCCGGTCTTTCTGGCCATGCTCGGCGCCGTCGGCTGGGCAACCATCCAGGGCATCGAGGTGCCGTGGGACATGTTCGGCTACTACACCGCGCTGCTCGCCGTCATGGCCATGTGCTTCCTCGGCATCGGCATGCTGATCTCGGCCATCGCGCGCACCACCGACATCGCGCAGGGCGCCGCCTTCATGGTCTGGCTGTTCCTGCTGCTCTTCCTCGACCTGATCCTGCTCGGCGTCATGATCCAGGGCAAGGTCGCCCCGGAAATCGCCGTCACGCTGGCCCTGGCCAACCCGTTGCAGGTCTTCCGCACCGCCGCGCTGGCGCTGTTCGACCCGCAACTGATCGTCCTCGGCCCATCGGCCTATGTCATCCTCGACCTCTTCGGCGTCGCCGGCTACAAGATTTTCGCGCTGGCCTACCCGGCGGCGCTCGGCCTGCTCAGTGCTACCATCGGCTACCTGATTTTCCGCCGCGGCGACCTGCCTTGAAAAGACTTCTTCCTGCCCTGGTTCTTGCCCTTTTTTCGACGTTGACCCAGGGCCAGCCTTTGTTTCTATGGTCGCGGCAGAGGACCTGCCCTCCTCCGCCCCGCTGTTCGCGGCCACACTGAATGACCTCGACGACAAGCCGGTGGCGCTGGAGCGCTACAGGGGCAAGCCGCTGATCGTCAACTTCTGGGCGCGCTGGTGCGGTCCGTGCCGTGTCGAAATCCCCGAACTGATCGCCATCCGCCGCGCGAACAAGGGCAAGCTGGAGGTCCTCGGCATCGGCATCGAGGACAAGGCCGACGCGGCGAAGGAGTTTGCCAAGGCCTACGAGATGGACTACCCGGTCTTCGTCGCCAGGGAAAAGGGCATCCCGCTGATGCAGGCGCTGGGCAACACCAAGGGCGGCCTGCCCTTCACGATCGTCATCGACCGCAACGGCCAGGTTGTCCAGAAGAAAATGGGGATCATGAAGAAGGCCGATCTCGACGCCGCCGCCGAACTTGCCCTCAAGGGGCGCTGAAGAGAAAAAGGGTGGCCATGGCCACCCTCCTGCCGGAACAAAACCCCCCGCCTATTCTTCTTCGCTGGCACTTGCCTTTGCCGCACGCCTTGGCGCCGCTCGTGGCGTGGTGGCTCTTGGCGCCGCCTTGCGCTCGGCCGCCGCCTTGGCTTCGCGGTTGAACTCCAGAGCCATGTCGAAAGCCGTCTCGACAAATTTGCGCACCCGCGAAAACTCCTCGTCGGTCAGCTTGCGCGCCTCGTCGCGCGCCCGGTAGATGCTGATGAACTCGTGTTCGCGCCCGGCATGTTCGAGAATGCGACCAAGCCCGAGCGTCTCGAGGACCTTCCACAGGCCGGGGCTATAGGCCTTGGTCAGATTCATCACGAAGGGAACCGGATCGTTGCGCGCCAGCACCGAGGCGAGCCGCAGGATGACCTCGAACGGCAGCGCCATCTTTCCGCTTTCGGCCAGTTCGAGCAGTGACGGATCCTTGAGATCGATCGCCTTGCCGAGGTCTTCCAGCGGAATTCCCGCAGCCTCGCGCATGTCGTGCAGGAAGGCGCCGGCCTTGACCAATGCCTTGGTCGATGCCACGCCCTGCGGAAAGAGCCCAGTTGCCGCGGCCAGAGAGGTATCGACGGCCACGCCCGCCATGCCGACGACCTGCCCGGCAAGGCTGCGCAGCGACTTGGTCAAGCCACCCACCGTATCGAGCGCCGATGACTTTCTCGCGGCGCGACTGGTCGTTCTTGCGGCGGCTTGGCGCCCGCTGCTCGTGGTCTTGGCTTTCACTTTCGCTTCCTTCCTGTCGATCGGGTATCGGAATACTACTCCAATGCCGGCGGAGCAAGCGACCGCAACATCTCGTTCAACGCCGCATCGGCGGTCCCGGACACCATCGGCAACCAGACCGGGACCGATGGGTCAGGCGCTCCCGGCCGCAAGGGGTGGCTTGCCGACATGCGGCTTTCCGGCGATCGCCGAAGCACGCGCCCCGGGATCGGAATTCATCACGGATTACCAATGAACAGGTAAAAGTTGCCCGGGCCGTTGCTGGAATAGCCATAACCGATGTAGACCATGCCGATCGGCGTCTCGCCGCCGACATAGGCGGTCACCGAATTCTGCCAGCCATCGAGGTTGGTTTCGGTGTAGCGGCCATTGACCTTGCCAGCCTCCAATGCCACGCCAACACGCATGTCGCCGCGCAGGCCGAGCGGCAATGTGCCGACGATCTTCTCCCCGCGCACGCTTCCGTACGCCAGCGACTCGCCGATGATCTGGGCGCGCGCGAAACCCGACAGGTTCAGGAAGCCGCCCAGCGCCACCGCGTCGTAGAACGGCAGGCTGCCGGTGAAGGAACCGGCGCCGCGAACCCGCCCGTGGAGTACGTAGTCACCAAAACTCTCGGCCGCGCGCAGGTCCAGTTCGGCCTTGTCGTAACCATCCCCGGCCGAGTAGAAATAGCTTCCTTGCGCTGACCAGCCGCGCGTCGGATCGTACAGGCGGTCAAACTGGTCGAAGTCCAGCCTGGCCAGGAAGCCACCAAAGCGCTTGCTGCCCGTGGGAAGCCCCGGCGAGCCGGTTTGCAGCTCCGCACTGCGGTAACGCTCCGCCCAGCCGACCGACACCGGCCCCCACAGGCCAACGTTGATCCCGGCCATCAGATCGACAGTGGCCTGATCGACCGAGTATTCGGCCAGCCGCTTGTTGTCCTGATAGACATACAACGGTGCGCGCTGGAGCGACAGCTTCGGCTCGACGAAGAAGCGGCGCTCGGCGTCGAGCGGCTGATAGAACTCGGTGAACACGGCTGGCTCGTTGCCGACCTGCACCCCGGCCAACCACTCGCCGCCCAGGCTGTTGAGCAAGGTCTTCTGGTAGGCGACCCGCAGATTGAAGGCGGACGGGCCGCTCGAAACCGCGTTGAGGTTGAAGCCGAAACGCAGGTAATCCGGCCCGAACTCCTTTTCCAGCGGTGTCACGCGCAGGATGTTGCGGTCCCGGGTCGACAACATGGCGAAGTTGACGTTGTCGTACTCGCCATCGCCAAAGATGAGGCCCATATCCTTGTCCACCCGGTCGACATCCACCGGCGCGCCGTCATAATTTTTCAGATAGCGATCCGGGTAGGCCGGGTTGACCCGCTTCAGTCCGGCAATCTGGACTTCGTGCACCACGGGCAAACTGCCACGCACCGGTGTGACGGCCGCCAGCCAGTCCTGGTACTGCTTCTCGCCCACGCTCAATGCCTGCAGTCTGGGCAGCAAGGCCTCGGCCGCCGCCCGCCCCCGTTTGGCCGTCTCCGCGTAACGCTCGAATTGAGCCGCGGTGATCCCGTCCAGATCCGGCTTGATGTAGATATCCCCGGACTTGAGGGTGGCGATCGACCGGGTGACATTCTGCTCGGTCAGGATATTGATCATCTGCCCGGCTACCGAGAAGATGCCGCCGATCTCGTTCGCCTTCATCAGGGGCGACCCGACATTGACGGCGATCACGACGTCCGGCTTGCAGCGGTCACGCACTTCGTCGATCGGCACATTGTCCACGAGGCCGCCATCGACCAGCAGTCTGTCGCCATCCTTGACCGGCGCCATCAGGCCGGGTACCGACATGGTGGAGCGCATCGCCTGGGTCAGGCTGCCCTCGCGGAACACCACCTTGTCGCCGGTCACCAGATCGGTGGCGATGATCGAGACCGGGATCGGCATTTTCTCGATCAGCGGCTCGCCATACTGGCTGCGCACGAGGCGGTTGATGAACAGCTTGACCTTCTGGCCCTGGACGACGGCGGGAAGGGGCTGCGCGCCGTCTTTCGTCACCCCCAGCTCGGTGCCGGGAATGAAGCGCCGGGACCGGTACTTGACGCGCGGGTTGAGGTCCTCGACCGGGGGATTGTCGTTGAACATCGCGCGCCAGTCGGCCTCGCCCATTGCCGTCAGCATTTCATCAGGGCTCAACCCGGCGGCAAAGGCGCCGGTAACCAGCCCTCCCATGCTTGTGCCAGCCACGCAATCGACGGGAATCCGGTTTTCGCGCAGGACTTCCAGGACGCCGATGTGCGCCGCCCCGCGGGCACCGCCGCCCCCGAGGACGAGACCGACGCGTGGGCGCTCGGCGGCCACGGTCAACGTGCCGTTGAGGGCGAGTCCGATAATGCCGCACGCCAGCGCGCGCTTGACGAGGGACTTCGACGGATGGAATTTGATCATGACTGTGCCCACTAAAGACCCCGAACGGATGACCTTTGAGGGAACAAGGTTATTGTTCGGCAAATTGCGCTAGCTTAACACCTGCCGGCGCGGGAACGGCGGTGCGCTCAACGGAGTCCATGTTTCGGGCGCGGCACCCTGAGCAAGACCTGCGTTCTGGAAAACCCTTACTAGCCAAATGCTGCCATCCTGAGTAGTCTTATGCCGTAGCAGTGGAATCCGACATAAACCACAAGGAGGCAGGAAATGAAGATTTTCAAGCTGATTGGCGCCAGCGCCATGATTTTTGCCGCGACCGGCGTAGCGACTGCAGTTGCGGCCGACAAGGTCGATCTCGGAAAACGCGAGTACGACTCGAACTGCATCGCCTGCCACGGCAAGGATCTGAAGGGCGGCGCCTATGTCGATTTCCTGAAAGTGACGCCGCCCGATCTGACCCTGTTGTCGAAGAAGAACGGCGGGGTTTTCCCGCTGGAACGCGTCTATGCGGTAATCGACGGACGCCAGGAAGTCAAGGCGCACGGGCCGCGCGACATGCCGATCTGGGGCCGCGACTACCAGATCAAGGCCGGCGAGCACTACGTTGACATGAACTACGACCCCGAGGCGTTCGTCCGCGGGCGCATCTTCGCGCTGATCGACTACCTCAACCGGATGCAGGCCAAGTAGGCCCTGTCGATCCACCATTCACGGCGGGGCGCTCGAGCGGGCGCCCCGTTTCTCGTGAACCTCCGGCCACTCACGCTGCCGGAGCAGGCCCGTCCCGCTGCCGCAGGCATTCCAGAATTGCGGCGGCGAGTACCGCCGGATCCTCGGCACCGACTATTGCGGTCCGCCCGCCAAGAATGAATGTCGGAACCATGCTGATCCCCATTCGCCGAAAACGGAGTTCCTCGGCGCGGACCGTCTCTTCGTCCTCATCCGACGTCAGATAGCCCGCCGCTGCGCCCGCATCGTGGCCGCACTCGGCCGCGATTGCCGCAAGCCGGGCAATATCGCCGACATGTTCGCCGCGCTGGAACTGCGCGGCGAACAGGCGCTCGACCAGCGCATCGGCATCACCCCGCTGCTGCGCCCAATGGATCAGGCGGTGCGCCCGCAGGGTATTGGCGCGCAAGCTGATCTTCGCCGAACGCAAAGTCGATCCCGGAGGCGCGCCCGGCGCTGCGGACATCCTCGAACAAGGCGTTGACCCGCGCCCGACCGCCGAATTTCCGTTCGAGGAACGGGAGATAGGGTTCGCCCTCGGGCGGCGTATCCGGGTTGAGGAAAAACGGGCGCCAGCGGGTCCGGCAAGAAAACTCCGGAATCTCCCGGCGCACCATTGCCAGGGCGACTTCGAGCCGGCGCTTGCCGATGAAACACCAGGGGCAGACGATATCGGAAATGATCTCGATGGTCAGCATGGGGTCATCATAGCCTTCGCAACGCGCTGGAACGGATTTCGCGCGCAAATCCGCAAAGGGTACCTCCACCGGCACTGCCGGTGACATGAAAATCCCCGCCGCAGCGGGGATCGGTTCGTGCCGGACGGCGGCCGGAGATTACAGCATGTCGTCGGTCAGCGCCGCCAGCGAGGCGCCGCCCGCCTGCACGGTGATCCCGTAGGAAGTGGCCAGCGGCAGCATCTGGTCGGCGTAGAAATGCGCCGTGGCGATCTTGGCACGGTAGAAGGTCTGGTCGCCCTCGCCCTTGTCGACGTAACCGGCGGCAGCCAGCGCCGCCCTGCCCATGAGCCAGCCGCCGCAGACATTGACGGCCAGGTGCAGATAGGGAACGGCTCCGGTCAACGCCCCGGCAAGGCCATTTTTCGCATCGGCTGACAGCCATTCGGTCGCCTCGATCCAGGCTTTCAGCCCGTCGCCCAGACGGCGGGCAATGGCCTGCAGTTCGGGACGGCCGGAAGCGGCAAGCGCCTTGGCGGTCGCGGCCACTTCGCCAAAGACATACTTGGCCGTGGCGCCGCCGTCACGCATCAATTTGCGGAAGATGAGGTCGTTGGCCTGAATACCGGTGGTGCCTTCGTAGATCGTGGTGATCCGCGAATCACGCCAGTGCTGGGCGGCGCCGGTCTCCTCGATGAAGCCCATGCCGCCGTAGATCTGGATGCCGAGCGAGGTGACCTCGACGCTCATTTCGGTGCCGCCGCCCTTGACGAGGGGGATCATGAACTCGGCGAGATAGAGGTTGCGCTTCTTCTCCTCCTTGTCCTCGATCACGTGGGCGCGGTCGAGCAGGCCCGAGGTGAAGTAGGCCATGGCGCGGCAGGCTTCGATACGGCTCTTCATGAGCATCAGCATGCGCCGGATGTCGGGATGCTTGTCGATGGTGACCAGCGCTTCGCCGGTCAGCGCATCGCGACCCTGCTTGCGCTCGCGCGCATAACCGAGCGCCTGCTGGTAGGCGCGCTCGGCGAGGGCGATGCCCTGCAGGCCGACGCCGAGGCGGGCCTCGTTCATCATGATGAACATGTACTCGAGGCCGCGGTTGGCTTCGCCGAGCAGGTAGCCGACGGCGCCGCCATTGTCACCATAGGCCATGACGCAGGTCGGGCTGGCGTGGATGCCGAGCTTGTGCTCGAGCGAAACGCAGTAGGCGTCGTTGCGCGCGCCGAGCGAGCCATCGGCGTTGACCAGGAATTTCGGCACCAGGAACATCGAGATGCCCTTGACGCCGGCCGGCGCGTCGGGCAGGCGGGCGAGGACGAGATGAACGATGTTGTCGGTCATGTCGTGGTCGCCATAGGTGATGAAGATCTTCTGGCCGAACACCTTGTAGGTGCCATCGGCCTGCGGCTCGGCGCGCGAACGGATCAGCGCCAGGTCGGAGCCGGCCTGCGGCTCGGTCAGGTTCATCGTGCCGGTCCACACGCCGGTGACCATCTTTTCCAGATAGATGGCCTTCAGTTCGTCGCTGGCGCAGGTCAGCAGCGCCTCGACGGCGCCGGTGGTGAGCAGCGGGCCGAGCGAGAACGAGAGGTTGGCCGACATGATCATTTCCTTGACGGCGACCCCCAGGGTATCCGGCTGGCCATGGCCGGCATGATCCGGCGGACAGGTGATCGCGTTCCAGCCGGCATCGCAGAACGCGGCGTACGCTTCCTTCCAGCCCGGCGGCGTAATCACGCCATCGGGGCCAAGCTTGCAGCCTTCCCGGTCGCCAACCCAGTTCAACGGCGCCAGCACCTCGCTGGCGAACCTGGCCGCCTCTTCGAGGATGGCGTCGGCCATGTCGGGCGTTGCCTCGACGAAATCCGGGTACTGCGTCAGCTCCTTGAAACCGGCCAGTTCGTCCTGCACAAAACGCATGTCCTTCACGGGCGCACGATAGTCGCTCATCTTGCTTTCTCCTTGTTGCCTGTTGTCAGTATGGGTTGCTGCACAGCGCCGCTTTGGCTGCGCGATATTCCTGTTTCATCCGGGCGATCAAGTCGGCCACCGGCGGGATGTCGTCGATCGTTCCGACTCCCTGACCGGCGCCCCAGATATCCTTCCACGCCTTGGCGGCGCCGGCGGCGCTGCCGAAGTTCATCGAATCCTTGTCCTTGACCGGGAGATTTTCCGGATCGAGACCGGCCGCCTCGATGCTCTTTTTCAGATAGTTGCCATGCACACCGGTGAAATACGGCGTGTAAACGATGTTGACCGCAGCCGAGTCGACCAGGCACTGCTTGTAGGCTTCCTGGGCATTGGCCTCGCGCGTGGCGATGAAGCGCGTGCCGATGTAGGCGAAATCCGCCCCCATCGCCTGCGCCGCGAGAATGCCGCTGCCGCTGCCGATGGCGCCGGACAGCGCGATCGGCCCGGAGTAGAACTTGCGGATTTCGCCGACCAGGGCGAACGGGCTGAGCATGCCGGCGTGCCCGCCGGCCCCGGCGCAAACCAGGATCAGCCCATCGACGCCGGCTGCGAGCGCCTTCTCGGCGTGGCGGACGCTGATCACGTCATGAAAGACCAGGCCACCGTAGGCGTGAACCTGCGGCACGATGGCATCGGGCGCGCGCAGGCTGGTGATGATCAGCGGCACTTCGTGCTTCACGCACAGCGCCATGTCGTGCTCGAGACGCTCGTTGGACTGGTGGATGATCTGGTTGACGGCAAACGGCGCGGCGTCCGGATCATCCGCCAGCTCGGCCCTGATGCGGGTCAGCCAGTTGTCGAGAAGTTCCGGCGGGCGCGCGTTGAGCGCCGGGAACGACCCGATCAGCCCGCCCCGGCACTGGGCAATGACCAGGTCCGGGTTGGAGACGATGAACATCGGCGCGCAGATGGCTGGCAGGGCCAGCCCCTTCTGCAGTGCTGCGGGAATCGGCATTA
Source organism: uncultured beta proteobacterium (assembly GCA_963810175.1). Classification (GTDB taxonomy): domain Bacteria; phylum Pseudomonadota; class Gammaproteobacteria; order Burkholderiales; family Rhodocyclaceae; genus Azonexus. The sequence goes on along the minus strand of CAWEMU010000056.1, from coordinate 49,132 downwards.
CGCCCCTTCCTTGAGAGCCCGGCGCAGGATCTTGCCGACGTTGGTGCGCGGCAGATCGGCGCGGAACTCGACCTGCTTGGGCACCTTGTAGCCGGTCAGGTGCTTGCGGCAGTGGGCGATGATCTCTTCGGAAGTCAGGTTCGGATCCTTGCGCACGACGAATATCTTGACCGCCTCGCCGGAGTTGTCGTCGGGCACGCCGATCGCCGCCACGTCGCCGACGCCTTCGTGCATGGCGACCACCTCCTCGATCTCGTTCGGATAGACGTTGAAGCCCGAGACGAGAATCATGTCCTTCTTGCGATCAACGATGAAGAAGAAGCCGAGCGAGTCGACATAACCCATGTCGCCGGTACGCAGGAAGCCATCCGCATACATGACGTTGGCGGTTTCCTCGGGACGCTGCCAGTAACCCTTCATGACCTGCGGGCCGCGGATGCAGATTTCCCCGACCTCGCCGATGGCCAGTTCCTTGCCGGCATCGTCGCGGATCGACAGCTCGGTCGACGAAATCGGCAGGCCGATCGAGCCGTTGAACTCCTTGAGATCGAGCGGGTTGATCGTCGCCGCCGGAGACGTTTCGGTCAGGCCATACGCCTGCAGCAGCGGCGATTTGGTGACCTTCTGCCAGCGCTCGGCGACCGGCGCCTGAACCGCCGTGCCACCACCCAGCGAGAGCTTCATCGTCGAAAAGTCGAGGGCGGCAAAATCCGGATGGTTGAGCAGGCCGTTGAACAGGGTATTGACGCCGGTCACCACCGAGATCGGATACTTCCCCCATTCCTTGACGAACCCGGCCATGTCGCGCGGATTGGCGATCAGCAGGTTGCGCGCGCCGATCATCAGGAAGGTCAGGCAGTTGGCCGTCAGCGCAAAGATATGATAGAGGGGCAACGGGGTGACGATGAATTCCTTGCCCTCCGCGACCACCGGCTTGATCCAGGCATGGGCCTGCATCACATTCGAGGCGATGTTGCCATGGGTCAGCATGGCGCCCTTGGAAACCCCGGTGGTGCCGCCGGTGTATTGCAGGAAGGCGAGATCGTCGTGACTCAGCTTGACCGGTTCCATGCCATGACGGCGCCCGGCGGCGAGCGCCGAGTTCATGTTGATCGAGCCCGGCAGCGACCAGGCCGGCACCATCTTCTTGACGTGGCGGACGACGAAATTGACCAGGGTGCCCTTGACCATGCCGAGCAGGTCACCCATCGGCGTGACGATGACGTGCCTGACCGCGGTCCTGGCGATGACCTGCTCCAGCGTATTGGCGAAGTTCTCGACGATGACGATCGCCTTGGCGCCGGAATCCTTCAACTGATGTTCGAGTTCGCGCGGCGTGTACAGCGGATTGACATTGACGACGACACAACCGGCGCGCAGGGTGCCGAACAGCGCCACCGGATATTGCAGCAGGTTGGGCATCATCAGCGCCACGCGATCGCCCTTCACCATACCGAGCGACTGCAGCCAGCCCGCGAAATCGCGCGACAGGCGGTCGAGTTCGCCGTAGGTCATCTCGCGATCCATGCTGATGTAGGCCACCTGATCGGCATATTTCGCACAGGCATCCTCGAACAGGGTCACCAGCGACGCCACATGGTCGATGCTGATTTCGGCGGGGACGCCGGGCGGGTACGTCTTGATCCAGATCTTTTCCATTTCTTCCTCCTCCGTTAACTTTCCGTTCAGCCGCCCAGCAACGCCTTCTTCAGCGAGCTGTCCACCGGATTGTCGCCCAGCCAGACCTTGAGCAGCGCCTTCCCGAACGCGCCGCCCGCCACCTTGCCGCGCGGCTCACCGTTGAAGCTTACACTGACTCCGTCGGCGGTGAAATCAATGGCCACCGTGTCGCCGTTCCTGGCGTTGCCGATCTTCTTCATGATCTCCGCGAACTGCTCGGTCGACGCCTTCAGGGCGGCCAGTTCGGCTTCGCTGTTGTTGTCCTTGAGACCGTCGCGCAAGGCGCCGTACAAGGTGTCGGAATCAATGTCGCGCAGCATGCGCATGGTCATGCGACGCGGCGACGCGGCATCGAGCAATGCCGCCGGGGTATTTGCCTTCTGGGACACGTAGAGAGCACCCACGTAAACCTTGACGAAGACCTTGGTGCGCAGACCGGCGCCGTTCAGCACCAGTTCATTGGCGCCGACCTTGACCTGGTCTTCCACCTTGACGCCGGCGACTTCCACCGCTTGAACGGCGGGAATAGCGAGCAGCGTCGCGACCAATGCTGCGGCTTGCACGGAACGTGAAATCAATTTGTCTCTCCTCTCATTGCATGTTACGGAACCGGTTCTTGTAAGCGATATGGACTATCCGCTCAGCCACAGTATGCTCCGACCCGTGGCAAGCATTCAACTGCGCATGCCAGGCACGATCCCGTTCCGGAAACCGGCGCCACGAAAAACGGGATGGAGGCTGCCCCCCATCCCCGTCATTCGCGTCCGCCAGGCTGGCGGACGATGCGCAAGCCCAGCGGATTCACCGCTCAGAGCGCCTCGATGATCCCCGCCGCGCCCATGCCGGTGCCGATACACATCGTCACCATCCCGTACTTGCCGCCGGTGCGCTTGAGACCATGCGCGACCGTGGCGATCCGGATGGCGCCGGTGGCGCCCAGCGGGTGGCCGAGGGCGATGGCGCCGCCCAGCGGGTTGACCTTCTCGGGATTGATGCCCAGTTCGTTCATCACCGCCAGCGACTGCGCGGCAAAGGCTTCGTTGAGCTCGATCCAGTCGAGATCGTCCTGCTTGATGCCGACCTGCGCCAGCACCTTGGGGATCGCCGCGATCGGGCCGATGCCCATGATCTCCGGCGCCACGCCACCGACCGCGAAACCGGCAAAGCGGGCGAGCGGGGTCAGGTTGTGTTCCTTGAGCACCTTTTCCGACACCAGCATCACGGCGGCGGCGCCGTCGGACATCTGCGACGAGTTGCCGGCGGTCACCGAACCGCGCGCATGGAAGACCGGGCGCAGCTTGCCCAGCTTTTCCAGCGAGGCATCGGCACGCGGGCCTTCGTCATCGGCGACGGTGCGCTCGCGCACCTTGACCTGACCGGTCTTGAGGTCGGGCAGGTTCTCGCGGATGGGGTAAGGCGTCGTCTCGGCCTTGAAGTGACCGGCGGCGATCGCCGCGCAGGCCTTCTGGTTCGAGGCCAGCGCAAAGGCGTCCTGCGCTTCGCGGCTGATCTTCCACTGGTTCGCCACCCTTTCGGCGGTCAGGCCCATGCCGTAGGCGATGGCGATGTTTTCCTCCTTGGCGAAGATGGCCGGGTTCATCGACATCTTGTTGCCCATCATCTGCGGCATCACGGTCATCGACTCGGTACCGGCGGCGATCATCACGTCGGCCAGGCCGAGGCGGATCTGGTTGGCGGCATCGGCAACCGCCTGCACCCCGGAGGAGCAGAAGCGGTTGATCGTGATCCCCGGTACGGTGATCGGCAGACCGGCCAGCAGCAGGCCGATGCGGGCGACGTTCATGCCCTGGTCGGCTTCCGGCATGGCACAGCCGACGATGACGTCGCCGATGCGGGCCGGATCGATTCCCGGCACCTGGGCGACAACCGATTTGATGACGTAAGCCAGCATGTCGTCCGGCCGCACGTACCGGAACATGCCGTTGCGCTTGGCCACGGGCAGACGGGTGGCGGCTACGATGTAGGCGTCCTGAATTTGTTTGGTCATGATTGGTTCCTTGGCCTGAATCAGTTGCGGAGCGGCTTGCCGGTTTCCAGCATGTGCTTGATGCGCGCCTGGGTTTCCGGGGTCTTGAGGAGTTCGACGAAGAGCTGGCGCTCGACAGTGATCAGCCATTCCTCATCGACCAGTGCGCCGGTTTCGATGTCGCCACCGCACAGGGCGGTCGCGGCAGCCTTGGCCACCCGGTAGTCGTGAGCGGAGATCATGCCGCCTTCCTTCATGTTGACCAGCATCATCTCCAGCGTCGCGATGCCGTTGCGGCCGGCAACCGGAATGGCGCGCGGCATCAGCGGCGGGGCGTAGCCGGCATCGGCCATCGCCCGCGCTTCACGGATCGCCACGAACAGCAGTTCGTTGGCATTGAAGAGGATCGTGTCGGAAGGCCGGGCAAAGCCCATGTCGATCGCTTCGACCGCGCTCTTGGCGACCTTGGCCATGGCGATGTTCTGGAACACCGGCTGCAGGAAATCGAAGAGTTCACCCGGCGTCGCCGACTGGGCAGCCCAGTCGGCAGCGCGGATGGCAAACTCCTTGCAGCCGCCGCCGGCCGGGATCAGGCCGACGCCGGCCTCGACCAGACCGACATAACTTTCCAGCGCCAGCACGCGCTTGGCGGAGTGCATGACGAATTCGCAACCGCCGCCCAGGGCCATGCCCTGCACCGCGGCCACCGTCGGCACCTGCGCGTACTTGAGGATCTGCGAGGCGCGCTGGAACTTTTCGACGGTCTGCTCGAGGAGATCAAAACGGCCACCCGCGCAGGCCTCGCCGACCTGTTGCAGGTTGGCGCCGACAGCGAACGGCGCCTCGTGCCAGATCACCACGCCATCGAGCGTCTGCTCGGCCTGGCGCACGGCGGCGATCAGGCCGTCCATGACCTCGTTGCCGACGCTGTGCATCTTGGACTTGAAGGAAATGATGCCGATTCCGGCGTCGACCGCAGCAAGCTTCCACAGGCGGACACCGTCATTCTCGTACAGCGTCTCGCCGGACTTTTCCGGGGCCGCGGCGCCTTCGCCGAGCACGCGCTCGGGGAAGAGCTGGCGCTGGTAGACCGGCAGCGCGGAACGCGCCGCGTAGGCATTGCGGCTCGCGGAATACGAACCCTGCGGCGTATGCACGCCGGTACGCCCGGCTTCCAGCGCCCAGCCGGGCAGCGGGGCATCGCTCATCGCCTTGCCGGCGGCGATGTCGGCGGCGATCGCCTGCGCGATATCGGACCAGCCGGCGGCCTGCCAGGTCTCGAACGGACCCTGCGCCCAGCCGAAGCCCCAGCGCATGGCGAGGTCGAGGTCACGGGCGTTGTCGGCGACGTGTTGGAGATGGACGGCGGCGTAGTGGAAGATGTCGCGGAAGATGGCCCACAGGAACTGGCCCTGCGGATGCGCCGAGGCGCGCAGCGCGGCGAACTTCTCGGCGGGATTCCTGATCTTGAGGATCTCGCCGACTTCATCGGCGATGGTGCCGGCCGAGGTACGGTAATCCTGCATGCCGACATCGAGCACCTGGATGTCGCGGCCCTGCTTGCGGAAGATTCCGCAGCGGGTCTTCTGGCCGAGCGCGCCCTTGCCGATCAGCGCGGACAGCCAGTCGGGGGTCTTGAAATAGCCGTGCCACGGATCGCCGGGCAGCGTGTCCTGCATCGTCTTGACCACGTGCGCCAGCGTATCGAGGCCGACGACGTCGGCGGTGCGGTAGGTGGCGCTTTTCGGGCGGCCGATCCGCGGGCCGGTCAGCGCGTCGACTTCGTCGAAGCCGAGGCCGAAGGCAGCGGTGTGATGCATGACCGCGAGGATCGAAAAGACGCCGATGCGGTTGGCGACGAAGTTCGGGGTATCGAGGGCGCGGATGACGCCCTTGCCGAGGCGCGAGGTCAGCCAGGTTTCCAGCGCATCGAGGGTCGCGGCATCGGTGCCGCGCGTCGCGATGATCTCGACCAGGTGCATGTAGCGCGGCGGATTGAAGAAGTGGATGCCGCAGAAACGCGGACGCACCGCTTCGGGCAGACCGTCGGCCAGCGAGTTGATCGACAGGCCCGAGGTATTGGAGGCGATGACGGCGTTGGCGCCGAGGTGTGGCGCGATCTTCGCGTAAAGGTCGTTCTTCCAGTCCATGCGCTCGGCGATGGCTTCGATCACGAGGTCGCACTCGGCGAGCTGCGGCAGGTGCTCCTCGTAGTTGGCGGCGTCGATGTACTTCAGCTTGCCCTTGTTGGCCAGCGGCCCCGGTTCCAGTCTCTTCAGGCCTTCGAGGGCCCGGTGCACGATGCCGTTCTTGTCACCTTCCTTGGCCGGAAGGTCGAACAGCACGACCGGTACGTTGGCATTGGCGAGATGCGCGGCGATCTGCGCCCCCATCACGCCGGCGCCGAGGACGGCGGCTTTCTTCACGATCAGCTTGTTCAAGCGGTTCTCCTTAAGGTATTTTTGTTCCGTTCAAGCCCTGCTTGCCCGTGTTAAACGAACGTTTGAATTATAATGCAACGGCAGCCGGGGTCAACGCATTTGCTAGGGAAAATACTCGAAAAAAAAGCCCCGGACTGGCCGGGGCTTGAACGAGACAATTGGCGGACGGGCGATCAGAAACCCATCGAGTACTGGGCGCCGATGAGCCACGAATAGTCGTCGTAGTTGCCCTTGAGCAGACCCTGAGGGAGGGTGGCACGAGCCCAGCCGGGATTGTTGATCGGCGCGTCCTTGACCCAGATGTAGGCGGCACCGACATCGAGCGCCGAGGTCGGGGTCGGCTTCCACTGGACGCCCGCGGTCAGCCAGGTGCGATCGTTGTCCGGCAGCGAGGTGATCCGGTATTCGGCGTTCGGGACCGGGCTGTTGTCATAGGCGATACCGGCGCGGAACTTGATGTCCTGGCTCATCTTGTAGTTGGCGCCGAGCGCGAAACGCCACGTATCCTTGAACTTGGTTTCCAGGATCTGAGCCGTCTGACCGGCGGCCGGTCCCGAAGTCCGGATGATGTCCAGTTCCTGGATGCTGCTCCAACCCATCCACGAAACATCACCCAGGATTTCCCACTGGTCGCCGATGCCCTGAGCGATGCTCAGTATGAAAAGGTCGGGAAGCTTGACTTCGGTCTTGGCGCCGGAGCTTCCCGCGAGATTGAAGGCCGGGTTCGGGCCGGTCACGCTGATGTTGCCGTCGAGCGTGTATTTGGTCGTCGAACGGTACGAAACACCGATCCTGGTTTGCGGCGCCACCGTAAACAGCGCGCCGATATTCCAGTTCCATGAGTCGTCGCTCGACATCCAATTCCTTCGTGCTTGCCGCGATTGCCGCCGTCTGGCACCAGCGGGGGCGGCGGCGGCACCGCTCACGCCAACCCCGAGAGCGGACTTGTAGTTCGCCGTCATCCGCTGCCAGCTGACGCCCGCGCCCAGCGACAGCCATTCGTTGGCACGCCATGCCACCGACGGGTTGATGTTGTAGGTCTTGATTTCGAAGCTGGTCGAGTGACCGCTGCCCTTCCACGGGGCGTCGTACTCGACGACATTGCCGTACGGAGCGCCGATGCCCAGACCGACGTACCAGTCCGGAGCGACCTGCCACGACAGGTAGCCATTGGGCACGAACGAAGTGCCGCCGCCATCGCCGCCGTCGCCGGCCAACTGGAAGGCCCCCACCACGGGAACCACTATTCTGGAACTTGAAGCTGGTCGTGATGATGTTGGCGCCCAGCGAAAACTCGCGCGCCTGCAACTTGGTCATGCCGGCCGGATTGAAGTAGATCGTGCTGGCATTTTCGGCAACCGCGGCCGAACCGGCGAAGGCGTTGCCGAGGCCGCTGGCATTCTGCTCCCACAGGGCAAAGCCGGAAGCGCTGGCGGCGCCGGAAAAAGCGACGGCGAGGAGCGCCGGAATCAGGCGCGGGGTGATGTTCTTGGGCATTGATCTCTCCACTCTAAAACAGTTGATTTTATTTGCAGTTTCGCAACATTCCGATTAGACATCAAATGCCGATCGCGAACCAAGACCAATCCGCACCACCGCGATTCAATGCCGCCAAGTGTTGCCCTGCGGCAACAGACTACTGCGCTTCCGCCTTGCGATAGTTGAGCGGCCCGCCGGTAAAGGGCGCGAAGCCGGTCCCGAAGATCACGCCGGCATCGGCGAGGTCGGCATCGGCGACGACGCCGGTGGCGACCAGGTGCTCGACACGGTCGATCAGCGGCTTGACGAGGCGGGCGGCGAGCTGCGCCGGCGGCGTTCCGGCCGCGCCCTTCTGCGCCTTGCCGGCGGTCCAGGCATAAAAGCCGTGGCCGGTCTTCTTGCCGAGTTGACCCTTGTTAACCCGGGCCAGCAGGCAACGCGGCGCTTCCACCCCGCCCGCCAGCTGTTTGCCGGCGGCGACGGCGATGTCGAGACCGACCGTGTCGGCCAGTTCGACCGGACCCATCGGCATGCCGAAGGCCAGCATCGCCTCGTTGACGGTTTCGGGGCTGATTCCCTCGTCAACCGCGCGCATCGCCTCCAGCATGTAGGGAGCGAGGACGGCATTGACGAGAAACCCCGGTTCGCTGCGGACCGGCAACGGCAGCTTGTCGATCTGCCGGACGAAGGCGCAGGCGGCCTGCACCATGGAATTATCGGCGCCGTCGGCGGCCACCACCTCGACCAGCGGCATCATCGCCACCGGATTGAAGAAGTGGATGCCGACCAGACGTTCGGGTCGCTGCAAAACGGTACGCAGGTCTTCCAGCTTGAGGCTCGAAGTGTTGGTGGCGAGCACGGCATCCGGCCGCATCACCGCATCGAGTTTCCTGAGCAGGGCATGCTTGGCCTCGACGTTCTCGAAGATGGCCTCGATCACGACATCGGCATGCGCCGCGCCGGCGCCGTCCGGATCGGGAATCAGGCGGTCCATGATCGCGCGCAATTGCAGCTTGTCCCTGATGCGCCGCGCGAAATTCTCGCGGGCACGCTTGAGCGCCGGGGCAATCCGGTCCAGATTCTGGTCCTGCAGGGTCACCGTCATGCCGCGCAGCGCGCACCAGGCGGCAATGTCGCCACCCATGACACCGGCGCCGACGACATGGACGCGTTTCGCCTTGAAAGGCGAGTCCTTGCCGAAGCTCTTGAGGCGCTCCTGGAGGAAGAAGACGCGCACCAGGTTGCGCGCCGTCGGCGAACGGACGATGCCGTCGACCAGTTCCGGCGCCACCAGCGCGTTGCCGTTGTACTTCGCCCAGATGTCGATGATCGCGTACGGCGCCGGGTAATGCTGCGGCCGCGCCCGCCTGGCGACCTGCTTGCGCGCGCCGTTGGCGACCACGCTCTTGAGCGGGCCGTTGAGCAGTCTCTGCATGGTCGGCAATTGATGACGCGGCGCGTTCGACAGCACCATCATCTGCGCGGCGCGCTCCATGACGCGCGGCGGCACCGCATCGTCGGCCAGCCCCATGCGCCGGGCGCGCTTCGCGTCGATCGTCTTGCCGGTCAGCATCATGTCCATCGCGGCAGCCGGGCCGACCCGCTCGGGCAGGCGCAACATGCCGCCCCAGCCGGGGAAGATGCCGAGCATGACTTCCGGCAGGCCCATCTTCGTCCCCGGCTCGTCGACCGCCAGCAGGTAGCGGCACGCCAGCGCCAGTTCGAGGCCGCCACCGAGGCAGTGACCGCGAACCAGCGCCAGCGTCGGGTAACGCACGGCAGCCAGACGGTTGAACAGGTTCCAGCCGCGCTCGACCAGTTCGCGCCCTTTTTCGGCGCTGTCGAGCTGGGTGAACTCCTGGATGTCGGCGCCGGCGATGAAACCTGCGCTCTTTCCGGAACGGAAGATCAGCGCCTTCGGCGGCTGGCGGTCGAGTTCGTCGAGAACCCGGCCGAGTTCGTCCATGACCGCCCGCGACAGCGAGTTGGCGGATTCGCCCGCCTTGTCGAGAGTCGCCCAGGTGATGCCTTCGGCGTCGACGTCAAGACGCCAGTGTTGCAGATTCAGATCAGACATTGTTCATGCTCCGGCTTCGACCAGCATTGCCCCGCCGAGGCCGCCGCCGATGCAGATGGTGGCGATGCCACGCTTCGCCTGCTTTTCGCGCAGGACATGCAGCAGATGGAGAACGATGCGGGCGCCCGAGGCGCCGACCGGGTGGCCGATCGCCACGGCGCCGCCATCGACGTTCAGCTTGTTCTCGTCGAGAGCGCCGAGGGCGCCCGGCAGGCCGAGCTGCTCGCGGCAGTAGTCGTCGGACTTCCAGGCCTCGATGCAGCCCAGGACCTGGGCGGCGAAGGCCTCGTTGATTTCCCACGCATCAAGATCGTTGAGACCGAGGCCGTGGCGCTGCAGGATCGGCGTCGCCGCATGCACCGGGCCGAGACCCATCTGCGCCGGATCGAGGCCGGCCCACTGGCTGTCGACGATGCGCCCGAGCGGCTTCAGGTTCCATTTCCTGACCGCCTCTTCCGAAGCCAGGATCAGCCAGGCCGCGCCGTCGGTGATCTGCGAACTGTTGGCGGCGGTGATATTGCCGTATTTCTTGTCGAAGAACGGCTTCAGCTTGGCCATGCCGGCCATGCTGGCATCGGGACGCACGCCATCATCTTCGGCGTAAACGTTGCCCTTGTCGTCGATCACCGGGACGATCTCGCCGAAGTGTCCCGCGCTGCGGCCGGCCACGGCGCGCAGGTGGCTGCGGACGGCGAACTCGTCCATCTGCTGGCGATCGATGCCGAACTTCCATGCCAGATTTTCCGCCGTCTGGCCCATCAGCAGCCCGACAACCGGATCGGTCAGACCCTTCATCAGGCCGATGACGGGACTCAACAGCGCCGCCGGGCGCAGCTTGACGAAATGACCGGCCTTCTGGCCGGTGGTCCTCGTCGCCATCATGCCGGCGAACCAGCGCACCATCGCGTCGGAATAAAGCAGCGGCGCATGCGAAAGCGCATCGACGCCTCCGGCCAGCACCAGTGCGGAGCGTCCGCACTGAATGTTGGCAATCGCCGAATCGAGCGCCTGCATGCCGCTGGCGCAGTTGCGCATCACCGTCCATCCCGGCACCTTGTTGCCGCAACCGAGACGCAGCGCAGCCATGCGCCCGATGTTGGTTTCGTCGGGTGAAGGCGCCGCGCAACCGAGGATGACCTCGTCGAGATCTTCCGGAGCGAAAGGCTGGCGCAGCAGCAGGCTGCGGCCGGCCTGGGTCGCCAGATCGGACGCGGCGAACGGTCCGGGGCCACTGCGCGCCTTGAGGAACGGCGTTCGCGCGCCGTCAACCACGTAGATCGTCTTCATCAGGCCGCCTTGCGCTCCAGAGTCGGCTTGTTGGCCGTCGCCACGTTGAAGTCGAACGGGAAGTCATCGACATGCACGACGATGTCGCGCAACACGTTGCGCCGCTTCAACTTCTCGAACTCGGCGGCCGTGATGACGCCGCATTCAGCAGCGGCGATCGCGATATCACGGACATTGGCCAGCGGGTTGTTGGCGAAGCGTCCGGCCTTCTCGGCATCGCGGATCTTGGCCTCGATCGCCTCGGCCTCGATGGTCGCGACCAGTGCCAGTTCGATGGCGCCGGCCGGTTCGCTTTCGGTCATCGGCAGGAAGCACTCGGCGGTCAGGCGGTCGCGGGCTTCCGACGGCTCGATCAGCAGCTTCGCAACCTTGTGGCCGAGATCGTCGGAGGGCACGACATACGGGTGACCCCACGGGAAGATGCTGCGGTGCAGGAAGGCGCCGATGAAGCGGTTCGGGAAATTGGCGATGACGCCGTCGAAGGCTTCCTGTGCCTTGTACATGGCATCCCAGACCGCCCAGTTCACCAGCGGCAGATCGGCGGCCTGGCGGCCATCGCTTTCAAAGCGCTTCAGCGTGCACGAGATCAGGTACATCTGGGCCAGGATGTCGCCGAGACGCGCCGAAAGCTTCTCGCGACGCTTGACACTGCCGCCCAGCACCAGCAGCGAGATATCCGCCAGGAAGGCAAAGGCGGCGGAGAAACGGGTCATCTGCTGGTAGTAGCGGCGGACTTCCGGCGCCACATCAACGTTGACGCCGACGAAGTGCGAGCCGGTCATGCCGAGCCACAGGGCGCGGAAGCCGTTCTTGATCGTGTAGCCGATGTGCCCCCACAGCGCCTTGTCGAAATCGACCAGACCCTGACGCGCATCCTTGTTGTGCGCGGCGTGCATTTCGGGCAGGAGGAAGGGATGGCAGCGGATCGCACCCTGGCCAAAGATGATCAGCGAGCGGGTGAGAATGTTGGCGCCTTCGACCGTGATGGCGATCGGCACCTGCTGATAGGCGCGGCCAAGGAAGTTGGACGGGCCAAGGCAGATGCCCTTGCCGCCGACGACATCCATGCCGTCGTTGGCCACCTGGCGGGCGCGCTCGGTAACGTGATACTTGGCGATCGCCGAGACGACCGAAGGCTTCTCGCCGAGATCGACGGCACCGGCGGTCATCGTGCGCGTTGCATTCGTCATGTAGGTGAAGGCGCCGATGCGGGTCAGCGCTTCCTCGACGCCCTCGAACTTGCCGACGGCCATCTTGAACTGGCTGCGCACGCGGGCGTAGCCGCCGACGGAACGCGCGATCATCTGCGACATGCCGGCGTTGGACGACGGCAGCGAGATCGAGCGGCCGGCAGCCAGGCACTCCATCAGCATCCGCCAGCCCTGCCCGGCCATCTTCGGACCGCCGATGATGAAGTCGAGCGGCATGAAGACGTCCTTGCCGCGCGTCGGGCCGTTCATGAACATGGCGTTGAGCGGGAAGTGGCGGCGGCCGGTTTCGACACCGGGGTGATCGTAGGGAACCAGCGCGCAGGTGATGCCGACGTGCTTCTTGTTGCCGAGCAGGCCGTCCGGGTCATAGAGGTGGAAGGCCAGCCCGAACACGGTACACACCGGGGCCAGCGTGATGTAGCGCTTGTCCCAGTTGACGCGCATGCCGATCACTTCCTTGCCCTGCCACATGCCCTTGCAGACGACGCCGCTGTCGGGAATCGACGCGGCATCGGAACCGGCCCACGGGCTCGTCAGCGCGAAGGCCGGCACCTCGATGCCCTTGGCCAGGCGCGGCAGGTAATGGTTCTTCTGCTCTTCCGTGCCGTAGTGCAGCAGCAGTTCCGCCGGGCCGAGCGAGTTCGGCACCATGACCGACACCGACAGTGCCGAAGAACGCGTAGAACAGTTTGGTCACCACCTGCGAATGGGCGTAGGCGGAAAACTCCAGGCCGCCGTACCTCTTCGGGATGATCATGCCGAGGAAGCCCTTGTCCTTGATGTAGCGCCAGGCTTCGTTGGGCAGGTCGTAAAGTTCGTGGGTCACCTTCCAGTCGTCGACCAGACGGCAGGCCTCTTCGACCTCGTTATCCATGAACGCCTGCTCGGCCGCGGTCAGTGTCGGCTTCGGATAGGCATGAAGCTTTTTCCAGTCCGGCTTGCCGCGGAAAAGTTCGCCTTCCCACCAGACGGTGCCGGCTTCCAGCGCATCGCGCTCGGTTTCCGACATCTGCGGCAGAACCTTGCGATACGTCGCAAAGAGCGGACGACTGATGACGGCGCGTCGCAGGGGACGAACCACGATCAGCGCGGCCACGGCTGCAAGCGCCAACGCCCCCAGCAAGAGAAAGATCGAATATGACATGCTGTTGCCTCCTATGAAACTGAAAAGATTTTTATGCTGCCTTGGAGTCCGAATCGCCAGCCGCCGCCTCGAACTTAGGCAACGGGGCGCGCAGACCGCCGAGCAGGAACGACATCAAGCGGGGAACCAGGCGATCGTTGCGGTTAACCGTATCCGGATCCTCGATTTTCCAATCGGCAACCAGACGCAACGCGTCGGTGCCGGCAATCGCGTAAGACGTTGCGCCGAGCATGAAGTGAAAGCGCCAGACGATTTCCGCCCGTGGCACGTCCGGCAATGCCCTGAACAGAGCCTGCTTGTAGCGCTCCATGACTCCGGCGTATTCGTCGGCCAGAAAGGCCCGGATGAATTCCGACGGCTCGGTGTGCGTGCGCCCGAGGAGGCGCAGGAAAACGATGCCGCCGCGCCGCTCGTCGTCGGCCAGCCGCAACAGCGTCCCGAAAAAACCGTCGACAATCTGCGAGGGCTTCAGCGGCTTGCCCGCCGCCACCCGTTCCATCTCGTCGAGAACGCGCAGGCGCTCCTCGTTGAGCCAGTCCAGGCGACGCCGGAATACCTCCTGCATCAGTGATTCCTTCGACCCGAAGTGATAGTTGACGGCCGCCAGATTGACCGCCGCTTCGCCGGTAATCTGGCGCATCGAAGTCCCTTCATAGCCATGCGCCATGAACAGGCGCTCGGCTGCATCGAGGATGCGCTCACGGGTATCAATATTGCGGACTTCTGGCATCGGCCCTGTCTGCTTCGCGAAAGGTTAATTCATACGTTCGTTTTAATGATAGGCGAGATCAGCCGCTGCTGCAAGTCAACGTCTAGGCAAATTCACCAAATAATCCGCAGTCTTTCTGCCGACCGCCCAAGCCCGCGCTGCCCTGCCCGGCGATTGACTCCCGTGGCAATGCTCGGCGATACTCGCCCGTCGCGGCGCCGGACTTCCGGTCGCGGCCCGTCAGCAAGCGCTGCCCGTGGCATCCGAAAGTCTGACGAAGAACAATGATATGGAGGCGGAAAGATGGAATCGTTATCGGTGTGGGTCAACCTTGGGCTCATCCTCTTGTTCGTGGCGGGAAATGCCTTCTTCGTCGGTTCCGAGATCGCGATTTCCTCGGCGCGGCGGAGCCGGATCAAGCAGATGGCCGACATGGGCAACAAGGCGGCGAAAACCGTCGAGATGCTGCACAACGAACCGGAGCGCTTCTATTCGGTCACGCAGGTCGGCATCACGCTGGTCTCGCTCGGCCTCGGCGCTTTCGGCATGGAAACGATCAGCACGCTGACCGACCCCTCCTTCGTCGCACTCTTCGCCTTCTTCGGCGACAGCCATGCGATCCAGACGGCGGCGCATACCACCTCCTACGCCTTCGCCTTCGTGGTGATCTCCTTCCTGCACGTCGTTGCCGGGGAACTGGCGCCCAAGGTCCTCGCCTTCCACAAGGCGGAAGCGATCAGCATGGCCGTCGGCTGGGCGATCAACCTGCTCTACCTCATTTTCAAGCCCCTCATCTACATCATGAAGCTGTCGTCGAGCGGCCTGCTGTGGATTTTCGGGCAGCGCGATCTTGCGCATGGCGGCGAAAGCCACTTCACGATGTCGGTCGAGGAAATCCGCATGGTCCTCACCGCCAGCGAGAAGGATGGGGTCCTCGCTCCGGAAGAGACACAGATGATTCGCGGCGTCTTCAATCTCGACGAACACACCGTGCGCGAAGCGATGGTGCCGCGCACCGAGATCCTGGCGCTGTCCAAGGACGCGTCGCTGGCGGACGCGCTGCAACTGTTCCGCGATATGCCGCATTCCCGTTTCCCGGTCTATGAGCAGACCATCGACCAGATCATCGGCATCGTGTCGATCAAGGAACTGCTGAGCGTCATGGCGGAGAGCACCGGTGAAACCCTCGAGCAGGTCAGCCGCCGCCCGGTCTCCGAATTTGCTAGGCCACCCCTGGTCGTTCCGGACAGCAAACTGGTCAGCGAAATGCTCAAGCAGTTCAAGAAAACGCGGCAGCAGATTGCGATCGTCATCGATGAATACGGCGGCACCGAGGGACTGATCTCGCTCGAGGACATTCTCGAGGGAATTGTCGGCGAGTACGACGACGAGTTTTCGCACCAGGCGCGCCAGGTGAAAAAGCTGGAGGGCAGCCAGTACGAGATCGACGCGTCGATGCGGCTCAGCGAGCTTGGGCCGATCATCGGTTATCCCTTCGAGACGGATGTTCAACTACGTGACCCTCGCCGGCCTGATCTACAACGTGCTCGGGCGCGTCCCGGAGGTTGGCGAAACCGTCAACATCCATTCAGCGAGGATCATCATTCTTGAAATGGACCATCACCGCATCACCAAGGTGCGCTTCGAGGATATCGCGCTCGATGACGAAGGATCGGTCGTCCTCTCCGAAACGAAGTCGGCGGCCGAAGCGGACTGAATTTCCATTGACTGAAGGGGCGCGGCGCCCGATGTGTTTTGCTGCCCCTTCCCGGCAGCCCCGGTTCAACCGGGCGCGCCCGGGCCAAGCCCCGGCGCTGCCTGTGGAATTCGCTGAAACGGTAGCGGGAGGGAAGTAATCGTGCGGGTCACCCTGGTTCACCCTGCTGGCTTCAATTTCGTCCCCGGCCAGCCCGATTTTTCGGTGCTGGCCAACCGCATGCCGCCGATTGGCATCATGCAGCTCGCTTCCTGGCTGGAAAGATTCGGCCACAGCGTGCATCTGCATGACTGCCTCGGCCCCCATGCGCCGCCGACCGTCGCCGAGAATGCCGAGATCGTGCTCGCCGGCGACCCGGAAATGGTCGGCTTTTCGGCGACGACTTCGGGTTTCATGGATGCTTTCGAGATCGCCGCCCATATCCGCGAACGCCGGCCCGAGATCCGGATCGTTTTCGGCAACGTCCATGTCTCGTCGCTCGGCGCGCCGATCCTCGAGCATTTCCCGGAAATCGATTACCTGATCATCGGCGAAGGCGAAGGGGCGATGCTCGATCTCGCCGACGGCAAGCCGCTGGCCAGCATCGGCAACCTGATCTACCGTGACGTTACCGGCAGGATTCGCATCAACCCGCGTCGCGACCGCATCCTCGATCTCGACGAACTGCCCTTCCCTGCCTACGAGAAGCTGGCCGGTTTCCCCCATGCTTATCACCTGCCGCTGTTCGCCTACGAGAAGCGCTACGGGGCGACGATGATCACCTCGCGCGGCTGCCCCTACACCTGCTCGTTCTGCGACCGCACGGTGTTCGAGCGGCTTTACAAGACCAATTCGGCGCAATACACCTACGACCACATGAAGTATTTGCGGGACAGGTTCGGGGTCCGTCACATCAACATGTACGACGACCTGTTCACGGCCAAAAAGCAACGGGTCATGGACCTGTGCGACCTGCTGATCGAGAAGCCGCTCGGCATCCAGTGGAACTGCGCCATCCGCACCGGCCACACCTCGGACGAAATGCTGGCCAAGCTCAAGCGGGCCGGCGTCCTGATGGTTTCGATGGGCATCGAATCGGCCGACCCGGCGATGATGGAACGCCACAAGGCCGGCGTCACGCTCGCCGCGGTGCGCGACACGGTGCGCCAGATCCACGCCGCCGGGATGCGCGCCAAAGGCCTGTTCATATTCGGCATGCCCGGCGAGACGCCGGAAACCGTGAGGACGACCAGCGATTTCATCCTGTCGCTCGAACTCGACGAAATGAACATGACCAAGTTCAGCCCGCTGCACGGGGCGCCGATCTGGGACGAGTGTGTTTCGGGCGTTTCCGGCGAGATGATCGAGGACTGGCGCCTGATGAACTGCCTGAACTTCGTCTTCCTGCCGCATGGCTTCAAGTCGCGCGAGGAGATGGACGCGCTGTACAACTGGCACGTCAGGCGTTTCTACGACAGCAAGGGTTACCGCCGGCGCTTCGCGAAACGGCTGTGGGCGCATCGCTGGAGTCTGTGGCACGTACTCAAGCATTTGCCGGAAACCATCGCCGCCGCCCGCTATTTCAGCGCCAACAAGGCACAACTGGAAAAGGCCAAGCGCGAATTCAAGCTGCATCCGCGCCAGCCGGTCGGCCTGAAGCCATTCCTCAGCCCGGAATTGCAGGTGGACAACATCGTCGCCATGTCGCCGGTCCGGCTCTCGCGGCGGGACGTGATGAAATCGATCGTTCCGCAGATCGGCGAGGGCAGCGCCTGTTGTCCGCCGCCGGCACTGCAGTCGGCGGTATAATCTGGGCCCCTGTTTCGTCCATTGGTCCGGCAGCAAGGCAGGCACATTGATGGCCAACCGGAAACCGTGGGCTGGATGACCCATACGGGCAGATCGTTTCTGGCCGCCCAGTGGAAACCGAGAGAATGGAAAAGCAAGCGCAGGAGATCGAACGTCACGAATGCGACGTTCTGGTAATCGGCGGCGGCCCCGCCGGGACGACGGTCGCGCCGATGCTGGCGGAAAAGGGCTACAGGGTCGTCCTGCTCGAGAAGGCGCGCCACCCGCGCTTCCACATCGGCGAATCGCTGCTGCCGGCCAACCTGCCGCTGTTCGAGCGCATGGGCATCGCCGACGAGGTGAAGGCGATCGGCATGGAAAAGTGGGCAGCCGAATTCGTCTCGCCCCACCACGAAATGCCGCAGTCCTTTCATTTCGCCGACGCCTGGGACAAGTCGATGCCCTACGCCTACCAGGTCAGGCGCGCCGAGTTCGACAACATCCTGATCCGCAACGCGGCGAGAAAAGGTGTCGAGGTTCACGAATGCTGCAAGGCCAAGGCGGTCGAATTTCTGCCCGACAACAGCGGCGCCGTGATTCGCGCCCAGCACGACGACGGTCGCGAGCAGGAATGGCAGACGCGCTTCGTGGTCGATGCCTCGGGCCGCGACACCTTCCTGGCCAACCGCTTTCAGATCAAGCAGCGCAACCCGAAGCACAACAGTTCGGCGATCTATGGCCACTTTGCCGGTGCCCGACGCCACCAGGGGCAGGCTGAAGGCAATATCACCATCTTCTGGTTCGAGCACGGCTGGTTCTGGTTCATCCCGATGCCGAACGACTTCACCAGCATCGGCATGGTGACCTGGCCGTATTTCATGAAGACGCGGGGAAAGCGCAGCGTCGAACAGTTTCTGCGGGACGGCATCGCGATGTGTCCGGCTCTGGCCGAACGTCTGAAGACGGCAACACTGGTCAATGAAGTCGAAGCGACCGGCAACTTCTCGTACGTCTCGGAGCGCAATCACGGCCCCAACTACCTGCTGCTCGGCGACGCCTATGCCTTCATCGACCCGGTCTTCTCGTCCGGCGTGCTGCTGGCGATGAACAGCGGTCTCATCGGTGCCGAGGCAATCGACACCTGCCTGACGAAGCCGGGCGAGGCCGCAGCTGCGCTGAAACGCTTCGACGACCTGATGAAGCACGGGCCGAAGCAGTTTTCGTGGTTCATCTACCGCGTGACCAACCCGATCATGCGCGACTTCTTCATGTATCCGAAGAACATCTTCCGCGTCAAGGAAGCCCTGCTTTCGGTGCTGGCCGGCGACATCTTCGGCAGGACGCCGATCTGGCGGTCGATCCGGATATTCAAGGTGCTCTACTACATCGCCAACATCTTCCAGCCGAAGCGCGCCTTCCTGGGCTGGAAGCGGCGGCGCTTCAATATCCGCCGCGTCGACGATCCGGCGCTGAATTCCGCTTCGTGAATCCCGGCTTTCTTCCCTGCCTGACCGACGCCGATCTGCCTTCCGCCATTGCCGGCCGGGCGGATTGCGTCCTCGGCGGCGTCCGGATCGGCGCGCGGAGCAACGCTCCTGCCCCGGAGTGGCCGCAGCAGTTCATTCCGGCCCCGCTGATCGGCACCACGACGGACAGCCTTCAGGAGATCTGGCGCTGTGCCACACCCTGTTCCTCGGGCAAGTTCGCTGACATCGCCTGGCGCCGCGCCGGGCCGGTGCTCTACGGCGTGCTCGAACTGGCCGAAAGCGACTTTCCCGGATCGCCGGCGTGTTCGCCGCTCCAGGCAGCGAGCCAGGAAGCCTATCGCCGCATCTTCCGCCTGCTCGAGGCCCAGCGGTTACCGAGCCTGTGGCGCGTCTGGAACTACCTGGCCGACATCAATCTCGAGACGCATGGGCTGGAGCGCTATCGCCAGTTCAACATCGGCCGCCAGGATGCCTTCCTCGAATGCAACCGTGGCGCGACCGGGAACGTGCCCGCCGCCTGCGCCATCGGCCTGGCCGGCGGGCCGTTGCGCATCGCCTTCATGGCCGGCGGCGAGGCGGCTGTGGCGGTCGAGAATCCGCGCCAGATCAGCGCCTACGACTACCCGGCCGAATACGGGCCACGCAGCCCGACCTTCTCGCGCGCCACCCTGGTTCGCCTGGCACGGCAGGAGATTCTGTTCATCTCGGGAACGGCCAGCATTCTCGGCCACCGGACCAGGCATTGCGGAGATGTCGCGGCCCAGGCGCGGGAATCGCTGACCAACATTGCCGCCGTGGTTGCCGAGGCGAACCGTCTCGCCCGATCGGCTCCCTACCGGACAGACGAACTGGCCTATCGCGTCTACCTGCGCCACGCAACCGACTTCCAGGCCGTGCGTGACGTGCTGAACGCGATGCTCGGTGCCGCCGCGCCAGTCGCTTGCATCCTTGGCGACATCTGCCGTTCCGACCTGCTGGTCGAAATCGAGGCGACGGCCTCGCACGATCTGGAGAGTACCCGATGAAGCGTTCCCTTGCCTGTTGCAGCAGCCTGGCCCTCGCTCTCGCCCTGTCCGCCAATTGGGCGCGCGCGGCCGAGGAAAAGCCGTTGTGGGAAATCGGCGCCGGGGTTTCCGCCCTCACCCTTCCCGCCTATCGTGGTTCGGACAAGACCAACAACTTCATCCTGCCGATCCCCTTTTTCACCTACCACGGCGACTTCTTCAAGGCGGACCGCCATGGCATCCGCGGCAGCTTCCTCGACACCGAACGCGTCGATCTGACGGTGAGCCTGGCCCTTTCGCCACCCATGGGGAGCGATGACATCCCGGTACGCGACGGGAATGCCCGACCTCAAGGCGACCTTCGAGGTCGGACCGCAGGTTGACCTGCACCCTCTGGCGTTCGGAAAGCCATGCCCGCTTTCTCAAGCTGCTGCTGCCCCTGCGCGCGGCGCTGACGGTCGAAGGTTCGCCACAGGGTGTCGGCTGGGTATTCAGTCCCACCCTGAACGTTGACGTCACCGATCTGCCGGGAATGCCCGGCTGGAATCTGGGCCTGCTGGCGGGCCCGCTGTTCGGCAGCCAGCGCCAGAACGCCTACTACTACTCGGTCGCCCCGCAATATGCGACGCCCGCCCGCCCCGCCTACGAGGCGCCGTCGGGCTACGCCGGCATGCAGTACACGATGGGAATGTCGAAGCGTTTCCCGAACTTCTGGCTCGGCGCCTTCCTGCGCTACGGCAACCTCTCCGGAGCCAGGTTCGAGGACAGCCCGCTGGTCGTCCAGAACGACTCACTCGCCGCCGGCGTCGCGCTGTCCTGGATCTTCGGCGAGTCGAGCACCCGTGTCATGGTCGATGACTGAGCACAAGCGCGGTCGCGGACATCTGTGGATCGCCTACGAATATGTGGCGATGGTCGCCGGCCTCGGGTTTCTGGCACTCATCTGCCTGCTGTGGCTGCCGTTCGCGATGATCCTCCACCCGCTGCTGCCGCGGCGCTGGGGACAGCCGCTGGGGCGCTTCATGATCATGGCCGGCTTCCGCACCTATCTGGGGTTCCTCACGCTCTGCTGCGCCTGCCGTTTCGAGCTGTCAGCCCTTGACAGCCTGCGCCATGAGGGACCGTTGATCGTCGTCGCCAACCACCCGTCGCTGCTCGACGCGGTAATGATCCTTTCGCGCCTGCCGAACGCGGTGTGCGTGATGAAGGCCGGCCTGATGGACAACATCCTGTTCGGCGCCGCCGCGCGCCTCGCCCGCTACATCCGCAACGATGCGGCGGTGAACCTGATTCTCGACGCCCGCGAGGAGTTGCGGCGCGGCGCGCAACTGCTCGTCTTTCCCGAGGGTACGCGCACCTCGACGTTTCCGGTCGATCCCTTCCTGCCGACGGCAGCGGTAATCGCCGGGCGCACCGGGACCCCGCTGCAGGCGCTGTGCATCGCCTTCAGTTCGCCCTACCTCGGCAAGGGCTGGCCGCTCTTCGCCAGGCCGAACCTGCCCCTCGACGTCAGCATCCGCCGCGGACGGCGCTTCGCCGCGCAGAAGGACGCCGGCGACCTGACAGCGCAGATCGAAGAATACTTCCGCGCGGAATTGGGCACTTCCGGAGCGTCAACCGCAACCGGCGCGACCGCGTCATGACCCCGGCTTCGCTCACCCATCTCGTCCTCATTCCCAGCTACAACCCGGGTTCCCGGGTGGTCGACACGGTGCTGGCGGCGCGCCGGCAATGGAACCCGGTGTGGATCGTCGTCGATGGCAGCACCGATGGCAGCGCCGAGAAGCTGCAGGCACTGGCCGCCGGCGATGAGGGCCTGAAGGTCGTCGTCCTGCCGGAAAATCGCGGCAAGGGCGCGGCGGTGCTCGAAGGCATCACGCTGGCCGCCGCCGCCGGCTTCACCCACGCGCTGACCATGGATTCCGACGGCCAGCACCCGGCCGACCTGATTCCTGCCTTCATGGCCGCCTCGCAGGCCCGACCGCGGCGGCGATGGTGCTCGGCAAGCCGGTCTTCGCGGCCGATGCGCCGGCGCTGCGCGTCAATGGGCGCAAGGTGTCGAACGGCTGGGCCAATCTGGAAACGCTGTGGATGGGCATCGGCGATTCGCTGTATGGCTTTCGCGTCTATCCGATCGCGCCGCTGCATGCGCGTGATGGACGCCAACCGCTGGATGCGCCGCTTCGATTTCGATCCGGAGGCGGTCGTCCGCCTGTGCTGGGCCGGCGTCAGGCCCGTCAACCTCGCCGCCCCGGTGCGCTACTTCCGCGCCGATGAAGGCGGCGTTTCGCACTTCCGTTATCTGCGTGACAACACCCTGTTGACCTGGATGCATACCCGGCTTTTCCTCGGTTTCCTGCGCCGCTTGCCGGTACTTGCCTGGCGTCGCCTGCAATCCACGATCTGAAGGCACTGTTCGAGACATGACCTCCCCTGCTTCGCGAACCCCTACCCTCAAGACCGACCGGCGCCTGCAACCCTATTTCACGGGCGAGGAACAACGCCGCGCCGTTACCCGCGCCATGTTCGATCAGGCTGCCAGCGGCTATGACCAGGCCGAACGGATCACGGCGCTGGGCAGCGGCGCCTGGTACCGGCGGGATGTGCTGCGCCGCAACGGCTTGCAGGCTGGAATGACGCTACTCGACGTGGCCGCCGGCACCGGCCTGGTGGCTGCCGAAGGGCAGCGCCTGATCGGCCCCTCCGGACATCTGCTGGCCCTTGATCCGTCACCGGGCATGCTGGCCGAGTTGCGCAAGAAGCTCGATGTCGAAACCATCGAAGCGTATGCCGAGTCGATTCCGCTACCCGATAATCATGTCGATTTCGTCTCCATGGGCTATGCCCTGCGCCACGTCGGCGACCTCGACCAGGCCTTCGGCGAATATCTCCGCGTCCTGCGCCCCGGCGGCCGCGCCTGCATCATGGAGATCAGCCGCCCGGAAAGCCGTCTCGGCCAACTGGCGCTGCGTGCCTATATTCGCGGCGTCGTGCCCTTCCTGGCTCGTTTTGCACGTATTCAGGCCAACGTCAAGCTGCTCTGGGAGTATTACGGCGAGACCATCGACTTGGCCGTCGAGCCGGAGCGCATATTGGACGCCATGCGCCGGAGCGGCTTCGTCAACGTTGAATGCTCGGTGACCTTCGGCATCTTCCGCGAATACCTCGGACGCAAGCCCTGAGCAATTTCAGCCATTTTTTGCCGTTGACCGCAGGCATGAGTTTTTTGCGATGAATACCACCGAAATCTTCCTGATCGCGATGGCGATCATCTTCACGGCGCCCTGGCTGATCTGGCGTCTCGGACGGACCGACTACTTCGCGCCGCTCGTCGTCGTCCAGATCATCACCGGCATCCTGCTCGGGCCGGGCATCCTCGGCCGCTTCTTCCCGGATTACTACGCCTTCGTCTTCACCGCGCCGGTGGTGCAGTCGTTGAACGGGATCGCGTGGTGGGCGGTCATGCTCTTCGTCATGATCGCCGGCATCGAACTCGATCTGAAAAAGGCCTGGGCCCACCGCCGCGAGAGTTCGATTTCCGCCGGTCTCGCCCTCGGCACCCCGCTGCTTTTCGGCTGCATCGCCGCCGCCGTCCTGCTCCTCCAGGATGGCTGGATGGGGCCGCAAGCGCTGACCTGGCAGTTCGTTCTCGGCGTCGGCATGGCCTGCGCGGTCACCGCTCTGCCCATCCTGATCCTGCTCATGGAAAAGCTCGAGATCCTGCGCCAGCCCATCGGCCAGCGCATCCTGCGCTACGCCAGTCTCGACGACATCGCCATCTGGGGGGTGCTGGCGCTGATCCTGATGGACTGGAGCCGGGTCGGCAAGCAGATCGCCTTCCTTGCGGCCTTCGCCATGCTTGCCTACGGTTTCCGGCGCCTGATGATCCGGCTGGCCGAGCGCGACCGCTGGCACGTCGCACTGATCTGGCTTGCCGCCTGCGCCTTCGGCGCCGACTGGGCTGGCCTCCATTTCATGGTCGGCGCCTTCCTCGCCGGGGCGATCATCGAATCGGACTGGTTCGACCAGGAGCGCATGGACCTGCTGCGTCACCATGTCCTGCTCGTCATCATGCCGGTATTCTTCCTGAGCACCGGCCTGCGCACCAACTGGACAATGGGCGGCGAAGCGGTATTCGTCGCCGCGGGGCTTCTCCTCGTCGCCGCGGTCGCCGGCAAGCTGATCGGCGTCCGGATCGCCGGCAGAATCCTCAAGTGGGCGCCCGGCGAGGCAAACATCATCGGCTGGCTGCTGCAGACCAAGGCGCTGATCATGATCATCTTTGCCAACATCCTGCTCGACAAGCAGATCATCAGCAGCGAAGCCTTCACGGCACTGCTGCTGATGGCAATCGCCAGCACCATGCTCACCGTGCCGATGGTGGCGCCCAGGCTGGCGCGGATGAAGGAAATCCTGCAGCGTGCCTCGTGAAAAGGCAACGCGAGGTTTCACCGCAACGCATGCGGTTGACAACCCGGAACGGGCAGAAAAACGCCCGAACCGGACTGGATCCCGGTTCGGGCGTGAATTGCCGACCGCTCTACCTCACTTGGCGATGTCGAGCAATTCGACTTCGAAAATCAGCGTCGAACCCGGCGGAATCCCCGGAACATTCTGGTTGCCGTAGGCCAGGTTGGGCGGGCAGACCAGTTTGGCCTTGCCACCGACCTTGATCTTCTGCACCCCTTCGGTCCAGCACGGAATCACCCGGGTCAGCGGAAAGGTCGCCGGCTGCCCGCGCTTGTACGAGCTGTCGAATTCCTGACCATTTTCCAGCGTGCCGCGATAATGGACCTTCACCGTGTCGCTCACCTTCGGGTTGGCGCCCGTGCCTTCCTTGAGGGTGGTGATGCCGATCCCGGAGGCGGTCTTTTCTTCCCTGGGTTCGGCGGCCCGGGCCTGGAACGTGAGGGCGAACAGGAGAGCGACCGAGGAGGTGACCAGTTTGTTCATGACTCTGCCTTTGCGAAGGTTGGAAATCGAATGCCGGATGCGGCGGCGCCATTGTGCCGCAGAACTTGTCGCATTGGGTACCGGCATGCTCGCGTTGGCAGAGGTCAGGCCGACCTCAACAGGCATGCCTCGCTGCCGCCCGTGCCGACAGCGGCGAGCGATGGCATGGTATCGAGGTATCCGAGACCTCGTGGAGTTCGATGTCCCAGTGCCTGAGCGTCTGGGCGACGAGACCGGCCTCGCCGCCGGTCAGGCAGCGGTCGGCATTCACGATATCGAGGATCGCGCGAACGATCTTCCTTTGCAGCACCGGGTCGCGGATTTCGTCGAGCAACAGGCCGATGGTGCTGGAATCGAGTTCGAGTTGCCCGTTCGGCGAGCGGTTGGCGCTGATCATCAGATCTTCGCAATAGTCCGAGAAGACCTTGGCGAAACGACCGGAGTCGAGTCCGATCCGGTTGATGATGCCTTGGCGCTCCAGCGTTTTCATCTCGCCGGAATCGATGGCGCCATCGGCCATCAAGGCAATGGATATTGCCCGGCCCAGCGCTTCGGGACTGTCGGTGGTGTAGTGGCGCATGATAATTCTCCTTGTTCCTGGTATGACGTTGATGCCCTGACTTCGGGGACAGCGCCAATATGCCTATCCAAACAAATTAAATCCAATTAAACTATTTACAAGTTATCATTTGCTAGAACTTATAGATGCCCCGCCGCCGGATCACCTTTCGCCAGCTTGAAACCTTCGCCGAAGTCGCCCGCCAGCAGAGCTTTACCAGGGCAGCCGAAACCCTGCACCTGACCCAGCCGGCAGTCTCGATCCAGGTCCGCCAGATCGCCGAAACGATCGGCCTGCCGCTGTTCGAGCAAAATGGCCGGGAAATCGCGTTGACCGCGGCGGGCGAGGAGTTGCTGACCACCGTCCGCGATCTCGACGACGCGTGGAATCGCTTCGAATCGGCCATCGACGATCTCAAGGGCTTCAAGCGCGGCAAGCTGCGCGTCGGTCTGGTGACCACGGCCAAGCATTTCCTGCCGCGCATGCTGGGCGACTTCTACCGGCGCTATCCGGACATCGACATCCAACTGGAGATCGCCAACCGGCAAGGGATCGTCGAGCGCCTGCTCGGCAACCAGGACGACCTTTACGTGATGTCCTACCCTCCGACGAATCTCGACATCGTCAGCCACCCCTTCCTCGACAACGAATATGTCGTGCTGGCGCCCGAAGCGCACTGGGCTGTCGGCAAGGCGCTGACTTTGCAGGAACTGGCAACCGAGCCTTTCCTGCTGCGCGAGGAAGGATCGGGTTCGCGCCACGTCATCGACCAGCACATGCGCGACACCGGCGTCCAGTTGAAGGTCCGGCTGTCGCTGGCGAGCAACGAGGCGATCCGCGAACTGGTCGCCAGCGGCATGGGCCTGACCGTGCTGTCGCGCCAGGCGCTCGGCGACAGGCCCGGACACGATGGCCTTGCCATTCTCGACGTCGCCGGCTTCCCGCTGAAACGCCAATGGAACGTCGTCCACCTGCGCGGCAAGGTGCTCTCGTTGCCGGCCAGGGCCTTTCTCGCCGACCTGTTGCGCAGCACCGCCGGCGGCGGCCGAACTTCTCCGGCCTGACGGACTCGAATCGACATGGCGCAACGGCATCGCCGTTGCCGCCGCGACCGGGAAGGAAACGATCATGGAAAGACCCGTACACAACATGAGCAACCTCTTCGCTCAGCTTGGCCAGGCCAACGACGAGGCAGCGATCGAGGAATTCATCGAAACGCATCGTCCGCTGGCTGACAGCGTCCAGCTCCACGAAGCGGCGTTCTGGACACCCTCGCAGGCCGCCCTCCTGCGCGAAGCGCTGCTCGACGACGCCGACTGGGCCGAAGTCGCCGACGAACTGAACGCCGAACTGCGCGCCCGCCACTAGCTCTGGCACCCGCCATGACGCGACTGGAGAAAGACTCGTTCGGCCACATCGCGGTTGCGGTCGACCGCCTGTGGGGGGCACAAACGCAGCGCTCGCTGGAACACTTCGCGATCTCGACCGAGCGCATGCCGGACGAACTGATCCACGCCCTGGCGCTGGTCAAGGCCGCCTCTGCGAGGACAAATCTGGAACTCGGCCTGTTGCCGGCAGACAAGGCACGCGCCATCATGGTCGCCGCCGATGAAGTCGCCGGCGGCCGCCACGCCGGTGAATTCCCGCTCTCGGTCTGGCAGACCGGTTCCGGCACGCAGACCAACATGAACCTCAACGAGGTGCTGGCCAACCGCGCCTCGGAACTGCTCGGCGGCGAACGCGGCAGCGCCCGCCTCGTGCATCCCAACGACGAGGTCAATCTCGGGCAGTCGTCGAACGACATCTTTCCCACCGCCATCCACGTCGCCGCGACCATCGGCATCACCCGCCACCTGCTGCCTGCCCTGCGCCAGCTGGAAGAGAGCCTCGACGAAAAGGCCGCGGCCTTTGCCGGCATCGTCAAGATCGGCCGCACCCATCTTCAGGATGCCACGCCACTGTCGCTCGGCCAGGAGTTCTCCGGCTACGTCGCCCAGTTGCAGCACGCCGGGGCCGTCATCAGCGCCAGCCTGCCATCGCTTCACCCGCTGGCCGTCGGCGGCACGGCGGTCGGCACCGGACTCAACACGCATCCGGAATTCGGCTTCCGGGTGGCCGCCAGACTCGCCGAACAGACCGGGATTCCATTCACCAGCGCAAGCAACAAGTTCGCCGCGCTCGCCGCCAACGATGGGCTGGTCGCCGCACATGGCGCGCTGAAGACGCTGGCCGTGGCGCTGATGAAGATCGCCAACGACATCCGCTGGCTGGCCTCCGGCCCGCGCTCCGGACTCGGCGAGATCGCCATTCCGGAAAACGAGCCGGGCAGTTCGATCATGCCCGGCAAGGTCAATCCGACCCAGTGCGAGGCGCTCACCATGCTTTGCGCGCAGGTCATGGGCAATGACGTGGCGATCGGCATCGGCGGCGCCTCGGGCAATTTCGAGCTCAACGTCTTCAAGCCGCTGCTTGCCCACAACTTCCTGCAAAGCGTCCGCCTGCTCGCCGATGGCATGGCCAGCTTCGACCGCCATTGCGTGCGCGGCATCACCGCCCACCGCGAGCGCATCGGCGAACTGATGGAACGCTCGCTGATGCTGGTCACCGCGCTGGTGCCGCACATCGGCTACGACAAGGCCGCCGAAATCGCCCGGCGGGCGAGCCGCGAGGGAACGACACTCAAGGATGCGGCATTGGCGCTGGGCTACGTCACCGCCGATCAATACGAAAACTGGGTCATGCCGGAAGCGATGACCAAAGCGCGAGAATGACGGAGCAAGAGGAACCGGACCCAGGACCGGGCCGCAGTATGCCGGCTGTCTGAATTTCCGGACTGGTCGACAACCCGGCACGGATTTGCTATAAGAAATCGCGTAACCCGCCCGACAGAGAGGTTTCATCCACCTGAAAGTACAGAGTCGGCCCAAGCTGACCACGGATGAAATGGGGCGTTGAATGTGTTTGTCCGACAGGAGAAGACGCATGAAACGTACTCCGCTGGCCGCCATGGCGGCAATTGTCATCGCCGCCGGAATCGGGGCATATCAGATCGACACCCGCCCGCTGGGCGAGGTCCATGCCCAGAATGCATCCCCCGTCGCAGCGGCATCGCCGCCCGGAAAGCCGACTCCTGAGGCCTCCGCAGTCGATCAGGACGCCCCGTACCATGAAGCCTGCGCCCGCGAGGGGCTGAACGAATCGGAATGCGTCGGCCGGCTGATCTGGTTCAAGGCGACCGGCGGCAACGAGCGTTTCCACACCTACACCTTCCAGCAGCGCATCGGCGTCCTCGTCAACTGGTACCGCGTCCTGCGCGCCGACCAGCGCGACGACCGCTTCTGGGCCTGGGGCATCATCAATGACCCGGCCTGCTGCAAGCCCGGCGATCCCGAATGCCCGGCGAAGTCGGCCGAGGAGACCTACGGTTTCGACTGGTGCCCGGGCGACGATGTGCTGCTCAAGTACGTCGGCAAGTCCGGTTACGTCGACCCGGCCTGCGGCCTCAAGGACGCCGCCCTCGACCCCGATGATCCACACAGCCGGGGGGGCAAGGCGGATCAGCGTCATTCGGCCTGCGATCTGCGTTTCGGCACCTCGACCGGCGCCCTTGGTCTGCGCAAGTTCCCCAACCCGCGTTTCGACGCCGCCAGGTGGAAGCAGTTGAACGGCAACCTCGCCTCATGGTCCGGATTCGCCACGACCAAGGCCGCCGCCACCGGCATCGAATCCGACCAGCGCGTGAGCAAACTGGCCGACGCCTCGGTCGAGCCGCCTTTCCTGATCGGCACATCCTGCGGCTCCTGCCATATCGCCTTCGACCCGCTCAATCCCCCCGCCGACCCGGCGCACCCGAAGTGGGAGAACATCAAGGGGCTGATCGGCAACCAGTACACCCGCATGTCCGAACTGCTCGGATCGGGGATGCCCAAGAGCAGCCTCGAATATCAGATGTTTGCCCACGCCCGGCCGGGCGTGACCGATACCTCGGCCCTTTCCCACGACCAGATCAACAATCCTGGCACCATCAACGCACTGATCAACGTCGCCCAGCGGCCGGTGTTCAAGGGAGAGGTGGTCAACAAGTGGCGCAAGGCCGCCACCTGCGGCGCCGAAAAGGACGAGGACAAATGCTGGTGCGAACCGGGCCGCGACGGCAAGTGCTGGCAGAAGAGTCTGCGCGACGACGACACCACCACCGTCTATCTCGGCGGCCAGAAGGTCGTGCTGCCCGGCGTCCATCACATCCTGAAGGGCGGCGAGGATTCGATCGGCGCCCTGGAAGCGATCCAGCGCGTCTATTTCAACATCGGCTCCTGTTCCGAGCAGTGCTGGGTCAATCACTTCGCCGACATGCGCCAGGTCGATCCCCAGCAACGCGGCTTCGGCCAGACGTCGTTCAACATCGGTCAGTGCCGGCGCGATTGCCCCAACTTCCGGGCAGTCGAGGATCGCCTGCAGAATCTCCTCGATTTCTTCGCCTCCGCCGAGTCCGATGAAACCGACCTTTACGCCGCCCGCGCCAAGACCAGGATAGGTAGCTATACGCCGAGCCGATCTCGCTGCAGACCTCGAAAAGGAATTCGGCAAGGGTGCCGTCAGCCGCGGCCAGACGGTATTTGCCGAAAACTGCGCGCGCTGCCATTCGAGCCTCCCGGAAGAGACCAGCGGTCCGTTCCAGCAACCGTGACTTCGCCGCCCCCAACGAAGCACATCCACGCAAGGTGCGCGCCGATTTCCTCGGCAACGACCAGTCGACGCCGGTCACCGAGGTCGGCACCTTCCGCTGCCGGTCGCTGCACTCCAACCACAAGATCGGCCACCTGTACATGGAATATGCCTCCAATACGCTGCACCAGCGGCCGCTGGTGGCGGACATCCCGGAGCGCAACGAACTCAAGGACGGCGGCCGCGGCTATCTGCGCAACATCTCGCTGGTCAATGTCTGGGCCACCGCGCCGTTCATGCACAACAACGCCATCGGCCCCGAGATCTGCGGCAAGCCGGCCAACAAGGACAACGATTTTCACCGTGCCCGCTATGTTGACGGCGACGGCAAACTGCTCGCTTCCCAGCCCGACTGCCTGCGTTACGATCCGACCGTCGATGGCCGCTTCGATCTCTACAAGCGTTCGATGCATGAGCTGCTGCACCCGAAGGACCGTGGCAGCAAGCGCACCCTGACCAATGCCGACCTGATCATCGACGTCGGCATCCGTCCGCTAGAGGGCAAGACCGAGAAGCCCTTGGGCGGATTCGGCCAGGTCAGGATAGCGGAGGGCGCCAGCGCCGGCTTCCTCAACGGACTGCAGCACAAGCAACTGGTCGGTGACCTCTTCCTCGCCAAGCGCGACCCGGCAAAACTCGAAGCGGCCGGCAAGAAGGATCTGGTGCCGACGCTGCAGGCCATGGCCGACGAAGTGCTGAAGCACCCGGCCCGCTTTGTTGACATCCTGCGCGAACAACGGGGTTTCCTCAGCGCCAACTACGAGACCTGCACCGAGGAGATCGAAAACGGGGGCCACCGCTTCGGCGAAGACCTTTCCGCGGCCGACAAGAAGGCGCTCACCGCCTTCCTCGCCACGCTTTGAGGGAGGGGATCATCATGCGAACGCCACACACCTTCCGCCTGCGCACCGGCCTCATCGCCCTCGCCGCCATCGCCCTCGGCGCCTGCAGCAAGCCGGAACCGCCCAGCATCGGCTTCGCCCCCCACGACAAGGGCTACCAGTCGAAGCTGGACCTCGCCCAGGTCGACTACAAGTACCCGATCGCGCCGGCCGAACTGGCGAAGATCACGCCCGACTGGCTGGCCACGCTCGACCAGGAGCAGCTCGACCAGATCTACGCCCGCCTCGCCGCCGGCCCCATCCCGGACGGTGCCTTCGACGGCCGCATCCTGCTGCCGCGCGGCGAAAGCGGCAAGTTCCGGCTCTCCGAAATCGTCGGCGGCTTCACCGGTACCGCGCTGCATCTCAAGGGACTGGTCATCGAGGACATCGGCGAGGCCCTGTGGCGCGGCAAGGTTTTCTTCCGCGACGAACGGGTGCTGCGCAACCGCATCGAAGACCTGTCGATACTGAAAAAGATGGGCCTCGTCGAAGGCGAGCCGAAGAAGATGAGCTACGGCGGCAAGGAAACGTGGCTGCTCTTCCCCGCCAAGCTCTACTGCGGGCAGAGCCTGCTCGATGCCCGCCGCGAGTCGATCATCATCGACTACTTCTTCACCGACGAAATTCCCGGCTACCAGGAAAGCCCGGACTATCTTGCCGGCCGCCGCGGCCTCAAGGTGCGCGACGAAATCCGCATGATCCGCCCCGGCCTCTATCTCGGCCGTGCCTACCTCGACCGCGGCTTCGCGCTGAACTTCACCCTCTACGACAAGGCCACCGACGACAAGGCGCGGGAGGAGTTCGTCAAGACCGGCAAGGTCCAGGAGGAATGCTGGCCGGGTACCCAGACCCGCGCCATCGTCGCCGCCGCCAAGCCCTGACGCTTCAGGCGAGTGATGGCGTCCCGTCATGAGCCTGCGCAGCCTCCTCCTGGTCGGCCTGCTTGGTGCGCTCGGCCCGGGAGAAGTCGCGTCGGCAGCGGCTGAAACCCCTCTTCCGGCGCCGACCTGGGTCATCGATCCGGCGGCCGCCGGCGACAACCTGCCCGGCGCGGGCCGCTCGCTTTTCGATCAGTTTTTCGCCGTTGACCGCAACGGCCGCACGGCCATCGAGCCACCCTTCCCCTTCGCGGCCCTGCTCGCCCGCCTCGATGCCCAGCTGATCCAGGACCCGGCGAGCCCCCTGCCACCCGCCAAGCGCGTCCTCATCCCGCTCGGCCGTTCATTGCAGCGCACCGCCGCCGCGCCGGACTATTTCGCCTATCCCCGCGTCGTCGTTGCGGTCGACGCCCAGCCAGCCTCGATTTCCGCTCCCTACGTCAAGGATCGCCTGTTCATCGGCTACCAGGAGAAATCCGCCGTCCTCGAGATCATCAGCTACAACGAGGCCGCCGGCCGCTTCGAGTTCCAGCTGGTCAAGGACTACCGCGCCGGCGGCACACCGCAGGTGGTCTACGCCAATCGCAGCCTGTGCTTCGCCTGCCACCAGAACGGCGCCCCGATCTTCTCGCGCGCCCTCTGGGACGAAACCAACGCCAACCCGCAGGCCGCCGCCCTGCTCGCCGCCAGCGGTCGCCACTTCTATGGCATCCCGGCCGGGCGTGGCGTGGACGTCCCCTACGCCATCGACAACGCCACCGAGCGCGCCAACGGTTTCGCCCTGACCCAGCGCCTGTGGCGGGAAGGTTGCGGCGGCAACGACCTGCCGGCGCGACGCTGCCGTGCCGGCCTGTTCACCGCCGCACTGCGCCACGCGCTGTCCGACGGCCAGGCATGGCTGCCGGATGCGGCCTTCGCGGAGACCGTCGCGTCGCCGCTGCGGGCCGAAGCCCGCCGCCGCTGGCCAGGCGGGCTGGCCGTCGGCAACCCCGACCTGCCCAACCGCAACCCGTTGCAAGGACTGAGCGCATGGCCCGCCGAGAGCGCCGCCCGCATCGCCCGTTCCAACGTGCCCGCCGCCTTCGAACCCCTCCTGCCGCGCCCGCCGCGGGAAGTCTGGCAGGCGGATGCGCCCGGCGCCATCGCAACCGCCGTTGCCGGCCTCGCCGAATTCGTTTCAGCCCCCGAGCGCCAGCTCATCGAAGCTGCCCTGGCGCGGCAAACGGATATCGCCACAACGCGCCTGAACCTGGTTTGCCGGATCAGCGCAAGCGCGCCCGCCTCGCGCTGGTCGATACACTGCCCGCCGCCCTCCGGCCAGAGCAGCCCGACCCTCACCGGCAGCATCGAGCTGGCCGCCGGACGCCCGAGTGGCGGCCGGCTGGCGCGCCTGACCCTGCCCGGCGGCACGGCCCTGAGCAACGTCGAACTGGCGCCTGGCGGCAAGGCCACGGCAACCGGCGCCGTCTTCGCGCTACGCAGCGGGCATCGCTTGCGGCGCACCGCCGAGGGCCATCTGCTCGGCCGCCTGGCGTTCCGCCGCAGCGCCGGCGACCCGAGCGTTGGCGAAGCAATCCTGGAAATCCGCCAGGAATTTGCCGCGATCGAGCGGGCCGTATCGGTCCTGGCCGAAGCCCCGGTCGGCGAGACGTTGTTCGGACCCGGCATATTCCCCCGCGAAAGCCTGATGGCAGCACTCTTCGCGCAACTCGGCGCTCCCGCCGCACGGCCGTGTTGCCAAGCGGCGCAGGCCCTGCCGGCTCCCCGTCTGGAAGTACCGGCGGTGGCCCCGCGCAGTCCGGTAACCGTGCCGGTGGAGTCTGCCCTGCAGGCCTTCTATCCCTACTGCGCCACCTGCCACCAGACCGCCGAAACCTTCCCGCCAAACTTCCTCACCGGCAGCAGCGCGCAAGTGGCGACCCGGTTGCGCCAGTGCGCGCCGCGCCTCTATGTGCGGCTGGCGATGGCGGACCTGACCCCGGAACACCGCGACAAGACCCCGATGCCACCGGAAACGATGTTGCCTGCCTTCGCCACCAACACCGCCGGCTGGCGGGCCAGTCCGGCGCGCAAGGCACTGCTCGCCCAGGTCGGCAACTGGCTGCAGGCCGAGACCGGCCAGCAGCCGAACCTGACCCACCTGCTGGCCGGCGGCTACGAGGCCCTGCGCCCCTGCCTGCCGGCGCCATGAGACAGAATCGCTTGCCGGGCCGACACGCGCCGACGCGAGAGCCCCGGATGCAAGGCGCTCAGCCGAACCACGCATCCCGGAGTCGTTCGATCCGCCCTAGGAATCATCGCCAACCTGTTGCGCCGCAGACATGAAGGCGCAAGGAAGCAGCGCTATCCGGCGGGCCCTAAGGAAACGTCTCCGAGCCGTCCGGCTCGTAATGCGGCACCTTGTTCATTTCGTGCCGAAACTTCGAGAGTTCGTAATACATGCGCTTGCGCGCGCGGCTTTGATTGCCGAGTGGACGGTGGTCCGGGATGCAATGCCACGGGTTGTACGACAAGCGCCGCGCAAAGGCGATCTGCTCGGGCGAATCAAATTTCTGTCCGGGGATGCGCAGGGTCGCCACCGATACGCGCGGCGACAGCCGTTCGGGCCACAACACACCGGCATTTTCGATCGGCATCAGATGCGGATCGGTCTGCAACTGTACCCGGACATCGAGATCGACATCGCCCTTGGCGAGCGCGGCAACCATCGCGTTGCGCAGATAGTCGTCGGGCGGGCGCAGCGGCAATCGCGGTATGGCTGTCTTCTCCTTCGACACCGGCCAGAATGAATACTGCATCGCCTGCCCTTCGCCCATGAGGTAGGGCACGCAACTGTAGTAAGGCGCTTCAAGCGGACTGCTTTGCGTCTTGATGAACAATCCCTGCATGATCAGGTCCAGGACGTGCGGACGCTTGAAATTCAGGAAATGAAAGATCGACGCGTCCTTGGCACTCCATTCCTGCAGGTGAGCATTGGCGCGGGTGTCGGGGGTCACGAAGGTCGGTGTTGACACGCCGAACATATCCTGCGTGGATGTTTCTTCATCCATGAGCTTGCGGCCTGGCACGTCCATCAGCTTCACGCTGATGCTCATGAAGCCCACGTCATCGATATCGGGCGTGACATACGGTCCCGGTCCGGAAAACCTCACCCACGCCGGATACGAACGCCGCACAGCAAAAATGCCCCGGCGAAGCGGCTCCGGGAGATTGTCATGCACGATGAACTCCGCGCGGACGATGCCGTGAGTCTTGGTATTGCCGCCACGCTCGAAGCCTCCCGGCTTCCACAACCCGCTCATCTGCCTGCGAAATGTCGCGATGATCGACTCGAGATACTCCTCTTCGCCGGGCTGCAGGCGCTCTTCGGCGATCTTCAAGCCTTCGTCGGTGCGTCGGGCGTTGATCAACATCGTAACGAAACGTGCAAGCGGGTCGCGCAGTACCGCGTCAAACGCCGGGCGCATCCACGGGTCGATGCGCCGCTGCATCTGTACCAGAAACAAGGAGGTATCGGCGACCCAGTCGAGCACCAACGAGCCGCTATTGGCGGGCGGCACCGGACGGCTGGAATTGGAGTCCACATTCACCTCCCTCGCTGGCACGCTGCCAGGCAGCGCTGACGTCGCCAGGTAACGCAGCGCGCGTATGCCGGGCATGAAGAAGTATGCGCCGCCACGAACCGTGACGAACGCCGGCATTTCCTTGAGCCGCTGCGTGGCTCCGTCGCCGCGCGGTATCGAATACTCGTTCGTGGGACAGCCATCGGGCCCCGGCTGGCGATGCCCGAGCAGCGGATCGCCTTCGTTGGCCAGTCCGGCAAACTTCGTGCCGGCGATCCACGCCGCCTGCACAAACTCGAACTGGCGCCCGATGTTGGCCCCCAGACAAACAAAGTGCAGACCCGATGCACTTGGCGCTGGCTTTTCGGAAAGCGCCTCGTCGAGGGCTATCTGGCTGCCGTACTTGCGACCACGGCGCAGCAATCGGTGAAATCGCGTCGCGGCCACGAGATCGGCATCGAGCAGATCCGATTTGAATCCCAGCGTGCGTATGAGGCGCGAGACGAAGGAGGACTTGCCGCCCGGCAGATCGGCATTGCGCGGGTTGCTGCGGCGGATATGCGCACCCAGCGGGCACTGCAAACCCTGCGCATCGGCGCGATAGTCAAAGGCATTGAGATTGTCTTCGGCTTTCGCCGGGTCGCTGGCGGACGCACCCGTCTGGCAGCCAATCAGCGGAGTGCCATCGCGGTTGCGGCCGACCATGGCCGCTGCCAGCCGCTCGCGCAGCGTCGCATCGCCAGCGGCCTGGGCATCGAGATAACGCCAGAAGCCGCGCACATCCTGCTCAAGCTGGCGCATCACGAGATAGCTGCCATTGCGCCCGAGGTCGGCCCTGTCCGGTGCATCTTCCGCGCGCGCGAGCGCGGACGCGCCGGCACGCTTTGGATCGAGCAACGGGCGATCGGTATAAGCACCGTACTCGTTCGGATAACCCAGGACATATTCACCCAGGCATGACAGATTCAGATAGCTGTACTGGTTCTCGTCGACGGCCGGGCGCTCCCGGCGCCAATCGACCTCCGGCTGCGAAATGCCGTCGACAAATCCGAAAGGTTCAAGACGATCCAGATCAGCCGTCAACAGACAGTCGATTTCATGAAAGCCCACACCGCACTGCGCCCGGACGTCACGCTGGAAATCGTCCAACTCACCGGGCAACGCATAGAGCATCACCAGCACATGCGGCGTACGATCTCCGGCACCCCATGCCCACTTCGCCGGATCGTTCGCCGCAATATCACCGAGTCGGCGCGAGCGTCCGGGATCGGCGCTCATGCCGTTCATGAACTCGCTCGAAAAACCTTCGACGATGTCTGGCGGCACATCAAGCGCACGCAGTCCTTCGCTGGTAAAGGCAATCTGCAGTGCCGACACGGGCAGCGGCTTGGCCGCGACCGCGCTGGTAACCGGCGCCGCCGCAAGCCAGGCACGCGCCGCAACGCGATCCTTGACCCGCAACAGCAGAAAGCACGATTGCGTCAGATGCCTGTACCCAAAGCGCACGAGGCCCTGCATGTCCTGCCATTCCTGGGCCAACGGATCCTTTTCCACCGGTGTGCTCATAGCAGCCTCAACCAGGCAAGCGCCTGCGCATCGGACATCGCTGCAGCTTCGATTCCTTCGCGTATGCGCCCGTTGCGCACCATATCGGCCAGTGTCAGTCCGGGACAGGCTTTGTACCAGACCTGGCTCGGAATCTGATGCCGGCGCTGGTAATACTTGAAGCGTTGCTCGAATCGCGCGCCGCGCTTGATCAGCCAATCCGTGCGCGGCCAGCCGATACCGTTGCTGAATATCAGGTTCAGCCCCCACGCCACCTTGTTGATGAAGTCGTCCATGTAGGCCTCGTGGCTGCCGTCGTAGTTGCTGGCGAACAGGATGCGCGCCTTGTTGTCGATGAATACCCAGCGCGCGAAATGAATCGTCCGCACGCGCCCGAGGTGACCGCGATTGAACACATGCCGGCACGCATAATCGATCAGCAGCAGGATGAGCGACGCCAACCAGCGGCGGAACCGTCCCGGCTTGACCGAGCCCAGCGCCGAAAACTGGTTGGTGACATCGCGATCTTCGAGAAGCCGCAACTCTTGCAGCGCATCGGGATCGGGGTGTGGGCAGTACTCCGGATCACTCTTCTCGCGCTTGCGCAAAACTATCAGCACGAACGGCAGCGCCAGGATAATCAGCGGCGACAACAGGAGCCCCGCCAGGGGGAGGCCGATTGCGTGCAGTCCGTTCGCGATGCGCCAGCCGAACGGCGTGCGTTGCGGACGGGTCAATGTCAGCCTGCCAGCCTGCACCTCGTCGTGCACGAAGCGCACCATTTCGCGCCGCAGCGCCTCGGCACCTTCGCTGGCGGGCGATCTGCCTGCCCGCAACCTCGCGGACAACGCATGCTGCAACGCGCTGTCCTGGCGCACCTCGACGCACCGTGCGGCCGCGCCAATTCACATAATTGGCAGCAACCGGCACATCGTGCTCGACGAGCCACGCATATAGATCACCGGTCAGGTCGAAGCCCTCGCAATGCGCGAAAATTCGGCGCAGGCCGTCACCCGCTCGCTGCGCGAAATCCGCAAGCAATGCGCGCGCCGGGCCGTCACAATCCCCCATGAAAACCAGATAAACAGGAAACTCGGGCGCAGGCCGCCTGTGCACAGCGAAATCACCCAGCGTCGCATCGTCGAGGAGCACAAAGCGTGCAAAATGTACCTGCCCGAATTGGCCAAAGGGTAGCAGCGAGTTGTTCGGGTCTGCGATCCCCGGCTGCAGATTCATGGCGTCGAGCAACGCGCGCAACGCGGCCTCGCGTCCGGCCGCGACGGGTGCCACCACCATGAAGGGAAACTGCGGCGTCACAGGATCAGAACTTCAGGCAGAAGTCGATCTGCGACGCATCGGACGAAGCGAGCACGATGCACTCCTTTCCGTCAAGCCAGTTGGGTTCCTCATAACCCTGCCAATCATGGTTGTGAGGGCCAACACGGGTCTCCGGTTCCTCAGCAGGCCCGTTTGTGCTTCGAAACCTTTGCCTTGCCATCCGCAACAAGTGCCAGTTTCGGCGACCTTCGACGATCCAGCAGTGAAAGACACAACGATCGCGGCGCCCCTGGCTCGATCGTTCGGCATGGCGTCCGCAAGACTCTCGTTGAACGCGTTGTTGACGCGACTTTGCATCATCGACATCCGCTTTGCTTCGTCGTGTTCCATGGCCGTCTCCTGTAGAAGGGTCCGCGAAGGACAGCGAATGCGAAGCCATTATCACAAATACCGCGATCTCGTCAATCCGGACCAGGTCGGGTCCGTTGCCCGACACCCCTGAAAAACTCGCGCGGACGCGGATTCCGACTGTGCCTCGGGCTCGCTGAAGGATCGCACGGGCGCGACCGACAAGCGTCAAGGCCCCTTGACTGCCGGATCAAAGTTGCCGAACATGGGCCATCTGCACCTCACCCGGGGCGAAAGTTGCCAGGCCTCCATCCTGTGAATTGCCCGGCCTGGCCCGACGAGCACTGACCGCCTGCCGGATCGACAGAAATTGACGGTCGACCGCGAAATGAAACGCAATTGCCGTCGACGAGTTTACCGGATGTAGTTTCGAGCAGGATCGCGCAGCAAGTTCGAAAGTTTTTCGGCTCTTGATTTTCAACCTTGCCGGGAGGGAGGCATGGCCGACATCTTCCTGAGTTACACGGAGCAGGACCGGGAACAGGCGCGGCGCGTTGCGGCGATGCTGGAATCGGTCGGCTGGTCGGTCTGGTGGGACCGCCGGATTCCGGCTGGCGAGACCTGGCGCAGCGTGCTTGAAGAGGCGCTTCAGAACATGCGCTGCATGATCGTGCTGTGGTCGGCGCGCTCGATCGAAAGCGAGTGGGTTAACGAGGAAGCCACCGAGGGGCGCCGGTTGGGCAAGCTCCTTCCGGTCCTGATCGAACCCGTTCGCCCGCCGGCGGGTTTTCGCGAGATACAGGCCGCCGATCTGACGAACTGGGATGGCTCGCGCGAGTT
This sequence comes from uncultured beta proteobacterium, assembly GCA_963810175.1. Classification (GTDB taxonomy): domain Bacteria; phylum Pseudomonadota; class Gammaproteobacteria; order Burkholderiales; family Rhodocyclaceae; genus Azonexus. The sequence goes on along the minus strand of CAWEMU010000056.1, from coordinate 9,569 downwards.
CGAGGGCATGCGCATGCTGATCGCCGACCTCGAACACCTCCTGGGCAAACCCGTTCCCGCCGCAGACGGTCATCCCCGAGAAACCGACCGATAAAGGCCAGCCCTACGACCCGGCCGATCTGGCTGGCGGCCGAACAACAAGGGCCGGTGGCCACGGCGCGGATTGCCGGCCATCGTGGCGGCAGGCGCGCTGCTGCTTGCCGCTGCGCCGTCGTTCTTCACCTGTCTCGCGGGAGCCAACCGCGGTCATACGCCCGGGCAAGCGAGCCAACCGGACCGCAGCCGCCCGCCAAGCCATCACCGGCGGAACCCGCACCGTCCTCCCGCCCGCAATGACCCACACCTGCGCCAGCGGCAGTTACGGTCCCACCCCGCGAGCCGGCAGCCAACGCCGAGACAAGCCCCTCCCGCAAACCCCGCACACCTGCCGTTTGCCAGGAGTTACCCCAACCTCCTCGCGGCGCCACCGGTCGCGCCCCAAGCGCGCCGAAACGACACGTACGACAAGTGCGCGCTGCGCCGATCTTGTCGACAGGATCCAGTTGGGAGAATCGCTTTCCCATGAAGCCCAATCCACCTTCCGGAAGGAGTGCCAGCAATGACCACGACCTTTGCAAAACCTCGTTGCCAGGGCTTGCTGGCGTCGCTCGTCGTCGCTGCTGCTCGCCGCCGGCTGCGATAGCCTGCGCGAGAACCACCGCCACCGGCCACGCCCGGCGCCAGCACCGCCACCCCGCCACCTGCAGCGCCACCCGACGCCGCCACCGGTACAGCCCTACGACAAGGCAGTGCTGAGTGCGGCAACGGCCTTGTTCAAAAATGCCAGGCTGCCGCCCGAGGGGACGCCGGCGCAGGCCAGATACACGGTCGTGATCGACCCGCTGATCGACGGCATGACCGGAGCGCAATCGGTCGCGACCCGCTCGATGGGCGAGCGCCTGACGACGATGATGCGCGAACAGTATCCACAGTTCGAAGTCAAGGCGTTTTCCGCGGCCAATGTCGCCAAGAGCCCGCTAGTGCTGATCGGCACCTTCACCGGCGTCAACGCCGAGCGCAAGACGGCGGGAACGCGCGAGGCCTACCGGATCTGCCTGGCGCTCGCCGACCTGCGCAGCGGCAAGCTGGTCAGCAAGGGACTGGCATTCGCCCTGCCCGACGGCGTCGATCCAACGCCGCTAGCATTCTTCCGCGATGCCCCGGCATGGTCCGAAGACCCCGCGACCGAGGGCTACATCAAGACCTGCCAGGGCACCAAGGCCGGCGACCCGATCAATCCCTTGTATCTCGACCGCATCGTTGCCGCCTCGCTGGTCGCCGAAGCCATCGACGCCTACGATGCCGGGCGCTACCAGGACGCGCTCGACCTCTACAAGAGCGCCTCATCCGTGCCAGCGGGCAACCAGTTCCGCGTCCTCAACGGCATCTACCTCGCCAACTGGAAACTCGGACGCCAGCAGCAGGCGGAAGCGGCATTCGCCAGGATCGTTGACTACGGCCTCGATCACCAGCGCCTGGCCGTCAAATTCCTGTTCCGGCCGGGGTCGACCGCATTCGTGCAGGACCCGAAACTGAGCGGGCCGTATCCGGTCTGGCTGACGACCATCGCTCGGCAAACGTCGGGCGGCGGCAAATGCCTGGAAGTGACGGGCCATACCAGCCCGACCGGCCCGGAACCCCTGAACGAACGGCTGTCGCTGTTGCGGGCCGAGTACGTGAAGTCGCGTCTGGAAGGCACATCGCCCGCACTCGCCAAGCGGATGATCGCCAACGGCGTCGGGTCAAGGCAAACCATGATCGGCAACGGTCGCGACGATGCCAGCGATGCGCTCGACCGCCGGGTGGAATTCAAGGTCATCGGCTGTTGAGGACCGGCCAGCGCGCCCTATCTGCCCTCCCACACGGGCTGGCTGAAGCGCCGCCGCATCTCGTCGGGAATCGGCACGATCTTCAGGCGACTGTATTCGTCGACGATGCGCTGGTAGCTGCCGTCTGCCTTCACGGCTTCGAACGCTTCTTCCCACTTCCGGACCTCGGCGTCGGGCAGGTCCTTCGAGGCGGCAAGGTAGATTTCGCTGCTGCGCACGATCTCGCCGAAGTTGAGCGCCGCGAGGTTGCCGCCAACCTCGCGCATGGCGTAGATGACCATCAGCCGCGGCGCCAGCCAGGCGTCGATCCGGCGCTGCTGCATCAGGCGCGCATTCATCCATTCCTCGGGCTGCGGCTTGATGCGCGTGAACCCGCGCTCCCTGAGCAGTGCCTCGGCGCCCGAGCGGCCAAGCACGCCGACCGGGCGGTCCTTGACCTTGTCGAGGCTCGAAACGTCTATGCCCTGGCCACCGACGAGGATCAGGTCATCGGTGACGATCCTGGCCAGCCAGCGGTACTGATTCTCCCGCTCGGGCGTTCGCGTCAGCGCCAGGATGCCGATGTTCGGCTGCGTCCGTGCAATGCGTTGCGCCTCGCCCCAGGGGAGGAACTCGATCAGCCCGGTGTGGCCGATGCGTTTGGCCATTTCGCTGACGATTTCGTACACGAGGCCCTGGTCAACTCCGGGTGTCTCGGCGACGCTGGCCGGCGGAATCTGGAAGGAATAAGGCGGAAGCTCCGCCGCGAGCAGGCGCAGTTCCTTCGCCCGCGATTCCGCCTGCACGCCGGCAGGCGGAAGGAACGATAACGCCGCGACAAGGAAGAGGATCAGGGTACGCACGGTCTTCCCCTCAGAAAGTGCCGAACATGCCGTTGAGGATGATCACGGATACCATCGCCAGCAGCGGAAAAGCGACCGCCACCATGAAGATGTCGAAGTACGACTGCCTGTGGTTCAGCCCGCAGATGGCGAGCAGCGTGATCACCGCGCCGTTGTGCGGCAGCGCGTCGAGGCCGCCCGAGGCGAGTGCCGCGACGCGGTGCAGAATTTGCGGGCTGAGGCCGGCGGCTTGCGCCAGTTCGAGGTACTGCTGGCCGACGGCCTGGAGCGCGATACTCATGCCGCCCGAGGCCGACCCGGTAATGCCGGCGAGCACGTTGACGATGATCGCCAGGCCGATGACCGGGTTGTCGGTGAGCGACATCAGCCAGACCTTGATCACGGCAAACGCCGCCAGACTCGCGATCACGGCTCCGTAGGCGACTTCCGAGCCGACGTTCAGGATCGGCAGCATCGAGCCAAGGGCACCGTCGTTCAGCGACTGGCGAACACTCCGGAAACGCTTCCAGGTCAGCGCGATGAGCACGATGCAGGCCGTCACCATCGCGACGATGATCGCCCAGGTGCCGCCGACCGCCGCCGCAGTCGTCTTGCCGTACTTGGGTGTGGCCAGGTAGGAGAAGTCGAGATCGACGATGATGTACTTGCTGAAGATGAAGTTGATCACGAGTACCAGAACGACCGGGGTAATCGCCACGGCGAACGACGGAAGCCCTCCCGCCGGTGCCGATGCCGGCGCAACCGACGTCTCCGGCCCTTCGGCGCCAAATCCCTCGCCGGCGCCCCGGGCACGCCGCGCCCGCATCATGAGCCAGAGGCTGCCCATGGCGAACATCATGACGCCGGCGATGATCCCCAGGCCGGGCGCAGCGAATGCATCGGTGTGGAAGAAAGGCATCGGGATGGCATTCTGGATCGCCGGCGAACCGGGAAGCGCCGACATGGTGAAGGTAAACGAGCCGAGCGCGATGGTCGCCGGAATGAGGCGTTTCGGCAGGTTGCCCTCACGGAACATCTGGATGGCGACCGGGAACACGGCGAAGGCGACGACGAACAGCGAAACGCCACCATAGGTCAGCACGCCGCAAGCGAGGATGATGGCGATGATCGCGCGCTCCTTGCCGGTCCACTCGACGATCTTGTGCGCGATGGTCCGTGCGCACCCCGAATCGTCCATCAGTTTCCCGAAGACGGCACCGAGCAGGAAGAGCGGGAAGAACTTGATCAGGTAGTTGCCCAGGGCAGGCATGAAGACCTGGGTATAGGTGGCCAGGATCGGCGCCTCCAGATCGCCGATCAGGAGGCCGGCCAGCGCACAGATCGGCGCAATCAGAATGACGTTCCAGCCGCGATAGGCGAGGAAAATCAGCAGCAGAAGTGAAACGAGAATTCCCAGAATACCAAGCATGGCTACCCTCCGTTCGCACAAGCATGAATCAGGATACTAAACTTTCCGCGACTGCATTCGAAATGCGGTCATGATCTTCGGAGAAAGTTCAAAGGGATCGCCGCACCGGTGCCGGTCTGTTGCCCGGTGCTCAAGACGGCGTTTGGTGCTCCCGGTCGCCCACACTTGCCGGCGCCTGCCACGGTCAACCGGCGAAAACAGGCGATTTCGGGAATGCCGGGCCGATGCGAGCGCAGCGAGCAGCGAGTGCGTTACCCGTTCGGCGACGCGCCGCTCAGAGCAGCCCCAACTGGCGCAGCGCGGACTCGATGCCGGCGGCCATCCGGCGGTAGCCCTCGGCATTGGGGTGGATCTGGTCGGCGCGCCATTCCGGGTTGGCGAGGGTTTCCGGCGAACACCGACTCGATGACCGGCACCTTTTCCTCGTCGCCGACTTCGCGGTAGAGCGCCGCATCGGACGGCCGCTGCGTCAGCGCGCCGAAGCAGCGACAACTCGGGCACGGCCACCAGCACCACCTGCGCGCCGCTCGCGGCCGCAATGCGCACCAGTTGGCGGACATCCTCCTTGACCGCCGCCACCGGGCGCCGGCGCAGGAAATCGTTGCCGCCGATCTCGATGATCACCAGCGCCGGCCGCTGCGCCGCCAGCAGTCCCGGCAGCCGGCTCCGCGCCGCCTCGGCGGTGTCGCCGGGCACGCCGGCGTTGTGGATGCGCCAGCCGGTCGCCGTCGCCAGCCGGCTGGGCCAATCCTCGTCCGGCCCCGCCCCGGTGCCCCAGGTGACGCTGTCGCCGAAGGCCAGCACGCCGCTGCCCGGCGGCAAGGCCGAGAGCTTCTTGCGCTTGCCGCAACCGGCGAACAGTCCGGCGACGAGCATCAGGATGAAGGTTCTGCGGTTCACGGGTTCTCCGGCAATGCGTTCACGGCGGCACTTTAGACCGCGCGGATGGCGCCCGGCCAGCGGCATCTGTTCGGCGCCAGTGGCGGCCGCCACGATTTTGACCGACAGCCGCGGCATCGGCATATAATCGGCCGCTGATGCTACTCCAATGTTGCAGGAGGATACGACAGTGGACAACAAGACGGGACGACAAGGTGGGAGATCTCGAACAGGCAATCGCGGCGCACGTGCACTGGATGACGCTGCTCAGGCAGGCGGTGATCGACGCGGTGTCCGGGATCGACGTGGAGAGCATTGCCGCTCACAACCAGTGCGAATTCGGCAAATGGCTGCACGGCCCGGGCCTCACGCCGGACGATCGCCTGAGCGATGACCACCTCGAGGTCAGGCGCGTGCACGCGGAGTTTCACGGGCTTGCCCGGCGGATCGTCGAACTGGCCGCCGCCGGCCAGATGGCCGAGGCCTATACGCTGCTCTACGGGGAGTACATGACCCTGTCCGGCCGACTGGTCCTGGCGATGCGGGCATGGCAGGCGAGCCTGCTCGGGATCCGGTCGCCCACGCAGTAGACCGCAGGTTCATTCGAACCTGTTCTCCTCACCTGTGGAATACGTACCGCCGCAGGAGCGGCGCCGCCATGTTATTCTGCAATGGAATAACCAGATGCAAATACGGTCTAAATTGAGTATTTAGCCATTGCTAGAATGCCGCTCATCGACAACTCGCGGCAGCACAGCAATGACCCAGACCCTCCAGGCCGTCAGCCAGAAGATCACCCTCAGCCACCTCGACTGGCTCGAAGCCGAGGCCATCCACATCATGCGCGAAGTGGCCGGCCAGTGCGCCAACCCGGTGCTGCTCTTCTCCGGCGGCAAGGACTCGATCTGCATGCTGCGCATCGCCGAAAAGGCCTTCCGCCCCGGCCAGTTCCCCTTCCCGCTGATGCACATCGACACCGGCCACAACTACCGGGAAGTCATCGACTTCCGCGACAAGCGCGCCGCCGAACTGGGCGAGCGCCTGATCGTCCGCTCGGTCGAGGACTCGATGAAGCGCGGCACGGTCGTCCTCAAGCATGAAGGCGAATCGCGCAACAAGCACCAGTCGGTGACGCTGCTCGAAGCCATCGAGGAATTCGGTTTCGACGCCTGCATCGGCGGCGCCCGCCGCGACGAGGAAAAGGCGCGCGCCAAGGAGCGCATCTTCAGCTTCCGCGACGAATTCGGCCAGTGGGACCCGAAGAACCAGCGTCCGGAACTGTGGAGCCTGTACAACGCCCGCAGCCACAAGGGCGAGAACATCCGCGCCTTCCCGATCTCGAACTGGACGGAAATGGACGTCTGGCAATACATCGAGCGCGAGAAGCTTGAATTGCCGTCGATCTACTTCGCCCACACCCGCCCGGTCGTCATCCGCCAGGGCGCCATCGTGCCGGTCAACGTGCCGCTCGTTTCCGGCGAACTGACCAACCTGCCCAAAGCGGGCGAGGCGATCATCGAGAAGACCGTGCGCTTCCGCACTGTCGGCGACATTTCCTGCACGGCCCCGGTCGAGTCCGACGCCGACGACGTCGCCGGGATCGTCGTCGAAACCGCCACCACCACCATCACCGAGCGCGGCGCCACCCGCCTGGACGACCAGACCAGCGACGCCTCGATGGAACAACGCAAGAAGGAAGGGTATTTCTGATGTCCGCCCCCGAATTTATCCAGGACCACGGCCTGCTGCGCTTCCTGACCTGCGGCAGCGTCGATGACGGCAAGAGCACCCTGATCGGCCGCCTGCTGTTCGACACCAAGACCATCCTCGCCGACACCCTGCACGCCATCGCCAGCGCACCTCGGAAAAGCGCGGCCTCGGCGCCGTCGACCTGTCGCTGCTCACCGACGGCCTGCAGGCCGAGCGCGAACAGGGCATCACCATCGACGTCGCCTACCGCTACTTCTCGACCGGCACGCGCAAGTACATCATCGCCGACGCGCCGGGCCACGAGCAGTACACCCGCAACATGGTCACCGCCGCGTCCACCGCCAACCTCGCCATCATCCTGATCGATGCGCGCAAGGGCGTGCTGACGCAGACCCGCCGCCACTCCTAACTGGCGCACTGGTCGGCATCCCGCATCTCGTCGTCGCGATCAACAAGATGGACCTGGTCGAGTATTCGCAGGAGACCTTCGAGAAGATCAGGGCCGACTACCTCGACTTCGCCGCCAAGCTCGGCATCGACGACGTGCGCTTCATCCCGATGTCGGCGCTCAACGGCGACATGATCGTCGATCGTGGCGACGCGCTGGACTGGTACCAGGGCCCGACGCTGCTGGAAATCCTCGAAGCCGCCCCGGGCGCGCACAGCGAACACGCCGAGAAGTTCCGCTTCCCGGTGCAGTACGTCTGCCGCCCGCAGGACTCGGCCAACCCGGACCTGCACGACTACCGTGGCTTCATGGGCCGCGTCGAATCCGGCTCGATCCGGGTCGGCGACGCGGTCACCGTTCTGCCCTCCGGATTGACGTCGACCGTGACAGCGCATCCAGATCGGCGGCATCGACATCCCCGAAGCCATCGCCGAGCAGTCGGTCACCCTGCTGCTCGACGACGAGATCGACATCTCGCGCGGCGACATGATCGTCAAGTCCGACGAGGTGCCGGCCGCCGTCAAGCAGATCGAGGCCATGGTCTGCTGGCTGGCCGAAGCGCCGCTGGACCGCGCCCGCACCTACCTGATCCGCCACACGACGCGCGACAGCAAGGCCAAGCTGGCCGCCATCGACCACCGCCTCGACGTGAACACGCTGGAGAAGGTTTCCGCCGAAAAGCTGGCGATGAACGACATCGCCCAGGTCAGCTTCAAGCTGGCCCAGCCGCTGTTCGCCGACCCCTATGCGGAGAACCGCGGCACCGGCGCCTTCATCATCATCGACGAAAGCAGCAACAACACCGTCGGCGCCGGGATGATTCTGTAAGCATTTTTGCGGTTGACCGCAGGAACCATGCAAAAACACCACCTCTTGTGGAGGCGTTCTTGCCTGACCCTGCAAATCCCCTACGGTCGAATTTTCCGGCGACGCCCCTTGCCACCCTGCGGCGGGGACGCTGACGTATCGGCAGCCGGCGCGGCGAAGCCTCGGGCCGCGCGTTGCCGCCCGATGCGCACAATCTCGTCCGCCATCTGCTGCGTTTCCAGCGGCAAATCCTGCAACTTGGCTTCTGCGCCAGCCAGCGCGTAGAGCGCCTGAATAAAGGGCAACAGAAACACCGCCTGCTCGCTCCCGGCCATCCAGTCGGCCAAACGCTGCCCCAGGCCCAATTCGTGGCATTCCCAGACCTGTTCCTTGAGGCGATAGAAAGCCCGTTGCTCCCCCTTCTGCGCCGCCAGTGCCACAGCCCGCAATGCATCGAGCCCCAGTTGGCGGTTGTCGAGACACAGCTGGGCTTGCAGCAACAGGTGCCCATTCGTCCGCCTTGGCGATTTCCGCCAGCTCACGGTAGAGTGACTCGGCTTCCTGCTGCCGCCCCTGTCGCCACCACAGCCGAGCGAGATTAGCCTTTGAATATGTATTTTTGTCGTCCGATACGATCGCCTGGCGATAAGCCGCTTCAGCTTCCTCGTAACGGCCCAGATGGTCTTGCAGGAGGTTGCCCAAATTGTTCCAGTGCGTGGCATCCGCTTTGTCAAGGGCAATCGCCTGGCGATAAGCCGCTTCCGCCTCTTCGTAACAGCCCAGACGGTATTGCAACAGGTTGCCCAAATTGCTCCAAGACGGCATCCGTTTCGTCAAGGGCAATCGCCTGGCGATAAGCCGCTTCAGCTTCCTCGTAACGGCTCAGATGGTCTTGCAACAGGTCGCCCAAATTGCTCCAAGGAATGGCAACCTTTTCGTCAAGGGCAATCGCCTGGCGATAAGCCGCTTCAGCTTCCTCGTAACGGCCCAGACGGTCTTGCAACAGGTTGCCCAAACCGTTCCAAGGTCTGGCATCTTTCGTCAACGGCAATCGCCTGCCGATAAGCTGCTTCCGCTTCCTCGTAGCGGCTCAGGCGGTATTGCAACAGGTTGCCCAAACCGTCCAAGGTCTGGCATCCTTTTCGTCTGGGCAATCGCCTGGCGATAAGCCGCTTCCGCCTCTTCGTAACGGCCCAGATGGTCTTGCAAGAGGATGCCCAAACCGTTCCAAGGGGCGGAGTGCTTTTCTCAAGGGCAATCGCTGGCGATAAGCTTCAGCTTCCTGGGTGCGCCCAAGGCGTTCGTCCATCAGCCAGGCCCGCTTGAAGGCCAACTCGGCATCCCCAGGCTGGCCTCCTGGGCAGCTTCCTGTGCTTTCAGACACCACTCGTCATCGTGCCTTCCCTGATAAAACAAATCACAGGCAAAGCGCAGTGCCTCGGGTTGTTGGCTGAAACAGGCGGAATCTGCTCGTAGGCGGAGGCGGAGTCCGGTATATCCGGAAAGAAGTCGTGGCTGAATACCGCAGCGCGTAGCGCGTGTGCCCCTGCGCTACCGATCCTTTGCTCCAGGTTCAGAGTTTCCTCTGGAGAACGCCTTTATTAATT
>CAWEMU010000055.1:0-25228 GCA_963810175.1 uncultured beta proteobacterium | reverse complement strand
GGCGCTTCCGCAGGCGTTACAGCCGGAGGCATTGGTGGGCATTGCGGAGGCTGACGAAACGATGTTCCTGCTGTCGTTCAAGGGGCAGCGTACGCTGCCGCGAAAGGCCCGCAAACGCGGCGGCAAGGCCGCCAAGCGCGGTCTCTCCCACGAGCAGGTTCCCGTTCTGGTCGCTCGTGATCGTTCCGGCGTCACGGCGGACTGCGTGCTCAAGGCGACCGATGCGATGACGATGGCTGCCGCCTTGAAGCCTTTCGTGTCGGCCGACGTGGTGCTGTGTACCGATGGCAGTAGCGCGCTGGCTGCAGCGGCACGGACCTTGGGCGTCGAACATCACGCCGTCAACCTGTCCGCCGGCGTCCGCGTCGACGGTGCCTGGCATGTGCAAAACGTCAATGCCTACCACAGCCGTCTGAAGACCTGGGTTCGAAAGTTCAACGGAGTCGCCACGCGCTACCTCGAAAATTATCTGGGCTGGTTCCGGACTCTGGACCGGGAATCGCCCAATAGCCTGAAAGCAGTCCCGTGGCTCGTTTTGGCCATGGGAAGTCATGCGTAACCACAGCTTTCGCGAACAGAGCCTTTTTATTCACTGAGCGGTGCCCCGTCCACTCCGCCAGCAATATCAAAGCCCTTGCCGGTCGTTCCCGCAAGGGCTTTTTGTTTGCTGCAACGAGGTTGCGGCAAGCGCAGGAGCGGTGGCGGCAGACTGCTGACAACGACGGGGATGCACCTGCTCGACGTTTCAGAACATGATCAGGCGGTCGGCAAACAAGGCTGCGAACAGCAGGGTCAGGTAGAGGATCGAGTAGCGAAAGCAGCGACGGGCGAGGGCATCGCTGTAATTGCGGACGAGTGCTATGGCGTAGCCGAGGAAGATCAGGTCCAGCACGCTGATCGCCACCAGATAGAGCCAGCTGGTCATTCCGAGTGATACCGGAATCAGGCTGGCTCCGGCAAGCATCACCGTGTACATGAGGATGTGCTGGCAGGTGAAGGCAACGCCGTGGGTGACGGGTAGCATCGGCAGCCCCGAGCGCGCATAGTCGTCGCGCCGGTAGCATGCCAGCGCCCAGAAATGCGGTGGCGTCCACAGGAAGATGATCAGGAACATGACCAGTGGCTCGGCCGACACCTGCCCCGTCATCGCTGCCCAGCCGAGCACCGGGGGCATGGCGCCGGAGGCTCCGCCGATAACGATGTTCATCGGCGTCGCCGGCTTTAGGATCAGCGTGTAGATGATCGTGTATCCGACGAACGTGCCCAGCGTCAGCCACATCGTCAGGTCATTGATGAAGGCATGAAGCAGCCAGAGCCCTGCGCCGCCAAGCAGCGTGGCCAAGGTGACCGTTTCGAGTGCGGAAATGTCGCCGCGGGCCGTGGCGCGCCAGCTGGTGCGAGCCATTCGCGCGTCGATGGTGCGCTCGACGAGGCAGTTGAGCGCAGCGGCCGCGAAGGCGACCAGCGCAATCCCGACGGATGCGACCGCGAAGCGCAGCAGTGGCGGGAAGCCGGGCGTCGCCAGGAACATCCCGATCATTGCCGTAAAGACGATGAGGCTGTTGACCCGGGGCTTGCACAGATGAAAAAAAGCGGCCAGGCGGCGTGATACGGGCAGGTTCGGTTCGACGACGGTTTGCATGTTGGGTCTCCTAACCGCCCCAAGAGAACTTGAGCAAGCGTACAAGGTCGCTGCGCACCCCTTTGGCGGCAACCTCAGAGGGGTAATTCATGATCAGATTACCCTGTGAGTCGATGATGTGGAGCTTATAGCCTGGGTCGTCTCCCCGAACCGGGCAACCAGTTCGCTGGCGCCTCGGCCAGCACGAGGTCCGGCTGCCGCTGGAGGGCGGCGGCGAGTTCCACGTCGGCTATCCGGTCGGTGACGACGACGCGGCGCAAGCGCCCCATTTGCTTATCCAGGGAAACCTGGATGCGGCGCATTTCATCGATGCGCCGCACGCAGTCTGAATCGCAACTGCCCTTTCCGCTCAGCAGCAGCAGCCATTTTCCCTGAAGTTCGGCTGTTGCCAAAGGGCGACCATCAGTCGTCTTCAGTCCGGTGGCTGGCAAGGGAATTGGCGGATTGACGAGGTGCCCGTTGTTCGCTGTGCGGTCCGGCTGCCAGCCGATGAAATAGAGGCCTGCGGCGATGACGAAGGGCAGGGCGAGCAGGCCAATGACCAGCGCCAGGGTGGGCAGGCCGCTGGCCTTGCGGGGGGCTTCTTCCTGGAGCGCCATCGTCGTCACGGCCGGCGCAGCAGGAAATATATCCAGATGCCCACGCTGGCTGCAGCGAACCCGAACCATTGCAGGGCGTAGCTGCGGTGACGCTCCGCGCGCTCATCGGGACGCGGCCATTCGCGCAGGTAGCCGCCCGGTGCTTCGGGATCGAGCTGGATGACCACCGGTTGCAGCGGAAAGGTCACCACCTGGCGGAATCGTTCCAGATCGAGATTCTGCCAGACCGGCTCCCAGCCGATCGCTGGCTGCGGGGCCAGATTGAAAAAACGCTGGCCGGGAACGACGGCGATGCCCGTCACTTCGACGGTGCCGTCCGGCACGCTGGCCTGCGGAAGGATACGGTGATCAGCAGCGGCCGGCAGCCAGCCGCGATTGACCAGGACGTGCGTCTCCGAGCCTTCGAGGCGCAGCGGGGTGATGACGTGATAACCGGCCCGCTCCTGATGCAGTCGGTTGTCGATCAGGACCTGGCGCGAGGCATCGTAGGTTCCGCGCACGATCACATGGCGAAAGCGCAGCGACTCGCCGTCGCCGGGAGTCGTCGGCATTGCAACCAGCACTCCGGTGCTGCGCGTATCGAGTTCGGCCTGCATGACGGTCTTGATCTCGGCCTTGCGCCATTGCCACAACCCAAGCGAGATGAACATCGGGAGCAGAACGGCGAGCAGCAGAACTCCCAGTATTGCCACCTGTCGCCGACTGGCCCTTGCCGGGTTGCCTGACGGGCGCGCATACTGTTCCAAGGTCTGCATTTCGAGGGAGTCAGCGATGATCAAGGTACTCGTGGTTCTGCTGCTGTTGGGCATTCTGGGAAGCCTGTTTTCCGGGCTTTTCTACATCTACCGTGACCGGGGAACCGGCGTCCGGACAGCCCGCGCGCTGACCGTGCGCATCGGCCTGTCCATTTCGCTGTTTCTGATGTTGCTTGCCGGGTTCCGCTTCGGATTCATTCCAGGCTATACCCAATAGACGAACACGAACAGGATCAGCCAGACGACATCGACAAAGTGCCAGTACCACGCCACGCCTTCGAAGGCAAAATGGCGTTCGGCGGTGAAATGACCGCTCATGCTGCGCAGCAGGATGACCAGGAGCATGATCGTGCCGAGCGTCACGTGGAAGCCGTGGAAGCCGGTGAGCATGAAGAAAGTGGCACCGTAGGCGCCGGCACCCATGGTCAGGCCGAGCTCGGTATAGGCATGGTAATACTCGTAGGCCTGGAAACCGAGGAACAGCGTGCCGAGCAGCACCGTCGCGGCCAGACCGAGGATCAGGTGGCTGCGATTGTTGCGTAGCAGGCCCCAGTGTGCCCAGGTGACGGTGGCGCCGGAACTGAGCAGCAGCGCGGTATTGATCGCCGGGATGCCCCAGGCCCCCATCGGCGTGAACTTCGGCCCGGCCGGTCCGCTGGTCGGCCACGTGCCGGCGAAGTCAGGCCACAGGGTGGTTCCGTGCGCGCTGTACATGCCGCCAAGGTCGGGTACAGAGATCATCCGCACATAGAACAGGGCGCCGAAGAAGGCGGCGAAGAACATGACCTCGGTCGCGATGAACCAGATCATGCCGTAGCGGAAGGAAAGGTCCTCCCAGTCACGATAGGAACCGCTCTGCGATTCGCTGATTACCCGCCCGAACCAGCCGAAGAGGACATAGAGGATGACCCCGAAGCCAGCCAGCATGACCCATTTTCCGAGCGGGAAACTGTTGATGGCCTGGATGAAACCGAGCGCGAGGAGAAACATGCCGCCCGACAGAATTGTCGGGTAGAAACTGGGCTCGGGAACGAAGTAATGTTCGCGTGAACCGGCTTGGACAGTGCTGGTTTTCATCGGGCCTCCCTGGCGCTGGTCAGTGTTTGTCGTTGTCCGTTGACGCCGAAAAAGGCGTAGGACAGGGTTATGTGGGTTATGTCGCGGCTGATGCCCGGCTTGATGATGAAGGCGAGCGGCATCTCCTGCGCTTCACCGGGACCCAGCGTCTGCTGGGAAAAGCAGAAACACTCGATCTTGTCGAAATATTGGGCGGCCTGGCCCGGCGTTATGCTGGGAACTGCCTGCCCCGTGATCTCGCGATTCGAAGTATTGCGCACCAGATAGGTCACCTGTTGCAGCTCGCCGGGGTGCGCGTCAAGCTTGAATGTCAGCGGACGCATGTCCCAAGGCAGGCCGGGCATGACCGTGCCGGTGAATTCAACGGTGATCTTTCGCGTGACATCCACGTTCGCGGCAGGCGCCGATTCCGTCTTGAGACCACCGACGCCGAAGCCGTCACGTATCGGTTTCTGACCGGCAGTCTTGCCGTTGAACCCTGTGACTTCGCACAGTACGTTATACAGGGGACCATGCGAAGGCGAAGGCGAACGCCGCCGCCACCATCAGGAGTAGGAGTCGGCGCACCAGGCGTGCGTTGCTCGGCGGAAGGAATGCGTGTGCTCCATATCTAGCGCTTGATGAAAAGGCCCGCGACATACAGCAGCATACCGCTATCGCCCATAGCCAGCCAAGGCGGCGCGAAGCAGAGCGGCGCCGGCCAGGTCTTCGCTGCTGAATGGCTGCTCTTCCATGCTGCGATTTCCTTCCTTACTTGACCTGCGGCTGAACTTCCCAGCTATGGTGAGGCGGCGGCGACGGCAGTTCCCACTCCAGCCCTTCGGAAGCTTCCCAGACCCGATCCGTTGCCTTCTTCCCGCCACGAATACAGGCCCAGACATTCCAGGCGAAGAGCAACTGGCTTATTCCCAGAATGAAGGCGCCGATCGTGGAAATGGCATTGAACTCGGCAAACTGCAGTGCGTAATCCGGAATCCGCCGTGGCATGCCGGCCAGACCGAGGAAGAATTGCGGTATGAAGGTCAGGTTGAAGGAAACAACCGTCAGCCAGAAGTGCCATTTGCCCAGGGTTCGCTGTACATGTGGCCGGTCCACTTCGGCAACCAGTAATAGACCCCGGTCATCACGCCCATGATGCCGCCGGCGAACAAAGCGTAATGGAAGTGGGCAACCACGAAGTAGCTGTGGTGGTACTGGGCATCCGCTGCCACGTCCGCCAGGATGAGTCCGGTCAAGCCGGCGATGCCGAAGAGAACGATGAAGCCGATGGCAAACAACATCGGCGTCTCGAAGGTCATCGCGCCCTTCCACATGGTGGCGATCCAGCAGAAGAAGAGCACCGCCAGCGGCAGCGAAATCGCCATGGTGCTGAACATGAAGTAGATCAGCGCCGGCACCGGCAGCCCGGCGGTGAAGAAGTGATGCGCCCAGACGATGACCGAGAGCAGACCGATGGCGATGAAGCTGTAAACCTGCGCCTTGTAGCCGTAGGTCGGCTTGCGCGAAAAGGTCGACAGCACGTGCGGAATGAGGCCCCAGACCGGCAGCAGCAGGATATAGACTTCCGGATGCCCGAAGAACCAGAACAGATGCTGGAACAGGATCGGATCACCGCCACCGCCGGCGTCGAAGAAATGGGTGCCGAAATGACGGTCCGTCAGCAGCATGGTCACCGCCCCCGCCAGCACCGGCAGCGTCGCAATCAGCAGGAAGGCGGTGATCAGCCAGCCCCAGGCAAAGAGCGGCAGCTTCATCATGGTCATTCCGGGCGCGCGCATGTTGAAGATGGTGACGATGATGTTGATCGACCCCATGATCGACGAGATGCCGAGAATATGCACGGACAGGATCGCGAAATCGATCCCCATGCCACCCTGAACCGAAAGCGGCGCGTAAAACGTCCAGCCGGTGGCGATGGCCCCGTCCCCGACGCCGAACAGGGCGAGGGTGAAGGGCAGGGTGAGCAGGATGGCTGCTGGCGGCAGCAGCCAGAAGCCCCAGTTGTTGAGGCGCGGCAACGCCATGTCGGGGGCGCCGATCATCAGCGGAATCATCCAGTTGGCGAAGCCGGTGGCGGCCGGCATCAGCGCCGCGAAGATCATGACCAGCGCGTGTACCCCGATCAACTGATTGAAGAACTCGGGCTTCATCAATTGCAGACCCGGCTGGAAGAGTTCGGCACGCACCGCCAGGATCATCAGGCCGCCGACGAAGAACATGATCAGCGAGAAGGTCAGGTACATCGTGCCGATGTCCTTGTGATTCGTCGTCGTCAGCCATCTGGCGAAGCCGCCCGGGTGATATCCGGTGTCGTGTTCGGTGTCGTGTCCTGCGGGATGGGTGGTGATGCTGCTCATCTCGATTCTCCTAACGCAATGTCTTGATCTGGGCGGGCTGAATCATGTCGCCCTGGCGGTTGCCAAAACTGTTTCGCTCGTAGGTAATGACCGCTGCCAGTTCGACATCCGACAGGGTGTTGCGGAAAGCCTGCATGGCCGTTCCGGTCTTGCCGTTCAGGACCCGGTCAACGTGACTGTCCTTGAGGATCTTGCCATCTTTTGCCAGCAGCGGACCCTTGACGATCGGGCTGCCCGAGAGTGCCGGAAAGGCTGGGGGCATGCCCAGGCCGTTCGGCTGGTGACAGACCGCGCACTGCTTCTCGTAGACCTCCTGTCCCCTGGCCATCAGTTCGTCACTGCTCCAGGTCCGGTCGGCACCGCCAGCGGCAGCCTTGGCCTCGGCCTTCTTCTCTTCCAGCCAGGCCAGGTATTCGGGCTCCGGTACGGCATGCACGACAACCGGCATGAACCCGTGATCCTTGCCGCACAGTTCGGCGCATTGGCCACGGTAGGTGCCGGGTTTTTCAATCTGCACCCAGGTTTCCCGCAGGAAGCCGGGAATGGCGTCGCGCTTGACACCGAACTGCGGAACCCACCAAGTGTGGATGACGTCGGTCGAGGTCAGGAGAATGCGGACTTTCTTCCCGACCGGAAGTACCACAGGCTTGTCCACCTCGAGCAGATAATGCTCACCCTTGGCTTCGGCATTGCTGATCTGCTCGCGCGGCGTGGACATGGTGCTGATGAACTTGACCCCGGCTTCCGGGTACTCGTACTGCCATTTCCATTGCATGCCCGTCACCTTGAGAACCATGTCGGCGCGGGTCTTGGTGTCCTCCATTTGAATGATGGCATGGACTGCGGGAATGCCCATCAGGATGAAGTCGATGAACAGCAGGATCGCAAAGGGGACGAGCGCCCAGAACCACTGCAGTCCGCCGGTTGGCCCGGTAAACTTCGCGGGCTGGTGGCCGACGCTTTTCCGGTGCTTGATCATCGAATAGATCATGATCGCGAACACCACCACGAACAGAATGGTGATGATCAGCATGAACTCGTTGTGGATGTGCAGGGTTTCCCGGGCGATGGGGGTCACCGGCTCGGGGAAGTTGAACCTGTATTCGGCGACGGCTATGCCCGGCAGGAAGACCGTGGCCGCACTCAACAGGCGCTTCAGCAGCGCATGTGCCGATGCTTTTCGGCTCACCCACGAATTCACTGCATCCGCGTTGAGATCAACACAGCTTCTCATCCTCTTCACTCCCCCTTGTGAGAACCGACCGCCAAGTTCACAATCGACCGCGTCAAAATGTCGCAGGATAGTATTATGATTTCCCACCCGATTGCTACTCTTTTTTGCCTACTACTTCTTGTGGCCTGCAATCGGACCCCGGTCGAGTTTCGCAATACCGACCTGACCGGGGCAACCTTCGGGCGCCAGCTGATGTTGAGCGATCACAATGGGCAGAATCGTTCCCTTGGTGATTTTCGTGGCAAGGCCATTGTTATCTTCTTCGGGTATACGTCCTGCCCGGACATCTGCCCGACGACGCTTTCCCGGTTGGCCGAGGTGCTGAAGGTGCTGGGCCCGGAAGCGGAGAAGGTCCAGGTCCTGTTCGTTTCGCTCGATCCCGAACGCGATACCAGAGAGCGACTGAAGGAATTCGTCCCCTGGTTTCACCCGTCCTTTCTGGGGTTGTATGGTGACGCTGCGCAGACGAAGGCGGTCTCCGAAGAATTCCGCGTCTTCAGTTCGCGCAAGGAGGTCGGGAGTCAGCTGGGATACGTGCTGGACCACTCGTCGGGAGCCTACGTTTACGATCCGGCCGGGCGTCTGCGACTTTATGTCAGGGATTCAGCCAGCGTCGAGGATATCGTCACCGACGTCCGACAGTTGCTGGCGGGGCGTTAGGGAAGCTGATTCATGGAGCGTCCGGCTGCCCGAAGGTGGGCAGGGTGATGTGAAAGCGCATCGCCAGCAGGCGCAGGCCGAGAACGATGGCCATTGCAGCCCAGGCGGCGCTGACCGGCAACACGCCGAGTTCCTGCAGTCCGATCAGCGACAACGCTCCGACCCAGGCCGCCGTGGCGTAAAGCTCACCTTGCAGAAAGACCAGGGGAACATCGTTGCACAGGATGTCGCGCAACACCCCGCCGACCACGCCGGTGATGACCCCCATCAGGCTGGCAGCCAGCCAAGGGGTATGCCATTGCAGGGCAACCTGGGTGCCGACGATGGTGAACAACGCCAAGCCAATGGCGTCCGGGATCAGGAACAGCCGGGGTGGCACTGTCAGCGAGCGAGCGATGAAAAAGGTAATCAGGCCCGTACCGAGGGCCGTCATCAGGTAGACCTGATCAACGACCCAGAAGACATTGCGGTCGAGCAACAGGTCGCGGATGGTGCCGCCGCCCAGTGCGGTGGCCACGCCGACCAGAAGGGCGCCGATCAGGTCCATCTGCTTCCGCCCTGAATCGAGAACGCCAGTCAGCGCGCTGACCGCAACCGCCGCCATGCCAATCCAATAGAGCAGGGTATCAATACCCACGTCAGCGCTGGTGAACCTTCATCGCACGCTGCGCCTCGCGTTTCGAATCCTTCTCAAGTTCATCCGCGCGTTTGTCGTACTGCTTCTTGCCCTTGGCGAGGCCGATTTCCAGCTTGATGCGTCCCCGGGTGAAGTGGAGATCGAGCGGCACGAGCGCATAGCCGGCACGTTCGACCTTGCCGATCAGCTTCATGATTTCGCGTCGATGCAACAACAACCTGCGGGTGCGCGTCGGATCGGGACTGACATGGGTTGACGCCGTCAGCAGCGGCGTGATGTGCATGCCGATCAGGAAAAGCTCGCCACCCTTGATGATGACATACGATTCCTTGATGTTCATACGGCCCGCACGAATGGCCTTGACCTCCCATCCTTCGAGGGCAATGCCCGCCTCATGCTTCTCCTCGATGAAGTAGTCGTGGAAGGCTTTTTTGTTGACCGTGATGCTCATGCCGCCGGCGATCCATTAAAATCGACCATTCTACAGGATTCAGGAATTCCCCCCGACGCATGGCCCTGGTCGAAAAATCCGTACTTATCGGACAGTCCGCCGACCGCATGTTCGAACTGGTTGACCGTTGCGAAGACTATCCCGCTTTCTTGCCATGGTGCAGCCAGACCGCAGTCAATTTTCGCGACGCGACGAAGACGGTGGCGACTCTGCATGTCAATTATCACAGCGTCAAGACCTGCTTCACGACCGAAAATCACAAGGAGGCACCGCATTCGATGCGGATCTGCCTCGTTGACGGACCTTTCCGGCGCCTCGAGGGATCCTGGTATTTCAAGGCGCTTGCGGAGACCGCCTGCAAGATCGAGTTCCAGTTGCACTATGACTTTTCCAGCAGGGTCTTCGAAAAGGCGATCGGTCCGGTGTTCAGCCACATCGCCAATACCTTCGTTGACGCTTTCGTGCGCCGTGCCGGACAGGTTTATGGAGAAGCAAATGGCTGAGATGCTCAAGGTCGAAGTGTGCTATGCCTTGCCGGACAAGCAGTTCCTGGTGCCGGTTGTCCTGGCAGAGGGGGCAACGCTGCAGCGGGCGCTCGAAGCGTCGGGGCTTCTCGAGAAGCACCCGGAGATCGATCTGCAGAAGAACAAGTTCGGCATCTTTGCCAAACTGTCCAAGCTGGACACCGTATTGCGTGATCGTGACCGCGTGGAAATCTACCGGCCGCTGATCGCCGACCCCAAGGAAGTGCGCAAGCAGCGCGCAGCCGAGGGAAAGGTCATGAAAAAGGGCGCCGGCGATGCCGACGCCCCCGAGGCCTGAGGGACTGTCGCGGGCTAAGCGAGTCGATCTATTTGCAGGACTCGGCAATCGTGTTGCGGGTGCGCTCGATTTCGTCACCCCGCTGGGCATCCTCGAGAAAGGTCTCGCCACCCTTGCCGTCGGGCAGGATCATGCGGCGGCCTGATTCGAGAGCCCGCAAGTGGGTACGGGCACGCTCGCAGTTCTCCCGATTCTGCTCTGCCTGAGCAGCCTCCTTCGCCTCCTTGTCGGCCTTTTCCCTGGTTTCCTGCTGGCGTTTACGGAATTCCATGTCCTTCTCCGCCGCTGTCTTGGGCGCATTCGCAGACGGCGGGCCGCCTGTCGCCTGCGAGGCATCGCCAGTCGGCGTGCCGATCGCCGGCGGGGGAGACGTGCCGACAGCCTTGGAGTTGCGCACCGACGCCGGCGGCGGCGTGTCGGAAATCACCGTCCGGCCGCTGCTGTCCTTCCATTGATAGGTTTGCGCATTGGCGTCGATGACGGTTGCGGTTGACGCGATGGCAAGGGCAAGAATCAGGGCGGTTTTCATGGTGATCCGGAGTCAAGGGCGATTTCGGTATAATACGTTTTTGTGACCTTGGATCAAAGGCCATGCGAATTTTGCAAAAAGCCCTGACATTCGACGATGTCCTGCTCGTCCCTGCACATTCCCGGATCCTGCCTCGCGATGTCAGCCTGTCCACCCGCCTGACGCGCAACATTTCTCTCAACCTTCCGCTGCTTTCCGCAGCCATGGATACCGTTACCGAAGGGCGTCTTGCGATTGCGCTGGCGCAGGAAGGCGGCATCGGCATCATTCACAAGAACCTGTCGCCGAAGGCCCAGGCAGCCGAGGTTGCCAAGGTCAAGCGTTTCGAATCCGGTATCCTCAAGGATCCGATTACCGTTTCACCGCTGATGACGGTTCGCGATGTTCTCGAGATCACCAGCCAGTACCGCATTTCCGGTCTGCCCGTGATCGACAGGGTGGGCAAGGTGGTCGGCATCGTCACCAACCGCGATCTGCGCTTCGAAACCAACCTTGACCAGCCGGTCAAGGCGATCATGACCCCGCGCAAGCGCCTGGTCACGGTCAAGGAGGGCGCCAGTGTCGAAGATGCCAAGGAACTGCTCCGCGCACATCGTCTTGAGCGGGTTCTGGTCATCGACGACGCGTTCCATCTGCGCGGCCTGATCACCGTCAAGGACATCCTCAAGTTTACCGAACATCCGCTTGCCAACAAGGATGCTTCCGGACGTTTGTGCGCCGGCGCGGCGGTCGGCGTCGGTCCCGGCACCGAGGAGCGTGTCGAGCGACTTGCCGAGGCCGGGGTGGACGTGGTCATCGTCGACACTGCCCACGGGCACTCGCAGGGCGTACTGGATAGGGTCAACTGGATCAAGGCACACTATCCGCAGATCGAAGTCATCGGCGGCAACATCGCCACGGCGGATGCCGCACGTGCCTTGGTTGACAGCGGTGCCGACGCGGTCAAGGTGGGGATCGGCCCAGGTTCGATCTGTACCACCCGGATTGTGGCCGGCGTCGGCGTGCCGCAGATCACGGCGATCCAGAACGTCTCGGAAGCCCTCAAGGGCACGGGTGTGCCGATGATCGCCGATGGCGGCATCCGCTATTCCGGCGATATCGCCAAGGCGATTGCCGCCGGTGCCGATACCGTGATGCTCGGCGGGCTGTTTGCCGGCACGGAAGAAGCGCCGGGGGAAGTTGAACTGTTCCAGGGGCGTTCGTACAAGTCGTACCGCGGCATGGGTTCGCTCGGCGCGATGCAGGCGGGTTCTTCCGACCGCTACTTCCAGGAGGCCACGGCCAACGTTGACAAGTTCGTGCCGGAAGGGATCGAAGGCCGCGTGCCGTACAAGGGCTCGGTCCTTGCCGTCATTCATCAGCTCATGGGCGGCCTGCGTTCATCGATGGGCTATCTCGGCTGTTCGACCATTGCCCAGATGCACGATGAGGCCTGCTTCATGGAGATCACCTCGGCGGGCGTGCGCGAATCGCACGTCCACGACGTGCAGATTACCAAGGAAGCTCCGAATTACCACGTCGAGTAGTTCATGTCCAAGTGGCAGACCTGGCTAAAGGTACTCGTCGCAGTCGTTGGCGTCGGCGGCGTGATTGCCTTCTCGCAAGTGCTCCTCTATCTCGACCGGATGGGCGCCAGCAAGTTCGACCTGTGACAGGTGCCGGATTCTGCCGGCACCTTTTTCTTATACCGCTGAAACGCTAGATTTCACCATGTCCCACCAGAAAATCCTGATCCTCGATTTCGGTTCGCAGGTCACCCAGCTGATCGCCCGCCGCGTGCGTGAACAACAGGTCTACTGCGAACTGCATTCTTTCGACGTCTCCGAAGAGTTCATCCGTCAGTTCAATCCGCAGGGCATCATCCTCTCCGGCGGCCCGAACTCGGTTTATGAGGCGCTGGAGTGGAAGGCGCCGCAGGTGGTTTTCGAGATGGGGGTGCCGGTTCTCGGTATCTGCTACGGCATGCAGACCATGGCCCAGCAACTCGGCGGCAAGGTCGAAAGTTCGGGCAAGCGCGAGTTCGGCTTTGCCGAAGTCCGGGCGCGCGGTCATTCCCGGTTGTTCAACGGCATTCAGGATCGCAGCAATGCCGAAGGCCATGGCCTGCTCGAAGTCTGGATGAGCCACGGCGACAAGGTCACCGAACTGCCGGCCGGCTTCAAGGTCATCGGCAGCAGCGAATCGTGCCCGGTGGCAGCGATGGCTGACGAAGAGCGCGGTTTCTACGCTGTCCAGTTTCATCCGGAGGTCACGCACACCCTCAAGGGCAAGGAAATGATTGCCCGCTTCGTTCATGACATCTGCGCTTGCGGCCACGACTGGAACATGCCGGACTACGTCAATGAAGCCATTGCCAGGGTGCGCGCACAGGTTGGCGGCGATGAGGTCATCCTCGGCCTTTCCGGCGGAGTCGATTCGGCCGTCGTGGCGGCCCTGTTGCACAGGGCGATTGGTGACCAGCTGACTTGTGTATTCGTCGATAACGGCTTGCTGCGCCTCAACGAGGGCGCGCAGGTGATGGAAACCTTCGCCCGCAATCTTGGCGTCAGGGTCATTCACGTCGATGCTGCCGAGCAGTTCATGGGGCACCTGAAGGGCGTTGCTGACCCGGAGGCCAAGCGCAAGATCATTGGTCGAGAATTCGTCGAGGTTTTCCAGGCCGAAGCTGCCAAGCTGCCCAATGCCAAATGGCTGGCCCAGGGCACCATCTATCCGGACGTGATCGAATCGGCCGGAGCCAAGACCGGCAAGGCGCACGCCATCAAGAGCCATCACAATGTCGGCGGCCTGCCGGAAACGCTCAATCTCAAGCTGCTCGAACCGCTACGCGAACTGTTCAAGGACGAAGTTCGCGAGTTCGGCGTGGCCCTCGGCCTGCCGCATGAAATGGTCTATCGTCACCCGTTTCCCGGTCCCGGCCTGGGAGTCCGCATTCTCGGCGAGGTGAATAGGGAGTTTGCCGACCTGCTGCGCCGGGCCGACGCCATCTTCATCGACGAACTGCGTGCCGCCGACTGGTACGACAAGACCAGCCAGGCTTTTGCCGTGTTCCTCCCGGTGCGGTCAGTCGGCGTCATGGGCGACGGGCGCACTTACGAATATGTGGTAGCCCTGCGGGCTGTCCAGACCCAGGACTTCATGACCGCCCATTGGGCCGAGCTACCGCACGGTCTGCTCGGCAAGGTGTCGAACCGCATCATCAACGAAGTCCGCGGGATCAACCGGGTCGTCTATGACATCTCCGGCAAGCCGCCGGCGACAATCGAGTGGGAGTGAGCAGGCCTGCGTAAGTCGGTGGCGGCTGGCAATTGCTTCGTGCCCCTGATTCCAGGGTTGACACCGGTAATGCGATGCATGCCAGATCGATCATTTGGCGCCGTTCCGCCCGCCCCGGCTCCTGGCAAACGGGTTGTTCGAACCTGGTCCGCCGCGTTGCCCCAGAACCTGCCCGTGACTTCCTTCAACGCATCCGGTTTCATCCTGTACGCCCGGTGCTCAATAATGACGGCCCGGCGGGAGCGGTTTGGGGCCCCCCCCGGTGATTCAGGCTATCTTCACCTCGATTTTTCGTGGCTGCGGGTGTTCTGCCTTCGGGATACGCAGTCTGAGTACACCCTGGTCGAACTTCGCGTCCACCTTCTGGGTGTCCAGCTCCTTGGACAGGGCGAACACACGACGGTAACGCGGCAGACTCACTTCGGTGTGACTCGCTTCCATGCCTTCGGGAATGACGAGCGCCACCTCGCCCTCGATAGTCAGGGTGTCGCCCTCGATCTGCAGACTCAGACGATCTTTCGGCACACCTGGCAGATCAGCATAGACGGTGATCCCGGCGGGATCTTCGATCACGTCCACCGGCGGCAACTGGGCCATTTCGTTGCGGCCAGCATCGGTTTGTTTCACGACAGCGGTGTTGGTCATGGTCCGTTCCTTCCTTACTGAATGGCAATGCGCCGTGGTTGCACGGCTTCCCTGCGGGCGATGCTGATGTGCAGCACGCCGTCGCGATATTTGGCGTCAACACCATTGGCGTCCACGTCATCGGGCAACGTGACCACGCGGCGGAAAGGGCCGGCGAAACGTTCATCAATGTGGGTGGTGTCCTTCTCGGGCACCGGGTCGAGCTTGCGCTCGCCGGCCACGGTGAGGACTCCTTTTTCAACGTGCACCCCAAGACTGGCCGCGTTGACGCCGGGAGCGTAGGCATAGATTTCCACCGACTTCGGAGTGCCGCCGATGTTCATGGCCGGGAAGCCGCGCGCCAGGCCGCGGATACTCGGCGAAATGTCAAACGCCTGCTGTATCTCGCGTTGCAGGCGATCCAGGTCCGCGAACAGGTCGCGGGGATAAAACGAGCGATAACGCATGTTCTTAACCTCCTTAATTCAAGGCGCTGCGCCGGCGCTGAAAGCACTGCGTGCAACCGCAATTTCTGATAGTTTAAGGCCTGCCGAATATGGGGTTTTTTCATGCAATTCAAGGACTATTACCAGACGCTTGGCGTAGCTCGCGACGCCACCGCCGAGGAAATCAAGAAAGCGTTCCGCAAGCTCGCGCGCAAGTATCATCCGGATGTCTCCAAGGAGCCAGATGCGGAAGCGCGCATGAAAGAGGTGAACGAGGCCTATACGGTCCTTGCGGACCCGGAAAAGCGCGCCGCGTACGACCAACTGGGCAAGAGTTATACCCCCGGCCAGGATTTCCGTCCGCCGCCGGACTGGGATGCCGGTTTCGAGTTCTCCGGCCGTGGTTTTCCCCCGCACGAAGCGGCGGAATTCTCAGATTTCTTCGCGGAGCTCTTCGGCCGCATGGGGCGGGGTGGGGGCTTTCGTGCCGGCGGCCACGACGCGCACTTTCGGGCGCGCGGAGAAGATCATCATGCCAAGGTCCTGCTCGATCTTGAGGACGCCTTCACCGGGGCCACGCGTCAGATCACCCTGCGCGCGCCCGAACTCGACGCCCAGGGGCATGTCCAGCTCAGGACGCGTACCCTCAATGTGAAAATTCCGTGTGGAGTCCGCGCCGGCCAGACCATTCGTCTCGCAGGGCAGGGCGCACCGGGCTTGGGAGGTGCGCCGGCCGGCGATCTGTTGCTGGAAGTACAGTTCAGGCCGCATCTGCGCCTGTCCGCCGAGGGGCGCGATCTGCATCTGAGCCTGCCGGTGGCGCCCTGGGAAGCTGCGCTCGGCGCCGTCGTGCCGGTCGATCTCCCCGGGGGGTCGTTGAAGGTACGCATCCCGGAGGGCGCGCAAAGCGGCAAGCAGTTGCGCGTGCGCGGCAAGGGCATTCCCGGTGAGCCGCCGGGCGACCTGCTCCTCAATATTCAGGTGGTCCTGCCCCCGGCCGACACGCCACGCGCGCGTGCACTTTATGAAACCCTGGCGAAGGAACTCGCCTTCGATCCGCGCGGGAGGACCTGAGCAATGCAGGAAAATGAAGTCTTCGACGGCATCCTGATGGAAGATTCCTGGCTGACCCTGGAGCAGGTGGCTTCGGCCTGCGCGGTGGAGCCGCAATGGCTGCTCCGGCATATCGGGGCCGAGTTCTTTCCGCATGCCGAGTGTGTGGCTGGTGTCTGGCGTTTCTCCAGTGCGGAGTTGGCGCGCGCGCGGCGCATGCGGCAGATCGAGCGGGACTTCGATGCGGTGCCGGAACTCGCGGCACTGGTAGCCGACATGCTCGATGAGATGGATCGTCTGCGCGAACGTCTCACATGCCTGGAACACGGCCGATGAACCTGCAAGCGGACGACCTGCTTGCCCGCTTCGGCGCCTCTGGAGGCGGATGTCGAGGGCGATTGCCGCGATACTCGGGAAGCTCCTCCTGATGGATCTCGGCGATGCGGCATCGGTCGGCCAGACCTGGCATCTGGCCCGGTTCGCGCTCCGCCTGGTAGCGGGATGGAGATGATTCTGCAAACCGCCACCGGGCTTGGCGACGAGTTCTTCATGCGCGAGGCCATTTCACTGGCGCGCGCGGCGGAATGCCTGGGCGAGGTACCGGTTGGCGCTGTCGTGGTCAGGGCCGGAGAAATCATCGGACGCGGTTTCAACAGTCCGATTGGCGAAAGCGACCCGACCGCGCACGCCGAAATCGCCGCGCTGCGCGATGCGGCGCGCACGCTCGGAAATTACCGCCTGCCAGGGTGCGAATTGTTCGTCACGTTGGAACCCTGTGCGATGTGTGCCGGGGCGATTCTGCATTCGCGGATTGCGCGCGTGGTCTATGGTGCCCGCGACCCCAAGACCGGGGTCCACGGCAGTGTTGTCGATCTCTTCGGCGTCGAGCGCCTCAACCACCATACCACCGTGCTCGGCGGCGTTCTGGCCGATGAATGCAGTGGTGTCCTTTCCGCCTTCTTTGCCGAGCGGCGCCGGAAGATGCAGTGAAGATCGATATTTCGGTTGCCCGCCAGTTGCTGACGCTGTTCGACGATGCCGGGCGCGTTCTCCGCGAGTACCGCATCTCGACCGGCAAGGCCGGGGTCGGCGAATTGTCGGGCAGTTTTCAGACCCCGCGCGGCCGGCACCTGATTCGGGCCAAGAATCGGTGCCGGCGCAGTGGAGAACACGATATTCGTCAGGCGCCGCCCGACCGGCGAGTTGTGGTCTCCGGAGTTCGAGCAGCGGCATCCCGGGCGTGACTGGGTGCTGACGCGCATCCTCTGGCTATCCGGCTGCGAGCCCGGGCGAAACCGGCTGGGCTGCGTCGATACGATGCGCCGTTACATCTATATCCACGGAGCGCCGCAACATGCCGAGATGGGGAAGCCGGCGTCGCATGGCTGCATCCGCATGCGCAATGCCGACATCGTCGAACTTTTCGATCTGGTGCCGGCCTACACGCCGGTCGATATCCGTGAAGACTGAAGCGGCTGCCCGTTGGGCCCGAAGCTCCGTTCCTCGAAGGTGATCCCGCCATCGGCGGCCAGCATCACCACCGTCGAGGCACGCGTTCCATAGGGCTCGGAG
The DNA here is from genome assembly GCA_963810175.1 of uncultured beta proteobacterium. Classification (GTDB taxonomy): domain Bacteria; phylum Pseudomonadota; class Gammaproteobacteria; order Burkholderiales; family Rhodocyclaceae; genus Azonexus. The sequence continues at coordinate 7,494 of CAWEMU010000055.1, read as the reverse complement.
CGCACGAAGATCGCCGACAGGCGCCGTTCCCATTCCAGCGGAACCCCGGTATCCGGCAACTCGGCATCGGGGACAATCTCGTCATCGGCCAGAATCGCGAACATTGGCGCCGGGTCCGGCAAACTTGCCAGCGCCCTGCTGAACCCCTGGCGGGCGGTCAAAAGTTTCGGCCACGGACTGTCGAGCAGATGATTCGAGAGCCCATAGACGCCGGGCACCAGTTCCAGCGATTGCGCGCTGCGATTGCTGCAGTACCAGAGCGAATCGTTATCACTGACCAGCAGATTGAAGCCTGAGAATCCGGCACGGTCAATTTCGCCAACATAGTCGGCCGCACGGTGCCGTCCAACCAGGAAATCCCGCGTCAAACTGCCTCTTGAACGGAGACCCTTGGCTACAGCGGCTTCGCGAACGTTGGTGACTGCCGCGAAGCGCCCGTCGCGCGCGATGCCAAGCCAGGTGCCGCCGGCCTCGAGATCACGGCCGGCAATGACCTCGGGCGAATCGGCCCAGAAGTCGGCGCGGGCGGTCGGACGTGCATGGAATTCGTCACGGTTGGCGGCAACGACCAACGGGTAGTCCGGATTAACCCGCCAGCCGATCACGATCAGGCACATTTTTGCCTGTTTTCAGGGGTTGACCGCAACCGCCTCGATTTTCGGACCGTCGCGCGATCCGAGGTGCAGGTTGCCGGCAAAATTGGACTGCACTACCGCCAGCGCCACGTAGCCGCCGGCGGGCGAGGGCGCGCCGCTGACGACCTTGCCACAGGCCTGGTCCGGGTTGTCTGGCGAATGGAGATCGGTACCGGCCTCGAGCGGTTGATCGCTCCGGACGCGGTACAGGTGACGCTTGACCTTCCCGAGGTACTGGGTGCGGGCAACGATTTCCTGCCCCGGATAGCACCCCTTGTGGAAACTGATGCCGCCGAGCTTCTCGAAATCGGCCATCTGCGGAACGAACTCTTCCTTCGTCGCGGCAGTCACCAGCGGGAAGCCGGCCTGAACATCGAGCCACCGCCAGGCCGGCAATCCGGCGGGAAGCGCCTTCAATGTGAGCTTGTTCCACAGATCGGCCATGGCTGTGCTGCTCAATGGCAACGATGTATCTGTTGCTTTCCAACCCGATCACGCTGGCATGGGTGCTGATTGCCGCGGTCAACGGCGCCGCCGGGCAGGGCAGGCCCGCATCTGCAAGCGCTTCGCCCGCCTGGCGACCGGCAAGACCGAGCAACAGCCGGCTTTCGGTCAGCGCCTGCAACTTGACCCTGGAGCGCAGCACGAACATCTGCAAACGCTTCAGGGAAGCGGCTTCGAGGTCACCCGACACGATCAGCCGGAAAGCATCCGCCTCGCGCCAGACGACAAAGCTGGCCTGCATGCGTCCCTTGGCGGTGCACCATGCGGAATGCTGCACCTGATCGACGCCCAGATGGTTGATGTCGCTGGTAAATTGGTTATGCAGGAACGTCCTGGCATCATCGCCGGAAACCTCGATAAGGCCAAGGTGGGTGAGCGGCACCAGAATGGTCTGATTGCCGGCTGCCTCAAGCTCGCTGACGGCATCGCCGAAGTTGAGAATCTCGTCGGATCCGGTGGCGAAGACAGCCTCCGCGGATTCCAGAAAACTGCGCCAGTTCGGGTTCATGAAGGCTCCTGTTGGGGTTTGCGCTATTATATCGCTCGTTCGATTGTGCTCGTTCCTCCCGGGCATGACCCGGTTGCAGTCCGCGAGTTCCCGTGCGTTCATTCCTCAAGTTCCTCCTGTTCCTGAGCATCTCGCTCGTGGCCGTGGTCGCGGCAGCTGTCTGGTGGGCCAACGCACCGATCGAGTTGCGGGACGCAAGTGTGGAATTCCGGATTTCTTCCGGCAGCAGCCTGCGTTCCGCCGCCAGCCAGATGCGGGAAGCCGGAGTCGGCATAAATCCCGACCTCCTCGCGCTTCTGGCCCGCTGGCGCGGCGTCGCCACCGCCATCAAGGCCGGCAGCTATGCCGTGAACAGTGGCATTACGCCCGAACAATTGCTCGCCAAGCTGGCCCGGGGCGATATGACCCAGGGTGAGTTCGACACTGGTCGATGGCTGGACGTTCGCCCAGTGGCGAGCCCGCCTCGACCACCATCCGGATCTCAAGCATGAGACGCGCGACCTCGCGGAGGCGGAAATTGCCGCTCGGCTCGGCATCGAAGGCGGCCGGATCGACGGCTGGCTGTTTCCCGACACTTACCTTTTCGACAAGCAGTCGAGCGACCTCGAACTGTTCGCACGCGCCCACCGGGCGATGCGCAAGAAGCTCGACGGCGCCTGGAACGAGCGCGATCAGGGGCTGCCTTACAGGAATCCCTATGAGGCTCTGATCATGGCCTCGATTATCGAAAAGGAAACGGGTCGTGCCGACGACCGCGCACTGGTGGCGGCGGTTTTCGTCAATCGCCTGCGCAAGGGTATGCTGCTGCAGACGGATCCGACGGTCATCTACGGACTTGGCGAGAAGTTCGACGGCAATCTGCGCAAGCGCGACCTGCAGGCCGACACGCCCTACAATACCTACACCCGCAGCGGGTTGCCGCCGTCGCCGATTGCCATGCCCGGCGCGGCGGCGATCAACGCGGCGCTCCACCCGGCGGAAAGCGACGCACTGTATTTTGTTGCCCGCGGCGATGGCAGCAGCCAGTTTTCAAAGACGCTCGATGAACACAACAAGGCCGTCAGCAAATATCAGAAAGGCGACAAGTGAGAGGAAAATTCATCACCTTCGAAGGCATCGACGGCGCCGGCAAGAGCAGCCATGTCGAGTGGCTGGCAGAACTGCTGCGGCAAAAGGGGATGACCGTCCATGTCACGCGCGAGCCGGGCGGCACGGAATTGGGCGAAAAACTGCGGGAATTGCTGCTGCATATGTCGATGCACCTGGAAACCGAAACCCTGCTGATGTTCGCGGCGCGGCGCGAACATCTCGCCAGGCTGATCGAGCCGGCGCTTGCCAGCGGTGAGTGGGTGATCTGCGACCGCTTCAGCGACGCCACGTATGCCTACCAGGGAGGCGGGCGCGGTCTCGAACGCCACAAATTGCAGCAACTCGAACAATGGGTTCACGGTCAGCTGCAACCCGATCTGACCCTGCTTTTCGATCTGCCGCTGGATGTCGCGCGCGAGCGCATCGCATTGGCCAGCCGTGTCCTTGACCGTTTCGAGCAGGAACGCGCCGACTTTCATGAACGGGTGCGCCAGGCTTACCTTGAGCGTTGGCACTTGTCTCCTGGGCGAATTCGTGTGATTGACGCCCAAGGCAGTATTGAAACAATTCGCAAATCACTTGAGGAAATTGTCTCAAGTATATATTTATGAATGTTATTGATCTCCATGCAGGAACCTGGGCCAGCCTTCAATCGCAGCGCGAAAGACTGCCGCACGCGTTGCTGCTTGTCGGCCAGCGCGGCTTGGGGAAATTTGCGCTGGCTCAGGCCTTCGCGAAAAGCCTGCTCTGCGAACAGCCGCTGAATGGCGGACACTGCTGCGGCAAGTGCCTCGCGTGCAACTGGTTCGAGCAGGAAAACCACCCGGATTTCAGGCTTCTGCAGCCGCAGGCGATGGTCGAAGAAGCAGAGGCGGACGAGGGCAGAAAGAAAGCCAGTCAGCAGATAACCATCGATCAGGTCCGCGCGCTCGATGACTTCTTCAACGTCGGAACGCATCGTGCCGGCTTGAAGATCATCGTCGTCAATCCCGCCGATGCCATGAACCGCAATACCGCAAACGCACTTCTTAAGATACTTGAGGAACCGGCGCCAGGTACATTGTTTTTAATGGTTTCCAATGAACCATTGCGCTTGCTGCCGACAATCCGCAGTCGCTGCCAATTGATTCCCGTCGGCATCCCGCCGACCGCTGCTGCGGAAGCGGCATTGGCGGCGGAAGGGATCACGCTGCCCGCTCGCTGGCTCGCTCTGGCTGGCGGCTCGCCAGGCCTGGCAATCGAACTGGCGGCTGCGGAAGAGGGTGGCTGGCTCGACATTCTGACCCGGCGTCTCGCCGCGAAGGGCGAACTTGACCCGATCGCCCTTGCCGCCGATCTGGAAAAAGTCATCAGGGAGAGCAAGGGAAAGCTTGCCTTGAAGTCGGTAGTCGAGGCCATGCAGAAATGGCTGGTCGATCTCACGCTGGCCAGCAATGGGCTGCCGATCCGATATTTTCTCGTGCAACAGGCCACAATCTCGGGGCTGGCTGATATGATTCCCCCCGCGCGGCTCGTGCGCGCCTACCGGTTGCTTCTGAAGCGTCGCCGCGAAGCCGAGCAACCCCTTAACGCCCGCCTGTTTCTGGAGGGATTGTTCATGGACTATAGAAGTCTGTTGAGACAATAAACGACGATGGCTGACCCCAAACCGACCCACGCCCAGCGCCCGAGTGTCCTTTCGCTCAACATCAGTTCGAAATCCGCGCTCTATGCGGCGTTCATGCTGCACTTGCGCAATGGCGGGATATTCATTCCCACCACGCGAAGTTACAACATCGGTGACGAGGTGTTCATGCTGCTGTCGCTGATGGATGATCCTGCCAAATTGCCGATTGCCGGCACCGTGGTCTGGATTACCCCGGCCGGCGCTCAGAATGGGCGCGCCCAGGGGATCGGCGTTCATTTCAACAATGACGAAAGCGGCCAGGAGGCACGGCGCAAGATCGAAGGGCTGCTGGGCGGCGTCATGCAGTCCACGCGTCCGACTCACACCCTCTGATCCAGAGGATGCTGGTCAACTCCCATTGCCATCTCGACTTTCCCGATCTGTCGCCGCGCCTTCCCGAAATCCTCGGGCGCATGAACGAAAATGGCGTGGGCTGGGCGGTCTGTATTGGTGTCAATCTGGAGGACTTCCCCGGTGTTCTGGCACTGGCTGAAACCCACCCGAACCTCTTCGCCACGGTTGGCGTTCATCCCGAGTATGCCGACGCCGAAGACCCGAGCGAAGAGCAACTCGTTGAACTGGCCGACCACCCGAAAGTGATTGCCATCGGCGAGACCGGTCTCGACTACTACTGGCAGAAGGACCGCCCGAAATGGCAGCGCGACCGCTTCCGCCGCCACATCCGGGCGGCAATCAGGGCGCGCAAGCCTCTCGTTGTACATATGCGCGATGCGGCCGATGACACCTTGAGAATACTTGAGGAGGAGGGCGCCCACGCGGTCGGTGGCGTGATGCACTGCTTCACGGAAACCTGGGAAGTGGCCCGTCAAGCACTCGATCTCGGCTTCTATATCTCGTTCTCCGGCATCGTCACCTTCAAGAGTGCGCTGGCAATCAAGGAAGCAGCCCGGAAAACGCCACTCGATCGCATTCTGCTGGAAACGGACTCGCCTTACCTTGCACCGGTACCTTATCGGGGCAGGACCAATGAACCTGCCTACGTAAGGCACGTGGCCGAGGAGGTTGCGCGCTTGCGTGGCCTGTCTCCGGAACAGGTTGGCGAGGCCACAACCACCAACTTTTTCAACCTTTTCAAACACGCCCCGCGACCCAAACAACCATGAAAAACACCCTTCTCGCTATCCTTATTGCCTCTGCATTACCCCTGACAGCCTCGGCTGCCACGTACGATGACCTGATCAGTGCCGCAAAACTGGGGGACACCAGGGACATCGCCAAGCTGGTTCAGCGCGGAGCCTCTGTCGATACGACCGACAAGGAGGGCAATACCCTGCTGATGTTGGCAGCACGGGACGGCCATAGCGAACTTGTCGAATACCTCATCAAGCAGCGTGCCAAGGTGAACGAACGCAATGCAGTTGGAGACACCGCCTTGCGCCTTGCAGCATTCCGCGGACACCTGAAGGCGGCCCAACTGCTGGTTGCCAACGGCGCCGAAGTGAACATGAGCGGCTGGACGCCGCTGACCTATGCGGCATTCAACGGCCACACGGACATTGTCCGGCTTCTGGTGAAGTCGGGCGCGGACGTCAATGCAGCGACTGAGAACGGCATGACGGCGCTCATCGTTGCCGCCAAGGGTGGCCACATTGAAATCGTTAAACTGTTGCTTGCCAATCGTGCCGACCCCAACAAGCGAATGGACAGCGGTGAGACGGCGCTCGATGTTGCGCTCAAGACCCAGAATACCGACATCGGAGATCTGTTGCTTCGCGCCGGCGGGAAATCAGGCAAGACCGTCACGATCGAGTTAGGTAGTTGTCCTTTCCTTGGGGGGTGTTGTCGCGCCCAAGATTTTGTTGGTAACCCATCGTCAATAGTATCAACCAGGAGTAGGTAGATTAGAAAGTGGGTGAGGGTGGAGTTGGGTGTGGGAAACATGGGCACGGTATCAAGCTGTGACTGGAGGATGGTCTGACATCCTTATAGGAAAACCAGCGGAGACCTTTGGACGCTGGCAGTAACACCAGAGGGGCTTGGTGCAGTGTTGTCATTGTTGGCGGATTGCGGGGTGCTGGAAAAATCCCGGCGGGTGGCGACGTTGTCTATAGATTGTCCTGAAGAGCTTTTCCACAAACCGGTTACTGAAATTTGGTGCCGCAAGTGGTCACGTCAATTATGAACAATCCATGGTTGCCGAAATTTCAGGGGCGGTTACCGAAATTTGGTTGGGGCGACACCAGCTGTAGCAGCCCAAGGGTTCGACGCACAATTGCGTATAATTTGCATTATGTAAAGTCCTGTGTATTGCCTTAAGGCCCGTTTCTAGTTCAGGTCCTCCTCCCTGAATCTGGGCAATCTGATTACTGAGATTCCCTCGTCGGCCAGCGAGGTCAAATCATTCTGGGTTGCCGTGCCGTGGATTGATCTGTCGGGCGCGTCGTCATAGTGAATCTTCCGTGCTTCCACGGCGAACTGATCGCCAACATCGTCGGAGTTGGCGATCAGCGTTCTGACCAACTTGCGGTAGGCGGCGATGATCTGTGTTCCTGCCGGCGTTGTGGCCATTTCCGTTGAACCGTCTATCTTGGCGGGTACATGCCTGCCAATTGCAACGGCAGAAGGCACTCGTCGAACGTCCTGACTGTCGCACTGCGGACAACTGACGAGATGCCGACTGATCTGCGCTTCGAAGTCGGTCGCACTTCGAAACCAGCCCTCGAAGCGGTGTTCGTTCACGCAGCGGAGGTCGTAGATGATCACTTCAGCAACTCCCTGCCCGCATCTGCCTTAACCCGTTCATTATCCGAACCTAGTCGAACAGCTCTTGGCCAAACTCTCGTTCAAGAAGCCTTGCCTCGGCGGCGCCCAGTCGGGCGATCGGCAATCGCGGCGCGGAACATGAGATGTGGCATCGAAAATGACGCGTCCCGAAGCCGCGCCCGGTGAAGCAGGCAAACCCTGCGCCAGTGCTCTTGCGCCGTGTCTCGGCTCCAGCATCGGGACCGGCAACTGTTTCGGCACGACCGGCCGGTAGGGCGTCATCGCCCTCCCCTTGTCGATCAGGCCAGCGTACATTTCTACCGACGTGCGGATCATGGCTTGCGCGTTCATCTTGGCGCTACGTGTCC
>CAWEMU010000054.1:0-74521 GCA_963810175.1 uncultured beta proteobacterium | reverse complement strand
CCACGCTACCGTCCTTCTTAGACGGCGGTGTACCAGTCCGGTGTACCATACTTGCCTTTGAAAGCCGTTGCCTGGACCCCATTCTATTCCAGAACAACGACTTACGAAAGGGTTGGCGGAGTGAACGGGACTCGAACCCGCGACCCCCGGCGTGACAGGCCGGTATTCTAACCAACTGAACTACCACTCCTCTTCCACCGACAAAGGATAGCTGAACCGCAATTAGCAGGAGGCATCTTAGCACAGCGCCAGCCGGCGGGGCCGACATCGGCATCGCGTTGCGACTACAATCTGAGCTTTCCAGTCAATCAGAACCATGATCGACACCGGTACGCTCAACTTTCTCTGGTCGCAGGCGATGGTCGCGGGGTTCGTGGCTGCCGGTACGGCAAATGCAGTGATCTCTCCCGGTTCCCGGTCGACGCCGCTGGCGCTCGCCATGCTGCGTCAGCCTGGGTTGCATTACGATGTTGCGGTTGACGAGCGTAGTGGGGCATTTTTCGCCCTCGGCATCGCCAAGGCGAGCCGGCGTCCGGTGCTGGTCCTCGCCACCTCGGGCACGGCCCCGGCCAACTGGTTGCCGGCGGTGATCGAGGCCAGCCATTCCGGCGTCCCGCTGATCCTGCTGTCCGCCGACCGGCCACCCGAACTCCAGGGCTGCGGCACCAACCAGACCATCGACCAGATCGGGTTGTTCGGAACCCATGTGCGTGCCAGCCACGTTCTCGGCACGCCCTTCGAAGGCTTCGACCCAGGCTACCTGCACCGCCTGGCGGCCCGGGTCTGCGAGCAGGCGGCCTGGCCGCATCCGGGGCCGGTGCACATCAACCAGCCATTCCGCGAGCCACTGGTTCCGGGCCGAGAGACACCTGCCGCCAGCCCGCTGGAAAGAATCGTCATTGCCCGACCTGAACTGCTGCCCAGCCCCGACGACATTCGCGAGTTTGCCACCCGCATTGCCGGTTGACCGGGGATCATCATCTGCGGCGAGACGCCGATGAAAATCGACCTCGCGGAGGCGTTGACCGCACTGGCAGAGCGTCTGGACTGTCCGATTCTGGCCGAGCCGCTGTCCAATCTGCGTTTCGGACCGCACGACCGTTCGCACGTGTGCTTCCGCTACAACACCTGGCTTGGCGAAACCCGAACGGGCGAGCCCCTGAGACCGGAATGGATCCTGCGTTTCGGCAGCTATCCGGTCACGCGCCGCCTGCAAGTTTTTCTCGGGAACCCGGTCGCCGTGCATGCTGTGGTCGAACCCTGGCCGCGCTGGAGCGATCCGATGCACCGCGTGACCCATGTCTTGCGGGCGGATCCGCTTGCCTTCTGCCGGGCACTTCTCGCCGTGGCACCAGATCCCTCCCCTGACGGCTGGCATGCGGCCTTCGCCGCCAGGGAAGCGACTGCATCACCGGAAGGCACCGGGCACATCGGTGTTCTGATTGACGAACTTCCGGCAAATACCGCCGTCTTCGTCGGCAATTCGCTGGCCATCCGGCAACTGGACAGTGATTCCGGCAGCAGTGACAAGCCTCTCCTGTTCCACGGCAACCGCGGCGCCAGTGGCATCGACGGCAACATCTCGACGGCAATGGGCATCGCCGCCGTGCATGGACGGGTTGTCGCGCTGCTCGGCGATCTGACCTGCCAGCACGACCTCGGCGGCCTTGCCCTGGCGCAGGGACGCGATGCCGTCATTGTTGCGGTCAACAATGGCGGGGGCGGCATTTTCGATCATCTGCCGCAGGCCGCCCTGCCCGAGTTCGCGCAAGCCTGGCGGACACCGCAGCGGATAAGCTTCGAGAACGCCGCGCTGACCTTCGGCCTTGCCTATGCCAAAGCGGATGGCAACGACTCATTCCGCACGGCATTACGCGAGGCTTTCCTCGCCGGTGGTCCATCGTTGATCGAATTGGCAGTTGGCTAAGTAGAGTTGAGCTTCTCAGCTATCTGATTGAGGTTGCCCGTCATAAAGGAAAGGACCGTGCCGAGGAAAACGCCTTATAGCTACGCAAGCTTCTTGGTTCTCGTCATTCTGCTGGCGGGGAGCGTGCCTGCCCAGGCGCAGGGCAACCTGCCGCAGGCGCCGGATTACCGAGGCGAAATTCGCCGTGGTGCGGATGGCAAGCTGATGGTGATTCCGGCGCCGGAGCCGCCGTCCCAGAAGCCTTCCGCCGATTTGGTGCCCAAGGCGACCATGGTAGCCGCACCCGGCGAAAAGGTCGGGACGCTGACCGACGCGGCACGGCTGGCCGGTGATGACACGGTCACCATCAGGGCCACGGTAAGGAACCACGTCGTCAGCGACATCGGGCAGGGCTGGTGTTCCACGAACTACATCCCCTCGCTCGGAAAATTTCTGGCCATTTTCGTGAACCACTATTCTCCGAGCGGCTACCAGGATAATTCCCTGCGCGCCTTCGACCCGGCGACCAACACCATCCAGTACATCCACCCCAAGGACGTACCGGGCGCGCCACAGGACCGCGACAACCATAACATGCTGTACAACCCTTTCACGAAAAAGATCTGGATCGTGAGTGGCGACAACCACCTCGTCCTCGACGTGGCCTCGGCCTGGGCGAACCGCCATGTCGCGCCGGGCTACGGCGCCGTCGGCTGGAGTGCCTCGCTCAACAACGCGGCCTTCGGAACGGCCGCGGACATCAAGAACTGGCCTTCCGATTTCATGAAATGGAACTCCATGGTGGCCTGGCACGATTCCCTGGACATAGGCGTCATCTTCAGCGGCGTGAGTTACACGGGAATGGGCGTTTCCAACGACCTGTACCTGATCAAACGCAATCCCACTCCCAATGAGCAGCGTTACGTCTTCATCAACGCGGGAAATTTCGATTCCGTTCTGGCCCCGCCCGGGTATGCACGCAATTACATCTACACCTCCACATTCAACGGCAGGCATAACGGCCGCATTCTGGGAAATTATTTTTACTTCCTGTCCGTGGACCCCTTGACGAGCCGCACCAGCCTCGGCGGCCAGAACTACTCGCTCAAGTATGATCTCTACAGGTATGATCTGCTGGGCCCCGTAGGCATGTCTTCGCTTGTGAAAATGGCGCCTCTGACCTTTACCGTGACCCAGTCGTCGCCGCCGGCCAAGGACTATGGCATGGACTTCCCCTGCGTAACCGCGGACAAGAAGGTGAATGTGATCCTGGTCCGCCTGGCCGCCGGTCCGCCGGCCAACCTCTTTGCCTATCTTCCGGAATCCAACACTTGGCAGCAGGTTCAGGCTGACGTTCCTGTCCGGCACCTGCGCCTCGGCGCGTGCGATTATTCACCGGACTACGGGACCACTGGCATCCACGCCTACCAGGACGGCAAGGACTCGACGGGCAATTCGCCCTCCAATCCCGGTTGGGGCACCATCGTGCTTACCCGCGATTTCACCGGCACGGGCGTCAAGAAACGCCGCTGAAATTCGCTGCCGCCGTGACCGTTGCGCCGAGCCCCTTTTCCGGCACCATATTGATCCGGACAGACGGCCATGCCTAAGGATAGGAAATCCAACCGCATTCAATGACGTATCTCTGTACTTGCCACCCGAAATCAACCGTGATTTCCCGCACCGCCTCCCCCTCGATGGTGAAGGCGATGATCTTCATCTCGCCGCCGCACTTCGGGCAGATGAGCGGAAACACTTCGTAGATGCGCGCCAGCAGCAGCGCCCAGGCGTAGCGCGCGACCTGACTGACCGGCGTTTGTCCGTCATCGTGCAGCGGCAGGCAGGTGGCGAGGTGCGCTTGCACCAGGCGTTAGAGGACGGGGCGTTCTGGTTGGCGTCGGTGGCAAAGGTCGGGAGCGCAACGCGATTTCGCGGCAGTGGCGGGCATGGGCATCCTGATCGGGTGATCGGGATAAATGACCGTATTTCCCATACGGCTATACGGACAAGACCGCATGAAAAACGGCATGCCGCCATGCCGTTTCGCGTTCCGCGTCGGGCCGGCATCCGCTCAGTGAAAGTCCCGGCTGCTTGTCTCCAGCCGGCCGAGCCAGGCGGACAGGTTGACCAGCCGCCGGGCGACCAGATGTACGACCTCCCCTTCCTTCTGCAACTGCCCGTAAACGCCGAGCAGGCTCGAGCCGAGCAGTTCGCGCCGCTGCTTGTCGACCAGTTGCGGATAAACGACGATATTGGCCAGCCCGGTTTCGTCTTCCAGCGTGACGAAGACGATGCCGGTCGCCGTGCCCGGCCGCTGCCGGCCGACGACGATGCCGGCGGCACGGATCAGGGCGCGCTGGCCCGCTGTTTTCAGCGCTGCGGCCGTGACGAAGCGCCGTTCTGTCAGGCGCTGGCGCAACAGGGTCAGCGGATGGCGGCGCAGGGTCAGACCTAGACTGCGGTAATCGGCGATCAGGTTTTCGCCGGCGTTCGGCGCCGGCAAATCGGTGGCTGTTTCCGGTGGCGGCAGTCGGTCGAACAGGTCACCCTGAACGACGGCCGCCGTCGCCGCCCACGCCGCCTGCCGGCGATGCCCGGCCAGGCTGTGCAGCGCATCGGCGGCGGCCAGCAGGTCGAGATCGCGCCGTTGCAGGCCGGCCCGCGCCGCCAGATCGGCAACGCTGGAAAATGGCCTTTTCCGGCGGTTGACCGCGACACGCTCGGCCACCGCCCGCGCAAACCCGCTGATCTCGCGCAGGCCGAGGCGCACGGCACCATCGGCGTCGATCCGGCTGTCCCAGTCGCTGGCATTGACATCCGGCGGCAGCACCGTGACGCCGTGGCGGCGCGCGTCCTGAATGAGCAGCGACGGCGAGTAGAAGCCCATCGGCTGGCTGTTGAGCAGGCCGCACAGGAATGGCGCCGGGTGGTGGCGCTTGAGCCAGGCCGAGGCATAGACGAGCAGCGCGAAACTGGCAGCGTGCGACTCGGGAAAGCCGTATTCGCCGAAACCCTGGATCTGCGCGATGATGCGCCGGGCAAAGGGCTCAGGCAGCCCGTTGGCGGCCATGCCGGCGAGCAGTTTCTGCTCGAAGTGTTCCAGCCCGCCCTTCCTGCGCCAGGCCGCCATCGAACGGCGCAACTGGTCGGCCTCGCCGGGGGTGAAGTTGGCGGCGACGACAGCCAGTTGCATGACCTGTTCCTGGAAAATCGGCACGCCGAAGGTGCGCGCCAGCACGGCGTTGACCGCCGGCGAGATCTTCTCGACCCGCTCCTTCTTCTGCCGCCGCTTCAGGTAGGGATGGACCATGTCGCCCTGGATCGGCCCCGGCCTGACCAGCGCCACCTCGACCACCAGGTCGTAGAAGCTGCGCGGCTGCAGGCGCGGCAGCATGGCCATCTGGGCGCGCGACTCGACCTGGAAGACGCCCATGCTGTCGGCGTGGCAGAGCATTTCGTAGGTCGCCGGGTCCTCGGCCGGGATCTGGTGCATTTTGAACGGTTCGACCGGAGCGCTCTGCGACGATCTGCAACATCCGGCGAATCGCCGACAGCATGCCCAGCGCCAGGATATCGACCTTCATCAGACCCATCGCGTCGAGGTCGTCCTTGTCCCACTGGATCACGCTGCGCTCGGGCATCGCCGCATTCTCGACCGGTACCAGTCTTGACAGCGGTCCGCGCGCGATGACGAAACCGCCGGTGTGCTGCGTCAGATGACGCGGAAACCCGCGCAGCGCACCGGCGATCGCCAGCCATTTCCCGACGCGCGGCGCGGCCGGGTCGAGGCCAAGCTCGGCGAAGCGTTCCGGCAATTGCTCGCGCCTGTCCCACCAGGCCAGCGACGCGGTCAGCGCGTTGATCTGGGCGATGCCGAAGCCGAGCGCCCGGCCGGCATCGCGCAAGCGCCCCCTTGGTCCGCCAGGTGATCACCGCCGCCGCCAGCGCCGCCCGCTCCCGACCGTATTTGGCGTAGATGTACTGGATCACCTCCTCGCGCCGTTCGTGTTCGAAATCGACGTCGATATCCGGCGGCTCGCCGCGTTCCTTCGAGATGAAGCGCTCGAAGAGCAAGGCCGAGCGCGCCGGATCGACCTCGGTGATGCCGAGCGCGTAGCACACCGCCGAGTTGGCCGCCGAGCCGCGCCCCTGGCAGAGGATCTGCCGCTCGCGGGCAAAGCGGACGATGTCGTACACCGTCAGGAAATAGGCCTCGTAGGCCATCTCGGCGATCAGCTTCAACTCGTGCTCGACCCGCTCCTGCACGCCGGCCGGCACGCCGTCCGGATAGCGGCGCAACAGGCCGCGTCCGGTCTCGGCGCGCAGCCATGACGCGGGCGTTTCGCCGGCCGGAATGATTTCCTCCGGATATTCGTAGCGCAGTTCGTCGAGCGAAAACTCGCAGCGCGCGGCAACATTCAGCGTTTCGCCGAGCAGGGCCGGCGGATAGAGGCGCGACAGGCGCAATCGGGTGCGCAGGTGGCGCTCGCCGTTCGGGAACAGCGCATAGCCCGCGTCGAATACCGTCGTCTTCAGGCGCAGGGCGGTCAGCACGTCCTGCACGGGCCGGCGCGCCTTGACATGCATATGCACGTCGCCGGCCGCCACCAGCGGCAGGCCGCTGGCCGCGCCCAGCGCCTGCAGGACTTCCACCCGGGCGGCATCGTCCGGCCCGGCGTGCAGTTCGACGGCGATCCAGGCCCGGCCGGGAAAGCGCTCGGCCAGCCAGCATCCGTCTTCCGGCGCCGGCGAATCACCCGGCAACCAGATGACGAGGCAGTCGGGCATGGCGCCGCTCGGCGAGACCGCCTCCAGATCGAACTGCTGCAACGAATAGCAGCCCTTCTCCGCACGCCGCCGGGCCAGCGTGATCAGCGCCGAGAGGTTGCCGTAGCCGTGGCGGTTGCACGCCAGAAACACCAGCCTCAGGCCGCCGGCCCCAGGGCCAGCCGTTGTTTCCATGGTCACAACCATCTCGCTGCCGACGATCAGCTTCAGACCGGCTTCCTTCGCCGCCAGATGCGCGCGCACGACGCCGGCCAGCGAGCATTCGTCGGTCAGCGCCAGCGCCGTGTAGCCCTGGGCGACGGCCTGCGCGACCAGTTCCTCCGGATGCGAGGCGCCGCGCAGGAAGCTGAAGTTCGAGAGGCAATGCAGCTCGGCATAATCAGGCAAAGAGGCCATGCAGGAACCATCCCTCCGCATCGCGAAACACCCAGGCCCACTGCCCTTGCGGATTGCGGGCGACGAAATAGTCGCGTCGCACATCGCCGGCCGCGCCCCTTTCACCCTCGTCCCACCAGCCGCTTTCGAGACGCTCGGCGCGCGACAGCAACTTCAGCGGACCATGCCAGTGCGGACTGCCGCCCCGTTCGCCCAGCGCTTGCGGCACCGGCAGCAGCCAGAGCGGGCGCGGCGACGTGAATCGCGCGGTTGACGCCCCGGAAAAGGCAAAATCCGTTGCCGGATCGAACTGGCGGGTCGCGCACTCCGGCCGGTAATCCGCCACTTCGCCGAGCACCTGCACCGCCGCCTCGCCGAGCCTCGCCCGCAGGCGCTCGAGGCAGGCCAGCACACCTTCGCCGGCAGGCGGCTGGTCGAAAAGGTGGGCGCTGGCTCCCGGCTTGTTCACAACCTCGTCAGCCTGCAAGCGCAAGGCCTCGACCGGCGCCGCCAGCTTCAGTCGCGAAAGATGCTCGCGCAACAGGCGCAGGAAGCGCCCTTCGTCGGCAGCCGGTTCGGCGAAGCGCAGGACCAGGGCACTCTGCGCGCCATCATCGTGCGTCAGATGCAGGCTGCAGGCGCGCACCAGCAGTTGCCGGCCATGCAGCCAGCCGGTCAGCGCCGCGAACAGCCGCTGGCCGGCGAAGGCCAGCGCCTCGGCATGTTCGACGCGGGCCGGGAGTTCGATATGGCTGCCGAAGATTTCGGGAAAGATGAAGGGCTTTTGCGGGTCGGGCAACTCGCCCCAGGCGCGCAACAGGTCATCGACCGGCCCGTTGCCGATACGCCGGCGCAAACCTGCCCCCGGCAAGATGCGCAGATCGCCAAGACGCTTGAGGCCGAACGACTCCAGCCGCTTCACCACTTCGTCCGGCCAGCCGGTAACGCCACAGGGCAAGGCGGCCAGCGCCGCCTGCATGGCCGGCGCTTCCTGGTGGATTTCGCCGGCAGCGGCCTGCGCCAGCCAGCGCGCGCCGAGCGGTGTCGGGGCGACGGCCCAGAGGGTGGAGTAACTCTGCCCGGCGCAACCGCCGAGCACGGCCTCGACAATAACCTCCACCCCGCCGAACAGGCGCAGGCAGCCGCCGATTTCCAGCAGCAGCCCGGCCGGCGGCGACAGGCTCAGCGTCGGCGTAAACCGCCCGGCCCAGCAGGCCAGACTTTCCAGCGCGCTGCCCTCGCGCGCCGCATCGCGCTCGGAGACCGCCAGCCCGGGTTGCAGGCCGAGCGCCGTCGACAGCTTCTGCCCGGCGCTGACCCCCGCTTCGGCCGCCAGCCGGTCGCACACCAGCACCCGTCCGCGACTGACGACAGCGCTAGGCGACTGCCGCAACGGCAGCGCTTCGAGCGCCAGCAGGGGAAAGTGAAGGGCCAACCAGAGCACGGTTCGTTCTCCCGGGACGGGCAATCGACAAATTCAGCGGCTGTGCCGCCGGCCGGCCGCGCCGCTTGAGAATACACACCGACAACCTCCCCTTACCTGCCGCCAGAAGAACCCGCAAGGGCGCCGGCGAAGGTGTCGCGGCCAGCGCCTGCGGCCGCCACAGGCAGGTCAGGGTCGGCCGGCCTTCGGCCGCCACCTGCAAACGGCGCAAGGCTTTGGCGTCGATGGTGGCTTCCGGCCAGGCCAGCACCGCGGAAAAGCCGCCGCAGGCGAGCAATTGTTCGCAACACCAGGCCGCCTGCCGGCCGGCCCTGACCACCACCAGCCGCTCCAGCACCAGCCCCGCCGCCGCCCAGGCCGGCGCATGCGGCAACCAGGGCGGCGCCACCAGTGCCAGCCAGCCGCCTGCGGCCGACAGGCGGGACAGCGCGGGCAGCAACAGGCTCATTTCACCCAGACCGCCGCGGTCGACCAGGATTTCGGTCAGGTTTCCACGAGGCCAGCCGCCGCCCGGCAATTCGGCATCGAGTTCGGCATGCCCGCTCGGCACCGCGTCTTCCGGCAACCTGGCCAGCGTGTCGCCACGCCAGACATCGCCCCTGGCCAGCACCTCCGCGAGCGCCGCCGGCAAGGGAAGCGCGCTCATGACAGGCTGCTGGTCGCCCCGCGGATGAGGCCGACGGCGATGCCTTCGATGGCGAATTCGACTGCGCCGGGATCGACGATGATCGCCTCGAAATCGGGGTTTTCGGCGATCAGTTCGATCAGGCCGTTCCTGCGTTTCAGGCGTTTGACCGTGACCTCCTCGGCCACCCGGGCGATGACGATCTGGCCGTCGCGCGCCTCGCTGGTCTTGTGTACGGCGAGCAGGTCGCCGTCGAAGATGCCGGCGTCGATCATCGACAGGCCGCGCACCTTGAGCAGATAGTCGGCGCGCGGGCTGAACAGGTGGGCATCCAGCGCATAACGCCCCTGCACGTTTTCGACGGCGAGGATCGGCGAGCCGGCGGCGACGCTGCCGATCAGCGGCAGCCCGAGCTGTTCGACCAGCCGGATGCCACGTGCCGAACCCGGCTCAAGAACGATGGCGCCTTTCTTGGCGAGCGCCTTCAGGTGATCTTCCGCCGCATTGGGCGACGCGAAACCGAAGGCGCTGGAAATTTCCATGCGCGTCGGCGGCGCGCCCAGCACTTCGAGCGTGTTCCTGATGAAGTCGAGAATTTCCTGCTGACGTGGGGTAAGTTTCATGGCCTGCTCCGCTAAAACCAATAACTGTATTTTTGTACAGCATACTGGTTTTTGCAAGCGAAATTTCCCGACACATCACAAGTCTCCCCGACGACAGCAAGATCAGCGACAGGGAGTGCGGTTCATCACCCCTTGAAGCTTTGCCGCCAGGTCATCGGCGGCACGCCGAAGGCCTTGCGGAAATGATGCCGCAGAGATTCCGGCGAGCCGAATCCGGCGAGAAGCGCGATACTTTCGATCGGCTGATCGGTCGTCTCCAGCAGGCGCTGCGTGAGCGCCAGCCGTTCGCCGAGCAGCCAGCAGCCGACCGTCGCCCCGGTCAACTGGCGAAAGTGGCGGGTAAATGTTCGCCGACTCAACAGCGACCTTTCCGCCAGACTGTCCAGGCTGTGAGGGTGTTGCAGATTCGCCCGCACCCAGTCGATCAGGTCAGCCAGACGGGAGTCGCGGGCGGTTGCCGGCATGGGTTGTTCGACGAACTGCGCTTGGCCTCCCTGCCGATGCGGCGGAACGACCAGGCGGCGCGCCACGCTGTTGGCCGATTCGGCGCCGTACCACTGGCGCAGCATGTGCAGGCAACAGTCGATTCCGGCGGCAGTACCTGCCGAGGTCAGGATGTTGCCGTCGTCGATGTAGAGGACGTCGGCATCCAGATGCACCTGCGGATAGCGCCGGGCGAAGTCCCGCGCGAAACCCCAGTGCGTGGTGGCCCGGCGTCCATCCAGCAGGCCAGCCTCGGCCAGCACGTAGGCACCGAGACACAGGCCGACAACCTGCGCGCCACGGCGATGGGCGGCGACCAGCGCGGCGAGCAGCGCTTGCGGCGGTCGCTCGTCCGGGTCGCGCCAGCTCGGGACAATGATCGCGTCGGCGATTTCCAGCGCCTCCAGTCCGTGCCGGACGAGCACATCGAACCCGGCCGTCGTCGTCGAACCGACCTTCCTCGCCGGCGCAGACCATGAGCCGGAAGGGCGGCACGCCGGGATGGACATCGCCGAACACCACGCAGGGCACGGCCAGATGGAAAGGACTGATCCGGTCGAAGGCGATCACGGCAATCGCATGTTTCGGCATTTTCTCACTCGCGAGGCCAAGCTGCATTGGCCCGATATTACCGAATTTTGTCATTCGGGCCACTCGTCGCCCGCTTGCGGCAAACGAATAATTGGCCCATCGCCAATCCATCGAGGACTGAACATGTCACAGCCAGCCAAGCGCGCCCTGATCGTCATCGACCTGCAAAACGACTATTTTCCCGACGGCAGGTTTCCGCTGTGGAATACCGGGGCAACGCTGGAAAATATCGAAAGCGCGATCGCGAAGGCCAACGCGCAGGGCATCCCGGTAATCATCGTTCAGCACGTCGCCGACAGCGGGAAAGGCATCGCCCCCTTCTTCAACGAAGGCACCCCGGGGGTAGATGTGCATCCGCGCATCCTCGCGGCAGCACCCGGTGCGCCGGTCGTGATCAAGCATTTTGCCGACAGTTTCGTCGAGTACCACGCTCGAATCGACGCTGTCACAACTCGGCGTCAAGGAATTGCTGGTCTGCGGCATGATGACCCAGAACTGCGTGACCCACACTGCCATCTCCCGCTCAGCCGAGAAGTACAAGGTATCCATCCTGACCGACTGCTGCACCACCGTGAACGAGATGCTCCACCTTATCGCGCTCAATGCCGTATCGACGCGCCTGGCGCTGGTGAAGGCGAGCGACGTGCTCTAGGAGTCAAGTCGGCAGATCGAAACCCTTCAGCTTGCGGTACATGTCTACCGCGTAGGAATCGGTCATCCCGGCGACGAAATCGGCAACCTGCAGCAGCCGCACATAAGGGTCGGGATCGGGTTCGCCCGCAAGGCCGAGAAACTGGGCCGGCAACAACTGGAGCAGCATCCGGTCACGAGTCGTGAATCGCCCATGCCCCGCCCGCGCCTCCACCGCGCCGGCGAACAGGGCCAACAGCGCACCGAGAACCTCGAAACCGGCAGTTTCGATCTCGAGGGCCGGGCGGGCGGTGTAGATGGTGTCCTTGGCCAGGCGGAGGATCGCCTGCAGCGGACCGGCAATCGGCGACTGTTCGAGCAGTTCGTCATCGAACGTCCCCTTGATGATGGCGTCCTCGTTTTCCAGAAAGACCGCTGCGGCGCTTTCCAGCAGGCGGCCGATGGCCTTGGCCCGCAGGTATTCGAGGCGCTCCTTCGGGTCGTGCAGGCGACCCAGACGCCGGGCATTGACGGCGCTGCCGGCGAGGTTGGCAAGCAGATATTCGGCGTCGCGATATGGTACGAAGCCGAGGCGGGCGGCGTCTTCGAGGTCGACGATCAGGTAGCAGGTGTCGTCCGCCACCTCGACCAGGAAGGCCAGTGGATGGCGCCGCCACGCCGTGCCCGGAATTCGCTCGACAAGACCGGTCAACCGCGCCACGTGGCTGAAGGCGGCGGCATCCTGCTGGAAGAAGCCGAATTTCCTGCCGCTCTTGCCGTCAAGTTCGGTTGCGACCGAAGACGGACGCGGGTACTTGGTAAACGCCGCGAGTACCGCGCTGGTCAGTTGCAGCCCGGGATTGGCCGGGCTCTGCAGGCGGGTGACGGTACGAAAGCCCTGGGCATTGCCTTCGTAGCGCTCGAAATCGGCGCGCTGAGCAACGGTCAGCGTATGGCGTTCGAGCAGTCCGGAACTGCGGAACCATTCGCGAATTGCGTCCTCGCCGGCGTGCCCGAAAGGCGGATTGCCGATGTCGTGAGCGAGGCAGGCAGCGGCGACGATCGCCCCGAAATCGCCCGATTCGACGTTCCGCAGACCGTGGCGGGCGATGATTTCGCGGCCGACGAGCGCGCCGAGCGAACGTCCGACACAACTGGCCTCGAGGCTGTGGGTCAGCCGCGTGCGGACATAGTCGCTTTTTGACAACGGAAAGACCTGCGTCTTGTCCTTCATCCGCCGGAAGGCGGAGGTAAAGACAATGCGGTCGTAGTCCTGCTGGAAGGCGGTGCGCTCGGGACTTCCGGGCGCCTTGCCGGCACCCGGCCGTTCGGCGGACAGCAACTTTTCCCAAGTCTTTCGTTGGCTCATGGTTTTCCGGAATGGCGACGCGAAGGGCTGCGAGTTTACTCCCCTTCCACCTCGGCCCGCACGTGGTCTGGCAAGGGCACCGACTTGCCGGTCCGGGTATCCATCCACACCACCTTGGCGGCGCCTTCGGCATATATCCGCTCATCGCCGACGATACGCATTTCGACGTGGGTCTGGAAACTTGAGCGCCCGGGATGGCTGGCATAGGTCCGCACCTCGACCGTGCCGGGGTAGTTCAGCGGAATCAGGAAACTGCAACTGGCGTTGATGATCACCGCCCCGTCCCCGCCGGGTCGTACCGGCGCCTGCATCGCTTCGATCCACTCGACGCGGGCCTGCTCCATGTAGCGGAAATAGACCGTGTTATTGACATGGCCGTAGGCGTCCATGTCGCCCCAGCGAATCGGCATGGTCGTCACATGAACGAGTTTCCAGCGCTTTTCCATATTGGTCCGCTTCCCCGGAAGGGTTGAAAAAAAAGACACCATACTGTACCGTATTGCCCACGACACGACAACGAACTGACGAGGAGAGATGATGGAACGCGAAGCGATGGAATTTGACGTTGTCATCGTCGGCGGCGGCCCCGCCGGACTGGCGTCGGCAATCCGCCTCAAGCAACTGGCAGCGGAAAAGGGCGGCGAAATTTCGGTCTGCCTGATTGAAAAGGGCGCCGAAATCGGTGCCCACATCCTGTCCGGCGCCGTCCTCGACCCCGGCGCGCTGACCGAGCTTCTGCCCAACTGGAAGCAGGACGGCGCCCCGCTCAACGCGCCGGTCAGCGAAGACCGTTTCTTCATTCTCAGCGAAACGGGCGCCACCAAGGTTGCCAACAGCCTGTTGCCGAAGTGCTTCCATAACGATGGCTGCTACGTCATTTCTCTCGGCAATCTCTGCCGCTGGCTCGGCGAGCAGGCCGAGGCGCTTGGGCGTCGAGATCTATCCCGGCTTTGCCGGTGCCGAAGTGCTGTTTACCGCCGACGGTTCGGTCAAGGGCGTCGCCACCGGCGACATGGGGCGTCTGCATGACGGCAGCGAAGGCCCGAACTTCCAGATGGGGATGGAACTGCACGGCAAATACACGTTTTTTGCCGAAGGCTGCCGCGGCCATCTCGGCAAGCAACTCCTCGAAAGATTCAACCTGGATGCCGGCGCCGACCCGCAGACCTACGGCATCGGCATCAAGGAACTGTGGGACATCAAGCCCGAGAATCACCAGCTTGGCCTCGTCGTCCATAGCGGCGGCTGGCCGATGGACCCCGACACCTACGGCGGCGGCTTCCTGTACCACCTCGAAAACAATCAGGTCGCGGTCGGTTACGTCGTCGGTCTCGGCTATACCAACCCCCACCTGTCACCGTTCGAGGAGTTCCAGCGCTACAAGACGCATCCGGAAATCCGCAAGTTCCTCGAGGGCGGCAAACGCATCGCCTATGGCGCCCGTGCCCTCACCGCCGGCGGCATCCAGTCTCTGCCCAAACTCGTTTTCCCGGGCGGCGTGCTGGTCGGCGACAATGCCGGTTTCCTCAACGCCGCGCGGATCAAGGGAACACATTGCGCCATCAAGTCGGGAATGCTTGCTTCCGAAGCCTGTTTCGAAGCGCTCCAGGGCGGACGCCAGCATGACGAACTGGCCGCCTACCCGGAAGCCTTCAGGAACAGTTGGCTGCATGACGAACTCTATCGGGCGCGCAACTTCAAGCCGTGGATGAGCAAGGGGATGAAACTTGGATCTCTCATGTTCGGCATCGACCAGGTCGTTTTGCGCGGCAGGGCGCCATGGACCCTGCACCACAAGGCGCCGGATCACGCCAAGCTGAAGCCTGCCGCCGATTGCCCGCCAATTGCCTACCCGAAACCCGACGGCGTGATCACCTTCGACCGGCTGTCCTCGGTCTTCCTCTCGAGCACCAACCACGAGGAGGACCAGCCCTGCCACCTGCAACTGAAGGACGCGACAGTGCCGATCAGCGTCAATCTGCCACTATACGACGCGCCTGAACAGCGTTTCTGCCCGGCCGGCGTCTATGAAATCCTGCGCGACGAACAGGGCAACAACCCGCGACTGCAGATCAACGCGCAGAACTGCGTGCCACTGCAAGACCTGCGACATCAAGGATCCGACCCAGAACATCAACTGGGTTGTGCCGCAAGGAGGCGAAGGGCCAACCTATCCCAACATGTGATGCCTTATAATCCCAAGGCTAAACCCTCCAGGGAGAATATCGCATGGGCTTTCTTGCCGAAAAGAAGATTCTGATCACCGGACTGCTGTCCAAGCACTCCATCGCCTACGGTATCGCCAGGGCTTGCCACCGTGAAGGCGCACAACTCGCCTTCACCTATCAGAACGAGCGTTTCGAGGATCGCATCAAGAAGTTCGCTGGCGAATTCTCCAGCGACATCACCATTCCGCTCGATGTCAGCAGCGACGAGCAGATCAACAACGTTTTCGTCGAACTCGGCAAGCGCTGGGATGGCCTGGACGGCCTCGTCCATTCCATTGCCTACGCGCCGACCGAGGCCATAGAGGGCGACTTCCTGAACGGCATCTCGCGCGAGGCCTTCCGCATCGCCCACGAGATTTCGTCGTACAGCTATCCGGCGCTGGCCAAGGCCGCAAGACCGATGATGCAGGGGCGCAAGGGTTCGCTGCTGGCCCTCTCCTACCTTGGCGCCGAGCGCACCATGCCCAACTACAACACCATGGGTCTGGCCAAGGCCAGCCTCGAAGCTGCGACGCGCTACCTGGCGTTCAGCCTCGGCCCCGAAGGTACTCGTGCCAACGCCATATCGGCCGGCCCGATCAAGACCCTGGCGGCGTCCGGTATCGGCAGCTTCAGCAAGCTGCTGGCCTACAACGCGCATCACGCCCCGCTGCGCCGCAACGTGACCATCGACGAAGTCGGCAACGCCGCCGCCTTCCTGCTCTCGGACCTCGCCAGCGGCATCACCGGTGAAATCATGTACGTCGATGGCGGCATGAACACCACGGCGCTGGGCAATGCGGAGCCGCTGCCCGGCTGAAGAGCCAGCGGCGCGGTCAACCCGCACAAAGCAAAGAAAAACGCCGACCGGTTCTGCCCGGTCGGCGTTTTCCCGTATCGGCCCGGCCCGTGGCCAGCCCGCCAGATTACTTTTCCTTCGCCTCCAGCACCGCCTTGTTTATTTCGACCTTGTAACGGCTGCGCAGCGCGGCAAGGTAGCTCTGCACCTCCTCCTGCGCCTCCAGCGTGTTCAACTGTCGCAACAGGGCCTGCTTGCGGGCATCGTCGAGCGCATCACCGGCATTGACACTGACCAGCTTGAACAGCGCGTAGCCGGCGCCAGGCAGATCGACGCCGGCGTAGGCCGGCAGCTTGGAGGTATCCATTTTGAAGACGGTCGGCGCCGCAGGCTGCGGGATCTGGCGCGGGTCGAGGCGGGAAACGCTCTTGACCGCACCCCAGTTGAGGCTGTCATTGCCCTTGCGGAGTGCCTCGAGACGGGCTTCGCCATCCTTGCGCGCCAGCGCCTGTGCTTCCTGACGCCTGAGCAACGTCTCGATACTGCCCTTGACACTGTCAAAGGGCTGCAGCGTGGCCGGTTTGTAGTCGACGATGCGCGCGGCGACCAGCGTATTCGGCGCGATCTCGACGGCCTCGGTATTGCGCCTGTTCTTCACCGAATCCTCGGAAAACACGGCAGCCAGCAGCTTTTCGTTGGCCAGCGGACCATTCGCCGGATTGGCTTGGCGCCCCAACCATTCCGACTGTTTGACGACGAGGCCGAACTTGTCGGCCGCCGGTTTCAGGCTGTCGGCCTGTTCATAGACGATATTGCTGAAACCCTCGGCGGCCTCGGCAAACTTGCGCGACCCAGCGGCCTTCTTCAACTCGGCCTCGATCTCGCCCCTGACATCGGCCAGACCCTTTTCCTTGGCGGCGTGAATGCCGGTGACCTTGATGATGTGGAAACCGAAATCCGATTCGACCATAGTCGGAAATCTCGCCGTCCTTGAGGCGGAAGACCGCTTCCTCGAACGGCTTGACCATCATGCCGCGACCGAAGAAGCCGAGGTCGCCACCCTTGGCGGCGGAACCCGGATCGTCCGAGTTCTTCTTCGCGAGGTCGGCGAAGGCTGACGGGTTCTTGCGCAACTCTTTGAGCACTTCCTCGGCCTTGGCCTTCGCCTTGTCCTTGCCGATCTTTTCGGAGGCGATGAGGATGTGGCTGGCACGACGCTCTTCCGCCTGCTGGAAGCGATCCCTGTGACCGTCGTACCAGGCCTTGATCTCGGCATCGGAAACAGCAAGCGCGGCGCCCACGCTTTCCATCGACAGCACGACGAATTCAACCCTGGCCTGCTCCGGCACCTCGAACTGCTTGCTGTTGTCGTCGTAGAATTTTTTCGCCGCGCCGTCGGCCAGCTTGACCTTGTCGAGATAGGCGTCGAGTGGCAGGCGGAATTCCTGAATGTCGCGCTTCTCGGCCTGCATCGCGAGGATGCGGTCGCTGACCGTACGCGCCGTGACACCGGACTGGCCGACAGCCGTCGCCAGTTGCTGCAATGTCAGATCCTGGCGCAGACGCGCCTCGAAACCGGCTGGCGTCATTCCCTGTCCACGCAGCATCGCTTCATAGCGTTCCTGCGAGAACTTTCCATCGACCTTGAAGGCATCGATCCCGCTGATCGTGCTGCGGATCGCGCCGTCGCTGGTGAACAGACCTTTCTTGCTCGCTTCCAGCGTCAGCAACTGCTGGTCTACGAGGTCATCGAGTATCGCCTTGCGTGCTTCCGGGGTGTCGAGGATCTTTGGATCGACCTGCCCCATCTGCGCCCGCAAGCGCTCCTGCTGCTCACGCACGGCCTGCTGGAACTGCTGCTGGCTGATCTTGACATCGCCGATCTTGGCCACCGCGTCCCCGGTTCCCGCATTGCGCACGTAGGAATCGACACCGAAAAAGGCGAACGGCAGCGTGATCAGCGCCAGAAATATCTGGACGATTTTCTTGTTGTTGCGAACTGCGTCAAACATGAGAGGAAAGATCCTTCGGATACGTTCAAGACGACGAACTGCGGTTCGCCAGAAACGATAATGATACCGTAGTTTCGCTGCCCTTCATTTGCCGCACGCCTGGTGCGGAACTGCCCCGCCCCGATCATCTGGCCCACTCGGCGCAACGCATCCTCGACTCCGGTGCATGCGGGATTCCGCAGGGCAGGCGCGGACAGTTCCGATCCATGCCGCCGGCCGGAAAAGGCTCGCCCGGAACAGAGTCCAGCCGCTGCACTCCTCGGGACGCCGGGATAACGCCTGCAGCGAGATGCTCGGCCAGCATCCCGATCGCCGGGAAGGAAGACTTCCGGGAATTCCTGATGCTGATCAGGATCACGCGCTGGCAATTTCGCGCGAGCCGGTTCGCCCGTCACGCGGCCTCAAGGTGCCTCCAATGCTGAGCAAACAAGACGCCGATTGACTAATGGGGCGCGTGCGCTGCCTGCAAGTCATGCCCGAGTTTGAGGTCATGCTGGACGACATGGGTTTCGAAACAGCGCTCCATGAAAACCATGAGTGCAGGAATATTGCATTCGCCGCGACTGACCTCGCCAACCTTTGCCTGAACGAAGGCAGTGATCTTGTGATGCTCCTTGATGTGGCTCTCGTCGAAAGGGATGCCCTCGGCCCTGGCGGCGGCCTCCTCCCATGCGAAATGCGCGGCGAGATCTTCGGCAAAACGGGAAAGCAGCGCCAGGCCATCTGCGTGATCGCCCGCAACATCGAGCAACGCACACTTGACCTGCACGATCTCGTTGAACAGCCGGTCGTGCTGATCATCCATCTCGGCAACGCCCGACAGCAACGCGGTCGGCATGTGAATTGCGTTCATGACACTTCCTCCGGACCCTGCCTCAGGAACTCTCTAATCGAACAGGCAAGGCTGCATCGGTTTCAGGTTCTCCCGCTTTACCGTAAAGCGAACCGGAACCCCCTGTTTACCGATGGCCTCGACAACCATTCTTCCGGCAACCGCTTCGGCTATGACCCTGACGTTGCGCTTGTTGCCCCGGTTTCTGCCGACGTAGGTTGCGATAGTACCGGCATGTGGCAACCAGTGAGATTTGGCGCGAGACATGGTTCTTTCACTTACCTTACATTGACAATTTGAAAGACTACATTGGGTTCCAGCAAATACGAATACTGTACATTTATACAGCTACCTGATATGCTGCGTCTGCGGTCGAAAAAAAGACACTGCAGGACCTCATTCCTGCCTCATCAGCCAAGGAGCCCTGAACATGAAACAGATCCAGAAATGGTTCGAACTGATGGCCGGCATCTGCCGGGAGGAACTGGCGCGCGAGGAACGCGCCCGGGAAATTTTCGCCGGCGCCAATCAGGACCTCCAGTCGCTGCAGAAGCCTGCCTGCTGGCGCCGGCAGTGCAGGATAACCCGTACTCGGGTCTGAATCAGTCGAAGCCGCGGGCGGTCTGGTCGAGCTTGAAAGCAACAAAGGCGGCCGCAGCCACCCTGCAAATTCCCCGCAGGCCTAGCCAACCCAGCGCCGCGCGTTGCGGAACATGCGCATCCACGGCTGAATCCTCGCCCCAGTTTTCCGGATGCCAGGACATCTGCACGGTGCGGAAGACGCGTTCCGGGTGCGGCATCATGATCGTGAAGCGGCCGTCGGCCGTGGTCACCGCCGTCAGACCGTCCGGCGAACCGTTCGGGTTGTACGGATAGACCTCGGTCGGCTCGCCCTTGTTGTCGACGTAGCGGACGGCCGACAACACCTTGGCCTGGTCGTCGGCGTTGTCGAAGACCGCCCTGCCCTCGCCGTGCGAAACGACGATAGGCACTTGCGAGCCTTCCATGCCGGCGAAGAAGATCGACGGCGATTCGAGGATTTCGGTCATCACGAAACGGGCTTCGAACTGCTCGACCTTGTTGCGGCGGAAAGCCGGCCAGTGTTCGGCACCCGGGATGATGGACTTCAGCGCGCTCATCATCTGGCAACCGTTGCAGACGCCCAGTGCGAAGGTGTCCGGGCGCTTGAAGAAGGCGGCGAATTCGTCGCGGCAGCCGTCGTGCATGAGGATGGTCCGCGCCCAGCCGAGGCCGGCGCCGAGCACGTCGCCATAGGAGAAGCCGCCGCAGGCGACCAGACCCTTGAAGTCCTTGAGGCTGACGCGGCCGGCCAGAATGTCGCTCATATGGACGTCAACCGAGGCAAAGCCGGCCTTGTCGAAGGCCGCAGCCATTTCGTAATGGCTGTTGACGCCCTGCTCGCGCAGGATGGCGACACGCGGACGGCCGCCGAGTTCGCGGTATAACCTGGGTGAAATCGTCCTGCGGATCGAAAGTCAGCTTCGGCGTCAGGCCGGGATCGGCGACATCGAGAATGCGGTCGAATTCCTGCTGGGCGCAGCTCGGATTGTCGCGCATGGCCTGCATCTGGTAGCTGGTCTCGGACCAGGCACGCTGCAGGTTGACGCGCTTCTCGCGCAGCACGCGCTTGGCGTTGCGGGTGACACGGATTTCGTCCCACTCGTTCATCGTGCCGACGAAGTGGTAAGGCACGCCGCAGGCACGCAGAATCGGCGTGACCTTTTCGCGGTCGGCGCGGCGGATCTGGATCAGGGCGCCGAGTTCTTCGTTGAACAGGGCGCGGACGATGTTTTCGAAATCGCGGCCAGCCAGCAGGTTGGTCAGTTTCTCGGAACCGTCGACATCACCGGCCCCGGCGTCGTAGCAGATACCGTCGAGGTCAAGCGACACACCGCGGCGCGTGGCAAACGCCATTTCGCAGGCAGCGACGAACAGGCCGCCGTCGGAACGGTCGTGGTAGGCGAGCAACATGCCTTCACGATTGAGTTTCTGCACGGCATCGAACATACCCTTGAGCTTGGCCGGCTCATCGACATCCGGCGCATCGCTGCCGGTGGCGTTGTAAACCTGGGCCAGACAGGAACCGCCGAGGCGGTTCTTGCCGAGGTCGAGCAGCAGCAGTTCGGTTTCGCCCTGATCGACGGCCAGTTGCGGCGTTTTCGTCTTGCGCACGTCGTCAACCGCAGCAAACGAGGTAACGACCAGCGACAGCGGCGACACGACCTGCTTCTTGACGCCGCCGTCTTCCCAGGCGGTACGCATCGACAGCGAATCCTTGCCGACCGGAATCGACACGCCGATGGCCTTGCACAGGTCGGAGACGGCTTCGACGGTGTCGAACAGGCGGGCATCTTCACCGGCGACGCCGCACGGCGCCATCCAGTTGGCCGACAGCTTGACCTTGCCGAGTTCGCCGACATCGGCGGCGGCCAGGTTGGTCAGCGCCTCGCCGATGGCCATGCGGCCGGAAGCCGGCGCATCGAACACGGCGAGCGGTGTGCGCTCGCCCATGGCGAAGGCTTCGCCGAGATAACCCTGGTAGCCCATCGTCGTCACTGCGACATCGGCCACCGGCACCTGCCACGGGCCGACCATCTGGTCGCGCGCCGTCATGCCGCCGACCGAACGGTCGCCGATGGAGATCAGGAAGGTCTTGTCGGCGATGGTCGGCAGACGCATCAGGCGATAGGCGGCGTCCTTCAGTTCGATGGCGGTAGCGTCGAAGGAGACGAAGGTTTCCGGCTCGTGCTTGACGTCGCGCGTCATGCGCGGCGGCTTGCCGAGCAGCGCTTCCATTTCCATATCGACCGGATTGACGCCGAAATGGGCGTCGGTCACGGTCAGGTGGCCGTCGCCGGTCGCTTCGCCGACGACGGCGAACGGGCAGCGCTCGCGCTCGCACATGGCCTGGAATTCGGCGATGCGGTTCGGCGGAATGGCCAGCACGTAACGTTCCTGCGATTCGTTGGACCAGATTTCAGCCGGCGACATGCCCGGCTCTTCGGTCGGCACCTTGCGCAGGTCGAAAATGGCGCCGACGCCGCCCGAGTGGGCCAGTTCCGGCAGGGCGTTGGAAACGCCACCGGCGCCGACGTCATGCACCGACAGGATCGGGTTGTTCTTGCCCATCTGCCAGCAACGGTCGATGACTTCCTGCGCGCGGCGCTGGATTTCCGGATTGCCGCGCTGGACCGAGGCGAAATCGAGGTCTTCGGCATTCGAACCGGCCGTCATCGACGAGGCGGCACCGCCGCCCAGGCCGATCAGCATGCCGGGGCCACCCAGTTGGATGAACTTCGTGCCGACCGGGAAGGTTTCGTCCTTGAACGACTGCTCGGCCTGAATGCTGCCCAGACCGCCGGCGATCATGATCGGCTTGTGGTAGCCGCGCACCGTGCCGGCCACATCCTGCTCGTAGGTGCGGAAATAGCCGGTCAGGTTCGGGCGGCCGAATTCGTTGTTGAAGGCGGCCGCGCCAATTGGGCCTTCGAGCATGATGTCGAGGGCGGAAGCGATGCGCGACGGGCGGCCGTAGGCCTTTTCCCACGGCTGCGGCGCATCCGGCAGATTGAGGTTGGAAACCGAGAAACCGCAGAGGCCGGCCTTCGGCTTGGAACCCTTGCCGGTAGCGCCTTCATCGCGGATTTCGCCGCCGCTGCCGGTCGACGCGCCGGGGAAGGGCGAAATGGCGGTCGGGTGATTGTGCGTCTCGACCTTGGTCAGGATGTGGGTCAGCTCTTCCTTGTAGGAATAGCCGCGGTCGGCATCCGGGTAGAAACGCTGGATGGTCGCGCCTTCGATGATCGAGGCGTTGTCGGCGTAGGCCATGATCGTGCCTTGCGGGGCGGCGGCATGGGTTTCGCGGATCATGCCGAACAGCGTCTTGTCCTTCTTCTCGCCGTCGATGACCCACGAGGCGTTGAAGATCTTGTGGCGGCAATGCTCGGAATTGGCCTGCGCGAACATCATCAGTTCGACGTCGGTCGGGTTGCGGCCGGCCTTGGTGAAGACGTCGAGCAGGTAGTCGATTTCGTCATCGGACAGCGCCAGACCGAGCGAGCCATTGGCGTTGACCAGCGCGGTTTTGCCACCTTTTAGCACGTTGACCGTAGCCAGCGGCTTCGGCGCGAAATGGCGGAACAGTTCGCCGGCTTCGGCAAAGCCGGCTAGCACCGATTCGGTCATCCGGTCGTGCAGCAGGCCGGCGACGATCTTCTTTTCATCGATGCTCAGGGCGCGACCGCCCTTGAGCAAGACATGGAAGGCGACGACGCGCTCGATGCGCTCGATGGCCGGCGCCAGATCGCAGTTGAAGGCAATATCGGTGGCCTTCGACGACCACGGCGAAATGGTGCCGATACGCGGCGCGACCAGGAACAGTTCGCCGGCTTCGGCGCCGGCGGCCTTCTCTTCCAGCAGCGTCGCCAGCTTGGCGCGCTCGTCGGCATCCAGCGCGCGCTTTTGCGCCACCACATGCCAGTAATCGGCCACCACCGATTCGATATCCGGCACGGCCGCGGCCAGGCGGGCTTGCAGGCGTTGCAGACGAAACGCGGAAAAGGCGGCATCGCCCTTGAGGCAAAGAATGTCGGCCATGGGAAGGTGAGTCGGGGCAGGCGGAGAGGCCGGAATTATACCTGAGGCTGCACAGGGCAAACCGGGGTTGACCGGGGAAGTGCCTGAGGGGGCGAATCGATCGCTCGGCCCGGCTTGGGCAATCAAGGTACGTAGAATCCGTAATTCTTCATTTTCGCTATCCGACTATATGGTTCGGAGGCGCAATCTGTTGCGCGGCGACAACCCGCCGCTGCAGCGCATTCATCCACGGAAGGCCCCAGGAGAAGAAGCATGGATATTGTTCAGTCGGAATTTGCCGATCACATCGGCACCATCACCCTGAATCACAAGGAGAAGCTCAATGCCCTGTTGACCGAACTGGTCGAAGGGGTGATCTCGGCATTGGACGAATTCCGGCGCGGCAAGGCGCGCGTGGTCGTGCTGCGCGCCAAACCGGGGGCGAAAGTCTGGTCGGCCGGGCACGATGTCTGGGAACTGCCGGTGGACGGGCGCGATCCACTGGGCTGGGACGATCCGCTGCGCTCGCTGATCCGTGAAATCGAGATGTTTCCGGCGCCGGTGATTGCCATGATCGAAGGGTCGGTCTGGGGCGGCGCCTGCGAAACGATCTTCGCCTGCGACCTGATCATCGCTGTCACCGGGCACCACCTTCGCCGTCACGCCCTCGCGGCTTGGCGTGCCGTACAACGTCAGCGGCGTGCTGACCTTCTTCAACGCGGCACCCTATCGCCTGGTCAAGGAAATGGCCTTCACCGCCAAGCCTGTGAGCGCCCAGCGTGCCGAGCAGGTCGGGATGATAAATTACGTCGTCGACAACGACCGGATCGAGGAATTCACTTACGAGATGGCACGGGGAATCACGCAGAACGCCCCATTGTCGATTTCCGTGATGAAGGACCAGTTGCGCATTCTGGCCGGGGCTCACCCGATGAGTCCGCAGGGCTTCGAGCGGATTCAGGGCCTGCGCCGCGTCGTCTATGACAGCAACGACTACAAGGAAGGCATTCACGCTTTCAAGGAAAAGCGGAGGCCAGTGTTCACCGGCACCTGAGCCGTTTCAAGCGGGTCCGGCAGCGACTGGCGAACTGCCAGCGCCGTTGGTTGAAGCGATACCGGATCCGCTGGCGGAAGAGGGAAATGGCCGGTTCGCCTCGTTTCGCCCTACCGCCTTGCGAACACCCATTTCAGCAGCCCGTGGTAATGGTATGCTTCTTCTCTACCCAGCCCGACCGAGCGATCGATGCCCATCACGATCAACCTGAAAAGTGCCGTCTTTGCCGTCTCGGACGCCCTCGACCTGGTCGGCGTCAGCGATTTCCAGCACGGCAAGCGCGTTGCCATGATCGCCCGCGAGACGGCGCTGCTGCTCGGCCTGCCCGAAGCGCGCCTGGAGAATCTTGTCTTCGCCGGTCTGCTGCACGACATGGGGGTTTCCTCCACCGCCGAGCACCGCCGGCTTGTCTCGGACGACCCCGACGTGGACAGGCAGGCGCACTGCGAGCGTGCCTTCCATCTCATGCAACCGTTCGCCCACCTCTCGCTGCTGGCCAACGCCGTCCGCCATCACCACACGCCGTGGACCGAACTGCCGGCCGACCTCGGCGAGGCGGATGCCATCGACAGCAACCTGATCCTCTTGGCCGACCGGGTGGATACGCTGCTGCTGCGGCATGGTCTGGAAAACCCGCTGTTCCACAGCACGGATATCTGCCGCGAGATTTCCGCGCTGTCGGGCAGCGTGCTGCAGCCGGAAGTGGTCGATGCCTTCCTGGCGGCAGCCTCGCGCGAGGCATTCTGGATCTCCCTGGTGCCACGCCACGTGCAGACCTACCTGAACGAACTTGAGTTGCCATTGTGGGCAGTCACCATCGAATTCCCGCAGTTTCGGCACGTGGCGCGCCTGATCTCCAGCATCGTCGATGCCAAGAGTCACTTCACCGCTTCCCACTCGCTGGGTGTCGCGCAACTGTCACGCCACCTCGGGGAGCGCATGGGGTTCGCGCCGGATTCGCTGGCCAAGATGGAAATCGCCGGACTGATGCACGACATCGGCAAGCTCTGCGTGCCGGACGAAATCGTCGAAAAGCCGGCGCGCCTGACGGTCGCCGAATTCTCGGTCATGGAACGGCACAGTTTCGAAACCTTCCAGATCCTGCGCCATGTCCCCGGACTGGAGACAGTTGCCGAATGGGCCGCCTTTCACCACGAAGCGCTCAATGGCCACGGCTACCCGTTCCGCCGCTCGGCGGCAACCCTGGCGCCGGAAGCACGCATCGTCGCCGTCGCCGACGTCTTCCAGGCACTGGCCCAGGTGCGCCCCTATCGTGGCGCGCAACGGCTCGACGAAATTTCGCACACCCTGGGGGAATTCGCCGGCAAGGGAATTCTCGACCCGGACATCGTCGCCCTCGCCCGTGATGACCTCGACAGCAGCTTTAGCGCCGCGACGCAGACGATCTGACCATCGCCGATGACTGCCCGGGCCCTGGCCTTCGTCGACCTCGAAACCACCGGCGCCACCGCCACCAGCGACCGCATCACCGAAATCGGCATCATCGAAGTGGATGAGGACGGATCGGTGCGCGAGTGGCAGCAACTGGTCAATCCCGGCACCCGCATCCCGCCGTTCATCGAGCAACTGACCGGGATCAGCAACGAGCTGGTGGCCGCTGCCCCGGCCTTCGCCGATGTTGCCGACGAAACCTGGCGGCGGCTGGAGGGTCGGCTGTTCATCGCCCACAACGCGCGCTTCGATTATGGCTTCCTGAAGAACGAGTTCAAGCGCCTCGGCGTCACCTTCCGGGCGCCGGTGCTATGCACGGTCAAGCTGTCGCGCAGGCTGTTTCCGGAACACAAGCGGCACAATCTGGATTCACTGATCGAGCGTCACAATCTGGCAGTCGGTGCTCGCCACCGGGCACTGGCCGATGCGCAACTGATCCGCCAATTCTGGCAAAAAATCCACGTTGACCGCAGCAGCGACGAAATCGAGGCCGCGCTCAAGGCGCAGAACGCCCGCCCCAGCCTGCCGCCGCACCTCGACGCCGGCATCGTTGACGACTTGCCCGACACCCCCGGCATTTACCTCTTCTACGCCGGCAACGACCTGCCGCTTTACGTCGGCAAGGCCCGGGACATCCGCCAGCGGGTGCTCTCGCATTTTTCGGCCGACCACAGTTCTGCCAGGGAAATGAACCTTGCCCAGCAGGTCAGGCGCATCGACTGGATCGAAACCGCCGGCGAAATCGGCGCCCTGCTCAAGGAAGCCGCGCTGGTCAAGGAGCTTCAGCCCAGCCACAACCGCCAACTGCGCCGCAACGACGAGGTCTGTACGTGGACGCTGGTCGACGAAGGTGACGGTTGGCTGCGCCCGGAACTTGCCACGGCACGCGATCTCGACTTCGGGTTTCGCTCCTCGTGCTACGGCCTGTTCAGGAGCAGCAAGGAAGCCGGCGAAGCGCTGCGCGCGCTGGCTGCCGAGCACAATCTGTGCGACGCACTGCTCGGTCTGGAAAAGACAGTCCCCGGCAAACCCTGCTTCGGCTACCACATCAAGCGTTGCAAGGGGGCCTGCATCGGCAACGAGCCATTTTCCAGGCATACGCTGCGCCTGGTCGGCGCACTTGCCCGGCTGAAGCTTGTCTCCTGGCCATTCGCTTGCCCCGCGCTGATCCGCGAAGGCGACGAAGCCCATCTGATAGACGGCTGGCGCTACCTCGGCACCGCGCGATCCGACGAGGAACTCCCTGCTCTCCTCGCCGCCAATCGCCCGCCGTTCGACCGCGACACCTACAAGATTCTCGCGAAGTACATGGCGAAGATGATTCCGTTGAGTTCGGCTCGCCCGCCAATTCTGGAGGAACTCTGAGATGAAACCCTGCAGCGCACTGCTTGTCGCCGCCCTCGCCCTGCCCGCCAGTCTGCCTGTCGCGGCCGAGGAGATCGGCTGCGCCACCACCGCCTGGAAGCTGATCGGCGCCAACCACCGGGTCTGCGTCTATGCCTACGACGACCCGAAGATTCCCGGCGTCACCTGCCACGTCAGCCAGGCGCGTACCGGCGGCGTCAAGGGCAGTTTCGGGCTGGCCGAAGACCCGTCACAGTTTTCACTGGCCTGCCGCCAGGTCGGGCCGATCACCCTGCCGGCGAATCTCCCCGAGGAGGATGTCGTCTTCAGCGAAAACACCTCGCTGATCTTCAAGGAAACGAAAATCACCCGTTTCATCGACCGCAAGCGCAATGTGCTGGTCTATCTGGCGATCAGCCGCAAGATCATCGAGGGCGCGCCCGCGAACGCGATATCGTCCGTGCCGATCCAGCCGTGGGGGGGCAGGTGAGCGGCAGGACATCGTTGGGCGACATTGCGCCCTATATCACCAGGGACGGCTCGGAAATCCGTGAACTGCTGCACCCCACCCTGCATGTCGTGCGCAACCAGAGCCTTGCCGAAGCGGTCGTCCCGCCCGGCGCCAGAACCCGGCTGCACCGCCACGAAACCAGCGAGGAGATCTACCACGTGACGCGGGGCAGCGGCCGAATGACGCTGGGGGTGGAAACGTTTGCGATCGCAGTCGGCGACAGCATCGCGATTCCGCCCGGCACGCCGCATTGCGTCGAAAATGTTGGCACGGATGTGCTGCACATCCTGTGCTGCTGTGCTCCGGCCTATTCGCACGACGACACGACCCTGCTCTGAGTCCTGGAACAGCGCGGAGAGCACTGAGAACGAATGTAAACGGAAAACGCCGCGTTGAGCGGCGTTTTGTATCGGTGCCTTGTGCACCGGTTATCGGGTTTCCCCGTCTGGGTACTGACTAGTCATCCTGAGGAAGTTGCATTCTCAATAATCGCTCTCCATGTGGTTAGCTATACGAAACTGCAGTTCCTTTTTACGCCTAATCCACCCCAAGCGCAATAGGCTTTTTGCACTTCAAGGTAATCAATCGCCTTGGCTACGCGCAGCTATTTCCGGCCAGGCCATCCTCAGGTAGTAGCCCATGGACCACAATGTAAGAAGCGCAGCGATCCACATCAGCCAGCTCCCCAGAAGCCGGCAGTCAATCCCCAGGAATTCCTCGTAGTAGAGCAGCATCGGAATTGCGACCATTTGCGCGACGGTCTTGACCTTTCCCAGCATCGATACCGCCACGCTCCTCGAGGCACCAATCCTGGCCATCCATTCGCGCAATGCCGAGATGGTGATTTCACGCCCGATGATGATCGCGGCGACGATCGCATCTGCGCGTCCCAGCTGAACCAGAACGATCAGGGCCGCTGCAACCATCAGCTTGTCGGCGACCGGATCGAGAAAAGCGCCAAACGCTGAAGTCTGGTTCAACCTGCGCGCCAGGAAACCGTCGGCCCAGTCGGTGACTGCTGCGGCAATGAACAGGGAGGTCGCCGCCACATCGCGCTCATGGCCCGTAACCCAGCCGGCGGGCAGATAATAGACCGCTATCAGCAAGGGTATGGCGACGATGCGCAGCCAGGTCAGCAGGATGGGCAGGTTGAAGGGCATTGGTTCAGTGTAGGGCTGCGAATATCTCTTCGGCCTGTCTCCGGCTGATTCCGGGAACTTCGGCCAGTTGGTCCGGCGATGCTGCAAGGACACCGGCCAGGCCGCCAAATCGCGCGACGAGAGCCTTGCGGCGGGCTGCACCGATGCCCGGCAGATCTTCAAGCTTTGAAGTCCTGCGTGCCTTGCCGCGCCGTGCCCGATGGCCGGTGATGGCAAAGCGGTGCGCTTCGTCGCGGATCTCCTGGATCAGGTGCAATGCCGGATGTTCCGCCGCCAATTGTAACGGCTCGCGGGCATCCGGGAAAACCAGCGTTTCCAGTCCGGGCTTTCTCCCCTCGCCCTTGGCGACTCCGATCATCGCCAGTTCTCCCAGTCCGAGTTCCGCGAGCGCCGCATGCGCACAAGCGACCTGCCCCTTGCCACCGTCGATCAGGATCAGGTCCGGCGCCATGCCTTCGCCGCCAGCCACACGCTCGTAGCGCCGGCTGACGGCCTGGCGCATGGCGGCATAGTCGTCGCCCGGCTCGATGTTGCGGATGTTGAAGCGCCGGTAGTCGGCCTTTTTCATGCCGTTTCCCTGGTAGACCACGCACGATGCGACGGCGGCCTCGCCCTGCGTATGGCTGACGTCGAAACATTCGATGCGCCGGATTGCGTCAGGCAGCGCCAGAACCTGCTGCAAGGCCAGCAGGCGCTGTTCCTGCTGGGCCGATGCCTGATTGCGGGCGACGATAGCCAGCCGGCCGTTGTGCACCGCCATGTCGGCCCACGCCCGGTGCAGGACCGAACGCGCCTCGCTGACGGGCACCGCCCGCCCGGCCAGTTCGGCAAGCAGTTGCCCGACATCGCTACCCTCCTCCTGTTCCGGCAACGGCAGCGCGATTATTCTGGCCGGTGCCGGGTGGGCCGCGTAGTGCTGCCGGATGAATGCCGCGACGGCCTCGGCCGGCGAGCAGTCGCCGGCATTGACCGGAAATTGCGGCCGGTCCCCCAGATGCCTGCCCCCCCTGACCATGGCCAGATTGACGCAAAGCTGCCCGCTTTCGCGCAGGGCAACGATGATGTCGATATCCTCGCCCTTGCTGCTGGAAACATACTGCTTTTCCTGGACCTGGCGCAGGGACTGTATCTGGTCGCGGTAGACCGCCGCCTGTTCGAACGCAAGCCTCGCCGATGCCGCCTCCATCGCTTTCGTCAGGCGCCCGGTGACCTCCTGTTGGCGCCCGAGCAGGAACATCGACGCGAGTTGAACGTCCGCCGCATAGGCTTCGGAGCTGACATGGCCGACACACGGCCCGCTGCAGCGCCTGATCTGGTAGAGGAGACAGGGGCGTGAGCGATTGGCGAAAACCGAATCCTCGCAGGTGCGCAGCCGGAACATCTTCTGCAACAGATGGATGCTGTCGCGGATCGCCCAGGAGGAAGGATACGGACCGAAATAGTCTGCCTTGCGATCGGGATTGCCGCGAAAGAAGCCGAGCCGGGGAAATTCGTCCCTGGTGAGCACGATGTAGGGATAGGATTTGTCGTCGCGAAACAGGATGTTGTAACGCGGCGACAACGACTTGATCAGGTTGTTTTCGAGAAGCAGTGCTTCCGCTTCGGTACGCGTCGAAGTGGTCTCGACGGCTGCAATCTGGCTGACCATATGGGCGATGCGCGGACTCGCCAGGTTCTCGCGGAAGTAGGACGAGACCCGCTTCCTGAGGTTCTTCGCCTTGCCGACGTAGAGCACGGCGCCACCGGCATCGAGCATCCGGTAGACACCGGGCAACTCGGTCAGCGAGGCGAGGAACTCGCGGGCGTCGAAAGTCATGGCGCTTCCGGATTACCCGAGTCGCGCCTTGACGCCGGCGAAGACGGCTTCGAAGCTGTCCCGCGACAGGCGCCCCGTCCGCCAGTTGTAGCCGCTGCAGTGGTAGCTGTCGACCAGCAGGCGGCCATCCGGCAAGGCATGGCTGACGTTGTGACCAAACACGTGGCCCGCCGGGCTGAGGCGGTAGGCGCGAAGCACCGCCTGATGGGCGATGGCACCGAGGGCGACGATGACTTTCAGGCGCGGCATCGCCGCCAGTTCGGCCTGGAGATGGGCATTGCACTCGTGGATCTCGGCGGTAGTCGGCTTGTTGGCTGGCGGCAGGCAGCGCACGGCATTGGTGATCCGGCAGTTGACCAGGCGCATCGCCGGATTGGCCCGATTGTCCGGCCCGAGAGGCGCGTCCGTGGTGGCAAAGGCGAAGCGGTGCAGTGCCGGATAGAGCAATTCACCGGCGACGTCACCGGTGAACGGACGACCGGTCCGGTTGGCTCCCTTTTCGCCTGGCGCGAGTCCGACCACGAGCAGTTCTGCGTCCAGCGGGCCGAAGGCCGCGACCGGCCGCGCGTGCCAGTCCGGATCGCGCCGGCGGATGATGGCGAGGTGCTCTGCCAGGCGCGGGCAGGCGGCACAGTCCTGCGGATCGTGGAATGACGACATGACGACGATGGTAGCATGCCGTCCATGCAGCTTCATTGGGACATCTTCTGCCACGCAATCGACAATCAAGGCGATATCGGCGTCTGCTGGCGGCTCGCCCGGCAGCTGGCCGCGGAGCATGGCAAGCAGGTGCGGCTGTGGCTCGACGATGTGGAAGGCCTGCGGCCGCTGTGCCCTGCCGTCGATGTCGCAAGGGACAAACAGATTTGCCAGGGCGTCGAAATTCGTCGCTGGGCCGGAAACGTTGCGGTTGACCGCGTCGGCGAGGTCATTATCGAGGGCTTCGGCTGCAAGCTTCCGGAAAACTACCTGGTGGCGATGGCGCAGGCGGCGACCAGGCCTTGCTGGATCAATCTCGAATACCTCACCGCCGAATACTGGATTGAAGGCTGCCACGGCATGGCTTCGCCCTCACCCGACCCTGCCGCTGGTCAAGTACTTCTACTTTCCGGGCTTCTCGGCCGCCACGGGCAGCCTGTTGCGCGAGAACGGCCTGCTCGCGAGACGCGATGCGGTTGCAACCCACCGTCCGCATCACGAAGGCATCGATATCAGCCTTTTCTGTTACGACAACGCGCCGGTGGGTGAGCTGCTCGACGTTTTGGCTGGCTCACCGAGTCCGGTTCGCGTCCATGTCGCCGCCGGCAAGCCGCTGGCTGCCGTCCAGGCGCTCTGCGGCGGAAACGGCCCGTGGCAGGTCGGCGAGTTGCGCGTGATTCCGTTCGACCTTCTGCCGCTCGATGAGTACGATGAGTTGCTGTGGCGCTGCGACATCAATTTCGTTCGCGGCGAAGATTCCTTCGTCCGTGCACAATGGGCCGGCAAGGCATTTGTCTGGCAGCCTTACTTCCAGGACGCCGGCGCCCATCTGGTCAAGCTGGATGCCTTCCTCGAGCGCTACACTGCCGGGATGGACGATCTCGCGGCGACTGCCGCGGTCAACCTGTTCAAGGCATGGAATTCTGGTGGCCACCTTAGCCACCCCTGGGCGGATTTTCTCGCAGCGAGGATGGAAATCACGGCACACACACGCCGCTGGAGCCAAGACCTTGCCGAGCGCCCGGACCTGTGCGCAGCGCTCGTCAAGTTCTGTGCCACCAAGGTATAATCTTAAGCTTACTTTTTTCGGCATTTTGGGAACTTCGAATGAAAACCGCACAGGAACTCCGCTCCGGCAACGTCATCATGGTTGGCTCCGACCCGCTCGTCGTCCAGAAGACCGAGTACAGCAAGTCCGGCCGCAATGCGTCGGTGGTCAAGATGAAGCTCAAGAACCTTTTGAGCGGCGCCGCTTCGGAAGCGGTCTATCGGGCCGACGACAAGTTCGAGGTCGTCGTCCTCGAAAAGAAGGAAGTGACCTATTCCTACTTCGCCGATCCGATGTACGTATTCATGGACGCCGAGTACAACCAGTTCGAGGTTGAAGCGGAAAACATGGTCAACGCGCTCAAGTACCTCGAAGACGGTCTCGCCTGCGAGGTTGTCTTCTACAACGGCAAGGCGATTTCCGTCGAACTGCCGAACAGCGTGGTCCGCGAAGTCGTTTACACGGAACCTGCAGTCAAGGGCGACACCTCCGGGAAGGTATTGAAGCCGGCGCGCCTGGCCACCGGTTTCGAATTGCCGGTTCCGGCCTTCATCAGCATCGGCGACAAGATCGAAATCGACACCCGTACCGACGAGTACAAGAGCCGCGCCAAGTAATCGGCTGTCTGGTGCGTGCATTGGACGCCCGAGTTCGACAGTTCGAGGCCAAAAACAGCGTTTTTCGGAAGGTGTCCCACGTAACCATGCGGGTTTCCGGGCGTTTTCTGTAAAAGGCGTGTAGTGGCACGTTGTGTTGTTTAATGGCCTTACTTGACAATACGTTATTGGGTGATAAAGTCGAGGCATGTTCCTCAAGATCACCCGCTCCGGGCCGCGCCAATATCTGCAGCTGGTCGAGGCGTTTCGTGACGATGCCGGCAAGGCCAAACATCGCACCCTGGTTACGCTGGGTCGCCTGGACCAACTGACCGACAGCCTTGATTCGGTGATCTCCGGCCTGCTGAAAGTCACCGGCCGTCCCGATTTCCTGAACGCGCCGCTGCCGGCAGTCGAATTTGAGTCGGCGCGTGCCCTGGGCAACGTCTGGGCATTGAACGAACTCTGGGAGTCCCTCGGTTTTGGCGAGTTGCGTCGGGTCTTTCGCAAGACGCGGCACAGCATCGATGTCGAAGCGCTGATTCGCGTCATGGTCTTCAATCGCCTGTGTGACCCGGAATCCAAACTGGGCGTGTTGCGTTGGCTGGAAACCGTGGCGATGCCGGGCATTGAGGTCGAATCGATCACCCACCAGCACCTGCTGCGCAGCATGGATGCCCTGATGGATCACCAGACGGAAGTCGATGCCGTGGTCGCGGGTTTGCTGCGCCCCCTGATCGACCAGGAACTGTCGGTGGTGTTCTATGACATGACGACGATTCGCACCGAGGGGCATTCGGTGCAAGCCGATGATGTGCGTCAATTCGGCATGGCCAAGGAAGGCCTGATCGCCCGCCAGGTGATGCTGGGCGTCGTGCAAACCGGCGATGGCTTGCCGATCTGCCACGAGGTGTTTGCGGGCAATACGGCGGAGTCGCCGACCCTGTTGCCGACACTCAAGACGGTGCTGGAACGCTTTCCTTCGATTCGCAGGGTGGTGCTGGTGGCAGACCGGGGTCTGCTGTCGCTCGACAATCTTGAGGCCCTTGCTGAAATTCGCCTGGCGAGTGGAGAACCCCTGGAATTTGTCTTGGCGGTTCCCGGTCGGCGTTACCGCGAGTTTGTCGATCTGTTGCACCCGTTCCATGAAGCGCACTGTGCCGAGGCCCCGGAAGAAATCGTCGGTGAGTTGCCGTGGCGCAATCTGCGCCTGATCGTGGCGCACGACCCAGAGGTTGCCCAGGACGCACAAAGCTTGCGCAAGGAAAGGATTCAGTCGCTGGAAGAACAGGCCGCCGCTTGGGCGGGCAAGCTGGATGCCCAGGATTCGGGGGGCAAAGCCCGCGGCAAAAAGCTTTCGGATAGCGGCGCCAAAGCGCGCTTCTATCATGCCGTGAAGGACGCTCGCTTGGCGAACATTGTTCGCGTCGATCTGAAGAATGAGTTGTTTGCCTACGACATCAACCACGATGCTCTGGCGCTTGCGGAATTGATGGATGGCAAGCTGCTGCTGGTGACCAACACGTCGGATTTGTCGCCCAGGAACGTGGTCGACCGCTACAAGTCGCTGGCCGACATTGAGCGGGGATTCCGGGTGCTGAAATCCGAGATTGAAATCGGCCCCGTGTTTCATCGCTTGCCCGAACGCATCAAGGCGCATGCCAGCCTCTGCTTCATTGCCCTGATCCTCTATCGCGTGATGCGCCAACGCCTCAAGGCCGCCGATAGCGACCTGTCGCCGGAGCGGGCCTTGGACTACTTGCAGCGTCTTCAGCATCATCAAATCCGTATCAACCCATCCGCCAAACCCATCAACGGTATCTCCCGTCTGTCGGAAACCCACAACCGGGTGTTTGCCGCCCTCAATCTGAAAAAACCCGCTCAGCCACAGCAACTTTCTCTGTTGTAGTACACGTTCTTGAACTCCGGCGCATAAATATCAATAACTTACGCATTCAACTGTCGAACTCGGGTGACGGGCGGCTTCGGTTGCCCGTTTTCGTTCATGTCGCGGAATCCGTCGGTTACGGCATCGCTTGTGAATCATGCCGTCAATCGCGCAATGGTTTCCAGCGCCACACGATAGCGCGGGTCAGACTGAAGCGCCTGCCAGTCCACAGCCGCCTGTCTCGGCAACAAGGCTTCGACCCGCCGGCCTCTGGCCGGATCCACCGCCGGATGCCAGTCAGCCAGGACCTCGCCCACGGCATCCGGGGAATTGCACACGAGCAACATGTCGCAACCGGCACGATAGGCTGCATCGACGCGATCGAGCATGCCACCGACGACTCCGGCGCCTTGCATCGACAGATCGTCGGTGAAGACCACGCCACAGAACTTTATGTCATTTCTTAAATAGTCTATCCATCTATTTGAAAATACAGCCGTATTACAATCCATGCAGTTGTAAATCACGTGGGCGGCCATCACCGCATCGAGGTCGAGCCTGCGGTAGGGAAGCAGGTCGTCCTGCATTGCATCGAGGCTGCGGTCATCGACGGGAAGTTCGACATGCGAGTCGGGAATCACGTAGCCATGCCCCGGGAAATGCTTGCCACAGCTTGCCATGCCACCGTCGCGCAGGCCAGCCGCCAGCGCCCCGGCCAGAGCGATGACGGCATGCGGCTGGCGATGGAAGGCGCGATCGCCAATCACCCGCGACGGTCCGTAGTCGAGGTCGAGAACGGGCGTAAACGAGTAATCGACACCGCGCGAGCGCAGTTCGGCGGCAAGCACGTAGCCCACCTGGCGGGCAGATTCGAGTGCCGCTTCGCGCTGCTGCTCCCAAAGCCGCCCGAGGGCAGCCATCGCTGGCAGCCTGGTGAATCCCTCGCGGAAGCGCTGTACCCTGCCACCTTCATGATCGACGGCGATCAGGAATGGACTGCGCAGCGCGTGGATCTCGCGCGTCAGCGCTTCCAGTTGCCCGGGATTCTCATAGTTCCGGGAAAACAGGATGATCCCGCCAACAAGCGGGTGACAGAGGCGTTCGCGATCAAGATCCGCGAGTCGGGTGCCGGCGACGTCGATCATCAGAGGGCCGAGGGCGAGGTGCTTCATGGGCGCTCCAGAATGACGCAGGCGATGGCGTATTCCGCTTCATCGCTCAGGGAAAC
This sequence comes from uncultured beta proteobacterium, assembly GCA_963810175.1. Lineage (GTDB taxonomy): Bacteria > Pseudomonadota > Gammaproteobacteria > Burkholderiales > Rhodocyclaceae > Azonexus. The sequence continues at coordinate 38,445 of CAWEMU010000054.1, read as the reverse complement.
GTGAACCGTAAGCCCTTGGTTCTCGATCAATTCAGCCAGTTGACCGCGAAAGACAAGGATCGGCTTGCCCAGTTCGTCGTGAGCGACGGCAATGGCCGGCAGGACGGCCGGCGGGCGCACGCCGGTGCCCAGCGCCTTGCAGAATGCTTCCTTGGCCGCAAAGCGCTTGGCTAGGAAGCGCCCCTTGGCGGCGGCCTGGGCGAATTCCGCGAGTTCCTGCGGAGCGAGCAGCTTTCCCAGCGCTCTCTCACCGTGCCGCTCCCACATCCCCTGGAGGCGCTTCACCGCAACGATGTCGGTGCCGATGCCGTGGATCATTCGCCGCGCTCGGCGGCTTCGCGCATCAACTGTTTCATTTCGCGGACGGCTTCGCGCAGACCGACGAAAACCGCGCGGCTGACAATGGCGTGGCCGATGTGCAGTTCGCGGACCCCGGCCAGTCGGGCCACTGGCTGGACATTGTAGTAATTGAGCGCGTGGCCGGCATTGAAGCGCATGCCGAGTTTGCGAACACGCTCGCCGGCCTGACGGATCTTGCCCAGTTCGGTAATCACCGCCTGTGCTTCGGCATCGCGGCCCATGGCATGGAAAGCGTGGGCGTAAGGGCCGGTATGAATTTCGCAAACGCGGGCGCCAATGCGGGCGGCCGCCTCGATCTGCGGGATCTCGGCATCGATGAAGACACTGGTCATGATGCCAGACCCCACCAGACGGGCAATGACATCCCTCAGACGGGCCTCCTGAGCCAGAATATCGAGCCCGCCTTCGGTGGTCACCTCGTGGCGACCTTCCGGCACCAGCATTGCCATCTCCGGCTTCAGGCCGCAGGCAATGCCGACCATTTCATCGGTCGCGGCCATTTCAAGGTTCAACTTGATCTGGGTCAGGTCGCGCAATCGGCGGACATCGGCATCCTGGATGTGGCGACGATCTTCCCGCAAATGAACCGTAATGCCGTCGGCGCCACCGAGCTGAGCCTCGACCGCGCCCCAGACGGGGTCAGGTTCGTAGGTGCGGCGTGCCTGGCGCAGCGTGGCGATATGGTTGACATTGACCCCGAGTTCGATCATGGTTCCTGCAACTCCTTGAATATCCTGCGCGTTTCCAGTTCCTTGCCGCCGAGATAATAAGCCATCAGCGTCCGCATCAGCTGCTTGGCCTCGCCGCGCGATCGCGGATCCGAGAAATCCTCGGCCGCAAGATCGCGCAAGGTCTTGCCACTGACCGCCTGGGCAGCGGCATCCGCATGTTCCAGCCGCACCGGGCCCTGTTCCATGCGATAGGTGTAATGGGCTGCGGGAATGATTTCCTTGCCGCTACTGTCATGATTCAAGCTCAGTCCGTAGCCGAGTTCCTGCAACAGTGCTTTTTCGAAGCGGCGCAGGTCGGCCTCGCGCTCCCCAGCCCCGGTATCCGCGGCCAGCCGCGAAAGCATCTCCGCGTAGCGATCGAAGAGTTTCTCGTGGGCATCCTCGCGCGGCAGCAGGTGCATCAGCAACTCGTTGAGGTAATAGCCGCAAAAAAGCGCTGCGCCCGCCAGCAAGGGTTGCCCGCCCTGCCATTCGGCCTTCATCAGGGTCAGAACTTCGCCCTTGCCGGCCCAGCCCAGTTCAAGGGGCTGAAATGCCATCAACAGACCGCGAATCGCTGAACGCGGGCGGCGCGCCCCGCGTGCCAGCAGCGCCATGCGCCCGAAGTCACGGGAAAACACTTCGACGATGAGACTGGTTTCCCGAAACGGGTATGCGTGCAAGACGTAGGCCGGCTGACCGTCGACTTTGCTGCGCAGGTTCATTCGTAACCGAGACTCTTCAGCAGGCGCTCGTCGTCGTTCCAGCCGGATTTGACCTTGACCCACACCTCGAGATATACCTTGCCGCCGAACAGGCGCTCCATGTCCTGACGGGCCTCGCTGGCGATCCGCTTGAGCGATTCGCCGCCCTTGCCGATGACGATCGCCTTGTGACCCTCGCGGTTGACGACGATTGCAGCGAAAATCCGCCGCAGATTGCCTTCGATTTCGAATTTCTCGATCTCGACCGTCGTCGCATAGGGCAGTTCATCGCCAACGAGGCGGAAGACCTTTTCCCGGATGTATTCGGCGGCAAGAAAACGTTCGCTCTTGTCGGTAAGATCGTCCTCCGGAAACATCAGACCTTCGTTGGGCAGATGTTTGCGCGCTTCGGCAAGCAATTCGCCGGTCTGGCGCCCCCTGGTCGCGCTGATCGGAACGATGGCCGCGTAATCATGCTCTGCGGAGACCTGAGCGATGAACGGCAGCAGTGCCGTGCGATCCTTCAAGCGGTCGGTCTTGTTGATGACCAGAATGACCGGCCGGTCCCTGGGCAGCAACCTGACGACCGCCTGATCCTTGGCGTCGTAGCGACCGGCCTCGATGACGAAGAGCACCAGATCGACGTCGCTCAGGGTCTGCGTCACGCCGCGATTCATTGTCCGGTTCAAGGCATTGGTGAATCTGGTCTGGAAGCCCGGCGTATCGACGAACACGTATTGCGCGTCGTCGTTGGTGACGATGCCGGTGATCCGGTGCCGGGTGGTCTGCGCCTTGCGCGAAACGATGCTGATCTTCTCGCCGACGAGTTGGTTGAGCAGCGTCGATTTGCCGACGTTGGGACGGCCAACGATGGCGATGTAGCCGGAACGGATCTTCGTCATGCCTTGAGTGCCTTCAGTGCGTTGTCGGCAGCGGCCTGCTCGGCCAGACGACGGCTGCTGCCCTGCCCTATCGTGCGCAAGGCGGGATTCTCGATTTCGCAAGCGACCGCGAAGCGCTGATCATGAGCCGCGCCGCTGGCCTCGATCACCTGATAGCGCGGCAACGGCTTCTTTCGGCCCTGCAACCACTCCTGCAAGCGCGTCTTGGCATCCTTGTTCGGCTGCCCTGGCATCAGTTCGTCGAACAGGGGAAGGTAAAGGCGAGCGATGACCGATTGCGCCGCTTCGAAACCACCATCGAGATAGACGGCACCGATCAGCGCCTCGAGAGCATCAGCCAGAATCGACGGACGCTGGCTGCCACCGCTTTTCAGTTCGCCCTCGCCCAGACGCAGGTAGGTGCCGATATTCAGCGTGACGGCCAACCTGTGCAGCGCATCCTGACGAACCAGATTGGCGCGCAACCGCGAAAGCTCGCCTTCCGCCAAATCCGGATGGCGTCTGTAAAGCGCCACGGCGATCACGCAGTTGAGAACCCCATCGCCGATGAATTCGAGCCGCTCGTTATTGGCGTTACCGAAGCTGCGATGTGTCAACGCGGTCTGCAGCAACTCGCGATCGGCAAAAACATGCCCCAATGACGCCGTCAGCGTCGACAAGTCGATCACCTGGGGCTCAGTCGGCGGTCGAACCTTTGTAGTTGATCACCAGACTGACATTGCCGAAGAGTGGAATCCGCTTGTCATAGTCGAACGAGGCGACGATCTTGCCCCGCTCCTTGGAAACATCGAGTTGCTCTGGCTTTGAAGTCGAGTTGATCGATATTGGCGAAGTTGTCGAAAGTCTTTCTGACATCGGCAACCGTCGCGTCGGGCCCTACCTTGGTAACCGTTGCCTTGATATCCTTGAGAATCTTGTAGTACTCGATCGTCGTCGGCACTACCTTCATTCCAAGCACGGCGACCAGCGTGATCACGACGCCCCAGAAAATGAGGCCCGAAAGAGCCACCCCACGTTGATATTTCATTTCTTCTCCTACTTGAAGGAACCGATCCGGCTGGGACTGCTCAGGTTCAACCAGATAAAGAATGCCTTGCCCACAATATTCTGCTCGGGCACAAAACCCCAGAATCGACTGTCGCGGCTGTTGTCACGATTATCGCCCATCATGAAGTAGTGGCCGGCGGGTACCTTGCAGATGACACCGGCCGCATTGTAGGTGCAATTGTCCCTATACGGAAACCGGGTCGCATCGGGAATGACCGCAGGCGCATCACTGTCGTTCAGGTACCTGTACTCGACATCGCCCATTCTAGCGACATATTGTTCCGAGTAGTAGAGGCGTTCCGGATGATGGTAGTCGAAAATCTTCGTCGTTTCGACAGGCTGACCGTTGATGCTCAGACGCTTGTTCTGATAGGCAACCGTATCGCCCGGCAACCCGACGACGCGTTTGATGTAATCGAGCGAAGGATCCTCCGGGTAGCGGAAGACCATCACGTCGCCCCGTTGTGGCGACCTGATGTCGATGATCTTCTTGTTGATGACCGGCAACCGGATGCCATAGATAAACTTGTTGACCAGGATGAAGTCGCCGACCTGCAAGGTCGGAATCATCGAACCCGAGGGGATCTTGAACGGCTCGAAAAGGAAGGAGCGCAGCAAGAAGACGATCAGGATGACCGGGAAGAAACTGGCACCCCATTCCACCCACAGCGGCTCCTTGGCTTCGTTGGTCTCATCTTGCGCATCGAGGCCCCGATTGGCAAAGGCCAACTTCCATCCGGATCCAGAGGTTTGGCCTTCGGCGTTTTTCCCCCGGCCCGATGCTGAGCCTCGCGTATCTGCAACTTTTCGGGCAACCTCCTCGACGTCCTTGGCGTTGAATTCCTTCTTGTTGTTGAGATAGCCAAACAGCAGCAGATGATCGCACAGTGAGTTGATATGCCTGGGAATCCCGCAGGTGGCCTTGAATATTGCCTCAAGACCATCCGGAGCAAAGCTTGGGCACCCATCTGACCCGGCGCATTTGAGCCGGTGGTCGATGTAGTCGCGCGTCTCCGCCTCGTTCATCGGCTCGATGTGGTAGGAGGCAATGATCCGCTGCCTGAATTGCGTCAATTGGGGACTTTGCAGGATTTCACGGAATTCGGGTTGCCCGACGAGAAAACTTCGCAGCAGGGGCTGGTTGCCGAACTGAAAGTTCGAAAGCGTGCGCAATTCCTCGACAGCCTTGACAGTCAGATTCTGCGCCTCGTCAACGATAAGCAGGCAGCGCTTGCCCTTGCTTGTCAGGCCGATCAGGAAAGCTTCAAGGGACTGGAGGACCTCGGATTTCTCGACACCCTTCGTATGAATGCCGAATGCGGCGCCGACAAGACGCAAGGTATTGTCGGCATCACCCCGGGTGCCCACCAGGTGCGCCGCGATTACCTTGTCCGGATCCAGACTTTCGAGCATCCTGCGAATGATCGTCGTCTTGCCCGTGCCCGATTCCCCGGTAATGATGACGAAGCCCTCATTCTGCTGCATGCCGTAATCGAGATACGCCGTGGCGCGCAGATGTGCCTCGCTGGGAAAATAGAACTTCGAATCGGGGTTTGCCAGGAAGGGCTTGCTGGTCAAGCCATAGAAGGACGCGTACTTCCGCTCACGCAATTTCCGGAATTTCAGCACGTCAACCGCATAAAGCACACCGGTCACGACAGTCAGCACGAAAAGAATAAGGGCAAAATTCATTCGTTGAATCTCAGCTATCGACACGCAGGATGGCCAGGAAGGCCTCTTGCGGAATTTCCACGCTGCCGACCTGCTTCATGCGCTTCTTGCCGGCCTTCTGCTTTTCCAGAAGTTTTCTCTTGCGTGTGATGTCACCGCCATAACACTTGGCCAGAACGTCCTTGCGCATCGCCTTGACGTTCTCGCGGGCAACGATATGTGATCCGATCGCCGCCTGAATCGCGACGTCGTACATCTGGCGGGGAATCAGTTCGCGCATCTTGGAGGCCAGTTCGCGGCCGCGATACTGCGAGTTGGCGCGATGCACGATCAGCGACAGTGCGTCCACCTTCTCGTTGTTGATGAGAATATCCAGCTTGACCACATCGGCGGCGCGGTATTCCCTGAACTCGTAGTCAAGCGACGCGTAGCCCTTCGAGCACGACTTCAAGCGGTCGAAGAAATCCATCACCACTTCTGCCATCGGAATTTCGTAAACCAGCTTTACCTGTCGGCCGTGGTAATGCATGTCAACCTGATTGCCACGCTTCTGGTTGCACAGCGTGATGACGTTCCCCAGATAATCCTGAGGCACGAAGATCGTGGCGGTGATGATCGGCTCGCGCACCTCTTCGACCTTGCTCAGTTCCGGCAGCTTGGCCGGATTTTCGACCTGGACGACCGAGCCGTCGCGCATGACCACCTCGTAGACGACGGTCGGCGCCGTGGTGATCAGATCCTGATCGAATTCGCGCTCCAGGCGCTCCTGCACGATTTCCATGTGTAGCAGGCCCAGAAACCCGCAGCGGAAACCGAAGCCCAGCGCCTGCGAGACCTCTGGCTCGTAGTGCAGCGAAGCATCGTTGAGTTTCAGCTTTTCCAGCGATTCGCGCAGGGAATCGTACTGATTGGATTCGACCGGGTAAAGTCCGGCGAACACCTGCGGCTTGATTTCCTTGAACCCCGGCAAGGCTTCGCTCGCCTTGCGGTCGACCCTGGTGATCGTGTCGCCGACCTTGGCCGCCTGCAATTCCTTGATCCCGGCAATGACGAACCCTACTTCGCCTGCGCGCAGTGCGTCGCGCGAAACCGACTTCGGGGAAAATACGCCGACCTCCTCGCACAGTTGCTGGGCGCCACTCGCCATGAAAAGAAGCTTGTCCTTCGGACGCATGACCCCGTCAACCACCCGCACCAGCATGACGACGCCGACGTAGTTGTCGAACCAGGAGTCGATTATCAAGGCCTTGAGCGGCCCTTCCGGATCTCCCTTGGGCGGCGGAATGCGCGCAACCACCGCTTCGAGGATATCGTCAACCCCCAGACCCGTCTTGGCCGAAGCAAGGATGGCGTCGGTTGCGTCGATGCCGATCACGTCCTCGATCTCCTGTCGCGCATTCTCGGGATCCGCCGAGGGAAGGTCGATCTTGTTCAACACCGGTACGACCTCGACGTCGAGGTCGAGCGCCGTGTAGCAGTTCGCGACGGTCTGCGCCTCGACACCTTGCGAGGCGTTGACAACCAGAAGAGCGCCTTCGCAGGCAGACAATGAACGCGAGACCTCATACGAGAAGTTAACGTGTCCCGGCGTGTCGATCAGGTTCAGATTGTAAACCCTGCCGTCACGTGCCTTGTATTGCAGCGCCGCAGTCTGCGCCTTGATGGTGATGCCACGCTCGCGTTCGATATCCATCGAATCGAGCACCTGGGCCTCCATCTCGCGGTCCGAAAGTCCACCGCAGAGATGGATGATGCGATCGGCAAGCGTCGATTTTCCGTGGTCGATATGGGCGATTATGGAGAAGTTGCGGATGTGATCCATTGATGCGAGTAAAAAAGGGCGCTTTTGCGGCGCCCTTCCTTGTTCAGAAGACTTTGAATTCTAGCGGATTCCGGCCAAGTATTCACGGGTTTTGGCCTCGTCCAGAAAGTAATGGCAGATTTCGCTTTCACCATGCAGTAGAACGGGTACCAGTTCATCATATCTGGCTTCGAGCTGGGGATCGGAATCCACATCGAGAACGGTCACCAAAGCGCCAAATTCTTCTGCCAGCGGTGCCAAAGCCACCTCCATCTCCTGACAAAGGTGGCAGTAACTCCGGCTGAGAAGAGTCAGGTCAATTGCCATTGAGACCCTTGATGGTCACGAAGGACTGCATCTCGCCACGGCGGATCAGGAGGGTAATGTTGCTGTTCTTTTCGAACTGCGCCAGCAACTTGTTGAACTGTTCGACCGTCGTGACTTCGGTCGTTGCCCCCTTGCTGATCAGCGCGATGATGATATCGCCGGCACGCAGATCGGCCCGCGCATTGGCACCGCGAACATCCTGGATCAGCAGGCCGGAGGACATCTTGAGGTCCCGCTTCTGCTCTGCAGTCAGTTCGCTCACCACTAGTCCGAGGCGATTGGCCTTCTGTTCCGCGGGCTTGCCACCTCGGGAAGGGCGACTGGCAGCCACCTTCTCGTCGCTCATCTCGCCCACGGTTACGGCAATCTCGCGGGTCGCGCCCTTGCGCCAGACCTGAAGCGTCGATCGGGTTCCCGGCTTGGTTGCACCCACCATGCGCGGGAGGTCGGCGGAAGCATTGATCGGCTTGCCATCGAATTTGAGGATGACGTCACCCGGCTCGAGTCCCGCCTTGTCGGCCGGCCCGCCCTTTTCGACCGCATTGACGACGGCGCCCATCGGCTTGCTCAACGCCAGTGACTCCGCCAGTTCCTTGCTGACTTCCTGAATCACCACGCCGAGGCGACCGCGGCTGACTTTGCCCGAGACGCGCAACTGGTTCTGGATATCCATGGCAACGTCGATCGGAATGGCGAAGGAGACGCCCATGTAGCCACCGCTGCGACTGTAGATCTGCGAATTGATGCCGACCACCTCGCCGCGCATGTTGAACAGCGGACCGCCGGAATTGCCGGGATTGATCGCGACATCGGTCTGTATGAAGGGGACGTAGTTCTCCTGGGGCAATGATCGGCCCTTGGCCGAAACGATACCCGCCGTCACCGAATTGTCGAAACCGAACGGCGAACCGATGGCAACCACCCACTCGCCGACCCTGAGCTGCGCCGGATCCGCCATTTTTACGGCCGGGAGCCCGCTGGCCTCGATCTTAAGCAGCGCGACGTCAGTGCGTTTGTCGGCGCCGATGATCTTCGCCTTGAATTCACGCTTGTCGGTCAGACGCACCGTCACTTCATCCGCGCCGTTGACGACATGGGCATTGGTCAGAATATAGCCGTCCTGACTCATGACGAAGCCTGACCCGAGCGACTTGTTCTCGAACTCGCGCGGCGTGGTGCCTCCCGGTTCACGGGGAATGAAGCGCTTGAAGAATTCGAAGGCCGGGTCGCTCTCGTCGAACGGAAAAGGCATTCCCTGGTTGCCGCGCATCACCTGCGTCGTGCTTATATTGACGACGGCCGGCCCCTGTTTCTCGGCAAGTTCGGTGAAGTCCGGCAGACCGCGGGTCTGCGCAAGCGCCACTGAAGAAACAAGAAGGAATGAAAAGAGAGCCAGAAAACGCTTCATTGGCGTGTACCTCCTGAATTGCTTAAGACGAACGGGAAACGATATGGGGATGATTTGCGGAAAAACCAGTACCCGCCGCCGCTCGGCGACGGACATGAAGAAACGCGACAAGCAACCCGGCCAGACCACCAAGCATCGCTCCCGGATCGTCTCCGAGAAGCATCCCGAGCACGGCGCCGGCGATGGTTGCGGTCAACGGCAGAACATAGGCCAAATTCGCGCTCCGGCGAACGCTGCCCGCGGCTATCGCTATCGTTACACGATCACCGACCCCGGCTCCGATCTCGTTGGCGACGCGATAGGTTTTCGGCGTGGAACAGAACATCCGGGTCAACTGCTGACCGCCGCAGCCGCCCGGATCATGGCAGCGCCCGCAACCTCCCTGCTCCACCTCGACCAGGGCATCGGCTTGGTTGATCTCGCGGACAATGGCGCGAACGGTACTTGGTTCGGAATTCATCAATTACCAGCGGCGATCCGGCGCGATATCGAGCAAGGGCCGCAACTTCAGTGCCACCGCCTCACGGGCGCGGAAGATTCGCGAGCGCACGGTGCCGATCGGGCAATCCATCATACCCGCGATTTCCTCGTAAGACAGCCCGTCAATTTCACGGAGGACGATCGCCCTGCGCAACTCCTCGGGCAGTGCGTCGATGGCGGAATTGACAGTTTCCCCGATCTGCTTCGACATCAGAAGACTTTCGGGAGTGTTGATATCACGCAATTGATCGGCGGACTCGAAGGTCTCGGCTTCCTCGCTGTCGAATTGGGTGGACGTCGGGGCGCGCCGGCCTTGGGCAACCAGGTAGTTCTTGGCCGTATTGATACCGATGCGGTAAAGCCAGGTATAGAAGGCGCTGTCACCGCGAAATGACGGCAACGCCCGGTAGGCCTTGATGAATGCTTCCTGCGTCACATCCTCGATTTCCGCGGAATCGCGGATGAAACGCGACAGCAGACGTCCCAGCTTGCGCTGATACTTGCTTACCAACTGATCAAAGGCGTGTCGATCGCCAGCTTGCGCCCGCTCGACCAGTATCTGGTCAATTTCGCGCTCGCTCATAAGCTCTTGCATGCTCTGTCAGATTTTCACCGGTCTCTTCGTCGAGCGGAGTATATCCCAGCCGAATTACTCGGGCAGATACGTAGTTGCCCTTAATTGTGACCATCTGTAACTGCAAGAAGCATTTTTGCCATGCTATATTTCGCTCTGTTCAATCGCGCTAGAGAAGAGCGTTGCAGAATTTCGATGTCCTGATCATCGGCAGTGGCCTCGCCGGACAATCAGCCGCGCTTCGACTGGCGGTGCATTGCCGGGTGGCGCTTGTCAGCAAGCGCGGTCTTGAGGATTCGGCATCCGGCTGGGCGCAAGGGGGCATTGCCGCCGTTCTCGACAGCAAGGATTCGATCGAGGCTCATATCCGCGACACCCTGGTCGCCGGCGCCTGGCTCAATGACGAGAAAGCAACACGTTTCGTCGTCGAAAACGGTCGTCGTGCCATCGATTGGCTGATTGCCCAAGGCGTTCCATTCACCAAGGATGAATCCGGATATCACCTGACCCGCGAAGGCGGACACAGCGCACGGCGGGTCATTCACGTCGCCGATGCGACGGGGTCGGCGGTACAGGAAGCACTGACCCGGCAGGTGCGCGCCACCCCCAACATCAAGGTTCTTGAAAACCATATCGCGATCGACCTGATTACCGGCGCCAAACTCGCCACCGGCGAGAACCGCTGTTTCGGAGCCCACATCCTCGACAGCCGAAGCGGCGAGGTCATAACCATCAGCGCTCCCAGCACCCTTATCGCGACGGGTGGCGCCGGCAAGGTCTATCTGTATACGACGAACCCCGATACCTCCACCGGCGATGGGGTGGCCATGGCCTGGCGGGCCGGTTGCCGGGTCGCCAACATGGAATTCATCCAGTTCCACCCGACCTGCCTGTATCACCCGCAGGCGAAGTCCTTCCTGATTTCCGAAGCGGTGCGCGGCGAAGGCGGCCTGCTCCGGCTACCCGATGGCACCCGCTTCATGCCAAGGCACGACGAGCGGGCCGAACTCGCACCGCGTGACATCGTCGCTCGCGCCATCGACTTCGAGATGAAGAAGCGCGGCCTGGACTGCGTCTATCTGGACATCACCCACAAGGGCGAGGAATTCATCCGGGCGCATTTCCCGAATATCCATGCCCGTTGCCTCGAACTGGGCATCGATATCGCCAGCGAGCCGATTCCCGTCGTGCCCGCGGCCCACTATACCTGCGGCGGCATCATCAGCGACCTGCGCGGGCGAACTGACGTCAAGGGCCTCTATGTTGCCGGCGAAGCTTCATGCACCGGCCTCCATGGCGCCAACCGACTGGCCTCGAACTCGCTGCTCGAATGCCTGGTCTTTGCCGAAGCTGCGGTCAACGATATCCTGGGTCGCAAAACCGGCCGACCTCCCCGCTTGCCCCAATGGGATGAAAGCCGCGTCACCAATGCTGACGAGGAAGTGGTCATCTCCCACAACTGGGACGAATTGCGTCGCTTCATGTGGGACTACGTCGGCATCGTCCGCACCACGAAGCGGCTCAAGCGGGCACAGAATCGCATCCGCTTGCTGAAGTGGGAAATCGAGGAGTTCTACGCCAATTTCCGGGTCAGTCATGACCTGATCGAACTGCGCAATCTGGTCGTCACCGCCGACCTGATCATCCGTTGCGCCATGCGGCGCAAGGAAAGCCGCGGGCTGCACTTTTCACGTGACTATCCGGAAACGCTGCCGCACGCGAAGAGCACGATTCTCAGAAATCGCCTGAGCCGTCGCTGACTGACGCGCGCCAGCGCAACCAGACCCGCAGCCGTCGGAATTCCTCGGGCGCCGCAGAATCCGGCGCAACCACCATGAGCCACTTGCCTTCCGCGTGAGCGAGACGCATGACCGTCAGCCAGGGATGCGCCGTCGCTCCGGGCAGCAGGCAAACAGGGGAGAACTCCGACGCACCCACGACGAGACAACTGACGCCCCCGTCTTCAGCGATGCGCAAGACCCTGATTCGCGGCGTCAAAGCGCGCGCTGCCGAGAACGCCGCCAGCAGGGTCATGACCGCGAGCAGGCAGGAAGTGACCAGGGACCAGCCCGCAAACGCAAGCGCAAGAAGGCCAATGACGGTCGAAACGAGCAGGATGCCGTCGGCAAAGTGCGAACGGTGCAGTCCGATGGTTATCGGAAACTGCACCGTTCCCTGCCGGCTGCCGCAGTGTTACGCGAGATCAGATACGTTTGAAGGCGATGGTGCCGTTGGTGCCGCCAAAACCGAACGAGTTCGAAAGCGCGGCATCGATCCTCATCGGGCGCGCCTGATTCGCACAATAGTCGAGGTCGCAGCGCTCGTCCTGGTTGAAGATGTTGATGGTCGGCGGCGAAATCTGATGGTGAATCGCCAGCGCCGTGAACACCGCTTCGATCCCGCCCGCTGCGCCAAGCAGGTGGCCGGTCATCGACTTGGTGGAATTGACCACGATATTCTTCACGACGTCGCCGAAAGCACTCTTGACAGCCATCGTCTCCGCGACGTCGCCAAGCGGCGTCGAGGTGCCGTGGGCATTGACATACTGGATGTCGGACGGAGACAGCCCGGCATTCTTCATCGCTGCCAGCATGCATCGGCGGGCGCCGTCGCCGCTCTCGGCTGGTTGCGTCATGTGATAGGCATCGGCGCTCATGCCGTAACCGGCAACTTCGGCGTAGATCCTCGCACCACGAGCCCTGGCGTGCTCGTACTCCTCGAGCACCATGCAACCGGCACCCTCACCGAGAACGAAGCCATCGCGGTCCCTGTCCCACGGTCGGCTGGCGGTCGTCGGGTCGTCGTTGCGGGTCGACAACGCACGGGCGGCACAGAAACCGCCCAAGCCAAGGGGTGACACGGTTGACTCCGCACCTCCGGCGACCATGATGTCGGCGTCGCCGTATTCAATGATGCGCGCAGCTTCGCCTACCGAATGGGTGCCCGTCGAGCAGGCAGTCACCAGCGCGATATTCGGACCCTTGAAGCCGTACATGATCGACAGGTTGCCGGAAATCATGTTGATGATCGAGCCGGGAACGAAGAATGGCGACACCTTGCGGACACCGCCGGCATTGTATTCGTCCTTGGTCACCTCGATCAGCGGCAGGCCGCCGATGCCCGAACCGATTGCCACCCCCACACGCTCGAGGTCGGCAACGTTTTCCTTGTCCAGACCGGCATCACGCACTGCCTGAATCCCCGCCGCCATGCCGAAATGGATGAACGTATCCATGCGGCGCGCATCCTTGGACGAAATGTAGTCGGTAACGTCAAAGCCTCTGACCTCGCCCGCAATCCGCACCGGAAAGGTGGAGGTATCGAACTTGCTGACATGGACAATGCCGGAGCGGCCAGCCACGATGTTCAGCCAGCCTTCTTCGACGGTATTTCCGACCGGGCTAACAAGACCCAGACCAGTGATTACGACTCTGCGACGTGTCAAGGTAAACTCCGAATGCAAATGCGGCAAGGCCGACCATGGGGCCGGCCTTGTCGCTGAATCAGACGATATGAATCAGGCCTTGTTGGCCAGGATATAGTTGACCGCCTGCTGGACCGTGGTGATCTTCTCAGCCTGTTCGTCAGGAATTTCGCACTCGAATTCCTCTTCGAGCGCCATGACCAGTTCGACGGTGTCCAGCGAATCCGCCCCCAGATCGTCAACGAACGAGGACTCGTTCTTGATGTCCGCTTCATTGACGCCCAACTGTTCGGCGACAATCTTCTTGACGCGCTCTACGATGTTATCCATTAGAAAAACTCCTTCCCTCTTGGGGGTGCGTAAAAAAACATTGATAGTTTACCAAAAGCCGGGGCTTCGGGAAATCAATCCATGAACATGCCGCCATTCACATGCACTGTCGTGCCCGTGACATAGCTGGCTGCCGGGGAGGCAAGAAAGCCCACGACACCGGCGACATCTTCCGGAGTGCCGGCGCGACCGAGCGGAATCGCTGCCAGCATGGCTTGCCTCTGCTCTTCGCTCAAGGCACTGCGTCATGTCGGTAGCGATAAAGCCCGGAGCCACGCAGTTGACCGTGATATTACGGCTGCCAAGTTCCCGTGCCAGCGATCGGGTGAGACCTGCAACGCCGGCCTTCGCCGCGCAGTAGTTTGCCTGGCCCGGGTTTCCTGAATAGCCGACCACCGAAGTTATGTTGACCACGCGTCCGAAGCGCGCCTTCATCATTCCACGCATGACACCGCGCGTGAGACGGAAAACCGCCTTCAGGTTGGTGTCGATCACGGCATCCCACTCGTCGTCCCCCATGCGCATCGCCAGGTTGTCTCGGGTGATCCCGGCATTGTTGACCAGGATGGTGATGACACCGAATTCCTTGGCGGCGTCTGCCAGGACGCCGTCGGTCCGGGCGCTGTCGGTGACGTCTAGCATGACTCCCTTGCCCTTGACACCGGCTTCGGCGAGATAAGCGGATATCTTGCCGGCCCCGTCTTCGCTGGTCGCCGTGCCGATCACCGTCGCGCCCTGCTTGCCGAGTTCCAGCGCAATGGCGCGGCCGATACCGCGGGTGGCGCCGGTGACGAAAGCGACCTTGTCGTTCAGCATGACTTACTCCAGACCCAAGTTGGCTTCGATCGAAGCGGCATCCGCCAGCGCCACGCCGGCAACACCATCGGCGCAGCGTTTGGTCAGTCCGGCCAGCACCTTGCCTGGACCAGACTCGGCTACGGTAGACACGCCAAGAGCGGCCATCTTCTGGATGGTCTCGACCCAGCGTACCGGGTTATAGGCCTGACGGACCAGCGCGTCCTTGATGCGTTCCGGTTCGCTTTCGATCGCGACATCGACATTGTTGATCACCGGAACAACCGGCGTCAGGAAATCCAGTTCGGCCAGACGCGCCGCCAGTTTGTCGGCTGCCGGACGGATCAACGACGAATGGAACGGTGCGGAAACCGGCAGCGCCTTGGCCATCCTGGCGCCACGCGCTTTGCAGCTTTCCATGGCGCGCTCGACCGCGTTCTTGTGCCCGGCAATGACCGTCTGACCATTGGCATTGAAATTGACCGGTTCGACAACCTCGCCCTGGGCCGCCTCGACACAGGCGGCGACGACGCCCGCATCATCGAGGCCAAGAATTGCAGCCATGGCGCCCGTGCCAAACGGAACGGCTTCCTGCATGGCAGCCGCGCGCAGGCGAACGAGAGGCACGGCATCCTTGAGTTCGATGACGCCGGCGGCGACCAGCGCCGAATACTCGCCGAGACTGTGACCGGCAACGACAACGGGGATGCGACCGCCCCTCTCCCGCCAAAGCCGCCAGGCAGCAATGCCGGCAGTCAGCATCACCGGCTGCGTATTCACCGTCTGGGCAAGTACTTCCGCCGGACCATCGGCGACCATCGCCCACAGGTCTTCGCCGAGTGCGCCGGAAGCCTCGTCGAAGGTAGCGCGAACCACGGCAGCATCACCGTAGGCAGCCATCATGCCAACGCTTTGGGAGCCCTGGCCTGGAAATACGATAGCGAAAGACATGTTTTTCCTCTCCCGGATCAGAATTCGAGCAGGGCCGCGCCCCAGGTGAAGCCACCGCCGACGCCTTCCAGCAGCACCCGTTGCCCACTCCGGATGCGTCCGTCACGAACCGCTTCGTCGAGCGCCAGCGGAACGGAAGCGGCGGAAGTATTGCCATGCCGATCGACGGTGATGATCACCTTGCCGCGCTCCACGCCGAGTTTTCTTGCTGTGGCGTCCATGATGCGAATATTTGCCTGATGCGGAATCAGCCAGTCTATCCCGCTCGCGTGGATGCCCGCCTTCACGCACACCTCTTCGGCGACCTCCGCCAGGACACGTACGGCAAACTTGAAGACTGCCTGACCGTCCATGCGCAGGAATGGGTCGCCGGTCACCTGGCCCCCACAAACCTGACCCGGAACATTCAGGATCTCGTTCTGGCTGCCGTCGGCATGCATTGCCGTGGTAAGGATCCCGGGCTTTTCCGAAGCCTCGAGGACCACCGCGCCTGCCCCGTCGCCGAAAAGCACACAGGTACCGCGATCGTTCCAGTCAAGAATCCGCGAAAACACCTCGGCGCCGATAACCAGCGCCTTGCTGTGGCTGCCCGAGCGGATGAACTTTTCGGCAATTCCCAGAGCGTAGACAAAGCCGCTGCAGACGGCCTGGACGTCGAACGCGGCAGCGCCCTTGCTGCTGCCCAGCCTGCCCTGGATAAGGCAGGCGGTACTGGGAAAGATGAAATCCGGAGTCGATGTCGCCACGATGATCAGGTCTATGTCACTGGCCGCGACGCCGGCCATCTCCAGCGCCCGCTGTGCAGCGACCAGACCCAGTTCGCTTGAGGTCGTTCCCGGCGTCGCCAGGAAGCGACTGCGAATGCCGGTACGCGAAACGATCCACTCGTCATTGCTGTCGATGCCGCGCGCCGCCAGGTCGTCATTGCTTACTGGGATACCGGGAAGGCAGCTGCCGGTGCCGGTCAGTCGTGCATACATTCAGGCGCTCTCCTCGACTCTGGCAACCTGCGCATCAGTCGCCGATGCGATTCGTGCGGCGATCCGCTCGAGGACGCGGTTCTCGGCTGCATCGTAGGCACGGCCAACGGCGTAGCCAAAGGCGAAAGCATCGGCTGATCCGTGGCTCTTGACCGAGATGCCGCGCAGACCCAGCAGGATGGCCCCGTTGTAACGGCGATGGTCGAAGCGTTGCTTGAAATTGTTGAGAACTGACATCGCGATGACGGCTGCCAGCTTGGTCAGCCAGTTGCGCTTGAACTCGCTGCGCAGCGATGAACCCAGCATCTGCGCCAGTCCCTCCGACGCCTTCAGGGCGACATTGCCGACGAAACCGTCGCAGACGACGACATCGGCATCGCCCTTGTAGATGCCGTCACCCTCGACATTGCCGATAAAATTGAGATCGGACGCGCGGAGAAGCTCGGCGGCGGCCTTGACCGCTTCGTTGCCCTTGATCTCTTCCTCGCCGATATTGAGGATGCCGACCGTCGGGCGATCGCTGTGCTCCATCGCGGCGACGAGCATGGCGCCCATGATGCCGAACTGGAGCAGGTGTTCCGGTCCGCAATCGACATTGGCACCGAGATCGAGCATGTGAGTATGCCCTTTGGCTGTTGGCACGGCCGCGCAGATCGCCGGTCGCTCGATTCCCGGCATCATCTTCATGACAAACCGTGAAATCGCCATCAGCGCGCCGGTGTTGCCCGCCGAAACGCAGGCATCCGCCTCGCCATTCTTGACGAGGTTGATCGCCACCCGCATCGACGAATCCTTCTTGTTGCGCAACGCAAGCGCTGGCGATTCGTGCATCTCCACAACTTCCGAAGCGTGGACGACGCGCAGGCGGGAATTCGCTGACCATTTTCCCAAGAGCGGTTGCAGCATGTCCTCGCGGCCGACGAGGATCAAACTTGCGCCCGGATGGTCTTCGAGAAAACGCAGGGACGCCGGCACCGTCACGGACGGTCCGTGGTCTCCTCCCATGCAATCGATGGCGATGCGGGCTGTCATGGCAAAATAAAAGGCAGGCAGCCCGGAACGGACAGCCCGCCCTTCATTGAACGATCACTCGCCCTTGGCCTTGATAACCTTCTTGCCGCGATAGACGCCGTTCGGCGAAATATGGTGCCGCAGATGGACTTCGCCGGTGTTCGGCTCGACAGCCAGCGGCGGATTGGACAGGAAGTCGTGAGCGCGACGCATGCCACGCTTGGAAGGGGATTTCTTGTTCTGTTGAACAGCCATGTCATTACTCCAAAAAAATCAGTTCGGCTTGCCTCTGAGTCCGGCCAACTGCGCGAACGGATTAATCCGCTCGCCCGCATCGGCAGTGCCCGGCAAACCACATCTTTCGTGCCTTGGCGCAACCGGCAGGACCAGGAGGATCTCGTCCTCCACCAATTCGGCCACATCCAGTTTGCCCGCCACCGGCAGGAAATCACGTGTATCGTCTTCCAGCTCGTCCTGCGACATCTCGGCACCCTCCGGAAGCAGTTCCAGAAGACTATCGACATCGAGGTTGAAAGGAATCGCTTCCAGACAGCGCTGGCAGGCCAGCGGGAGCGATCCCGAAACCTCCAGATGCAGCATCGACTCTCCCCGTTCCCCAGTCAGCCCGCTGATACGGAAGCTCACCTCTCCGGCCAGTCCAGCCAGCAGGTCATGCAGGCGTTCAAGGCTGGATAGTGCCAGCGTCCCTTCAACAACATGGCCTTCCCGGGAAAACGCGAATGCGTCCGAAATCCTTTTCAATCTCAAGCTGTTGCGACTCAAACATTGGATGATATTATTTCTCGCCCGCCAAGTCAAAACAAAGTGCCACTTTAAGAAATTGCGGCAACACTTTGTTGTATTGGAACTTTCATGTCACAAACCCTGATTCTCGCGTCAACTTCGCCATACCGTCGCGAATTGTTGCACCGCCTCGGCCTGCCGTTCGAAGTTGCCAGCCCGCAAACCGACGAAAGTCGTTGGCCCGGGGAGAGTCCAGAAACAATGGCATTGCGTCTTTCCGAAGCCAAGGCCCGGGCCGTCGCCGGCGCCCATCCGGACGCCCTGATCATAGGCAGTGACCAGGTTGCCACGGTCGACGGCGTTATCTGCGGCAAGCCGGGATGCCACGAGCGCGCAGTCGAGCAATTGCGCGCCCTCTCGGGAAAGACGGTCAATTTCTATACCGGTCTCTGCCTCTACAACACCCGCACTGGTGTGGTCGAGGTGTGCGGTGTCCCAACCCTGGTGACCTTCCGCGACCTGACGGATCAAGAGATCGAACGCTACCTGCGCTGCGAGCCGGCCTATGATTGCGCCGGATCCGCCAGGTCGGAAGGTCTCGGGATCGCGCTTTTGAGCCGTATCGCCGGTGATGATCCGAATGCGCTGGTGGGCCTTCCCCTGATCGCACTCTGCGCCCTGCTGCGAAGACAGGGCGTGGCGGTTCCCTGATGGCCGGGACGCTCTATCTGATACCTGTGCCGCTCGGCCCGACACCGCTTGAGGAATCGCTACCGGCGAGCGTGCTGTCTGTGGTGCGTCCGCTCGCCCACTTCATCGTGGAACAGCCGAAGAGTGCCCGTGCCTTCCTGAAGGCCGTCGCCACCGACGTGCCATTGCAGGAATTGCAACTTGCCGAGCTCAACGAGCACACCCAGCCGGAAGCTCTGGAGCGCCTTCTGCTTCCATTGCGCGCCGGCCATGATGTCGGTCTGCTCTCGGAAGCGGGCTGCCCGGCTGTCGCCGACCCCGGGGCCAACCTGGTGGCGCTCGCCCACCAAGAACACATCCGCGTCGTCCCGCTGATCGGTCCCTCCTCGCTTGTTCTGGCGCTCATGGCTTCCGGCCTCAACGGGCAGCGTTTTGCCTTCCACGGCTATCTTCCGGCAAAGGAAACCGAGCGGGCAAAGGCCTTGCGCGACCTCGAGAGCGAGTCGCGAAAGCGGCAGCAAACGCAGATCTGCATCGAAACGCCTTACCGAAACCAGCAATTGTTTGCAACCGCCCTGCAGGTCTGCGACCCGGCAACCCGCCTGACCCTGGCAACCGACCTCACGCTACCAGGTGAATCGGTCGTGACGCGCACGATCCGGCAGTGGAAACAGCAAACGCCGCCCGCAATCGAGCGGCGTCCGACAGTGTTCCTGCTGCAGGCGTGAGCGGCTTCAGCGCAGGCTGACGCCAGCCGAGGTCTCGAAAAACCCCTTCCACAGGCTGTTGACCGCACCAGCCCCGAGGCGCCTGGCAAAGCGCTCGGCGATATTGTCCTTGACCGAATAATCGAGCACCTTCTCGGCCTTGATCACGTCGCGCGCCACGGAATCGACACTGCCGAAGTCGTCGGCCAGACCGAGTTTGACGCTCTGGTCACCGGTCCACATCAGCCCCGAAAACATTTCCGGGGTCTCCTTGAGACGCGCACCACGGCCGGTCTTGACCACGTCGATGAACTGCTGGTGGATGTCGTCGAGCATGACCTGTGCGTGCGCTGTCTGATTCGGATTCTGTGGCGAGAACGGGTCAAGGAACCCCTTGTTGTTGCCCGCCGTCAGCAGGCGCCGGTCGACGCCCAGTTTGTCCATCGTCCCGGTGAAACCGAAGCCGTCCATCAGCACGCCGATGGATCCGACGATACTGGCCTTGTTGACATAGATCTTGTCCGCGGCTGCAGCCACGTAGTAACCGCCCGAAGCACAAATGTCCTCGACCACCGCGTAGAGCGGGGTTTCAGGATGCTTGGCGCGAAGCCGGCGAATCTCGTCATTGATCATTCCGGCCTGAACGGGGCTGCCACCCGGA
This sequence comes from uncultured beta proteobacterium, assembly GCA_963810175.1. GTDB lineage: Bacteria > Pseudomonadota > Gammaproteobacteria > Burkholderiales > Rhodocyclaceae > Azonexus. The sequence goes on along the minus strand of CAWEMU010000054.1, from coordinate 18,168 downwards.
CTGTTGATGCGCAGGATCACCCCGGCGACCTTCTTTTCCTTGAACGCGCTTTGCAGTGATTCGATCATCTTTTCGGCATTGGACGCACCTTTCGTTTCGATCATGCCGGTCACGTCGATCAATGCCGTATGGCGATCCTGATGCGATGCCTCGGTTCCCCAGTCGACCAGCGCAACGAGAACAAGAGCAAGATAGCCGAAACCGAGGAACTTGAAGAAGATTCCCCAACGCCGCCGGTTCTTCTGTTCTTCAAGCGTCAAGAACAACAGTTTCTCGAGCGTCTTCCGCTCCCAGTCCGGGGAATTGTTGGGGGATTGGGGATTATCCATGAACGTTTTCTTGTACCAAAAAGACCTGACCATCAACCTCGTCGAGCGCAAGCGCCGCCAAGCCTTTGCCTTGACAGCGCCCGCCAAGGCACCGACCCGAGTCCGGGGCATAAAGCGCGCCATGAACCGAGCAGATCAAGTATAGCTTGGAATCATCGAAGAACTCTCCCGGCAGCCAATCAAGTTGTGCCGGAATATGGCCGCATTCGTTGATGTAGCCGAAGACCTTCCCGCGAAAGCGAACGGCGAAGGCATCTGCCTCGCGCCCTGTGTGGCTGAACTGGAAGCGGAAACCGGTACCCGCCTCGACCAGATCGGTGCTGCCGCAGATCAGGCGTTTGTCCTGAGCCATGTTCCGAGTTCGGCAACGGTATGCAGGCAAGCCAAGGGGTGGTGTTCGAGCAGATGATCGTGAGGGTGCGCGCCGTAAGTGACGGCAAGACCAGCGACGCCCGCATTTTGCGCCATCAGGAGGTCGTGCGAGGTATCGCCGATCATCAGGGTGGCTCCGCCGGCGACGCCGAATTCCGTCATCAGTTCCTCGAGCATCTGCGGATGGGGTTTGGAATGGCATTCATCGGCACAGCGCGAGGCCCGAAACAGCGCGCGCAACCCGGAATGATCGAGCGCCCGTTCCAGCCCCAGGCGGCTCTTGCCGGTGGCAATCGCCAGAATGTGGCCTGCGGATTGCAGTTCGGCCAGCATTTCGGGGATTCCCTCGAACAAGGTCAGTCGATGATCCGCACCGAGATAGTGAAAACGGTAGCGATCAACCATCGCCTGATAGCGTTCCGGGGGCAGATCCGGCGCCGCATGGCGCATCGCATCGGCCAGACCAAGACCGATTACATGCCGGGCCTGATCGTTGCCCGGCGGGGGATAACCAATGTCGCGACACGCGGCCTGGATCGCCTGGACAATCGCTTCCGCCGAATCAAGCAGAGTCCCGTCCCAGTCGAAAACCACCAGATCGTACTTCATGCGCTTGCGAGCCGCTTGCCGATGATTTGTTCCAGACCGTCGGCGCTGAATTCACGCTCTTCTTCGCCGTCGACCGCGGCAATGTAGCTGGCGATGGCCTCCGGCAGTGGAGCAGTGCATTCCAGAGGCGCCCCGTTCAGCGGGTGCCGCAGTGCAATGCGCCAGGCGTGCAGGGCCATGCGCTTGAGTCCGGCACGCTTGAGATCCCGGTTAAGTGCGAAATCGCCGTATTTTTCGTCGCCGAGAATCGGAAAGCCCAGATGCGCGAGATGCACCCGGATCTGATGGGTTCTCCCGGTTTTCAGTTGGGCCTCGAGCAGGCTGATCTCCGGCCAGCGCGCCAGCAGCCGGAAAACCGTATGCGCCGCCTTGCCCTCCGGATTGACCGATACCCGCCGCTCGCCGCCTTCCGTCAGGGATTTGTGCAGCGGCAGTTTGACGTGCTGCGCATTGTTCATCCAGCGCCCCTTGACCAGCACCAGATAACGCTTGTCGGCCCCCGCGCCGTGTTCGCGGAACATGTCGTGCAGCGCCGTCAAGGCCAGCCGCTTCTTGCCGACCAGCAGGATACCGGAGGTTTCGCGGTCGAGACGGTGCGCAAGTTCGAGAAACTTGGCGTCTGGACGTTGCCGGCGGAGCGCCTCGATGACGCCGAAACTGACACCGCTGCCACCGTGCACCGCGACGCCGTCGGGCTTGTCGATGACCAGCATGGCTTCGTCCTCGTAGATTATCGGCAGATCGACGCGCTGCTTGGCAGCCTCGTCGATGTCGCCCTGAGGCCTTTCGGCTATCCGGAGCGGCGGCAAGCGCAGCATGTCCCCCACGCACAGCCGATAACCTGCGCCGACCCGCCGGCTATTCACCCGGACTTCCCCGCTGCGCAGGATGCGATAGAGATGGCTCTTGGGCACCCCTTTGCAGATGCGGATCAGGAAGTTGTCGAGACGCTGGCCCGGATCGTCTTCGCCGATCATCAGATGCGTGACCGAATTGTTACCGGCGCTGTTCATTTTGCAATATACTGCCCACGTTTTACATCTCGGTTTGCAAGAGACAACGAACCGTCAGACCGTTTGCCTCGCGCCACTATGCGACCGCCACGCGGCAGGCTCCGAATTTCACTTGCGCGACTTGCACAAGCCAGACCACCGTAAAACGACTGGTTAAGTTCACTCACCAAAAGTAGTGATGGTAATGGATTAGCCCACCGTAAGCACGCACGGATTGCCCGTTTCAGGAATTCTCAGGTCGCGCCTTTCAACAAATCAAATCGCGGCCGTATGTTGATCAGCACTTTCATCGTCGTCTTTGCCCTTGTTCTCATGACGCAACCCGATAACTGAAACTGTCGCTGCCTGCACGGGACTCCGTTGCAGCGTGCCTTGGTGCGCTGGAGCCCCAAATAATGAAACGCATGCTTTTCAATGCGACACAGGCCGAAGAACTCCGTGTCGCCATTGTCGATGGCCAGAAACTGATTGATCTCGACATTGAATCGGCCTCCAAGGAACAACGCAAGAGCAACATCTACAAGGGTGTCATCACCCGCATCGAACCCAGCCTTGAAGCCTGCTTCATCGACTACGGTGCCGAGAGGCACGGCTTTCTGCCCTTCAAGGAAATTTCCCGCGCCAACTTCCAGCCCGGTGTCGAGGCCAGCCGCGCCAAGATCAACGAGGCGCTGAAGGAAGGTCAGGAACTGATCGTCCAGGTCAACAAGGACGAGCGTGGCAACAAGGGCGCAGCCCTGACGACGTATGTTTCACTTGCCGGCCGCTACCTCGTCCTGATGCCGAACAACCCGCGCGGTGGTGGCGTTTCCCGTCGCGTCGACGGCGACGAGCGCACCGAACTGCGTGACACGATGGACCAGCTCGAAGTACCCAACGGCATGAGCCTGATCGCCCGCACGGCAGCCATCGGTCGCCAGGCCGAAGAACTGCAGTGGGATCTGAACTATCTGCTGCAACTCTGGAACGCCATCGAAGGCGCGGCCCAGCAGCAGAGCGGCGCCTTCCTGATCTATCTCGAAGGCAGCCTGGTCATCCGTGCCATCCGCGATTACTTCCAGCCGGAAATCGGCGAAATCCTGATCGACACCGACGAGGTTTACGAACAGGCGCGCGCCTTCATGGGCACCGTGATGCCGGCCAACGTCAACCGCGTCAAGCGCTATCGCGACGATGTGCCGCTCTTCTCCCGTTTCCAGATCGAGCACCAGATCGAAACGGCCTTCGTCCGTCAGGTCAATCTGCCGTCCGGTGGTGCCGTCGTCATCGATCACACCGAAGCGCTGGTCGCCGTCGACGTTAACTCGGGTCGTGCCACCAAGGGTGCCGACATTGAGGAAACGGCCTACAAGACCAACCTCGAAGCCGCGGAAGAACTGGCGCGCCAGTTACGTCTGCGCGACCTCGGCGGCCTGATCGTCATCGACTTCATCGACATGGAGAACCAGCGCAACCAGCGCGAGGTCGAGAACCGCCTGCGCGATGCGCTGCGGTTCGACCGTGCCCGCGTGCAGATGGGCAAGATCAGCCGTTTCGGCCTGATGGAACTGTCGCGCCAACGGCTGCGCCCGGCCCTGGCCGAAACCAGCTACATCTCGTGCCCGCGCTGCACCGGCACCGGCCACATCCGCTCGACCGAATCCGCCGCGCTGCACATCCTGCGCATCCTGGAAGAAGAAGCAATGAAAGAGAACACGGGGGCCGTGCATGTCCAGGTTCCCGTCGATGTCGCCACTTTCCTGCTCAACGAGAAGCGCCCCGACATCCAGGCCATCGAGTTGCGCCACAAGGTAACCATCCTGCTCATCCCGAACATCCACCTCGAGACGCCGGCCCATACGATTACCCGGCTGCGCCACGATGACCTGAACAACGAGGACCTGCGCGAGCCTTCCTACAAGATGGTTGACGTGCCGCTCGAGGAAGCAATCAAGCAGGCCACCCAGCAGGAAGCCGCCAAGCCCCGCCAGGAAGCCGTCATCAAGGGCGTCTCCCCGGAGCAACCTGCGCCGAACCTGTCCCAAACAGCAACCGCTGCACCGGTTCAAGCACCCATGCCGCCGTCAGTACATTCAGGACAAGGCGTCTTTGCACGGATCATTGCGTTGTTCCGCAAGACGCCGGCACCGGGTGCACCGCCACCGGCTCCCGAACCGCTCAGGACGGCGGCGGGCGAAGCTCGCGGCCCAGGCCGTAGCGAGCGCGGACCGGTCCGTGACAGCCGTCGCGGCGGCAGGAACACCAGCAGCCGCAGGAGCGAGGAACCCGGCGAACGCCCCGGCGAGCGTCAGGAACGATCCGCCAGCCGCAGCGAACGCATTGCCGAGAAGGCCCCGCGCGAAGAAACGAGCGCAACCGGTGGCGAGCGCCAGGAACGTCGCCCGCGCGGCGAGCGCAAGGAACGCGCGCCGCGCCAGCAGCCTGAAGCCGTCGAAAACCGGCCTATCCAGGCTGCTGCCGTCGCTGAGGTAGCGGCAAGCAGCCTCCCGCCCGAAACGAACGCAGCCCAGGAAAGCACCGGTACCGTTGAAGAGCAGGCCAGTCGCCGCCGGAGTCGCCGGGGTGGCCGCGGCCGCGGCGAAAGGCGCAACGAGCCTGATGGCGCCGTTGCCACTGGAGTCGCGGAAGCGACACCCGACGCCATCGCGCCACTCGGTGAGGAACCGGTGGTGGTCATGATTCCACCAGTCGAGGGCGAACCCGAGGTTGTCGCGGAGATTGCCGCAGTCCCGGCGCCAGTCGAAGCATTGCCGGTTGTCTCCGAACCTGCCGCGTTGGCCGTCGAGCCCGTCCCGTTCGCAGCCGAGCCGGTCCCGTTGGCGGTCGAGCCCGTTCCAGTTTCGCTGGCGAGCGAAATCGCTTCGCCCGAGGCTGTTGCGGTCGACCTTGCGAAGAGCGACGAAACCTCCCCGCCTCCGGCACCTGCTGTTGCCGTGCCGGCGGTCACCCTTGAGAAGGCGCTGATCGAGAGCGGACTCGTCCTGGTTCAGACGACGGTGCCGGCCGCAGTCGTTCCAACCGAACCGGCACCCCGGCTTGGGCGGCCCCGCAAGCAGCAACCACACACCGCGGCGGCCGATGAAGCACCGCTGGTCATGGTCGAAACCGCCAAATAGGCGGGCGAAACAGGAATCGAAAAAGGCGCCCGCGGCGCCTTTTTTGTTGGATTCCCACACCCGGTCTTCAGGTCCTGCCGAAGCGCTGCCTGAGTTCCTCGACCAACCCCTGGGCGCCATCCTCTATCATGTCGAGGACCAGGTCAAACCCGTGCCCCAAGCCATAGTATGGATCAGGGACTTCATCATCGTCGAAGTTTCTGGCGTATTCCATGAACAGTTTGAGGCGCTCGTGCCTCTCGGCTGGCGCCATGCGGCGCAGGTTGTCGAGATTGCTCTTGTCCATTGCCAGGATCAGGTCGAAGTATTCGATATCCTGTGCCGCCACCTTGCGCGCCCTCAACTGCGAGAGGTTGTAACCTCTCGCCGCTGCGGCCCGCTGCGTCCTGGAATCCGGCGCCTCACCAACATGATAACCGTGCGTTCCAGCAGAATCTACTTCAACAAACTCTGCCAACATATTGTTTTTCAAGAATTTTCGCAAGACTCCCTCCGCCGTGGGGGAACGGCAGATATTGCCCATGCAGACCAGCAACACCCGATAGCTCATGTCATCTCGTCTCCGTCGCGGTCGTGCGGCGCTGCACCGAACACCCGCTCCCGCAGGCGAAATAATTCATCGCGGGCATTCGCCGCTTTTTCGAATTCCAGATTTCGCGCTGACTCGAGCATCACTTTTTCCAGGCGCCTGATTTCCCTTGCCACCGTTTTCTCATCCATGACCTCGTATGCCGCCCGCTCCTGGGCCGCCCTCAACCCGCTCTGGGCGGACTCGGCATCATAGACGCCGTCGATCATGTCCCTGATCGTCTTCGACACGCCGCGCGGAGTGATCCCGTGTTCCGTGTTGAAGAGAATCTGCTTCTCGCGGCGCCGTTCGGTTTCACCGATGGCTCGATCCATGGAGTGTGTAATCGTATCAGCATAGAGGATCGCTGTGCCATTGATATGGCGTGCCGCGCGGCCCATTGTCTGGATCAGCGAACGCTCCGAGCGCAGGAATCCCTCCTTGTCGGCATCGAGAATGGCGACCAGCGATACCTCGGGAATATCCAGCCCCTCACGCAGCAGATTGATGCCGACCAGAACGTCGAACTCGCCCAGACGCAGGTCACGGACAATCTCCACCCGCTCGACCGTATCGATGTCCGAGTGCAGGTAACGCACCCTGACCCCGTTGTCCGCCAGAAAATCGGTAAGGTCCTCGGCCATGCGCTTGGTCAGCGTGGTAACGAGAACCCTTTCGCCCGCTTTCGCCCGTTGATGGATTTCCGACAGCAGGTCATCGACCTGGCTGGATGCCGGTCGCACTATCACCTTCGGATCGATCAGCCCGGTCGGCCGCACCAGTTGCTCGACCACCTGTCCGGCATGCCGGTTTTCGTAATCCGCCGGCGTCGCCGAGACAAAGATCGTCTGCCTCAGGTGGGCCTCGAACTCGTTGAACTGCAACGGGCGGTTATCCAGTGCCGATGGCAGGCGAAAGCCATAGTCGACCAGGTTTTCCTTGCGAGAACGATCGCCTTTGTACATGCCGCCGACTTGGCCGATGGTTACGTGCGACTCGTCGATGAACATCAATGCATCGGACGGCAGGTAGTCGATCAGGGTTGGTGGCGGTTAACCTGCCTGGCGGCCCGAAAAATGGCGCGAGTAATTCTCGATTCCCTTGCAAAAGCCAATCTGGTCGAGGAGTTCAAGGTCGAAACGGGTGCGCTGCTCGATGCGCTGGGCTTCCACCAACTTGTTGTTCTTGATGAAGAAATCGATACGCTCGCGCAGTTCCTCCTTGATCGCCTCGATGGCGCGTAGCACAGTCCCCCGGGGCGTGACGTAGTGCGATGCCGGAAAGACGGTGAAGCGCAGGGCCCTGTGCAACAGATGGCCGGTCAATGGGTCGAAGAACTGCAAGCCTTCGATTTCATCATCGAACAGCGAAACACGGATGGCATGCTCGGCATGCTCGGCCGGAAAGATGTCGATCACGTCGCCGCGCACGCGGAATATCCCGCGGTGAAAATCCATGTCGTTGCGCTCGTACTGCATCTCGGTCAGGCGCTTGACGATCGCCCGCTGGTCCAGACGGTCGCCGACGCGCATCGTCAGGATCATGTTGTGATACTCGTCACGGTCGCCGATACCGTAGATGCAGGAAACGGTGGCAACAATCACCACATCGCGTCGTTCGATCAGGCTTTTCGTCGCCGACAACCGCATCTGCTCGATGTGCTCGTTGATCGAGCTGTCTTTCTCGATATAAAGGTCACGCGACGGCACGTAGGCCTCGGGCTGGTAATAGTCGTAATACGAAACGAAGTACTCCACCGCATTTTCCGGAAAGAATTCCTTGAACTCGGAGTACAGTTGGGCAGCCAGCGTCTTGTTTGGGGCCAGCACAAGTGCGGGGCGACCGGTCCGGGCCATCACGTTCGCCATCGTATAGGTCTTGCCCGAACCGGTGACCCCGAGCAAGGTCTGGTAGGACAACCCATCCGCCAGTCCCTCGACCAGCAGGCGGATCGCCTCGGGCTGGTCGCCTGCGGGGAGGAAAGGCTGGTGCAGCCGGAAGGGACTGCCGTCAAAGGACGCGACCGGACTGCCGGTCTTGGTTTCGCTCATGCTAGAATTTTACGGTTTTGTTCGCACCGAAACACTGCTGCGCGGACAGCTTTTTTATCTATTTCATGGAGTTCCTATGCCTTCTTCGATCTTTGCTGCGGTGGAAATGGCCCCGCGCGACCCCATTCTCGGACTGAATGAAGCCTTCAACGTCGATCCCCGTGACACCAAGGTCAATCTCGGCGTCGGGGTCTACTTTGACGACAACGGCAAGCTTCCGTTGCTCGGCGCGGTGAGGATTGCCGAGGAGGCTCGCCTGAAGGCCGCCCCTCCACGTGGCTATCAGCCGATCGAAGGTGCACCCGCCTACAACCAGGTTGTGCAGAACCTGCTTTTCGGCAAGGACTCCGCCCTGCTAGCCAACGGTCAGGTGATTACCGCCCAGGCGCTCGGCGGTACCGGTGCGCTGAAGGTCGGCGCCGACTACCTGAAGCGCCTCAACCCCGAAGCCAAGGTGTATATCAGCGATCCTTCCTGGGAAAACCACCGCGCCCTGTTCGAATCCGCCGGCTTCGAAGTCGAAAACTATGCGTACTACGATGCCGCCACGCGCGGTGTGAACTTCACTGGCATGAAGGCCTCGCTCAATTCCCTCGCTGCTGGTTCCATCATTGTTCTCCATGCGTGTTGCCACAATCCGACCGGCGCCGACCTCTCGCAAGCGCAATGGGACGAAGTGGTAGAGATCTGCAAGGACAAGGGCCTGGTGCCCTTCCTCGACATGGCTTACCAGGGTTTCGCCGACGGGATCGAAGCCGACGCGGTCGCGGTCCGCGCACTTTCGAACTCCGGCCTGCAGTTCTTTATTGCGAGTTCCTTCTCGAAGAGTTTCTCGCTCTATGGGGAGCGCGTCGGGGCGCTCTCCATCATCACTGCGAGCAAGGAAGAATCGGCGCGCGTGATGTCGCAGGTCAAGCGCGTCATCCGCACCAACTACTCCAATCCGCCGACCCACGGTGGCGCCCTCGTTGCCGGCGTGCTCGCGTCGCCCGAACTGCGCCAGATGTGGGAAACCGAACTGGCCGGCATGCGCGACCGCATCCGCGGCATGCGTACCACCCTCGTCGATGCAATCAAGGCGCAGGGGGTGGCGCAGGACTTTTCGTTCATTGTCCAGCAGCGCGGAATGTTCTCGTACACTGGGCTGACGGCTGCGCAGGTGGAGCGCATGAAGGAGGAATTCGGGATCTATGCCGTGTCAACCGGCCGCATCTGCCTGGCTGCACTGAACTCCAAGAACGTCGATTACGTTGCCAAGGCAATCGCCACGGTGACCAACGGCTGATCCGGACGGGCAGGAACCCAGGCGAGGCGGCTGCCTCGCCTTCTTCTTGCCTCCTGGCTAGCGAACGCTGGCCTGCAGATTCGGAAGCGTCCCGCTGACCGTCACCGTTTGAGTCAATGACGAGACCGACGTCTGCATGGTCACCTGAAGGCTGCTTTCAACCTGGCGGTCGCGCGTGGCGACAAACTGGCCAGTTGCGGTAAACATGCCGGCATTCATCGCCAGGTTGCGCCCGCGGATCTGCCGCGGATCAATCGTGACATTGGCCGTCAGGCGATCAAATTTCGTGCTTCCGGCACGAACCGTGGAACCGCGGCCGCGGCGCGCGGCTTCGCCCAGATCGACCCCGTTCAGGACACCGCGCAGTACCATGGCATCGAGCGCAGCATCCATGCTCGCCCACATTGAATCCCAGTCACCGCCGGCCCCGCGCAGACGGAAGTTCCCCATCAGATCTCCCTCGAGAGCCAGTGAGGGTGCAAAGAGGGCGGTCATCCTGCGGCAATCGACGCGTTCGAGTGTCGCATTGCCGGCCATGACCAGCCCCTGGTTCCATTCCACAAGCCAGTTACCCCGGAGTACTCCGCCAAGAGTCTGCATGTCGAAACTGCTGACGACCAGCCTGCCCTTCTGCAACAGGCCGGTCGCATGCAGTGATTCGAAGGTCAATGGCGGTGCGTCGGTCGGACGCCAGCCAAATCCTTCAACGATGAGCCTGGGGCCCAGAGGCGTCGGTTCGCCAGTTACACGCAAGGTATTGTCGACGGTCCGCAAGGAAGCCTTCTCGATCCCGCCGTCAGCACGAAAAGAGACTTCACCACTGAGTTGACGGAGAGTCAAAGGGCCGGCAGCGATAGACAGATTTTCGACAACGACCTGCTGCATCAGCCATTTCTGGTTGCTCTTGCGCCGTCCGTTGTCCGCCGGCGACAATCCGACCAGATGATCGGCAATAACCGTTCCGCCCGAAATCTCTATCCGCGACAAGCTATGGACGCCGGACCCGAGCATCGCGAACAAGGAATGAACACGAATCTTCTCGAATACCGATTCCCCACCCTCACCGACTCGCACATCCGAAAGCAGCAAGCCAGGCTGCGGCAGCAGGATCAGCCTAACCTCGCCGACCCTTGCCGGAACCTGCCAGACCCGCGCCAGCTCGTTTTCGATAGCAGGCTTGAAGCGGTCATACGGGAAAAACAGAAAGACTGCCATGGCGACAAGCACTACGGCGATCAACGCTAACCCCATGTACGTCAGTCGCGAGCGCCGCCGCCCCGGCGAAGCCGCCTGCGCCGCCGTGCCTTCCCCGGCAACGTCAGTTGCAAATTGGGCAGGAAGAATGGGCCTGCCGAAAGTGGAGAAACTGCTGGATGCGCCCGGCGAGTCCAACTGACTCAATGACCTGGGGCTGGGTGACGACGAAACTGGCGCCTTGAGCTTCTCGAGCTGCAACTTGCTCTCCTGCCAGACCGAGACTGCCTCCAAGCTTGGCGCAATATACCCGCCCTGCTCCAGCTCATACAGCGCATTCTCGACCAGACTGGGATCGTTGAGCTTCGCGCCCAATTCTCCGACGGTCATTTTGCCATCGACCAGCACAAGCACCATCCGCAAATTGCGACGGGCAACACGCGTCCTTTGGCGAACAGCCTCGTCCCCAATGGGGGTCTTTGCATAAACTAGATTCTGGTCCATGGGGGCAAAAGATTTTTTGGCAGTATATCCTGCATTCCCTTGACTGGACTGCTTTTACTGACTAACATGCGCGCCTCTGTTCCTCGATAGCTCAGTCGGTAGAGCGCCGGACTGTTAATCCGTAGGTCCCTGGTTCGAGCCCAGGTCGGGGAGCCAAAAAATTTGTTTGCGGTTCTTGCACTTAGCCCAGCCCCCAAGGTTGGGCTTTTTGCATTCCGGGGATCGCCATACTTTTAGTCCGGCGCTCGCCATCAAGACCATCAGGAAAACATGCCAAGAATCATCCGCGAGAAATACGAGAACGGTGTCCTGATCGAACGCCAGACCGAGGGCTCGAACACGACCCCCTGGCATTGGCTCATGCTCGTCGTGCATACGGTCATCGCCATTACCCTGGTCGCGCTGGTCGCCATATCCATCCACGACAGCCTGACCCTCAGGGCAAGCATAGAAGAAGACGTGTCGCCAGCCAGTTGTGAGCAGCCGCGGCTACGGTCGTAGCAATGGCTCTGGGAAGGTGCCCCTGTAAAGGGCTTTGGAGCACCTACGGACGACAGCGGGATTCAGACTGACGAAGGCCGAGACCATATTTAGGACGCCGCTGGCAGCCCCTGCAGGACGTTGCCCAGAAAGTTATTTGCTTTTCAAGCTCACCGTATCCAGACCGTAGCCAATTAGGGCATGGGATTGCTTTCCTCTGGCAGGAGGCAAACAATGCGTTGATGGACATCATCGCGCATGGATTATGGTCTGGATTAGGAGTTCGCTGGGTGAAGCGGCGTCGGCCCGTGTCTGTGACTATTGCCGGGCTTGCGGTCGGTCTGTCGATACTTCCCGATATAGTGCATCTGCTTCCAGTGACCATATGGGCCATCTTCGGATTAGGAACAATCGACCAACTCTTTGCCTACGCTACTGCCGTTCCCGGAAGCGAGCCGGTAATGCCGTCTTGGGTGGGGTTATGGTCGCATCACCTTCATTGCACGATGCATAGTGCGATCATTGCTATCGCATTCACTTTGGCGTTGAGGCGCTGGTGGGCAACAATTTGGCTGCCGCTTGCAGGATGGTGGCTACATATTTTGATCGATGTATTCACACACTCGGCCGAGTTCTACCCCGTTTCAGTGCTCTACCCGATAACCTACCGAGGATTCGACGGAATTGCATGGAACACGCCATGGTTCGTGGTGGTGAACTACTCGGCGTTATTGCTATTCTGGGTGGCAGGGAGAAATCGCACACCAAAAGAGAAACCCCCGGCATAAGGGTCAATGCAAGATCACAGGACCATCAGCGGATGTTTGTTGTTGAAGGAAGCGGGAAAATCGTCCTTCGACTTCCTTGAAGAAGGTAAATTCAGGCTCACTGATCGTCCGCTTCTTCTTCGACAGTCCTTTCAGTCGAATCTCGCATTGCGCAACCCAAACGCCGTAACGTGTTTCCAGCATGAAGGATGCCATGTCGAGCCGATAAGGGCTTGCAGCGATCGAGCCATACTTGTCGATGATCGCATCCATACGCGGCATTTTTTCCTTGGGTAGCCCCCAGACTTCCATGATGATGAAGACAAAATCCGCAGACAGCGTTTCGGCAGCCATGCGCACCGCCATCGCCGAGCGATCCTTGTTATCGTCGCTCTCGCTGTCGAGCAATATCTGCATGGTTTTCCCGGTGCCAAGGTTGCCGACAAATGCGATCGAAGTTAGGGTTTCCCCTTTTTCGAGAAGGCTGCGGGCCACATCGATCAGTGGCTTGATCAACTTCAAGTACACTTCAGGAGGGTTACCGATATCAACCCCGCGACGCTGAAGCAAGGCGGCATGACTCAGCGTACGCACCGCAAAGGGATCCTGCATCACGGGGTCATGGTCAGCCGGAAGCGCCCCAGAAAAGAAGTCAAAGGCAGCCTGATGACCAGCGCGCCTTTCAGCCTTCATCCCCGCAGGGTTCTCCCTTTGGCCGAGATCATCAGCAGTCACAGCGGTCAAGGGAAGATGCGCGCCGCTCGGATCCTTCCCAGGCACCACCCAAGTACCGGGAGTGGAACGGCCAGGTGGCTGTTCCGCCACAGCAGCATCGGCAAGAACGCCAGGAACAACCGCAGGCGCGGCGCAATCAGGACCCCGTCCAGCAAGGTCGCGGACCATCGCCGGATTCCGGGCGGGAGCAAGGAAAGGGGCACGACCGGGGGCAAGCAAATGGGCAGGAACGCAACAGGTAGGGCAAGCCTGCACCACCCAAAGGACTTGCGCCATTGCTTTAAGCAGATCGCTTTTTTGAAACATTCGACAGGTTTCGGCGTCTCTATTCGTGATATTGCTGTTGATCTATTCCACGGGGCGGGATCCGACCCGGCCAAGCCCTCCATCTGAAATCATCCGGGAAAGCCTGTGCCAAGAATCATCCGCGAAAAATACGAGAACGGCGTCCTGGTCGAACGCCAGACCGAGGGCTCGAACACGACCCCCTGGCATTGGCTCATGCTGGTCGTGCATACGGTCATTGCCATCAGCTTGATCGCGCTGGTCGCCGTATCCGTCCATGACAGCCTGACCCTCCGGGCGACCCTGTCCGAGGAAGAGGCGTCACCAACCAGCTGCGAACAGCCACGGCTTCGGTCGTAGCCATTACAATCTCCGAGAATTACGCCGAGGAAGTCCGGGAGACCGAACGCATGGGTTTAGCGCGGGGCATCAGATGGAAAATAGATACAAGTTGGTACAGAACATCAGTGCATTAGATGGTGTCTATCCAACAAGCATCATCCGAAGGAGATTAGGCATGAAGCGCTCACTGACCGCTCTTTTTTGCAGCTACTTCCTGATTGGCGCAGCGCTGGCTGACCAAGGCGTGATCGACAAGACCGAGTCGGCTCTTGAGCGAGGAGCGGAAGCCACTGCTCATGGGATAGAACGTGGCGTTGAGGCTACAGGTCGCGGCATCAAGCGTGGCGCTGAAGCTGCTGGCCATGGGATTGAAGTCGGGCTATCAGCAGCAGCTCGTGGAATTAGGCGCGGAGCAGAAGCGACTGGTCACGCTTTGCAAAAAGCGGCAGAAAAGGTCAGCCCGTCGTCTGGCGGATGATCTGTAGAAGTTCAGAATTCCCTGACCCTAGCAATGCCATGGTTCGGGTACGGCGCTACTTCTTGCACCTCCTGTCTGTGATTGCTTGCCAATGCGTATCAATCCCCCTCGCCGCCGAGACGACTCCGGATATTTCGGTGCATGTTGAAATGCGGGGGGAGTTATTCGGGTTGATGTGGATCTGACCATTGCTGCCCCGCCGAAGGAGGTCTGGGAGGTGCTGACGGACTTCGAGCGTCTGCCCAGATTCATATCAAACATCACCTCCAGCAAGATCGTTTCCCGGGTCGGGAATACTGTCCGGGTCGCTCAATCCGGGAAAACAAATTTTGGCCCGCTGACGTTTGATTTCCAGTCCGAACGCGAAATAACATTGTCACCGTTCACCAGATTCGAGTCACGAATGATCAGTGGGAATCTAAAGCGCTTTAATGGAACCACGCAACTAGAGAGTATCGAAGGCGGGACGAAGGTACGCTTTCACTCGGAGTCGGTACCCGAGACAGCGATACCACTGGGTCTGGCACGCCCATTCATCGAGGCCGAAACGAGAGAGCACTATCAAGAAATCCGGAATGAAGTCCTCCGAAGACGAGTGGGTGGGCTTGCTAAATGAACAAGCCCGTGATCACACCTTACCTGGCCGACAGAATCGCCCCGACTCATCACGGAGTATCAAATAGCGTTTCCGACCAACGGCTTGCAAACGCAAGGCCGCCTTGCTGCCGAGCACCTGAATCCAATCGCAATATCAATGGAAGGACTGCGCATGGCCGGATTTGAGAACTACAGTCAAGAAATCCGCGAAATCGAACAGGAAATCGAACGCAAGGGCATCGCGCTCGGCATCAATTGGGATGACGATGCCCAAGTACGGTCGTTGGCCCGAGAAGCCCTTGACCACGCGGCGGGTGACATGAAGATTTCTGCCACGGGGCCCGTTGATCCGCGATTGTTGGCCAAGCTGGAGCTGTTTGGCCTGGCGGGCATCATGCTGCGCACCATGGAAGAAAGTGCCACGGTTGGTATCGAGAGCCACGGGGGTCCGGCTTGGAAGGCCTTCGCCAGAGCGCTGTGGGCAGAGAAACAAACCAGAGACGTGTAACTTGGCGCACTACCGGACCTGGAATTTCACCCTTCTCATCGCCTGCGTCCCCCTGCTCTGCTCAGGCTGTGCTGTCGTTGCCGTGGCCGATGCGGCAGTTACCGTCGTTGCCACGACAGTCAAGGTCGGTGCCACTGTTGTTGGAACTGCCGTTGATGTCACCGCTGCCGGCGTAAAGGCCGTGGTTGGCGGCTCGGATGAGGATGAGAAATAAAGCCCGTCGCCGGACACTGACAGCGCACCGGCAGTTGGCCTACCAATATCACCTAAAATCAGCATGCAGCCGCTTGAAAGACTGATTCTTGAACCCGACTAGAGAACTCATGTCAGATCAATAGCGATCTTTCCCAGCGCGTCGTAATCGATCGCAACGAACTGCCCTGGTGACTCCGCCCTCACCTCATGGCCGGCGTTGAACGCCGCATGCTCGATCGGGTCGCTGCTGAAAGCGGTCGGGCCACCTCGCTGGTCCGCTATGCGCCGGAAACGTCCTTCCCGATGCACGGCCATCCGCGGGGCGAGGAAATCCTCGTGCTCTCCGGAACCCTATCCGATGGCGGCGGCGGACTATCCGGCCGGCAGTTACTTGCGCAATCCGCCGGGTAGCCAACATGCACCGTTCAGCACGGAGGGATGCGTGCTGTTCGTCAAACTGGACCAGTTCGCCCCGTTGGATGGGGAAGAAGTGCGATTGACACCCGTCAGGCGCGCTGGATGCCCGGCCTGGTACCCGGTCTCTCTTCATGCCGCTGCACGAGTTCGAGAGCGAACATTCCGCACTCGTCCGCTGGGCGCCAGGCACTACTTCAATCGACATCGACACTGGGGCGGCGAAGAAATCCTCGTTCTGGAAGGCGTGTTCCAGGACGAGCGCGGATCCTATCCTGCCGGCACCTGGTTGCGCAGCCCGCATTTGTCCGAGCACAAGCCGTTCAGCACCGAGGGCTGCGTGATCTACGTGAAGACAGGGCATCTGGGTTGATCGGTTAAGCTAAACGATACTGCCAACAAAGATGAAGTCCACGCTGACTGAGCTTGCCACCGAGCTTTGGTTTATCGCCAATCGGGTTGCTGGTTACGCATTGCTCAACCTACTGGATGACCCGGCTATCTTGGCAATGGCGTTCTGCTAAAAACTACGCTGCAGTTTAGGGTTGCAACGCGCTTGCTCCGATAACAAGCCCCGTCGCATCCGACGTCGCACGGCGAATCTCAAATAGTTTCGACTCGTGCAGGAGATGGCGCCACCGAGCCGGACTCTTCTCTTCAGCGGAGGTCGAGGCGATCCGCATGCACATCGTCGCCTTGCCATCGGTCCGGATCGGCCTCTCTCGGATGGCGCGACCTGCGCGCTGCCCTCGCAATTTTCCTCATCGTGGTCGCGGCCACCTTTTCAGTCGTGCTGCCCTTTTCTGTTGTTTAAGGATGTCGGGATGGCAAAGAACACCGCACGAGCTATCGCTCTGGCGATGCTGTTTCTGGGCGGACTCACTCTGGGACGCTTCGCTGGTTACGGTAGCTGGAGAGTGGGTTTCATGATGGCAGGACTGGGCTCGCTACTTGTCGTGGCCATCAACGTACTGGGCGGTTAATGAAGCTTTCATACTGAAGTGGACTAAGCATCGAGAGCCATGGCAGCTTGGCTTTGAAGGCCTTTGCCAAGACACTGTAGTCCGAGTGAAGAATGAGATATGCGACCTGAACGGAAACGGCCCCAAGCGGCAGGTAACTATCACCCTACCGATCGGGGGGCACCGTCGGCACCGCCTGCCAGCCCGTATTGCCCGGTCTTTACGTAGGGGTAATACGCCCGGCTCTCTTTGCAGTAGTACCAATTAGTAACTTCTGCCGGGGTGGCAACCGGTTGTTGCTGGACATATGCCTGAGGGGCATACACGGGCGCCGCATAAACCGATTCAGCGTAGTACGGCGCATAGTAAGGTGAGCCATAGTATGGGTAGGTAACCAGTACGCGCTCTGTAAGGCCAACCCCGTCACCGCGGCCCCGAGCGCAAGACCACCCCAGCCCCAGCCACCATAATACCCGCCATAGCCACGATACCCGCCGTAGCCGTAGCTCCGATACCCGCCGTGCCCACCATAATACGCACCACCGTGACCTCCGTAGCTACCGCCATAGCCTCCGTGACCACTGTATCCGCCTTGGCCACCATAGCCCCCATGCCCCCCACGTTGTCCGTAGGCAGGCGTGGCAAACACAGCAACCAAGACTGCCACAACGCCACCAAGCCTGAGTAACGCCTTCATGATGAACACCTTTCGCCACATGCTGGGAAACCCTCAATTGCAGGGCATCAATCAGCTTCAGCATAGGCGCCTTGGCGAACGAGGGCAACTTGACTTGAACCATGCCTGAACAACACCAACCCCCGACACACCTGGACACACGCTGTTGCAAGCCGTGACTTGAGTTGGCAGGCCTGCGCCGCTATCTTGCTCCCATGTGCTGACCAGACATCAGCCTGACGGCCCAACCCCTCTCCCTCCCCCAACCGGCCGTCCTGAAAGCCTCGCACTCCCTCCCCGGTGCGGGGCTTTCGCCTTTCTGGGGCTGCCAAGCCGCTGGTGATTGGCTGTGTTCGACCCGTCTGCTGCCGTTCGTTGCTTCGATGGTCCAACGGCAGACATCAGAATGGAGCAGTCGCACGGTACGACTGTTCAAAGACAGCAGGTCGGCCATTGCCTTCGTTCGACAAGTTGGTCGTCTTGATCAGCAATTCATCGTTTATCGGCCGTTCGGGGATGAACCTTGCCGAACGCCAGTTTCTAGAGAGAGCCTTATTCTTGCCCGGGCAGCATGATCGTCAGCGCGTTGTCGCGCAGGACATGGTGATGATCGAGAGCCGCTGCAGTGTGGATGCCAATTAGCCAGTAACCGATAGTTCCGGCCAGTTCGTGCCATTCTTTAATCTGC
>CAWEMU010000053.1:0-150371 GCA_963810175.1 uncultured beta proteobacterium | reverse complement strand
CGACCAGATCACGCTGCAGTTCGGACCGGAATTTGCGAGACTGGCGCCTTTCGACCCGGTCAGGATCATCGATTTGATCCAGAAGAACCGCAGCTACAAGCTGGCCGGACAGGATAAAATTTCGCTTTTGCGCCATTGCCCGACCCTGAACGACAAGGTTGCGGCAGTGAAAGACATGATTCGCCAGCTGAGCCAGTAAGCCATGAGCACCATCGACATCGAAAACGTCAACGTCACCGCCTTCGACACCATGCCGACGCCGGAGGAAATCCACAGCCGCCTGCCGCTCTCGCTGGCCGCCGCGCGCACCGTCATGCATGGCCGCGACACCCTGCGCAGCATTCTCGAGCGCAAGGACCCGCGCCTGTTCGTCGTCGTCGGCCCGTGCTCGATCCACGACCCGGTGGCCGGCCTCGATTACGCCCGCCGCCTGAAGGCGCTGGCCGACGAAGTCGGCGACACGCTGCAACTGATCATGCGCGTCTACTTCGAAAAGCCGCGCACCACCGTCGGCTGGAAGGGCTACATCAACGACCCGTTCATGGACGACAGTTTCCGCGTCGATATCGGCATGGAGAGGGCCCGCCGGTTCCTCCTCGATGTCGCCGAAATCGGCCTGCCGACCGGCACCGAGGCGCTCGATCCGATCTCGCCGCAATACTACGGCGACCTGATCACGTGGACCGCCATCGGCGCCCGCACCGCCGAATCGCAGACGCACCGCGAGATGTCCTCCGGCCTGTCGACGCCGGTCGGCTTCAAGAACGGCACCAGCGGCGACCTCGCCGTCGCGGTGAACGCCATCCTGTCGGCCTCCAAGCCGCATTCCTTCCTCGGCATCAACGGCCAGGGCCGCGTTGCCGTCGTCCGCACCCGCGGCAACCGCCACGGCCATATCGTCCTGCGCGGCGGCGACGGCCGCCCGAACTACGACACGGTCTCCATCGCGATGGTCGAGCAGGCCCTGACCAAGGCCGGGCTGCCGAACAACATCGTCGTCGACTGCTCGCACGCCAACAGCTTCAAGAATCCCGAACTGCAGCCGCTGGTCATGGCCGACATCGTCAACCAGGTCCGCCTCGGCAACAAGTCGCTGATCGGCGTCATGATCGAATCCAACATCGAGGCCGGCAACCAGCCGATCCCCGCCGACCTCGGCCAGCTCAGGTACGGCTGCTCGGTCACCGACGCCTGCGTCGACTGGGAAACCACCGAAACGATGATCCGCGACGCCGCCGTGCTGCTGCGCGACGTGCTGCCGGAACGGATGGGCGATTAAGGCAAGGCATTGATCGACGGGCAGACGCTAAGGCACAATGAGCCGTCTGTCCCAACCGGAGTCTGCGCCATGGCCCTGCCAAGAACTTCTGATCGGCGTTTCACCTATGCCGATTACCGGCATTGGCCAGGTGTCGAGCGCTGGGAACTGATCGATGGCGAAGCCTACGCGATCGCTCCGGCGCCGACGATCAGCCACCAGACCCTGGTCCTCACCATCGCCAAACAGATCGACGATGCACTCGACGGTTCCCCGTGCCGCGCCCTGATCGCCCCGGTCGATGTGCTGCTTCCGGCCCCGGATGAAGCTGACGATCACGTCACCACCGTCGTTCAACCGGACATCCTCGTCGTCTGCGACCCGGCAAAGCTCACCGAGCGCAATGTCCGCGGCGCCCCGGACTGGATCATCGAAGTCCTCTCCCCCGCCACCGCCCGCCACGATCACCTGACCAAACGCGCCCTCTACGAACGCGCCGGCGTCCGTGAATACTGGCTGGTTCACCCGGTTGACCGCGTCGTTACGGTTTACGTGCTGAAAGACGGCCATTTCGGCGGCCCGGAAATCGCCGACATGGCCGGCGAACGCGCACCGACGATTTTCCCGGAGATCGTCATTCGCTGGCAGGCAATTCTGGAGAAGTTGCCGGATGGCGCGGCGCCTGACCATACTGGGAGGCTGACGCAATCGCTGCCTTGATACGTCCAATTGACGACACGTACGAAAAAACGTACGATCTCACTCGCCAAGGAGATCAACATGACGACAATCACCGCCAGCGAAGCACGGGCCAGCCTCTACCGCCTGATCGATGAAACAACGCTAAATCACCAGCCTGTTCTGATCACCGGAAAGCGGCACAATGCCGTGCTCGTATCCGCCGATGATTGGGCAGCGATTCAGGAAACCATGTATCTCCTGTCTGTTCCTGGCATGCGAGAGTCGATTCGTGAAGGCCTGGCGGCTTCGCCAGACGAGTGCAGCAAGGAACTGGCCTGGTGAGTTGGCAACTTTTCTACACGAAGCATGCACAAAAGGATGCCGAAAAACTTGCGTCCGCCGGATTGAAGGAAGATACCCAATCACTGCTGGCAATTCTGGCAGAAAACCCGTTCCAGACCCCGCCAGCTTACGAAAAACTCATCGGCGACCTGGCTGGCGCCTATTCGCGGCGGATCAACATACAGCACCGCCTGGTCTATCAAGTGCTTGAGGAGCAGCGAGTAGTAAAGGTGCTCAGAATGTGGTCCCACTATGAGTAACGCTGCAGACGAAACAGCACAACCAAAGGGGCCTGCTAGATGATCTTCAGGTTCATTTAATTGTTGGGATTGCATTTGGGACCGCCCCAATGTTTTCAGCCCGACACCCGCTCAAAAATAATCAGGAATTATCCGCCATGCCCCTCATCCAGCCATTCCGCGGCCTGCGCCCGGCACCCGGGCGCGCAGCCGATGTCGCCGCGCCACCCTACGACGTTCTTTCCAGCGCGGAAGCCCGCGAGCGCGCCGCCGGCAAGCCCTGCAACTTCCTGCATATCTCCAAGGCCGAGATTGATCTGCCGCCGGATACCGACCCCTACGCCCCCGCGGTCTACGCCAAATCGGCCGAGAATTTCCGCCGCCTGATCGCCGATGGCATCCTGATCCGCGATGCGGCGCCGTGCTATTACGCCTACCGGATGACCATGGGCGAGCATGTGCAGACCGGCATCGTCGCCGCCGCGTCGGTCGCCGACTACGACAGCAACCGCATCCGCAAGCACGAATTCACCCGCCCCGACAAGGAGGACGACCGTGTCCGCCAGATCGAGGCGCTTTCCGCGCAGACCGGCCCGGTGCTGCTCGCCTGCCCCGACTCGCCCGATGTCGACGCCCTCATCGCCCGGGCAACCGGCGGAGCGCCCGTCGCCGACGTGACGGCGGACGGGGTGCGCCATACCGTCTGGCTGATCGACGATGCGGCGACCATCGCCGGCCTGAGCACGGCTTTCGACGCCATGCCCAATCTCTACATCGCCGACGGCCACCACCGCTCGGCAGCGGCCTCGCGCGTCGCCGCCAGCCGCCGCGGGCAAGCCAGCGCCCAGGCTTTCCTGGCGGTCATCTTTCCCGCGCACCAGATGCGCATCCTCGACTACAACCGCGTCGTGCGTGACCTGAATGGCCTGGCGCCGGCCGAATTCCTCGCCCGCGTCGGCGAGCGCTTCGCCGTCACGCCGGCGGCGGCCGCCGTGCATCCGGACAAGCCCGGCGTGGTCGGCATGTACCTCGGCGGCCGCTGGTACCGGCTGGAAATCGACCCGACGCTGGTTCCCGTCGCGGACCCGGTGCGCCGGCTCGACGTCAGCCTGCTTTCCGACCAGTTGCTGGAGCCCGTCCTCGGCATCGGCGACCTGCGCCGCGACAAGCGCATCGATTTCGTCGGCGGCATCCGCGGCCTCGGCGAACTCGAGCGCCGCGTCGATAGCGGCGAGATGGCCGTCGCCTTCGCGCTGCACGCGACGCAGATGGGCGACCTGATGGCGGTGGCCGATTCGGGCCAGGTCATGCCGCCGAAATCGACCTGGTTCGAGCCCAAACTCGCCGACGGCCTGGTTTCGCACGTCATCGACTGATGGACCTGGTCGTCCACGGCGGCGCCGTGCCGACCTTTCTGCTCGAGCGCCTGCTGGCGGCCACCGGCGCCAGGCCGGCAATCCGCGCCAGGGCCGATGTCGCAATCAACTTCGGCGGACTCGATTCGCTGCTCAACCTGCTGGCGACGGACCAGCCGTAGGGAGGCGGCGCGGGTGGGGCTGCTCGTACTGCAGGAAACGGCACTCGACTTCGCGGCCTGATTTCCGCTCGAGAAAAGTCTTCCGCACGTCGCTGATCACCGTCCAGGAGTCGAGCGGAATGCTTTCCGGGAAGAGCGTATCGCCGGCGAACGGCATCCCGATGCGGGTCAGGTAGAAGCGCTGGCAGTAGGGCCAGGCCGCCGCGTAGATCGACGCGCCGCCGATCACGAAAACGTCCTTTCCGGTGGCTGTTGCGGTCAACAGTCCTTTTTCGACCGAATCCACCTGGATACAGCCCGGACGCAATGCCAGTCCGGGCTGGCTGCTGACGACGAACGAATCCCCGGGGACGACGTCCATCGACTCGTAGGTCAGGCGGCCGATGACCAGCGCCGCCCCGGCCACCGTTTCCTCGAAATAGGCGAGTTCCTCGGGGATATCCCACGGCAGCCAGCCGTCCAGCCCGAGCATGCCGTTGCTCGCGACCGCGCCGATCGCGGCGATCATGCCCGCCGCTTCTCCCACTGCTCGCGGGTCAGCGACAGCGAGATGGCCGGCGTGCCCTGCCCGTTGTAAACGTGCGGCTTGTGCATCGAGACGAAGGCCGCGGTCACGATCGCCATCGAAAAAATGGCATCCATGACTTCGAGAATGCTGGTTTCCAGGCAGATCGAATGCGGGTTGCCTTCGAGCTTGCGGATCGCCAGGAAGATCACCTCGTAGTCGATCACCTGCCGGATGTCATGCGGATCGGCGACGACATCGACCGGCGCCCAGGCGTCGGCATGCACGATCACGGCCTGCGGCCCATGCTTCTCCAGCGGATTGCAACCGGTCCGCAAATCGATGGTGGCATCGACCGATGCGCACCAGTGGTTGTCCAACACTGAGCTTTCCTCCTGAACGCCGGCACGGGCCGCAGCGAGACCGGGGACGGGCTCGGCGACCGCGGGCACGGCTGACCAATGCCAGCCCTCGCGGCCG
The DNA here is from genome assembly GCA_963810175.1 of uncultured beta proteobacterium. Classification (GTDB taxonomy): domain Bacteria; phylum Pseudomonadota; class Gammaproteobacteria; order Burkholderiales; family Rhodocyclaceae; genus Azonexus. The sequence goes on along the minus strand of CAWEMU010000053.1, from coordinate 145,329 downwards.
GCAACGCCGGGCAAGTATAAACCCGGCGGCGGTCAGCTCTTCATCTTGTGCATGATATTGAGGAGCGTGTTGGGCAGGCCCTTGTAGGGCGGCACGAACAGGTCGAGCGTACGCAACGGGCTCTGCTTGAAGACGGGGCGCAATTTGGAGAAGGTGATGAAGCCCTCGTAGCCGTGATAGTGACCCATCCCGCTGTTGCCGATGCCACCGAAGGGAAGATTGTGGATACCGGCCTGGATCACCGATTCGTTGAGGCCGACGCCACCGGAAATGGTGTTGTTCATGTAGAACTCCTGCAGGTCGGTATCGTTGCTGTACACATAGAAAGCCAGCGGCCGCGGACGGTCGCCGACGTACTCGACGACTTCCTCCTTGGTCTGGTAGGTCATGATCGGCAGCAGCGGGCCGAAGATCTCGCGCTGCATGATGTCCATGCTTTCATCGACGTTGATCGCGATGCGCGGCGGCATGATCCGGCGCGCGCCGTCGGCCGCCGGTCCGCTGTAGAGGTCGACCAGTTCGGCACCCTTGGCGACGGCATCGGCAGCAGTTTCCTGCAGGCGGTCGTAGGAGCGCTGGTCGATGACCGCCGTGTAATCGCCGTTGTTGATGTCGGGAAAGCGCTTGCTGACGATGTCCTTGGCTTCGCGAATGAATTCCTCGACCGTGCCTTCGGGAAGAAACAGGTAATCGACGTTGGTGCAGATCTGGCCGGCATTGAGCATCTTCGCCCAGATGATGCGTTCAGCGGCGGTGCGAATCGGGTAATCGGGCGCCACGACACACGGGGACTTGCCGCCCAGTTCGAGCGTGACCGGCGTGAGGTTTTTCGCGGCGTTGGCCATCACCGCCTTGCCGGTGGCGGGCGAGCCGGTGAAGAAGATGTGATCGAAAGGCAGGGATGTGAATTGGGGGCCGCGACCGCCGCCATCCTCGAAGAAGGCGAGCTTGTCTTCCGGGAAATAATTCGATGAAACCCGCTTGAGCAACATTGCCAGGTTGTTCGAGTTCTCGGACATCTTGATCATCGCCCGGTTGCCGGCGGCAAAGACGCCGATCAGCGGCTGGAAAGTCATCGCTATCGGGAAATTCCACGGCACGACGATGCCGACGACGCCGACCGGTTGCGGAAAGGTCCAGGCCTTGGCCAGGGGATACTGGGTCGGATCGAGAGAGCGCTGATGCGGTTTCAGCCACTTCTTCAGATGCTTGATGGTATCGAGGATCGCTTCCTGCGCCATGTAGGTCTCGGCAAACTTGGTTTCGAACCTGCAGCGACAGCCGTAATCCTGATTGACGGCGGCGACGATCTCTTCGTGGTTCTCGACCAGCAAGCGGTGCAGGCTGCGCAGGTCGGCGCGGCGCTCCTCGAGGCCGGGGTTCATGTTGCGCCTGTACGCAGCCTGCTGTTTCTGCAGGACGCTCAGGAATTCAGCCGGGATAACCAGCGGATCTTTCACGCGATTCTGGGTCATTTTGTCTTCTCCTCGGTGGCGGGCGGGGCGCCCGCCAGTTCGTTTTTCAAATCATGGGCGCGCCTGATCAGAAAGGCGCGAATCTTTTCAATGTCATCCGTCTCCAGGCGGTCGCCGAAAGGCGGCATGCCCAGATGCGAACGGGCGCCATAGACGATGGCCTCGAGTTCCTTGTGCTTTTCCGCGTCCAGATAACGAAGATCGGGAATGACATTGGCGCTCATGGCGCCGAAACCGTGGCATGCGCCGCAGTTGTCGGCATACAGCTTCCGGCCGGCCTGCACGGTCTCGGCGCTGGCGGTTTGCGGCGGCGGCGCCGGCGGGGCGAAAACGCGACGCCTGACCTCGGGCATTGCCGCGGTACCGCCGAGCTTGAAGACGAACAGGCGCGAGTCAGGCACGCTGGGCGAGCGCTGCGCGACAGCGCCGAACGCGATCGGGAAGGCGCCGCCCCAGCCGACGTTGAAGGCGACGTACTGCTCGCCCCTGACTTCATAGGTCACCGGCCCGGCGACCACGCCGCTGCTGACTTCGCGCTGCCACAGCTTCCTGCCGCTGTCGGCGGCATAGGCGATCAGTTCACCATGCGTCGTGCCCTGGAACACCAGATTGCCGGCTGTGGTCATGGTGCCGCCATTCGACATCATCGGGTAGGGCACCGACCAGATTTCCTTCTGCTGCACCGGGTCCCAGGCCTGCAACTTGCCGGTGAAGAGCTTGGCCAGTTCGTCCAGTCCCTTTCTGTCCTCGGGCACCACCGGCATTTCGACACCGAGATTGGGGATCCCCTTGGCCGGCTTGCGCGCCACTTTCAGCGGGTCGTAGTGCTCGGCGGTGGTGTGCTGCGGAATGTACACAAGACCGGTCTGCGGGTTGAAGCTCATCGGATGCCAGTTGTGCGCGCCCTGCGAGCCCGGGAAGACCAGCTTGGCCTCGCCCTTGGTCCAGTAATCCGCCGCTTCCGGATCGAAGATCGGGCGGCCGGTGGTCTTGTCGATCCCCTTGGCCCAGGTCACGATCGAGCCGAACTTCTCGGCCGAGATGAACTGGCCGGTGGCGGCATCGAGGACGTAGAAGAAGCCGTTCTTCGGCGCCTGCATGACGACCTTGCGCGGCTTGCCGTCGATCGGCAGCGTGGCGACGATGATGTCCTGGGTGGCGGTGTAATCCCAGGCGTCGCCGGGCGTCGTCTGGTAATGCCAGACGTACTTGCCGGTGTCCGGCCTGACGGCGACGATCGAGGACAGGAACAGGTTGTCGCCCTTGCCCTCCGAACGCAAGCCGTAGTTCCAGACCGAGCCGTTGCCGATGCCGATGTAGAGCAGGTCGAGTTCGGGGTCGTAGGCCATCGCATTCCATGCCGTGCCGCCGCCGCCCTGCTTCCAGTACTGGTCCCCATGCCAGGTCTTGCGGATCATGGTGATGGTGTCGCTCTCGTCGCCCTTGGCCGGATCCCCCGGTACGGTAAAGAACCGCCAGGCCTGCTTTCCGGTCGCCGCGTCGTACGCCGTCACATAGCCGCGGACGCCGAATTCGGCGCCGCCGTTGCCGATGATGACCTTGCCCTTGACGATGCGCGGCGCCCCGGTGATCGTGTAGTTCCGCTCGTGGTCGATGACCGTGTCGACCGACCAGACCTTCCTGCCGGTCCTGGCGTCGAGCGCCACCAATCGGCCATCATAGACGCCGACATAGACCCTGCCCTTCCAGACGGCGACGCCGCGGTTTGCGGCATCGCAACAACCGGTGCCCTGAATTCCGCGATAGACCTCGGGGTCGTATTTCCACAGCAGCTTGCCGTTGGTCGCGTCAAGCGCATAGACCATGCTGTAGGCGCCGGTGGTGTAGAGCACGCCATCGACGACAATCGGGGTGGCCTCGACGACGCGGTCGAGGTCATACTTGAACTGCCAGGCGAGGCCGAGCTGATCGATGTTCCTGTCGTTAACCTTGGTCAGCGGCGAGAAGCGCTGCTCGCCATAGGTGCGGCCATGGCTCATCCAGTTGCCGGGCTCCTTGTCGGCGGCGCTCAAGCGCCGGGCATCGACTGCCGCCGGCTTTTCCGTGGCGCCAGCCAGCGCAGGGCTGATCAGAAGGCACAGGCCGCTGACGATGGCGGCGACTCGATGGGTGCTTGTCATTGGCTATTCCTTGACGATGTTCGAGAGAGGCAACGAATTGGCTGATCCGACAACTCCATATCATGAAGATACCCCACAAAAAAACTTGTCACTTGCGGACATTTTTTTGCTATGTTTGAAAACTTAGCCAACAGAAAAGCCGATGGCACACCAGCTTCGCGCGCAGTCGATCGTCGGATTCGCACCGCTCGCCACGGAACTGGGTGGCGATGCGCTGCAACTGCTGCGCGACGCCGGGCTGAATCCCGCCGAACTCGAGCAGCCGGATATCTATATATCGCATCGCGCCTTCATCCAGTTGCTCGAAGATGCCGCCGACGGATTGCGCTGCCCCGATTTCGGCCTGCGCCTGCTCGACCGCCAGGACTTGAGCGTACTGGGCCCGATTGCCCTCGCCGCACAAAACTCCGCGAATCTGCGCGAAGCCCTCGACTGCTTCGCCCGCTACATCCACGTGCAGGGAAGCGCATTGAGCCTGTATCTGCTGCCCCAGGCGGATCCGGGACAAGTCATGATCGCGGTGGACCTCAGGCTGCGCCGCCAGATCGCCCGCCGCCAGCAGATGGAGCTGGCGGTGGGCCTGGCGCACAAGGCCATCGATCTGTTAACCGGGGGCACGTGCAAACCGCTGGCGATCTGCCTGCCGCATTCCCGGATTGCCCCGCTGCGCAGCTACCGGGAACGCCTGCGCGGCAAGCTCCTTTTCGAGCAGCCCGGCGCCGGGATCCGCATTTCGCGCAAGGATCTCGACCTGCCGGTCAACGATCGCAATGCCGAGCTCGCCGGCGCCGCGCTAAGCTATCTGCAGAGCCAGTACGGTCGCGGCGAGGAACGCCTGGCCGTCCGCGTCCGGGCGCTGATCCGGCCTCTGCTGGCGGCCGGGCGTTGCGGGGTTGACAATATCGCCGCGTCCCTCGCCATGCACCCGCGCACCCTGCATCGCCGCCTGACCCGGGAAGGCGCCCGCTTCGAGGAGATCAAGGACGAAGTGCGCAGGGAGATGGCCAGATCGCTGATCGCCCAGGCGGGACTTTCGATGACCCAGATCGCGAGCGCGCTCGGCTATGCCGAACAATCGGCGCTGTCACGCAGCTGCGTGCGCTGGTTTGGTGACTCCCCGCGCCGTTTGCGCCAATTGACAGGCGCCGGCCGGTCGTTCACCGGCCGTCTGGCTGAGCCGACTCGACCAGAGAGGAAATGAAGGTTTCCGCCGCCGGGCTCTGCGTGCGCGAGGCAAGCCGCACGATACCCCATTCACTGGCGAAACCCGGGCTCTGCCTGAGCGCCCGCGGCATATGGGGCCACAGGTCGACCAGCGTTCCCGCGCTCACCTCGCTGTTGACCGCAACCGCAAGATTGAGGAGCAGCACATCGGTGTCGCGTACCAGCGCGCGCAGCACATCCATGCTGTTGCATTCGATGATCAGCGCATCGAGCGCACCGCCTTCGACACCCAGGAATTCGGCCAGCCGCCGCCGCAGCTTGCGGGGCAACTGCGGGGCGACATATTCGCAGGCGACCAGTCGCTCGCGCGTGATCGTTGCCCCAAGCAACGGGTGGCCGGCGCGACAATAAAACGATCCGCGCTGCGCGTCGAGGCGCTGGATCGCAAGCCCGGGAACCTCGGTGAGTTCCGAGATATCGGCGATGAAGAAATCGAGCTTCTCGTTGAGCAGATCGTCGAGGAGAAGGCTCCAGTGGCTCACCTCGATCTCCAGGCCGACCTGCGGGTGCGCCCGGTGGAAGCGCGTGGTCACGCCGGGAAGAATGCTGGCGGCAATCGTCGTCCCGGCGCCGATCGACAGTTGGCCGGCATGCCCGCTCTCGAGAAAGCGGATTTCGCGGTCGAGATCCCTGGCTTCTGACAGGATGCTCCGGCCACGCTCGATGATCCGCTTGCCGACGGCGGTGGGCTTGACCGAGCGCTGGGTGCGGTCGAAGAACTTCACCCCGGCCTGCATCTCGGCAGTCTGGATGCTGCGGCTGAAGGCCGATTGCGTCAGATGCGCACGCTCGGCAGCGCGACTGAAGTTCAGTTCCTCGGCAAGAAGCAGAACGTGCTGCAGATGGCGAATGTCCATGATGCGTAAAATGCATGACTGATAGGAAAATAATACATTGGATGAATTCAATTGGCTTGTGCATACTGCACTCGAATTTCTGTTCGCCGACCATTTCCGGAGGAGACACTAGATGAATGAAAAGATGAACGGCGCCCAGTCGCTCGCAAAGACCCTGGTCAATTGTGGCGTCGATGTGTGCTTTGCCAACCCGGGCACATCGGAGATGCATTTTGTGGCGGCGCTGGATTCGATTCCCGGAATCCGCCCGGTCCTCTGCCTGTTCGAAGGCGTGGTGACCGGGGCGGCGGACGGCTACGGACGTGTCGCCGGCAAACCCGCCGCCACGCTGCTCCACCTCGGCCCCGGCCTGGCCAATGGCCTCGCCAACCTGCACAACGCCCGCCGTGCCGCCACGCCGATCGTCAATGTGGTCGGCGATCATGCCACCTATCATCTGCAATACGACGCCCTGCTGACATCCGACATCGTTGGCTTCGCCCGACCGGTGTCATCCTGGATCCATGAGTCGAAGAGCGCCAAGACCGTCGCGGGCGATGCCGCCCGTGCCGTCCAGGCCGCGCGCGCCGCACCCGGTGGAATTGCCACGCTTATCCTGCCGGCAGATACCGCGTGGAGCACCGCCGACCATGCCGCCCAGGCGCTGCCCGACATCGGGCCGTCGGCGGTCGGCACGGAGGCCATCGAGAACGTGGCGAGACTGTTGAGCAACGGCAGGAAGTCAGCCCTGCTGCTGCGCGGCCCGGCGCTTCATGGCGCCGGCCTCGAAGCCGCCGGCCGCGTACAGGCCAGGACCGGCGCCCGCCTCTTCTGCGACACCTTCGCCCCGCATTCCGAGCTCGGCGCCGGCCGCGTGCCGGTCGAGCGCATACCCTATTTTGCCGAGCAGATCCTTGCCTTCCTGCAGGGCATCGAACAGATCGTTCTGGTGGGTTCGAAGCCGCCGGTATCCTTCTTCGCCTATCCGGGCAAGCCGAGCTGGTGTGCTCCCGAGAATTGCGAGTTCAGCTATCTGGCGCAACCCCATGAAGACGGCGTCAAGGCGCTGCACGATCTGGCAGATGCGCTGGGGGCCCCGGCCCAGCCAGCCATGCGCATTCCGCTCAAGCTCCCCGGACTGCCGAGCGGCGCGCTCAACGCCTTGAGCGTGGCGCAAGTCATCGCCCAACTGACGCCGGACCATGCCATCTTCGCCGAGGAGGCACTGACTTCGAGTCTTCCCTTGCTGATGAACCTCGCCCAGGCGCGGCCGCATACGCATTTGCCGCTGACCGGCGGCTCGATCGGCGAGGGCTTGCCGCTGGCCGTCGGCGCGGCGCTGGCAGCGCCCGGGCGCAAGGTGATCTGCCCGCACGGCGATGGCGGCGCGGCCTACACCATGCAGGCTTTGTGGACCATGGCGCGCGAGCAACTCGACGTGACCACGGTGATCTACGCCAACCGCTCCTACGCGATCCTGAATATCGAGTTGCAGCGGGTCGGCATCGGCAGCGCCGGCGCCAAAGCCTTGTCGATGCTCGATCTGCACAATCCGGAAATGAACTGGACGCAGATCGCCACCGGCCTGGGGGTCGAGGCCAGTCGCGCGACGACTGCCGAGGAGTTCGCGGCACAGTACGAATCGGCGATGAGGAACAAGGGCCCGCGCCTGATCGAAGCGATGATTTGACGGAGATCGCCATGAACCTGACCGAGTCGTTGCGGCAAATCGTCGGCGAGAGCGGCATCCTCGATGCTGCCGATGTCGCCACCCGTTCCGCCGGCTACCTGCGCCCGGACAACCTCAAGGCCGCCGCGCTGGTGCGCCCGGCGAGCACCGATGAAGTTTCGCAGGTGATGCGCTGGTGTTTCGAGAACAACGTCGGCGTCGTGACGCACGGCGGCCTGACCGGCCTGGTGCATGGCGGCGACGCCAAACCGGATGAAATCATCCTGTCGCTCGAGCGCATGCGCGCCATCGAGGACATCGACCCGGTCCAGCGGACAGCAACCGTGCAGGCCGGCGTAGTGCTGCAGACGCTGCAGGAAGCCGTCGAACGGCACGACCTGGCCTTCCCGCTCGACCTCGGCGCACGCGGTTCGGCCACCCTGGGCGGCAACGCGGCGACCAACGCCGGCGGCAACCGGGTGATCCGCTACGGCATGACCCGCGAAATGGTGCTCGGCATCGAGGTGGTCATGGCCGACGGCACCATCGTCTCGTCGCTCAACCACCTGATCAAGAATAACGCCGGTTACGACCTCAAGCACCTGTTCATCGGCTCCGAGGGAACGCTCGGCATCATCACCCGCCTGGTCCTGCGCCTGCGGGAAAAGCCGACGACGACCAACATGGCCTTTGTCGGACTCGACAGTTTCGCTGCCGTCGCCGGTTTCCTCAAGCACATGGATCGCACCCTGGGCGGCACCCTCTCGGCCTTCGAGGTCATGTGGCAGTCCTTCTACCGCCTGGTCACGACGGCGCCGGCCAAGGGGCAGCCGCCGATCGCCCAGGATTACCCCTACTACGTGCTGGTCGAGAGCCAGGGCGCGGATCGCGAACTGGATACCCGGCGCTTCGACAGCGCGATGGAATCGGCGCTCGAATCCGGCCTGATCGTCGACGCGGCCATCTCGCAATCGGATGCCGACTGTCATGCCTTCTGGTCTCTGCGCGACGACGTCGAACAGGTCATGCGCGGCGGGCTGCCGGTGGTGTTCGACATCTCGCTGCCAATCAGCGAAATGGAGAACTTCGCCGACAATCTCCGCGCGGCGCTGCCCGGCGCGATCGGCGAACACAGGCTGTGGATCTTCGGGCACCTCGGCGATGGCAACCTGCATGTGATCGTCCAGGTCAGACCGCAGGACTACATGGCGTCACGGCCGAAGATCGAGGCGCTGGTCTATTCGCCGCTTGCCGCCTTCCGCGGCTCGGTATCGGCCGAGCACGGCATCGGCCTGGAGAAGAAGGCCTACCTGAAGGTCAGTCGCAGCGAAACCGAGATCGCGCTGATGCGCACCCTGAAGGCGGCACTCGACCCGAGGGGCATTCTCAATCCCGGCAAGATCCTCTGAAGGAGTCGTCATGGGCCACACCCTGAACATTCTGCCGGCGACCACGCTGGACTACCGCCGCCTCGCCGAAAAGCGCCTGCCCCGCTTCCTGTTCGATTACATCGAAGGCGGCGCCAATGACGAGATCACACTGGCCAACAACGTCGGCGACTTCCAGAAGATCCGCATCAGGCAGCGGGTATTGAAAGACGTCTCGAACATCGACACCTCGACGATGCTCGCCGGCGAGCCGGCGGACATGCCGGTCATCCTGGCGCCGGTCGGCATGGCGGGCCTCTACGCCCGGCGCGGCGAGGTGCAGACGGTGCGCGCGGCCAACGCGAAAAACGTGCCGTTTACGCTGTTAACCGTGGGCATCTGCCCGCTCGACGAGGTGCGGGCGGCGGCGAGCAAGCCCTTCTGGTTCCAGCTCTACATGATCCGCGATCGGGTCACCGTCCGGAATCTGCTCGAGCGGGCGATGGGCGTCGGCTGCACGACGCTGGTCTTTACCGTCGACCTGCCGGTGGCCGGCATGCGCCACCGCGACACCCGCAACGGCATGCTCGACAACTCGCTCCGCGGCAAGCTCGGCAAGGCCTGGCAGCTCGGCACCCGGCCGGGCTGGATCTACGACGTCGGGGTACGCGGCAAGCCGCACAGCTTCGGCAATCTCGCCGACCTGGTTCCCGACCCGACCGACCTCAAGGCCTACCGCACCTGGATTGACGCCCAGTTCGACACGTCGGTGACATGGAAGGATATCGAGTGGCTGCGTGGCATCTGGAAAGGCAAGCTGATCCTCAAGGGCATCCAGGAAGCGGACGACGCAATCGCCGCCACGGAAGTCGGCGCCGATGGCCTGGTCGTCTCGAACCATGGCGCGCGCCAGCTCGACAGCGTGCATTCCTCGATCGCCAAACTGCCGGGGGTCGTCGCCGCAGTCGGTGAGCGCATGGAAGTGTACGTCGATGGCGGTGTGCGCAGCGGGCTGGACGTCTTCAAGGCCGTCGCCCTCGGCGCCAGGGGCGTGATGATCGGCCGTCCCTGGGCCTGGGCGCTGGCTGCCGGGGGCGAGGCAGCCATCGCCGACCTGCTCGCCACCTTCAAGAAGGAACTCGAGGTCGCCATGGCGCTTTCAGGCGTCACGACAATCGGGCAGATTCGCCGGGATCAGATCGACTCGACCTGATTTCCTCGCGTCGCGCAACAAGGTCATTGAAGGCAGCTCAAGCGGACAGCCGCGCGGATCCGCAGTGACCTCATTTCCAGGCGCCAGCCGGGTGATGGTTCAAATCGCCAGAAAATTCTGTATGATTCCCGGGTCTGGACTTGCTGAAGCGGGCATGGACGAATGCCTTGGAAGAGATCCATCCGCCGCGGCGAAAGGGGCAAGCACGGGTCATCGAGACCCGGAAGCGGGCAACCACGCCTGGCTGCCCGGAAGTGAAGTGGAATCTAGGTTGGGAAGAACAGTAGCCATCAGGGGACTGCCTGGCGTCCCTCAGGAAGGAGTCATCACGTGATCTATTTCGCTGCTTTGGTCGTGCTCGCAACCCTCGTCGCCATGGCGTCGGGGCGGGTTCCTGCGGTTCTCGCACTGGCCACGGCGATCTGCGTCGCGGGCGTCACCGGCTTGGCCCCGGTGCCGGCGCTCTTCGCCGGATTGAGCAACGGCGGCATCATCACCGTCGCGGCGATGCTCGTCATCGCCAAGGGCATCGTCCATACCGGCGCGGTGAGCCGGGTCACCTGGGCGCTGCTGTCGACCGTCACCAGCGCCCAGCAGGCCTTGCGGCGCCTCGCGCTGCCCATCGGTGTCGGCTCCGGCCTGATGAACACCACCCCGATCGTCGCCATGCTCGTTCCGGCGGCCAAGGAACTGGAGCAGAACCGCGGCATCAACGCCCGGGAGTTGCTGCTGCCCATCGCGCACATCACGACTCTGGCCGGCTCGGTAACGCTGATCGGCACCAGCTCGAACCTGCTGATCGCCGGCATCGCCGCGCCAGCGGGCATCGACATGAATATGCTGTCGTTCGCCCCGGTGGCGTTGCCGGTCGCCATCGTCGGCGCGGTGATCGTGTATTTCACGGCGCCGCTGATGCTGCGCGGTCAGGGGGAGACGGAAGCGGCGACCCGGGACTGGCGGGTCGAGATCCCCGTTTCCGGAAAGGCGCTGGCGATTGGCCGTGTAGCTGCGGATTTCGGGATCGATCAGACTCAGCAGTACGCCCTTGATGCGATCCGGCGTTGGGATGCCGACCTTGATCCGTCCGCCCCGATCGAGGCCGGCGACATCCTGGTCTTCTCGGCGACCGAAAGCGGCGTGACCGCCTTGTGGGGCAGCCCGCTCTTCGGCCTGGCCGAACAGCGCCTCTACCGGGTTTCCGTCGGCTCGGGCGCCAACGGGACGGTGCGCGATTTCGAGACCGACGGAGGCATCCGCGTCATCGCGGCAAGGACCACAGGCCCCCTGCGTGACAGCGAGGTGCGCCCGGGCGCAACCGCCTTCGTGACCGCGCCGAGCAAGTCACTGCTCGTTGACCAACCGGAGGTGGCGATTTTCGAGAAAGCCGCAGGGGTGAGCCCGCAACCGGCCAAGACCGCGTTCGCTCTCGCCATCCTGGTCGCCGTCATCGTCTCGGCGTCCTTCGGCCTGGTTGCGGTGGAGCTGGCGTCATTGACCGGGGCCGTGCTCATGGTGATCACCGGCATCCTGACGCCGAAGTCCGCCGTGCGGGCTCTCGACTGGAACGTGTTGTTCATCCTCGTCGGGTCGGTGGCGCTCGGCGCAATCGTCGTCGAGAGCGGCCTCGCCACAGTGCTCGCCGGCGCAATCAGGCACCTCGCGGGAGGTAGCGTGCTGCTCGTCGTCATCGTCTTCGCGGTGACGACGGCGCTCGTGACCAACCTCGTCACCAATGCGGCAGCCGCGTCCATCCTTACCCCGGTGGCGATCGGCATAGCCAACGAACTCGGCATCAACCCGGTGACGCTCCTGGCGCTGATCGGGACCTGCATCTCGTTCACCTTCATCAACCCGTTCAGCCACCAGTCGAACCTGATGGTCATGCAGCCCGGCGGCTACACCTCGGCGTCGTTCGCGAGGTTCGGTGTCCTGCTGGTCGCCGGATCGCTGGTGACGGTCATCGTCGTCGCCTACCTGCTGCTGCACCTGCAAATGCGGTTCTAGTCCCGGCTGAACCGGCGAGGGTCTCGCGCCACGGCCAATACTCCCGCCAGCGCGGCTCGACGGGTGCTGTCACGTCAGGCCGGCCGGGTCCGGCAGCCGCCGCGGGTTCGGTCGAGGCGACGCCAGCCGTCGAGGTGACGAGCCCCGCCCGCTGAACGTCATCCGCCTTCGCAAGGTTTGCGCGAGAGTGGCATGCCGGCTTTGCCCTTTGTGCTGCCGGTGGTATAAGACGCGCACGCCATGGCCTTCGTCCGTTCCCTCGCCTTCGCCCTCCTGCTCGTCGCCGCGCCGTTGCGCGCGGAGCAGATCCACGTCGCCGCCGCAGCCGACCTGCGCTTCGCGATGGACGAGATCGTCAGCCTTTTCAGGAAAGCCCATCCCGGCGCCGGCGTCGACGTCAGCTACGGATCGTCGGGAAAGTTCTACGCCCAGATCCGCAACGGCGCGCCCTTCGACCTCTTCTTCTCGGCGGACATCGAGCTTCCCGAGAAACTTGTCAAGGCGGGCCTCGCCGGCCCCGACGTCCGCCCCTATGCCGTGGGCCGCATCGTCGTCTGGCGCCCGGGCCGCGACGCCCCGCCGCTGGCGCTGGACGACCTTGCGCGACCCGAGATCCGGCGCATCGCCATCGCCAACCCGAAGCATGCCCCCTACGGGATGCGCGCGGTCGAGGCGCTCAAGGCGGTGCACATCTGGGATGCCGTGGAAAGCCGTCTGGTCCATGGCGAGAACATTGCCCAGACCGCCCAGTTCGTGCAGACGGGCAACGCCGACGCCGGCATCATCGCCCTGTCGCTGGCGCTGGCCCCGGCATTTGCCGGGAAGGGCAGCTACACACTGATCCCGGCCGACTTGCACCAGCCGCTGCGCCAGGGATTCGTGATCATCAAGCGCGCTGACGGCAAGACCCTGGCCCGGGCCTTTGCCGACTTCTTTGCCGATGCCGATGTCCGCCAGATCATGGGCCGTTACGGGTTCTCGGTGCCCGCCAGTCCAGTCCAGTAGCACCGTGGAAAGCAGCGACCTCGCCGCCGTCTGGCTGACCCTGAAACTGGCCACCATCGTCACCGCGCTGCTGTTGCTGGTCGGTACGCCGATCGCCTGGTGGCTGGCGCGCACCCGCTCGCGCCTCAAGGGCATCGTCGGCGCCGTGGTCGCGCTGCCGCTGGTGCTGCCGCCGACGGTCATCGGCTTCTACCTGCTCATCACCATGGGGCCGAACGGCCCGGTCGGGCGGCTGACCGAAACCCTCGGTCTCGGCCTGCTGCCGTTCACCTTTCCCGGGCTCGTTATCGCCTCGGTGTTCTACTCCCTGCCCTTCGTCGTCCAGCCGATCCAGAACGCCTTCGAGGCGATCGGCGAGCGCCCGCTGGAAGCCGCGGCCACGCTGCGCGCCAGCCCGTGGGATGCCTTCTGGTCGGTCGCCGTGCCGCTCGCCCGGCCCGGTTTCATCAGCGGCGCGATCCTTGGCTTCGCCCATACGGTCGGCGAGTTTGGCGTCGTGCTGATGATCGGCGGCAACATCCCGGAGCAGACGCGGGTCGTTTCGGTTCAGATCTACGACCATGTCGAAGCGCTCGAATACACGCAGGCGCACTGGCTCTCCGCCGGCATGCTGCTGTTCAGCTTCGTCGTCCTGCTGGCGCTCTACACCTTCAACCCGGCACGAAAAAAGTTGGCATGAGTTCCGAAATACGCGCCCGCTTCCGGCGTCGACCGCAGGGACTTCACGCTCGCGGTCGACCTGACCCTGCCCGGGAGCGGCGTCACGGCGCTGTTCGGCCCGTCCGGCTCGGGCAAGACGACCTGCCTGCGCGCCATGGCCGGCCTCGAGCGCGCCGCGGACGGCCTGTTCGCCATTGGCGACACGGTCTGGCAGGACGAGTCCAGGGGACTTTTCGTAAGGACACACCGCCGCAACCTCGGCATGGTGTTCCAGGAAGCCAGCCTCTTTCCCCATCTTTCGGTGCGCGGCAACATGGAATTTGGCCAAAAACGGGTGTCGACCGCAACCGACGGTTTTGCGCTGCCGGATGTCGCCGGGATGCTCGGCATTGCGCACCTGCTCGAACGCATGCCCGGCCAGTTGTCCGGCGGCGAGCGTCAGCGCGTCGCCATTGCCCGCGCCCTGCTCGCCGCGCCACGGATCCTGCTGATGGACGAGCCGCTGGCCGGACTTGACCTCGCACGCAAGCGGGAAGTCCTGCCCTATCTGGAACGCCTGCACCGCGAACTGGCCATCCCGCTCATTTACGTCAGCCACGCCCACGACGAGGTTGCCCGCCTCGCCGATCACATCGTCCTCCTCGACCACGGCATGGCCATCGCCAGCGGGCCGCTCAACGATGTGCTGGGGCGTATCGACCTGCCTACCGCCTTCGCCGACGATGCCGGCGTCGTCATCGAAACCGTCGTCGCCGAACACGAGGAGGACGAACTGACCCGGCTCGAATTCCCCGGTGGCCACATCCATGTCTCGCGCCGCGGCGAGCCGGTCGGAACGACGCTCCGCTGCCGCATCCACGCCCGCGACGTCAGCCTGGCGCTGGCCCCGCAAACTCAGGCCAGCATCCTCAACTGCGTCGATGCGCGCGTCGTCGACCTGGCAGCCACCGCCACCCCGGGCCACGTCATGGTCCGCCTCGACGTCGCCGGCAACCCGCTGCTCGCCCGCATCACGAAACGCTCGGCCCACCGCCTCGACATCCGCCCGGGCCTCGCGCTTTACGCGCAGATCAAGTCGGTGGCGCTGCTCGGGTAGCATGGCCGACGTTCGCTGAATTCGCCGGGCAATGCAGTCATGTGGATGGCGACGCCATTCCCCTCTCGCGCCGACCAGACGCGAAGTTTGCGCGTCAGGTAGAATCGGGCACCGTGAGACGATGCCGATCCGGCCGCCTCAAACGATTACCCGCACTGCCTGCCCCGTGAACAAGACCCAGATCGCCGAATTCTATGCCCGCCTGGCGGCAACCAACCCGGCGCCGACCACCGAACTGGAATACGCGACGCCGTTCCAGTTGCTGGTCGCCGTCATCCTCTCGGCGCAGGCGACGGATGTCGGGGTCAACAAGGCGACGGCGCGGCTCTTTACGGCCGCCCCGACCCCGGAGGCGATGCTGGCTCTCGGCGAGGAAGGCCTTGCCGAATACATCAGGACCATCGGCCTGTTCCGCACCAAGGCGAGGAACGTCATCGCCACCTGCCGCCTTCTGGTCGAGCGGCATGGCGGCGCGGTCCCCGAGAACCGGGCGGCGCTTGAGGCGCTGCCCGGCGTCGGGCGCAAGACCGCCAACGTCGTGCTCAACACGGCCTTCGGCCACCCCACCATTGCCGTCGACACCCACATTTTCCGCGTCGGCAACCGGACCGGCCTCGCTCCCGGCAAGACCCCGCTCGACGTCGAACAGAAGCTGCTCAAGGTCACCCCGCCGCAGTTCGCGAAGGATGCCCATCACTGGCTGATCCTGCACGGCCGCTACGTGTGCAAGGCGCGCAAGCCCGAATGCGGCCGCTGCGTCGTCGCCGACCTTTGCCGCTTCGAGGGCAAGGCGGCATGAAGGTCGCCAGCGGCCTGGCCAGCGGCCCGCATCCGACGGCGGATCTGGCCGCCGGGGCCGTCCGCGAGGCACTGCAGGCGGCCGGCCTCGAGCGCGCCGACAGCGTCCTGCTGTTTCTCACCCGCGACTACGTTCGCCACGCGCAACCTGCGATCGTCGCCGCCGCCCGCGCCGCCGGCACACTGCAGGTCAGCGGGTGCACCGCCTACGGGCTGCTGACTGAACAGGGCTGGCTGCTCGACCAGCCGGGAGCGGCGGCGCTGGTCATTGCCGACACAGTGCCAGGCGATATCGGCCTGCCGCACCGACCCCTGCTCTCGTTCTCCGGCCACCATGCCCTGCCCCGCGACTGGCAGGCGCTGCCCGAACGCGCCGGGCTGCTCGATGCCGGGGCCGTGACCTGGTCGCACGGACGGATGGCCGGCGAAGCCGGGGCCGAACTGCTGCTGGCCGGGATCCATTGCCGGGTCGCCTGCTCGCCAGGCCTGCGCACGCTGGGCCTGCCGCTCGCGGTCAATGCCGTCGCCGGCTACGATCTGTGCGAGGTTGGCGGCCTTCCCGCGATCGACAGTCTGCAGCGCAGCCTGCCCGCCGAATTGCGCGCCGAGCCGCCGCTGCACCAGATCGTCGTGGCGCGCCAGCCGGAACTCCCGCCGTCCCCATCCTCGCGGCCAACGCCGACGGCTCGCTGACCCTCGCCGAAGCGCTGGCGATCGACGAACAGGTATGCTGGGCCATCCGCCAGCCGTTGAGCGCCGAACAGGACATGCGGCAGTCGCTGCTTGCCGTCCCCCAAGGGGACTTGCTGCGCAGCGCGGTTGACCCCGAAAACAGGCCGGATTTCGCGCTGATGTTTTCCTGCCTCGGCCGCGGCCCGCTGTTCTACGGGAACGACGACCGCGACCTGCTCGCCTTCCGCGAGATCTTCCCCGGCGTCCCGCTGGTCGGCGCCTACGGCAGCGGCCAGATCGCCCCCGCCGGCAACGGCAACCGCCTGTTCCAGAACACCGTCGTCACCCTGCTTTGCGAAAGCGCCCATGTTTAGTCCGTCCCGCGATCAGGTTCGCCAGTTTTTCTGCGCCGCCTGGAAGAAACACCAGGAACGCCTGCCGCTGGTCGGCGCCGAAGTCACCGCCGCCGACATCGCCGCGCGCCATCCCGAGTATCACGCCCTGCTCGCCGACAGTGCCGGCGCGCTGGAAAAGGAATGGACGCCCGAAGGCGGACAGATGAACCCCTTTCTCCATCTTTCGCTGCACCTCGCCATCCACGAGCAGGTCAGCATCGACCAGCCGCCGGGAATCCGCGCGGCGTTCAACCGCCTGCGCGCGAAAATGGATCCCCACGCCGCCGAACATGTCCTCGTCGAATGCCTGGGCGAGACCATCTGGCGCGCCCAGCGCACCGGCGGACCCATGGATGCGGCGGCCTACGTCGACCAGATCAACCGCAGCGCCAGCCAATCTTGAGGATGCCAAAGTGAAATTCGAAGGTACCGACTCCTACGTCACGACCCGCGACCTAACCCTCGCCGTCAATGCCGCCAACGTCCTGCAGCGCCCGTTGCTGATCAAGGGCGAGCCGGGCACCGGCAAGACCCTGCTCGCCGAGGAGGTCGCGCGCGCGCTCGCCATGCCGCTGTTCCAGTGGCACATCAAATCGACCACCAAGGCGCAGCAGGGACTCTACGAATACGATGCCGTTTCGCGCCTGCGCGACTCCCAGCTCGGCGACCCGCGCGTCGAGGACATCGCCCACTACATTGTTCCCGGCGTCCTCTGGCAGGCCTTCGAGTGCGAACAGCGACCGGTGGTCCTGATCGACGAGATCGACAAGGCCGACATCGAGTTCCCCAACGACCTGCTGCGCGAACTCGACCGCATGGAATTCTTCTGCTACGAACTCCATCGCACGATCAAGGCGCGCCACCGGCCACTGATCATCATCACCTCGAACAACGAAAAGGAGTTGCCGGACGCCTTCCTGCGCCGCTGCTTCTTCCACTACATCAGGTTCCCCGACAAGCAGACGATGACGCGCATCGTCGACGTCCATTTCCCGGCCCTCAAGCGCGACCTGCTGCGCGAGGCGCTGGAGGTCTTCTTCGACCTGCGCGAGGTGCCCGGCCTCAAGAAGAAGCCGTCGACCAGCGAACTGCTCGACTGGCTGAAGCTCCTGCTGGCCGAGGACATCCCGCCCGAGGCGCTGCGCGCCAAGGAGGCGAAGGACGCGATCCCGCCCATGCACGGCGCCCTGCTCAAGAACGAGCAGGACGTCCATCTCTTCGAGCGCCTGGCGTTCATGGCGCGCCGCAAGTAAGTGCTGGTCGACTTCTTCCTGCATCTGAAGGCCCGCCAGCTCCCGGTTTCGACCAAGGAGTTGCTGGCCCTGCTCGAGGCGCTGCAGGCGCGGCTGGTCGAGGCCAGCCTCGACGATTTCTACCTGCTGGCGCGCGCCATCCTGATCAAGGACGAATCTCTTTACGACCGCTTCGACCGCGCCTTCGGCGAGTATTTCAAGGGGGTCGAGGCGCTGCCCGGGCTGGAGGCGATGATCCCCGAGGAATGGCTGGAGCTGGCGGCCAAACGCCATCTCTCCGAGGAGGACCGGCTCAAGCTGCAGAAGCTCGGCTACGAGAAGCTGTTCGAGCAGTTCAGGCAACGCCTCGCCGAACAGAAGGAACGCCACGCTGGCGGCAGCAAATGGATCGGCACCGCCGGCACCTCACCCTACGGCCATGGCGGCTACCATCCGGAAGGCATCCGCATCGGCGGCGAATCGGCCGGCAACCGGACGGCGATCAAGGTCTGGGAGCAACGCGAGTTCCGCAACCTCGACGACAGCGTCGATCTCGGCGTGCGCAACATCAAGGTCGCGCTGCGCCGCCTGCGCCGTTTCGCCCGGCAAGGCGCGGCGACCGAACTCGATCTCGACGGAACGATCGCCGGCACCGCCCGCAACGCCGGCTGGCTCGACCTGCAAATGCGCCCGGAACGGCACAACGCGGTCAAGGTACTGCTCTTTCTCGACATCGGCGGCTCGATGGACGACCACATCGCGGCCTGCGAGGAACTGTTCTCAGCCGCGCGCAGCGAATTCAAGCACCTCGAACATTTCTATTTCCACAACTGCGTCTATGAGGGCGTCTGGAAGGACAACCGCCGGCGGCACGGCGAGCGCATGCCGACCTGGGAGGTGATCCATACCTATGGCGCCGACTACAAGCTGATCTTCGTCGGCGACGCGACGATGAGTCCCTACGAAATCGCCCGGCCCGGCGGCAGCGTCGAACACTGGAACGAGGAAGCCGGCGCCACCTGGCTGGAACGCATGCTGAACACGTGGTCGCGCGCCGTCTGGCTGAATCCGCTGCCCGAGGAGCACTGGACCTACGCGCCGTCGCTGCAGATGATCCGGCAGTTTTTCGGCAACCGGATGTTCCCGCTGAGCCCGGACGGACTCGAGCGCGCCATGCGCGCCCTGTCCCGCTAGACTTCTACTGCTCGTCTCCCGGCGGCGCGACCTTGACGACCTCGTCGAGCGAGGTCAGCCCCTGCGCCACCTTGAGCGCGCCCGAAATGCGCAGCGGGCGCATGCCCTCGCGGCTGGCGAGATCGCGCAACTGCACGACTTCCGTATTGTTCCGGATGACCTTGCGCATTTCCGGCGAATTGAGCAGGATTTCGTAGATACCGACGCGCCCGCTGTAGCCGGTCATCCGGCATTCGAGACAGCCGACCGGCTGATGCAGTTGCACCGGCTCGTTCGATTTCCACGGCGACACCAGCGCCCGCCAGGTCGCCTTCTGGTCCTCGGTAATCGGCATCGCCTTCTTGCAGTGCGGGCACAGCGTCCGCACCAGGCGCTGCGCCATGACGCCGAGCATGGTCGAATTGATCAGATAGGCCGGCACCCCGAGGTCGAGCATGCGGGTGATCGCCGACGGCGCATCGTTGGTATGCAGCGTCGACAACACGAGGTGACCGGTCAACGCCGCCTGGATGGCCATTTCCGCCGTTTCCAGATCGCGGATCTCGCCGATCATGATGATGTCCGGGTCCTGCCGCATCAGCGCCCGCACGCCATCGGCGAAGCCGAGGTCGATGTTGTGCTGCACCTGCATCTGGTTGAACGCGGACTCGACCATTTCGATCGGGTCCTCGATGGTGCACACATTGACCTCGGGCGTCGCCAGCTGCTTGAGCGTCGTGTACAGCGTCGTCGTCTTGCCCGACCCGGTCGGCCCGGTGACCAGGATGATGCCGTTGGGCGTTCCCGTCATCTGCTTCCAGCGCGTTTCGTCGTCGCCCGAGAAGCCGAGCGAGCGCAGGTCGCGCACCAGCACCTCGGGGTCGAAGATGCGCATCACCAGCTTTTCGCCGAAGGCGGTCGGCAGCGTCGACAGGCGCAGCTCGACCTCCTGCCCGGCCGGTGTCCGCGTCTTGACGCGACCATCCTGCGGGCGGCGCTTCTCGATCACGTCCATCCGTCCGAGCAGCTTGATCCGGCTGGTCATCGCGTTCATCACCGCCATCGGAATCTGGTACACCTGATGCAGCACGCCGTCGATGCGGAAGCGCACGATGCCGAGGTCGCGCCGCGGCTCGATGTGGATATCCGAGGCGCGCTGGTCGAAGGCGTACTGCCACAGCCAGTTGACGATATGGATGATGTGCTGGTCGTTGGCGTCGAACTGGCGGTTGCCCTTGCCGAGTTCGACCAGTTGCTCGAAGCTCGACAGGCCGGACGTGACCTCGCCCTTGGCCGCAGCCTTCTTGACCGACTTGGCGAGGTTGAAGAATTCCACCAGATAGCGCGAAATGTCATCAGGGTTGGCCATCACCCGGCGGATGTCCTTGCGCAGGATATGCTGGAGTTCCGGCACCCACTCGCGGATGAAGGGCTGGGCAGTGGCGATGACGATCTCGCGCGTCGTCACCTGCACCGGCAGGATACCGAAGCGGCCGGCGTAGGCGCTCGACATGACCTCGGCGACGCCGGTGAAATCGATCTTGAGCGGGTCGATGTGCAGGTAGTCGAGGCCCACCTTGCCGGCCAGCCATTCGGTCAGCGCCTCCAGCGTCAGCAGACGCACCGGCGTGCCGCCGGTCCGCCATTTCTGGTCGGCAATGACCACCAGCGGGTGCACCTTGTTGCCGTGCAGGCGGCGCTCCGTCTTCAGCGCCTCGGCCACCGCATGCTCGACCAGGCCGTCGGCGACCATCCAGTCGAGCACTTCGGAAAGGGTGAGACGGTGCTCGTTGGCGTTGATTTCATTCATGCGGACGAATATAGCATGCCATGCGTAACGCTTTGTAACTGCCCTCGCTGCCGCTTGCACTCATTTACAATTTCCGGCGCCATGGGCGGCACATGGGCCTAGAATTGCCTCACACCAACCAGCAAGGAGAAACAAATGAAAACCCGTCTGATGATTGTCGGAAGCGCACTGATGGCATCCCTCTTCTGTCTGCCGGCGATGGCCCAGACCGGGCCGGGCACGGGCCCCTGCGGCGCTGCCCCCTGCCCGGGCGGCATGGGCCCGGGGATGGGCCCTGGTCCTGGAATGGGTCCGGGGATGGGTCCTGGCGCCGGTCAGGGCATGGGTCGGGGAATGGGGCGGCGTGGGCCGCGCGATTGCACGCAGGCGCCCAATCCGGAAGCCTGCAAGGCGCATCAGCAAGCCCGTGACCAGGCACACGCCGCCTGCAGCGACAAGTTCGGCCCGGAGCGGAAGCAGTGCATGGGCGAGCAGATGCAGAACTTCGATTGCGCCAAGTCGGGCAACCCGCCGCAGTGCGAAGCGCGCAAGAAGGTGTATCAGGAATGCAAGGGCCAGGCCGGTCCGGCCTTCCGCCAGTGCGTCCAGCAGAAGATGCCGCCGGTCGAATGCAGCACGGCAGCCGATCCGAAGCGTTGCGAGCAGGTCCAGAAGGCCCGCGAAGCGTGCAAGGACAAGCCGGGACCCGACTACATGGCTTGCCTGGCGCGCTCAGTTCAGCGGCAAGTGATCTCCGGGGGCGGCCGAACATCCGCCCCATTTCTGCCCCTCCAGGCCGGTTGACCGCGCCCGGTCCGCAGGGCACACCTGCCCGGCGCTGTCGGGACCAAGGGAAGCGCGCCCGGCGTGGCCTTGGGCCATGTGTCCGGCCGACTTCTTCATTTGCGGACTGGCATTTATAATGGCCCATCGCACTGGCAGCAGGTTCCGCTGGAATGAGCCAAGGCCAACCCGCAAGGAGAAATGCATGAAATCCACCTTGATGATTTTCGTCGGCGCGCTGATGGCATCCATTTTCTGCCTTCCGGCCATGGCGCAGACCGCGCAGGACCGTGAACTTGCGCAGAAGATCTGTGCAGATCAGACCGGTTCCTCCTTCAAGATCTGCGTGAACCAGCAACTGCGGAACTTCGACTGCTCCAACGCCGGCAACCGGCAGCAGTGCGAAGCGCGCAAACGGGCATCGCAACAATGCGCGGGCCTGTTCGGCTGGGACTTCCGCCAATGCACCCAGCGAATGATACCGGAGGTCGATTGCAGCACGCTGCGGGCAAGGGATCGTCAGCAGTGCGAACTGAATCAGAGTGCGTACGTGGCTTGCTCGAGCAAGAGTGGCGAAGAGCACATGAACTGCCTGCGCAGGCATTTCAGCGGCCAGTAGTCGCCGACGGCGTTTCCCCGGCGCCCGTCTCCCGATTGCGGCCCGTTGTCGGCGCCCGAAGGCAACGCGCCATGTGGGCAACCGGTCCCTTCATCTGCGGGCCGGCAGCCGGTCTTTGCGTAGCGGGTCGAGCAACGAGGACAGGCCGTTGTGGTCGAGTTCCTGCATCAGCGCCAGCAGGCGCCCGATCTCGCCCGGCGGGAAGCCCTCGCGGGCGAACCAGTTGAGGTAGTTTCCCGGCAGATCGGCGATGACCGTTCCCTTGTGCTTGCCGAAGGGCATGACGCGGGTGACCAGCAGCTCCAGTTCGGCCGCGCCGGGAACGCCCGCCGCCATTCAGTCGGCCAGGAACGGATAGTCGGTGTAGCCCTTTTCCTCGCCGACATAGAGCTTCGTATAGTCGGGCTGGTTGAGCGGCGCCCCGCGGCGGAAGCGTTCGACCAGATCGGGATTGGCCAGCAACGCGCGGCCATAGGCGATGGCATCCGCCGCCCCGCCCTGCACCGCCGCCTGGCCGGTGGCGAAATCGTAGCCGTTGTTGAGGATCAGATTGCCCTTGTAGATCGCCCGCAGACGAGCGTAGTCGAACGGCAGCCATTGTTCCGGCGCGGCGCCGCCGGTGCCCTGCAGGATGTCGAGGAAGGCGAGATCGAAACGGTTGAGTTCGCCCACCACGTAATCGAAGGTTTCCTGCGGATTGGCGTCGCTGATATCGTTGAACGGCGTCACCGGCGACAGGCGCACGCCCACCCGTCCGTTGCCGATCGCCGCGCAGACGCCTGCAAGGACTTCGAGCAGCAGGCGCGCCCGGTTTTGCTTGCTGCCGCCATAGGCATCGCTGCGCTGGTTGGTCGAGGAGCGCAGGAACTGGTCGATCAGGTAGCCGTTGCCGGCATGGATTTCGACCCCGTCGAAACCCGCCGCCATCGCATTCTTCGCCGCCTGCACGTAGCTGGCGACGAGCGCAGGAAGCTCGGCGGCTTCCAGCGCGCGCGGCGTCACGTATTCCTGCATGCCCTTGAATGTCATGACCTGCCCCACCGGACACAGCGCCGATGGCGCCACTGGCGTGGCACCGCCCGGCTGCAGGTCGGGGTGCGAGATGCGCCCGACGTGCCAGAGCTGGATGGCGATCCTGCCGCCCGCCGCATGCACCGCAGCGGTCACCTTCTTCCAGCCGGCGATCTGTTCCTCCGTATGGATACCCGGCGTGCGCGGATAGCCATGGGCCTCCGGACAGATCGGCGACGCTTCGGTCAGGATCAGGCCGGCCGAAGCGCGCTGACGATAGTACTCGACCACCAGATCGGTCGGCACATTGCCGACGCCGGCGCGATTGCGCGTCAGCGACGACATGACGATGCGGTTGGGCATCGTCGATGGCGCCGAGGCGCAGCGGGGAAAACAGGTCAGTCATTCAAGCCACCTTGTCACAAACAGGGGTGGATGAGGCAATCACGTCGCCAAAGCGTTTCAGGCTTGCTGGACAGCATTTTGCCAATTTCTGATAGTCTGACCGCACCGACCGCCCGCGCGAGCAGCGCGAATGTTGCCGGCAAGCCATGGTCGCCGGCGCTCCGGCCTTCTTGACGGCTAATTCCCTTCGAGTTCCTTGAGCGTCTTGCCACCCGGGTCCTTCCAAGCGGTAAGGCCGTTGGCTCCGCCGCCATGAATGACCGCGGCTGCGGCACTCGGGCTGTCGAATTCGGTATCTTTCGTGAATACAAGGAAGCCGTCCTGTTCCACAAGTGTGCCGTCTTGGGCCAGCTTCTTGCGGAGCGCAACAACAAATGGGTGCTGTGTTTCGGCGGATGGTCGCTCCGCGGCAACCGCTGTCGAATCTTTGAAGACGACGAACCCACCTTCCGTCCGCCGACCCCGAGCAACGGCACCCTTGTTCTTGCACTGAAGTTCCGTCTGCGGCTTGGCATTTTTGACGGACCCAGAGATTGGCGTGAGCAGATCGGAGCCCAGTACCGGCAGGACCTGCCGGATACGCGAAAGGAAAACCTCCATGTCTTCGCGGTCGGACTCGGGGAGCTTCGGATTACTCGTGTTGGCGTTCTCAAGACGATAGCGGCCAGCCTTCTTTGCTTCCTGAAGAAGGCGGTTCTCCAGGTAACGGATGTGTGCCTTCGTCAGATTTTCGTCTTTGCTCACGAAGACGACGACGGCATTCCAGAAGTCTTTTGCCTTGTGCTGCCTCAGTCGGTCACGGATTACCTCCGCTTCGCCAACGTAAGCCAAGGCGTCGCCACTCTCCGGATCGGAGCCAAAAAGGAAGTAGATCCCGGCGCTTTCCGCTTCCTCGCGGAGCAGCAGATCGTCAAGTTCTGTTCTCGGGGCGGCAAGAGCCTTGCCGGTCCAATTCGAAACCTCGCCGACGCGCAAGCGCTTGGCGTCGCCGTAAGGGAGAAATAGTTTGATGGTAGCTGATGTCATGTCAACGCCATGAGTATCGCATGGCGAGGCCATATTTTCCCCGGCGATTCCGGCAGATCGCAGCAATGCCACTGCCAGCACTGAGCGCCAGGAACCCGGTGAACCGGCGCAACTCGCTCTCCGCTGTCGCCACAATCTCTTGTTCTCGATCTTGCTCAAGCGGCCTGTTTAAGAGGTGACACTGCTCGCTTGCTGACATAGAGAATCTCGATGCCGACAATCTGTCCTTGAGCGTCGTAATCGGCAATGATACCGGGCTGGATTTCCTTGGACTCCTCGACATCCGAGTCGGCGATTTCCAAATAGGCGGCGTCTGCCAAAGGATCGAATTCAAGTTTCATGGATCGCTCGCTTTATCGTCAAAATAAACGGTTACAACGGTTATCGGGTCTGCGGTTTCGTTATAGATCACTCTGAGCACCCGGAAACCCCTTTCAGGGATTGCGCGCAAAGCATGAACCAGGGTTGGATCATTTTCATCATTTTCCGTTCTTGCCGGATGTTCGATGGTTGCCAATATCCATTCGTCTTGAATTCTTCGCTTCTTGCAGCGTTTCCGCGCATGGTCAGTCAAGACGTAATCCATCAGCCCAGTCTACTCCATGTTGATCCAACTACTGAATCACCGTTGTCCAGCGGACTTGAAGCCTGCGAATGATATCGCGGGACGCGCCCACCGATCCTGCCCTTCCCGGGCCGTCGACCGCGCCCCGCAGGAAGTACCCTTGGGGTGCAGCAGACGGCCCGGAAGCTTTGAAACAGCTTACTTGGCCGACAGCGCCATCATCAGGTCGTTGATGCGCTTGACGAAGCCGGCCGGGTCATCGAGCTGACCGCCTTCGGCGAGGGTGGCCTGTTCGAAGAGCAGTGCCGCCCAGTCGTCGAAGCGGCTTTCCTCGTACTTCAGGCGCATCACCGCCGGGTGCTGCGGATTGATTTCGAGGATCGGCTTGGTCGCCGGCATCGGCTGGCCGGCGGCCTTCATCAGGCGGGCCAGGTTGCCGGACGGATCGTGCTCGTCCGACACCAGGCAGGACGGCGAATCGGTCAGGCGGTAGCGTGACGCGGACGTCCTTGACCTTGTCGCCGAGCGAGGCCTTCACCTTTTCCAGCAGCTCCTTGTACTCGTCGGCAGCCTTTTCGGCTTCCTGCTTCTCGGCTTCGTCTTCCAGCTTGCCGAGGTCGAGGCCGCCCTTGGCGACGGATTGCAGGTGCTTGCCGTCGAACTCGGTCAGGTGGCCGACCACCCATTCGTCAACGCGATCCGACAGCAGCAGCACCTCGATGCCCTTCTTGCGGAAGATTTCGAGGTGCGGGCTGTTCCTGGCGGCGTTGAAGGTTTCGGCGGTGACGAAGTAGATCTTCTCCTGGCCTTCCTTCATGCGGCCGATGTAGTCGGCCAGCGAGACGTTCTGCTCGGTGGTATCGTTGTGCGTCGAGGCAAAACGGATCAGGCCGGCGATCTTTTCCTTGTTGGCGTGAATCCTCGCCGACGCCTTCCTTGAGGACGGCGCCGAAGTTCTCCCAGAACTTGGCGTACTTTTCCTTGTCGTTCTCGGCAAGGTCTTCCAGCATGGACAGGACCTTGCGCGTGCAGCCGCTGCGGATGCCGTCGATGTCCTTGCTCTGCTGCAGGATTTCGCGCGAAACGTTGAGCGGCAGGTCGGACGAATCGACGACGCCGCGCACGAAGCGCATGTAGAGCGGCATCAACTGTTCGGCGTCGTCCATGATGAAGACGCGACGGACGTAGAGCTTGATGCCGTGACGGGCATTGCGGTCCCACAGGTCGAACGGGGCGCGGGCCGGGATGTAGAGCAGTTGCGTGTATTCCTGCTTGCCCTCGACGCGGGCATGGGTCCATGCCAGCGGATCCTCGAAGTCGTGGCCGACGTGCTTGTAGAACTCCTTGTACTGCTCATCGCTGATCTCGGACTTGGGACGCACCCACAGCGCATTGGCCTGGTTGACCGTCTCGTCCTCGTCGGTCAGCACCTGCTCGCCGTCCTTCCAGTCTTCCTTCTTCATGACGATGGGCAGGGTGATGTGGTCGGAGTACTTGCGGATGATGGACTTCAGCTTCCAGCCGCCGAGGAACTCATCCTCGCCTTCGCGCAGGTGCAACGTGACATCGGTGCCGCGGCCAGCCTTCTCGACCATCTCGACGGTGAAATCACCCTCGCCGCCGGATTCCCAGCAGACGGCCTGATTCGGCTCGACGCCAGCGCGGCGCGAAACGACGGTCACCTTGTCGGCGACGATGAACGAAGAATAGAAGCCGACGCCGAACTGGCCGATCAGGTGCGCGTCCTTGGCCTGGTCGCCGGTCAGCGCCGAGAAGAATTCCCTGGTGCCTGACTTGGCAATGGTGCCGAGGTGTTCGACAGCCTCATCGCGGCTCAATCCGATGCCGTTGTCGGAGATGGTGATGGTGCGCGCCGCCTTGTCGAAGGAAACGCGGATCTTGAGATCGGCATCGTCACCGTACAACGCACCGTTGTTGAGCGCCTCGAAACGCAGCTTGTCACAGGCGTCGGACGCGTTGGAGATGAGCTCGCGCAGAAAAATCTCCTTGTTGCTGTACAAGGAGTGAATCATCAGGTTCAGCAGTTGTTTGACTTCGGCCTGGAAACCCAGGGTTTCGCGGTTTTGCGCCGCAGTTGCAGACTCGGACATGCCCATGACTCCCATTCAAAACAAAAGGTGTGACGGGAGATGGGGGCGGGCACGGAAAATTCAAGCCCCCCGGCGAAGACCCTGCCGCTACCGTGCCCGTGACGGAACGGCGGACGGCAGGCGCGAGGAGTCGCGCCGCCCGCGCAGGTTCGCCGAAATCAGGCCGCCGCTTCGCGCAGCAGGCGCTGCATCGAAGCGGCAACGGCCCGGGCGTCGTCATCCGAGAGTTGCGCCGCGTTGTAGTTGATATTGACCGTCATGCCGCGAGCGTGGGTCGTGACCGCCGTGAACACCGGCTGCGTCGTCGTCGGCGAGAGCGCGAACGAGCGCGCCTCGACGGTCAACCCGGGAAGTTCGGGGAGCGCCGGCAAACGCCCGGCATTCGACAGCAGGCTGGTCTGCACGCCGCGCAGCATCAGTTCGTTGAAGCTGGCAACGCCTTCGTCGTTGGCGGGAATCTGATCGACCGGCGGCATGAAATCGTAAAAAAGGTGACCGGCGCCGCCCGCCAGTTGCTGGCGGATCGCCACGGTCAGCCGCTGCGCCAGCGGCCACAGAGCCGCGCCGGTGCCGACGCGCTGGATGCTGGTGACCAGTGTCACGTAGAAGCCCGGCGTTTCGGCGCCGATCGGCTCCGCGAGGTAGGGTCTGAGGTCGGCGGCGCAGGTCAGGCCGAGCACCCGCTCTTCGTCGTCGGCGAACAGTTCGCGCAACGCGATCAACTGCGCGGCCCCGATCACGCCATTGACGGTCGCCTGTGCCGCGCGCGCGTTGCGCACCAGCCCCTCGGCCTCATCGACGCTGAATTGCAGCGTGATCATGCGCGGGTGCAGCCGGTCGCTCAGGCGATGGCCGGCCTGCGGTGTCGGCAGGCCGGTGCGCTCGGCGGCGGCCCGCCGCATGGCCTTGATCTGCCCTGCCAGCTGGCGCCCGGCATCGCCGCTGAATTCCGGCGGATAGACCGCGCTCATCGGCGGCTGCACCGGCAGCGGCGCATCGTCGATGCCGACGCCGGCCACACCCTGCAGCACTTCGCTCAGCACGGCAAAGCCCGAACGGGCGTCGCCGATCGAGTGATGGAAAATCAGGGCGATGGCCCACCGATCCCCGTCGGCAACATGGCAGGCGCGCACCAGTGGCGCTTCGCCGAGCATGAACGGCTCGACGATGCGCTCGGCCAGTTCGCTGCGCCAGTCGGCAGCAGCAATATGCGGCGATGGCAAGACCTGTCCCGGTCTCGGCACGAAATGCAGCCGGTGCTCCGAATCTGCCTCGATGGCGACTGTCAGCAGCGGGTGACGCCTCTGCGCGGCAGCGAGCGCTTCCTGCAACGCCTGTTCGTCGAGCCTGCCACTGCCCTCGGCAATGACAGCGAAGTTCATCGGCGAGAAGCGGTCGAGGAACCAGAAGAGGGCTTCGCCACGATCGAGGCGGCGGGCTGTGAATGGTGTCGTCATGATGTTTGCCAGCGCTATGCTGCCCGGTCGGCGACGCAATGGCTCCGGACGGGCGGTTGAAGGGTGCCGTTGGGCGGGAACGACGGAGATTCCGTCGGCAGGACCGGAAGTATCGCCGGCCGCAGTTGCGCCGGTCAAGCTTGCCACCCCCGGAAGGGAGCTGGGTCAGCCGGCCGCGGCGCCGGCTTCAGACGATGCTCTGATAGGCGACGTCGACGATGTCGAGTTCACGGACGCCGAGCGGCGACTGGAAGCGCACGCTGTCGCCGGCGCGCGCCTTGATCAGCGCCCGCGCCAGCGGCGAAACCCAGCTGATGCGCCCGCGTCCCACGTCGGCTTCGTCGACGCCGACGATGGTGTAGGTGCTCTCATTGCCCTCGCCGTCGGCAACCGTCACCCGGGCGCCGAAAAAGACCTGATCGTTGTCGCCCTGGCGCAACGGGTCGACCACCTCGGCGATCTCCAGACGGCGGGTGAGGAAGCGGATGCGCCGGTCGATCTCGCGCAGGCGGCGCTTGCCGTAGATGTAGTCGCCGTTTTCCGAGCGGTCGCCATTGGATGCGGCCCAGGCGACGACTTCGACCACCTGCGGGCGTTCGCGCTTGACGAGATGTTCCAGTTCGTCCCTGAGCCGGGAGTGCCCGACCGGGGTGATGTAATTGCGCGTCCCCGGCGGCAGCTTCAGCGCTGGCTCGAGACTTTCGTCATCGTCGCCGTCAGCCTCCCTGACGAACGCCTTGTTCATCAGTACCCGATAAGATAGTTGGGGACGTCCACCCGGATCAGGTCGCGGCCGAGGATGGCAGCAGTGTTCTTCGCGAACTGCTCCGACCAGGCATGCTGGTCGCGAAAGCGCGCCTCGCCGGCATACCTTGCGACGCTGAGGATGCGGTCGACGGCAAGGATCTTCCCGGTCGGCGTGGCAACGTCGCATTCGAGCGCCTTGAACTCGCGTTCGAACCACTTGCGCGCCTCGTCGGCATGGCCACCGCCGGCGAACCTGAATTCGTATTCCTTGTTCCTGCCGAACGACACGATGACATGGTGTTGCATTTGTCCCTCCTCCCGAGAAGCCTTGGGTTATTCTAGCAAAACATCGCCCGTCGCAAGGAACGCACCATGCCCAACCACACGCTTAACGATACGGAAATCGCCGATATCCGTCATCAACTGCAGGAATTGCAGGTCGAGCATCGCGATCTCGATCTGGTCATCGCCCACCTGACCGATAGTCCGCCGCCCGACGACCTGCTGATCCGCCGTCTGAAGAAGCGCAAGCTGGCCCTGAAGGACCGGATTCTGCACCTCGAGCAAATGCTGGTCCCGGACATTCCGGCCTAGTCGCCAGCACGGGAAACGCCGCATGCAGCGATCCGTATTTCAGGGCCGACGCCTTCGGCGACCGCTTCAACCTCGCCGACCTGCCCCTGCCGCGCCCGGCGCGCGGCTATGCGGTGCAGATGCTGGACACCGACACCCTGCTCGACCGCGCTTCCGGCCACTTCCTGCCGGTGCGCTCGGCGGAACTTGACGGGCTGTTTGCCAGCTTCGACGATGCCTTCGCCGCCGCGTGCCGCTGGGTCGAAGCCCATTGCAGCGCGCCGGAAGACCATCGTCTCGCGATCGTCCCCGCCGGTTTCGACGAAATCCGGCAGCGCCATGTCCTGATTTACGGCGTCCTCTGCGGTCAACCCTGAACGACACCCACTTTCCGGAGAAAACCATGTCCACCCGGTTCAACCCCCGCCCGCTCGGGCGCAGCACTCTCGTCGTCCCCGACGTCTGCCTCGGCACCATGACCTTCGGCGAGCAGACCGGCGAAGCCGACGCCCACAGCCAGCTCGATTTCGCGCTGGCCAGCGGTGTCAACTTTTTCGACACCGCCGAGATGTACGCCGTGCCACCACGCGCCGAAACCTGCGGCGTCTCGGAAAGCATCGTCGGGAGCTGGCTCAGGCGTCAGCAGCGCGACCGGATCATCGTCGCGACCAAGGTCGCCGGCCCTTCGCGCAACCTGACGTGGATCCGCAACGGCCCGCCGGCGCTCGACCGCGCCAACATCCGCGCCGCCATCGACGGTTCTCTGCAACGCCTGCAGACCGATTACATCGATCTCTACCAGCTGCACTGGCCGGAACGCAATCAGCCGATGTTCGGCCAGTGGCAGTTCGATCCCAGGCAGGATCGCGAGTGCACGCCGATCCGCGCGCAGCTCGAGGCCCTCGCCGAACTCGTCGAGGAAGGCAAGGTGCGCGCCATCGGCCTGTCCAACGAACACCCCTGGGGCGTCATGCAGTTCGTCCGTCTGTCCGACGAGCTCGGCCTGCCGCGCATCCTGTGCACGCAGAACGCCTACAGCCTGGTCAACCGTACCTTCGAAACCGCGCTCGCCGAAGTCTGCCACCGCGAGCAGGTCGGCCTGCTCGCCTATTCGGCGCTCGCCTTCGGCCATCTCACCGGCAAGTACCTCGCCGACCCGGCGGCGCCCGGCCGCCTGACGCAGTGGCCGGCCTTCGGCCAGCGCTACGGCAAGCCCAACGTGATTCCCGCCGTCACCGCCTACGCCGCCCTGGCGAAGAAGCACGACCTGACCCTGACCCAGCTCGCCCTGGGTTTCGCGCGTTCGCGCTGGTTCGTCAGCAGCACCATCATCGGCGCCTCGTCGCTGGCGCAACTGCAGGAGACGCTGCCGGCCACGCGGACGCCGATGTCCGCCGAGCTGCTGTCGGAGATCGACGCCATCCACCTGCGCTACACCAACCCGGCGCCATGAGCGCATCGCTGTTCGTCGCCCTGGCCGCGGCGCTGGCGACGCCGGAAATCGACCAGAAACTCGCGTTGACCGCAGCAATCGCCGGCGACTGGCAGGCGGGCACGCTGGACTGGCATGACGCAACGCCGGTCGACCTGGTTTGCGGCCGGCCGCCGCGGCCCGAACTGGTGCCGCCGAGGCAGGTGCCGCAACGCGGCGCGAAAAGCCCGGAAGGCCGCGCCCGGCTGTTGCATGCCATCGTCCATATCGAGTTCTCGGCGATCAACCTGGCGCTCGATCATGCCGCCCGCTTCCGTGGCATGCCCAGGCAGTACTACGCCGACTGGATCGGCGTCGCCGCCGAGGAGGCCCATCACTTCACCATCCTGCGCCAGCGCCTGCGCGAACTCGGTCACGACTACGGCGACTTTGCGGCCCACGCCGGCCTCTGGGACATGGCCGAGAAGACGACCGGCGACGTCCTCGCCCGGATGGCGCTGGTGCCGCGCCTGCTCGAAGCGCGCGGACTCGACGCCACGCCGCCGATCCGGCAGAAGCTGGCGGAAGCCGGCGACCTCGCATCCGCCAGCCTGCTCGACATCATCCTGCGCGACGAGATCGGCCATGTCGGCCTCGGCGACGCCTGGTACCGGCGCCTGTGTGCGGAACGCGGCCTCGAACCGGAAGCCACCTACCGCAAGCTGCTCAGGGAATTCGCCGCCCCCTGGCCGCAAGCCCCGCTCAACGAACCCGCCCGCCTCGCCGCCGGCTTCAGCGCCGCCGAACTGGCAGCGCTCGCCCATCCGGGCTGAACCGAGCCCGGAATTGAAAAACCCCGCCGCAGCGGGGTTGGATGAAGCGGGCCCGGTTCAGGCCGCCCGGCGCCGCGTCACGAAGATGCCCAGCAGGCCGATGGCCACCAGCAGGATCGTCTCCGGCTCGGGGACCGAAGCCCTGAACTCGGCGCCAAGGAGACTATGGGCATAGGTCGTGGGATGGACTGCCGTCCCAGAACAGCCAGGTGTTGTCATAGGGATTGCACCGCCCGTTCAATATGTTGTCGACGCACTGTTCGGTTGTGTTCGTGAACCCGTATTTGCCTGGATTGGCGATGGCATCGTTGAGGAAGCGATAGGTGTCGAACTGAACGATCTCGATCGACGTCAGCTGGGCGTCGAGAAGGGTCAGCGCCTGCGCAAGGTTGAAATCGAAGGCCTGGGTCAGCGCCGTCAGGGCGGGTTCCCCTTGACCGTCCGGCGTCTGCGCGAGATCCACCATGTTGGCGACCAGGAAGTGCTGCGCGCCCTTTGATTCCAGGAAAAGCACCGTATCGACGATGTTCTGGATCCCGTTGCCGATCAGTTGGTCGACACCAGCAGGGCCCGAAGCCCGGCGCGCCCCCTGCCGTTCCCGGCGTCATCCCGGTCTCCTGGTAATAGAACAGATCGTTGGGAAACAGCCAGATGACGAACAATGACGATACCGGGTCGAAAACCGGCGCTTGCGCGGCAAAGGTGTTCAGTTGCCAGTTGTTCCCGAGGTTGTCATAGGCGGGCTGCAAAGCCGGCGGCACATTCGGATTGACCGAATTGTAGCTGGCCAGACCGGTCGTTGCGCCACCGATCGCGTAGTTGGTGCCGCCGGCCAGCGAGGGCTTGAAGCTGGTATCGCCCGGGTTATAGCTGTTCCACAGGTACTCGACGGCAACCGGGCCGTTCGAGTACTGGCCGTTGTAGTAAGGCGGCGGCGGGAAGGTAACGGTGCCGCCGGTAGCCGCCTGGCTGACCAACCCGCTGTTGCCGCCGTCCGACAGGCTGTCGCCGAATACGAACAGGCTGGAAAGCGTCTGCAGCGAGGCATTGGCCGAGGCCGGCAGGCCCATCGCCGCTACCAGCGCCAGCGCGCCAAAAAGTTTCTTGTTCATTGCCGTCCTCCCTGATTGCCAGAAACGGGCATCCCGGTTCGTCTTCACGGAGCCGCCCCGAATCTCCGCTGGACGTGCCGCTCGAATGTCTGGCGCGTCGTCCGCACCATCATTCCGACACGTCACTACATAAGCAAATTCCGCACCCAGAAAATTTCCGCCAATTAAACAATGAGTTGGTCAATGTGCTCCGGCGGGCGGTGTAAAGAAACCCGACACGGTTGGTCGCCACGCGCCGGCATCGCGAATTTCGCCTGACACAGCGCCGCTGCGCGCCGGAGTGGCGAGCCTCGCGGTCCGCGTATCCAGCCGGCCAAAAATAGAGTAAACTAATAATATCAATGCGTTGATGCAGCGCCCGCAGGTCTCCAGAGCAGCCACCGCTTTCCGCTTGTTTTGCAGGTTCCAGTTCACCATTGACTCGCCCCCGGGTTGGCTGCCTCGGGGAACTCAGGCCGCCCGACCATCGGGCCAACACGTCGCCCAGCAGAAAAAAAGAAGGCGCGACGTCGAAAGGAAACAGCATGTCATCTCCCGCTGAAAGCTTTGCCGATTTCGGCTTGAGCCCCGGGCTTCTCCAGGCGCTTACCGATATCGGCTACGAAACCCCGTCGCCGATCCAGGCCGAGTGCATCCCGATCCTCCTCGACGGCCACGACCTGATCGGCCAGGCGCAGACCGGCACCGGCAAGACCGCCGCCTTCGCGTTGCCGCTGCTCGAGCAGATCGATGTCAGGATCACCAAGCCGCAGGCGCTGATCCTGACGCCGACGCGCGAACTGGCGATCCAGGTCGCCGAGGCGCTGCAGAACTACGCCCAGTCACCTGCCCGGCTTCCACGTGCTGCCGATCTACGGCGGCCAGAGCTACACCATCCAGCTCAAGCAGCTGGCGCGCGGCGCGCACGTCATCGTCGGCACCCCGGGCCGCGTCATGGACCACCTCGAGCGCAAGACCCTCAGCCTCGACAACCTGAAGACCCTCGTGCTCGACGAAGCCGACGAGATGCTGCGCATGGGCTTCATCGACGACGTCGAATGGATCCTCGAGCGCACCCCGGAGAAGCACCAGACGGCGCTGTTCTCGGCCACCATGCCGGACCCGATCCGCCGCGTCGCCCAGAAGTACCTGGTCGAGCCGCGCGAGGTCAAGATCAAGTCGGCGACGACGACGATCGCCGCCACCCGTCAGGTCTACTGGCAGGTCAGCGGCATGCACAAGCTCGACGCGCTGACCCGCATCCTCGAGGTCGAGGAGGATTTCGACGCCGCCATCATCTTCGTCCGCACCAAGACCGCCACCGTCGAACTCGCCGACAAGCTCGCCGCCCGCGGCTATGCCGCCGCCGCGCTGAACGGCGACCTCAACCAGCAGATGCGCGAACGCGTCATCGAGCAGTTGAAGTCGGGCGCCCTCGACATCGTCATCGCCACCGACGTCGCCGCCCGCGGCATCGATGTCGCGCGCATCAGCCACGTCGTCAACTACGACATCCCCTACGACACCGAGGCCTACGTGCACCGCATCGGGCGCACCGGCCGCGCCGGCCGCACCGGCAATGCCATCCTCTTCGTGGCGCCGCGCGAGATCCGCATGCTGCGCACCATCGAGCGCGCCACCCGCCAGCCGATCGCGCCGCTGACCCTGCCCAGCCGCGCCGACGTCACCAACAAGCGCGTCGCCGGCTTCAAGGAACGCGTCGCCGAGGTCCTGAATGCGGAAGGCCTCGAGTTCTTCGCCAACATCGTTTCGCAGATTGCCGAGGAACAGGATGTCGGCGCCGAGGAAATCGCCGCCGCGCTGGCGATGATGGCGCAGGAAGCCAAGCCGTTACAGATCGCCGGGGAGGATGCTCCGCCCGCCCGCCCTGCTGCGGTCGACAGCCGCCGGCCGGCAAGTTTCGCCGACCGCGAGCGCACCCCGCGCTTCGAAGAGCGTGGTGATCGCCCGCGTTTCGAGGATCGCGGCGACAAGCCGCGCTTCGACGACCGCCCGCGCTTCGACGACAAGCCTCGCGCGCCCGGCTCCGGCCGGCGACATGGTGCGCTACCGCATCGACGTCGGCCGCGATCATGGCGTCCAGGTCAAGGACATCGTCGGCGCCATCGCCAACGAAGCCGGCATCGAAAGCCGTTTCATCGGCCGCATCGGCCTCTACGACGAGTCGAGCACCGTCGAACTGCCGGCCGGCATGCCCAAGGAAGCCGAAAACGCGCTGAAGCGCATCCGTGTCCGAGGCGTGCCGATCAACCTGCGTCCCGACGAAGGCGCCCCGCGTTTTGACGGCGAGCGCAGTTTCAAGAAACGGAAGTTCGGCGACGCCTGAAGCCGCTGACCCGGCGCCGGGGTCTCATCCTCGGGCGACCGCTGCAACCTCGCAAGCCGCATCGGGTGCAACGCGTCCAGCGACCTGACTTTCCGGCATTCCGCCGCGAGATCGAAGCAGGCGGCTGCTCTCAAGCAGCCTTTCTTCTGCGCTCGATGACCAGGCGAATATGGGAAATGATCACCGCAACGCCATTGATCCGGTCCGGCGCGATCTTTTCGTAGAGGAAGCGCTCGAGCAGCCATCCCGACAGCGTATCGAGTT
This sequence comes from uncultured beta proteobacterium, assembly GCA_963810175.1. Classification (GTDB taxonomy): domain Bacteria; phylum Pseudomonadota; class Gammaproteobacteria; order Burkholderiales; family Rhodocyclaceae; genus Azonexus. The sequence goes on along the minus strand of CAWEMU010000053.1, from coordinate 109,337 downwards.
CTTCCTCGATCTCGCTCAACCTGTCGAGAGGCAGCGACTTCGCCTCGCGCATCATCGCCGGCAGCCGCGCCAGATTCCTCTGTATCTCGTCAGGACGATGCTTCCGCCAGAAAGTGTGCAGCCAGAGCCCGAACGAACCCAGTACCCCGCCGATGATCGTCAGGTTGAACAACTGGTTCATGACCTGTTCAAAAACACTCTCCTGAGTCCCGTCAATGTAGGCCGCCGCGCCGGGATGCGTGTGCAGGACTCCCTTCTTGTCGGTGTCAGGGGCTTCGATCTGGCCCGCGAGCGGCAGTGTCGCAGCGAACTTGGCCCGCGTCGTCAGCAGCAAACGCGTGATTTCCCCGGCGACATCGTTCAGCATGGAATTCTTTGCGACAAGCCGAACCGCGACCGCGACCGTCTTCACCTCGTCATCGGGGATGGCGGGAACCGCCAGAAACGCTCCGGTGGGAATCGTGATCTCTTCGTACAAGGGGTTCTGGACGGCGATTTCCGTTGCTTCCAGATCGATGAATCTTGGCGGCTTGCCGGTCGCCCTGACGATCGCCCTGACTGCCTCGGAAAGCGCCCCCGGGCCCGCTGAACCAATGGCGACAACGGCTGCCACCTGCTTGCGCCGCAGCGCGGCGGCGATGTCCGCCAGCGGGGTCTTGCCGAGATCGCCCGGCTTGACGCTGTAGAAATCCATTACCGTCCGCAGCAGGGGATCGTCATCCGGCGTGCCTTCGAGAATGGCGATCTTCTTTCCGATCAGGTCCTTCATCGATTTCGCCGGCGAATTGGCGGAAACCATCATGACCAGTGACAATCGGCGCAAGATGACAAGGGTTCCGCCACTGGCCGCGGCCGGGTGATCGCTCCTGACCAGGGCGAGATCGTATTTGCCACTCTGAAACTTCTCGGCGCTTTCCTGAAGGTTGCCGGATTCTTCCAGAATCAGTTGCACACGCGGGTGTTCCTCCGCCACCTGGCGCTTGAAAGCGGAAAGGAATTTCTGCCCGAAACTTCCGGCCGGACCGGTTGCTACGCGAATCGTGTATTGGGGCGAAAACACCCACGGAAACCAGACCCAGGCCGCGGCACCCGCGCCGAGGAGAAGAACGATGAGTCCTCCAACCAGCAACATATTGGTCTTTTTGGGCATGAACATCCGTCCGGGTCAGTTGGGTCGAAGATAGAGGGCATGCACGAGCCAGTCAACCGGCTTGCCAAGTCCGGCACACGGCGCCATCAAGGCGCTGCCAGCGCCGCCGCCAGCGCGTCCATCAGCACCCTGACGCGGTGCGGCACATGGCGGTTGCTGGGCAGCATCGCGTAGATGCCGAGTTCGGGGATGGCGAAATCGGCGAGAATCTGCTCGACCCGGCCGGCATCGAGGTAGCTGGCGACAATGAAATCGGGCTGCAGCGTGATGCCCAGTCCCTGCGCCGCCGCCTCGGTCAGGACGTCGCCATTGTTGGCGTTGATCCGGCTGCGCACCGTGAAGTTCTCGGGTTGCCCGTTGACCAGGAATTGCCAGGGCATGGGACTGCCGACATGGGTGTAGCCAAGGCATTCGTGATGCGCGAGTTCGGCAGGATGTTGCGGTCGACCGTGGCGGGCGAGGTATTCCGGGGCAGCGACGACCAGCATGCGGCCGGTGCCGATCTTGCGCGCCACATCGCCGGGTTCCAGTCGCCGCGTGATGCGGATCGCCAGATCGATGCCCTCCTCGATCAGGTTGATGCGGCGGTCGCTGTAGTCCATGTCCAGGCTGACTTCCGGATGGCGCCGCGAGAAGTCGAGCAGCAGCGGCGCCAGACGCCGGATGCCGAAGCTGAGCGGCAGGCTGATGCGGATGTTGCCGCGCGGTGTCAGGCGCTCCTCGGCGACATCGGCTTCGGCGGCCTCGACCAGGTTCAGGATGACCCGGCACTTCTCCAGGTAGGCCGACCCGGCCGAAGTCAGCGCCAGCCGGCGCGTGCTGCGCGCCATCAGCTTGACGCCGAGATGCGTCTCGAGCGCCGCGATCTGCCGTGTCACCACCGAGCGCGCGACGCCGGCCTGCAGCGCCACGGCGGAAAAACTGCCGAGCTCGGCCACCCGGAGGAAGAGGCGCATCGCATCGAGCCTGTCCATTGTTGCATTACCCGCAATGACGATTGTCGGATTGTCCGCCCTCGACGGTCAATATGGGCATGCAATGCTCGTCGATCGCCGCCAGCGTTGCGCGAACGACACAGACTCCGCATGCCCGCATCGCCCCGCCACGGCGCGCAAACCGTGGCGGTCCGTCTGCGGCGGGCGCCCAGTTACAATTGCTTTACAATTGTTTGTATGACACGGCATGGTCAATTCGGCTAGACGAAGGAAGCGAAGCGTTCGGCGAGTTTGTCATAGCGCGTGGCGATGCGTCTGAACTGCTTTATTCGGCAGAAGAAGCGTTCTACCAGGTTGCGATTTTTGTAAAGGTGCTGATCGAAACTACGCTGGACAATACGATTGCTTTTGGGAGGGATGACCGCTTGAATCTCATTCGCAGCAAGATGCTCGATGATCGCGTCTGTGTCGTAGGCTTTGTCCGCACTCAGCGAGTCGGGCAACAGATCGCCCAACAGGGGCAGCGCTTGAGGGCTGTCACCGGCTTCTCCACCGGTGAGACGAAAGCGGGCGAGTGACCCCAAGCCTTCAACCAGGGCGTGAATCTTGGTGCTCAGTCCGCCCCGTGATCGCCCAAGCGCCTGACCACCGTTTTTTTTGGTGCACCGGCGGCATGTTGATGGGCGCGAACAATGGTGCTGTCGATGAACACCTCTTCGAAATCTGCGTCCTGCGCCAACTGGGTGAAGATGCGATGCCAGACACCACGCCGCGACCAGCGAGCAAATCGTTGATAGACACTATTCCACGGCCCGAATGGGCGTGGCAGGTCACGCCACGGACTACCCGTGCGAGCAATCCACAAAACCGCTTCAACAAACTGTCGATTGTCGGCCGCCGTGCACCCCGGGTCGCTGGCTTTACCCGGCAACAGGGCCGCTATCCGCTCAAACTGATCATCACGCAACCACAAACGTACCATCATCCTGACGCCACCCAAAAGTCAGGATATGACCATATATCGACCTCTGTGAACAGCCCCCTGGTAACTCATTGACTGTAAACGAAGATTTCGCCGATCAATGCCAAAGTCATTTATAAATGCCGCCACGAACTGACTGCTGCATGCTCGACTGTTCGCAACCTTCAATCAACCACACCAAGGAACCTGACCATGGCCGCCAAGAAAAAGACCAAAAAAGCCAAGTAATGGCGTCCGACTGACGACGCCGTTCTTGAGCAAGCCACGGAAAGCAGACGCGAGTCTGCTTTCCGTGCTTTGAGCGTCGCTTTCTGCTTCCTTGCGCTGCCCGTACGGACGTTTCCCTGGCCTGCGGGCAAGCAGGACACCCTTCCGGTCACTCAGCCACCCATGTCCTTGACCCCTTCAGCGAACTTTCACCCGAGAGACTTTCTTCGCTTCTTCGCCAGCGCGGCGGCATTGGGCATGCTGCTGCTGATCATCGTTCAGGAAGCCTGCGGAGCGGTGACCACCTGGCTGGTGATCGAGATCGCCCGCGACATCACCGAGGAACACGTTACGGCCGGCGGCTTCGTCGCCATCATCGTGGCGCAGACGCTTTCCTATCTCGCCGGCGCGGTCAGCTGGATCTTCGCCGAGCGCGCCGGCTTCGCGGCCTTCGGGCGCTACATGCTGCATTTCGCGCGGCGCAACCGCTTCCGCACCACCCTGCTGGCCGACCCCGCCAGCCGCGAGCAGGTCGAGCCGTTCCTGACCAGCGAAACCTTCGACATCTGTTTCGACCTGATCTACAACCTGCAGTTCTATCTGCGCATCTTCTTTCAACTGCTGTTCAATTCCGCCGTTCTCGGCTTCGAAATCGACGCCGGTCTGCCGCTTTCCTTTGCCGTCGTGTTCGTCATCCTGATCAGCCTGCAGTGGCTGCTGCGCAAGCCGCTGGCGGCGGCCTTCCTGCACAACCAGCGCATGACCAACCGCATGCGGGCGCGCACCTACAATGCCTGGGACAATATCTTCAGCGGCAACCGCTACAATTTCGCCCGCTGGCACCGCGATTTCCGCCAGCGGCTGCACGACGCCCTGGTCGCGCAGATCAGGGCGATCCTGGCGCGCGAGGGCTGGAGCGCGATCAGCGGGGTCATCGCGCTGCTGATCGTGCTGTCAACGACTGCCTGGGTGGCCGTGCAGGATGTCGGCAACACCGCCCTGCTGATCGCCCTCGCGGCAACACTGCCACGGCAGATCGAGATGACGCTGGACATGCATCAACTCACCGCCGGGCTGACCGACATGATCGCCGTGTGGACGCGCATCAAGGGAGTTTGCGAGCATATCGAGCCGGCGGCGGATCCCGGGTTTGTCGACCGGATCGGTTTCGGCCGCCTCGAACTCAAGGACGGGACGCAGGAGCGGGAATGCTCCTCGCTGGCCGACGCGGTGCACTATGTCCTGGCTGCCCCCACCGGCCTTGTGTCACTGCGCGGTGGCAACGGCGCCGGCAAGTCCACGCTGCTGGCCGCGCTCAAGAACCATTTGCGCGGACAGGCTTACTACTGGCCGACGCACGATCGCCTGGCATTCGAGTTCAACCGCAGCGCCCAGGCAACCGTCACGCCGGTCACCGCGGAAAACGACGACACCGAGGAAGACGTTCCCGATGCCGCCCAGATGAATGCGGCCGAGGAATCCGAGCTGAAGAAGGGTTACTCCTCGGGAGAGCGGCAGTTGCGGGTACTCAGGGAGATCGTCGCGAATACGATGCACCCGGTCTACCTGCTCGACGAATGGGACGCAAATCTTGACCCCGCCAATCGCGCCAAGGCCACCGCATTGGTCGAACAGCTCGCGCGGCGGGCGCGCGTGGTCGAGATTTCCCATCGCGACCGGCGTTAGGCGCGACCAAGGCATGTCCCGCGGCAGCCGGACAACCCGGGCGCTGCCCGCAAGGCCCTTCTTTCCCGGCTACGCCCGTGCGCTGGCCACCGGGCACCTGCCGTTCGACTCCTGCCGGACCATCCACGGCAGGCGCGCCGCGGAAAGACTCCCTGGTCGCCGACCTGGATGAACAGCCGCATCCCGGCGAGGCGCAGCAATTGTTGCCATTTCTGCACTATTAATTTGCAGATTGTCACCTATTTCTGATCAAGCAAGAAGACTACAGTGCGCACATCGCTTCAGGAGTTGTTCGCATGACACAGACCCAGCCCGCTCTCTTCGTCCCGCACGGCGCGCCGACCGTCGCGCTGCGCCCCGGCGCGGCCGGTGCGGCGCTGGCCCGCCAGGCGCAGTTCCTGCCGCTACCGCGCGCCATCGTCATCATCAGCGCGCACTGGGATACGCTACTGCCGACGGTCGGTCTTGCCGACCGCCCGGAAACGATCCACGACTTCTGGGGCTTTCCGGAAGAACTCTACGCCCTGCACTACCCGGCCACGGGTTGCCGCGAAGCCGCCGAGGAAGTCGTCGCCGCCATCCGGAGCGCCGGCCTGCCGGTCGAGCAGGATCCCGGGCGCGGCCTCGACCACGGCGCCTGGGTGCCGCTGCGCCTGATGTTCCCCGAAGCCGACGTGCCGGTCATCCCGCTCTCGATCCAGAGCCGCGGCGGTCCGCAACAGGCCTGGCAGCTCGGGCAGGCGCTGGCGCCTCTCGCCGCCAGGGGCTTCCTGATCATCGGCTCGGGCAATGTCACGCACAACCTGCGCGACTACCAGACCGCGGCGCGCAACGGCGGCCAGACGCCGGCCTACGTGCGCCAGTTCGCCGACTGGATCGCCGCCCGTCTGGACGCCGGCGACATTTCCGCCCTGCTCGACTACCGCCGTCAGGCGCCGGGCGCCGTGCAGTCGCATCCGAGCGATGAACATTTGCTGCCGCTGTATGTCGCACTCGGTGCCGGCGGCGAAGAACGCCCGCGCCGAGCGCTTCCATTCGGGCATCGACGATTACGTCATCGCCATGGACGCCTATTCATTCCTGCCCCGACAAGGAGGTTGACCGTGACAACCCATTACACAAGAACCGCGAAGGGCCTGCACTGGCTGATGGCCATCCTCTTCTTCGGGCTTCTGGCGCTCGGCTTCTACATGCACGACCTGCCGCTGTCGCCCGAAAAGCTGAAGCTCTACTCCTGGCACAAGTGGGCCGGGGTCACCGCTTTCCTGCTCGTCTGGTTCCGTCTGTTCTGGCGCGTCACGCACCGGCCCCCCGCGCTGCCGGACACGCATGCCCAAGGTCATGCAACTGGCGGCGCACGCCGGTCATTTCCTGCTCTACGCGCTGATGATCGCCATCCCGCTCTCCGGCTGGCTGATGAGTTCGGCCAAGGGCTTCCAGACCGTCTGGTTCGGCGTCCTGCCCATCCCCGACCTGCTCGGCAAGAACAAGGAACTCGGCGACCTGCTGCAGACCGTCCACATGAGCCTCAACCTGCTGTTCGTCGCCGTCATCGCCGGGCACACCGGCGCCGCATTGAAACACCACTTCATCGACAAGGACGACATCCTGACCCGCATGTTGCCTTCCCACGCCACGGAGAAATGACCATGAAACGCCTCGCCCTCGCCCTTGCCCTCGCCTGCGCCCTGCCCCTCGCCGCCCAGGCCGTCGAATTCAACCAGGTGCAAACCGACAAGAGCGCCATCAACTTCACCTACAAGCAGATGGGCGTCGCGGTCAACGGCAAATTCAAGCGCTTTTCCAGCCAGCTCAGCTTCGACCCGGCCAAGCCCACGGCCGCCAAAGCGACCTTCGATGTCGAACTGGCCAGCGTCGATACCGGCGCGCCGGAAGGCGACGACGAGGTGGCCGGCAAGCCGTGGTTCAACACCAAGGCCTTCCCGACGGCGCGCTTTGTTTCCAGCAGCGTCAAGGCGCTCGGCGGCAACAAGTACGAAGTCGCCGGCCAGTTGACGATCAAGGGCAAGACCCAGGAGGTCGTCGTTCCCGCCACCTTCACGGCGCAGGGCAACAGCGGCGTCTTCGACGGCAGCTTCACGATCCGCCGCGGCGATTTCTCGATCGGCGAAGGCTCGTGGGCCAAATTCGACATCGTCGCCAACGAGGTCCAGATCAAGTTCCGCATCACCGCAACAGGCAAGTAACCCCCAACCCACCACAGGAGAATCACCATGACCAAGCTCAGCAAACTCTCGGCCGTCCTCATCCTCGCCGCCGCTGCCGCCTCCCCGGCGCTGGCCGCCCCGGAAACCTACGTCGTCGACGGCACCCACACCTTCCCGCGTTTCTCGTACAGCCACTTCGGCTATTCAACCCAGCTCAGCCGCTTCGACAAGACCACCGGCACCGTCGTTTTCGACAAGGCCGCCAGGACCGGCGCGGTCGACATCGTGATCGACGCCAAATCCGTCGATACCGGCTACGCCACCTTCAACGAGCACATCCAGGGCGAGGATTTCCTCGACACCGCCAAGTACCCGACCGCCACTTTCAAGTCGACCAAGGTCGTCTTCGACGGCGACAAGCCGGCCAAGGTCGAAGGCAACCTGACCCTCAAGGGCGTGACGAAGCCGGTGACGCTGACCGTGACCGATTTCAAGGCCGCGCCGCACCCGATGCTGAAGAAGGATGCCATCGGCGCCAACGCCTGGACGATGGTCAAGCGTTCCGAATTCAACGCCGGCAAGTACGCACCGAATGTCGGTGACGACGTCCGCATCGACATCGCCATCGAAGCCATCAAGCAGTAACTCGTCACTTCCGCCCAAGGAGCCCCGCCCATGCTGACCGTTCGCAAATCCGAAGATCGTGGCTACGCCGACCACGGCTGGCTGCAGAGCCACCACTCGTTCTCGTTCGCGGATTACCACGATCCGGCGCACATGGGCTGGGGCAACCTGCGCGTGATCAATGAAGACTACGTCGCACCGGGTACCGGCTTCGGCAAGCACGGCCACCGCGACATGGAAATCGTCACCTATGTGACCGACGGCATGCTCGCCCACCAGGACAGCATGGGCAACGGCACCGACATCCCCCCCGGCGACGTGCAGCGGATGAGCGCCGGCAGCGGCGTCCTGCACAGCGAGTTCAACCACGCGCCGGACGCGACTACCCACCTTTTCCAGATATGGATCCTGCCGCGCCACAAAGGGATCCCCCCCGGCTATGAGCAGAAGACCTTCCCGGCCGCCGGGAAGCGCGGCCGCTTGCGCCTGATTGCCTCGGAAGCGGGTGCCGAGGACTCGGTCACCATCCATGCCGACGCGTCAATCTACGCCGGACTGTTCGACGGCCAGGAATCAGCCACCCTGCCGCTCGACCCGGCGCGCAAGGCTTATGTGCATCTGGTGCGCGGCAGCCTCACGGTCAACGGCCAGAAATTGCAGAAAGGCGATGCCGCCCTGCTGGCCGACGAATCCAGCCTGGCGCTGGCCGACGGCCAGGATGCCGAAGTGCTGGTCTTCGATCTCGCCCCCTGATCTTCCCCGCCGCAACCGCCACTGGGATATTCCCGGTGATGGCGACATCAAAGGCAGCGCAGCCTTCGATCCGGTGCCGATGAACAGGCCCTGTCAGGTCGCCCACGACGGTGGCCGAGGCCCCTCGCGTCTGGCGCGCGGGAAAACATCGCCTCACGGTCCGAAGTGGCCAATGGCCGGCGATCCTCAGAACACCCGAGGCTGACGACGCATCGATCACCCAGAAAGGGACCGAGTTGCGATTGCCGAGGCCGTTCGGGCGTTCGCGGGAGAGGGTCTTCGCTTGACTGCCGCTGCCTGCGAAGACCATACTTCTTTAGCGGGCGTCGGATTACCCGTTGTTGCTTCCGCACGATGCGCATGCATCTTGCGAAACGTATGTTCCCCACGAGAGAAAGGATCGACTCATGAACAAACGTGAATTCTTGACCGCCGGCGCATCACTGGCCGCCCTTACAGTCATTTCGGCCGGCTGCACGACCACGGGCGGCGCCTCGGGAGATCCCGTTGCCCGGCGACAGGCTATCGATTCGGCGGTCGACAGTGCCCTCTCGCGCCTTTACAGGGAAGCCAGAGGATCTGAGGAAATGGTCTCATCGGCGCGAGGAGTCCTGGTCTTTCCATCGTTTGTCTCGGCCGGCTTCGTCGTCGGTGGCGCACACGGTCAGGGCGCAATGCGCCAGGGCGGCAAGACCACGGGCTACTTCCGAATGACCGAGGCCTCGGTCGGACTACTCGCGGGCGCGCAATCGCAGGCGGTCTTCATCCTCTTCATGACGCAGGAAGTACTGAGCCGATTCGAATCCAGCAGAGGATGGACGGCGGGTGTCGATGGTTCGGTGTCCCTGTTGACGGTGGGTGCCGATGCCCGCGTGACAACCCGGACCGCCCAGCAGACGATCGTCGGATTCGTTCTCACGAATGGGGGTCTGATGGCGAACCTTAGCCTGAACGGCAACCGGGTCACGCCGCTCGATCTGCAGTGAGATGCTGCGAGCAGCCCAATTTTCGAAACCTAGGGTGTGTTGACAATCAATCCGATAGATGACCATGGCATTGATCGGCGAAATCTTCGTTTACAGTCCATGAGTTACCAGGCTGTTAGGCCAGCGCGCAGCCTCCTCGGTTACCGACAGCTTCAGAGCCTTGATCAACCGCACTGCTGTCGCTATCCGGTCACCCCCTGTCGGCAGAGCCGGTTCTTGCCGAGCGGCTCGTCCTGCCGCCCTCATGAATCAGGCACAGCATCGGGTAGGAGGCGGGGTCACCCCCGCCGTCCTCCCACACCACCGGACGTGCGGTTCCGCATCCGGCGGTTCATTGAACACACTGGAGTCGTCGCATCGTATCGAGCAGCGACACCAGACCTAATCGATCAAAGAAGGACTTCGGGAAAGTCTGGTTCATGTGGCTCGCGCCACTGTTCCACCACGGCCCGCGTTGGTTGAAGGCCGAGCGAAACGCCCGTTCTTCCGTCAGTCCCGCCTTTATCAGGTTTGTGGCGCGAGTATAAGGACGTTTCCACTGCCGCCACAGGATGCAGCGCAGTTTGTGCCTGATCCAGCCATCCAGCTCTTCCAGCACCTTCTTGGTCTCGGTCAGCTTGAAATACGCCATCCAGCCGCGCAGGATCGGGTTGAGTTCGGTGATGACCGTCGTCAGGCTGCGCCCTCTCGCGCCTTGGAGTACTTCACGGATTTTGTCTTCCAGCCGTTTCAGGCTGGTCGGCGCAATCTTCAGTCTCGGGACCTTGTGCCACGTCAAACTGTAGCCCAGAAACTTCCTCTTCCATGGATGCGCCACCGCGCTCTTGGTCGCATTGACCGCGAGCTTGAGCGTGTCCGCCAGAAACCGGGTGACGCTCGCCATGACCCGCTCTCCTGCCTGCTGGCTTCGGACATAGATGTTGCAGTCGTCGGCATAGCGGCAGAAGGCGTGGCCTCGGCGTTCCAGTTCCCGATCCAGTTCCGTCAGCAGGATGTTCGACAGCAGCGGACTCAAGGGCCCGCCTTGCGGCGTACCTTCCGTCCGTTGGGATACCATCCCGTCTGCCATCATCCCGGCTTCGAGATACCGGCGAATGAGGCGAAGCACTCGCCCGTCGTCGATCTTCGCTGAGAGTTTCTGCATCAGTAGATCATGATTGACGCGGTCAAAGAACTTCTCCAAATCCATGTCAACCACAATCCTGCGGCCTTCGGCGACATACTGCTTGGCCGCCTTGACTGCTTGATGGGCGTTCCTCCCCGGTCGGAAGCCGTAGCTCGATTCGGAGAAGTCAGCCTCGAAGATCGGCGAGAGCACCTGATGCAACGCTTGCTGGATCATCCGATCCGTCAGCGTTGGGATGCCGAGTGTCCTCGTTCCGCCTTGCGGCTTCGGTATGTCCACCCGTCGCACTGGTTGGGGCATGTACTCCCCCGCCAGCACTTAGCCTTGATCGTCGGCCAGTGTTGCTTGAGGTGATCCTTGAACTCGGCGATTCCGATGCCATCGACTCCGGCAGCACCTTTGTTCTCGACCACCCGCTGATACGCGAGCTTCAGGTTGCCACGTTCGCACACGGCTTCCATCAACCCGCTTTCCTGCTCCCACTCCGCTTTCGTCCGCAGACGGGTCGTCACGTCAGTCTCGGCGCCCAGGCCAGCCCCGCCGGCGTTCCGCGCCGGTTCCTCCGTCTGGGTATTCGCTTGCCGCGAGTCTTCTGCCTTCATCGACTGTCCGTGTGGTCCCGCCGCCTACTTGCGGCTTTCAATGTTCGGCCCTTCGGTTCGTGCTGACCCCTACTATGGCCTCTGCTGACTTCTGCATGAGCCTCCCGACACCTCTCGATGCCGGTAGCACGGAGGTTCCCCTCGGCACCCTTGCAGATCTCCCCGGGTATGACGCACCCACCTTCACGCTTATGTCCGTCGGATATACGTCACGGCGTTCCGTACACGTTTCGGGCTTCACAGATATTGGCCTGCTCACCCCGCCGTGCCGCCTCCTATCCGCTTCCTGTTCGTCAGACCAGCGCTTTGCCTTCGGCTTCCTCCAGATTTCCAGTCGCCCAGAACACCCTTGCCGTTCGGCTAACTCTTCCCCTTGTCGGGCGAGTAGAGGACTCCCACCTCCAAGTGAGTGCGCCCTGCCGGGCGCACCAAAAAAAGGACCGCAAACTTCGCGGTCCTCTTCGGCAATACATCAGTACGGCGGATTGATCACCACATACTGCGAGCCCTGCGGCTGATACCAGGTGCTGCCGCACTGCTGATAGATCATGCCGCCATAGTTCACGGGGACACAGCCGGCGGGAACGGTACGCACCATCGAGCCGACGACGGCGGACGTGACGACAACCGCTGCCGTGACTGCCGCCGCCGTCGCCACCGGATGGTAATCATTGTCCCAGCCGCCGCCGCAGCAACCGCCGCGGTTGTTGTTGACATTGACATTGACGTTCTTGTTGGCGTTGATGTTGGTGTTCCGGTTGCTGACGTTGTTCACGCTGGTGCTGCGCACATTGTTGGCCCGCACGTCGCGATTGGAGTTATTGACCTGCTGGTCGCCGCCACCGCCACGCCGCCACCGCCGCCCGGCACGCGCCACCGCCCATGACCGCCGCCACCGCCACCACGCGCCTCGGCGACCGGGGCCATGGCGAAGCTGGCCAGAACGAGAACCGTCAGGGGTGCCAGGAACAACTTGCTGAATGATTTTTTCATTTTGGCGCTCCTTTACTTGCTTTCCAGCGAACGAAGTTCGACCGCGGTCGCGCCCTTGGGCGGCGTGAATTTGAAGATGCTGTCCTTGAAGGTCGGCTTGAGGTTCCAGTCGAAATACTGGACCGACTGCGGACGCGCGTCGTCGGAACGGTTGGTGATCACGAGCTTGCGCGGCAGCGGCTTGGCCCCGGTGGTGATCCAGATCTGCCAGTTGACGTTGCCCTGGCGGAAGGCGTAATGGTCACAGAGGTCGTTGTCGATGAAGTCCTGGCCGGCATTCATCGCCGATTCGATCTTGTCGAGCGGCGCCGCCGGCGTGCCCCAGAGGAACATGTCGGCCATCGGAATCTCGACGCCGTAGCGGTCTTCCAGCTTGCTGACGAGTTCGCCGAGGTTCCCGGTGAATTCGACGGTCGAGTAGGCCTTTTGCGCCGGGATGAAGATGGTCGCCAGTTTGCCGTCGTAGAAGATCTCGCGTTCGGCGCGGGCGCTGAACATGCGGGCACGCAGCATGTTGGGACGCACGACCTCGATGTTCGCCGTCGCCGAGTGCTGCAGCTTCTGGCCGTCGGCAAGAACGCGCTCGCCGGTCAGGTCGGTCGATACCTTGAAGCGCGTGAGGGTCTGCAGATGGGCGCCCATGCTCTTGAGGGCCTGGATCGATGCCGGATCGACGGCATTTGCCGCCGCCGGTGCGGCAGCGGCGGCCGGCGCGGTCTGTGCATGGATGCCGGGCGCTGCAAGCATGACTGCCAGCAGGCTGAGCACCAGTTTCTTGCGTACCATGGTTGTCTCCTGGGTTGGGAAAACGTATCGAGAGGCATTCGGCCGGCGGCCTGCCGGGTCGTGCAACTCTGGTGTTTCAAGGGTGCGACCGGACCTGACAACACCGGCGCGCATTCAGTTCGACTTCATGCGACCAGCGCATTGTGTTCTGCTTCGGCTGGTCACGCAATCCCTTGCCCTGCCTTGCCTGGGGATTTCAGGCCGGCGCCGGGCGGCGGCCTGTGCCGCTTCAACGAGCACATCGGCCCGGACGTCGTGCAGATACTCAAGCGTCTCGGCTATCCGTGAACCGGATATTTCCCGGAAAAAGCGGCGCAGCAATGATGTCGGCACCCGACACGCTTGCAAAAGCGCGCGCAGATATGACAAGCTGCTGCCTTGTCCCGTGCGCGCAGCAACATCCACCATGATCGTGCTTCTGACCCAGGCAGACCCCAATGACTGAGGACTCGGCGCGAACCGTGTGCCTGGTCAAGGCCTTCGAAACGGCCGCGCAGTCGCCTGGGAATTCGTGGTCTCAGGCGGATTCCGCGCTGGCCGGTGACAGGGCGGCGCAGGAAGTCGGCACGAACGCCAGCGACGAGACTTTCATCCGGCGCCGCGCAGAGCTGGCCTGGGAGAGGATCACCGCGCGGCAGCCGAATCTGGCGCACCTGAAAACCGAAGCCAACTGGCATCAGTGGCTCGGCTGGGCGCTGGTTGCGTCGGCGCTGGTTTCCGGCGTGATCGTCGACCAGGTCGGCCCCGACAACCTCATCAACCTGACTTCGCTCCCGCTCTTCGGGCTTCTGCTATGGAACACGGGAGTCTACGCATTCCTCCTGGGACAGGCGACAGGCCGCCTTTTCGGCCGCCACACGGCGGCGCCCGGCCCGATGCGCAGGGCCATTGCCGCGGTTGTCGGCCGGTTCCGCAGCACGGCTCCCGATACAGCCAATGCATCGTTCCGGACGGCGTACTGGAGCGACTGGGGTCGCGTTTCGTATCCGCTGTCGAAAGCCTACGTCAGCCGGTTGCTCCACCTGGCTGCGGCCGCATTCGCCGCCGGGATCATTGTCTCGCTCTATTACCGGGGGTTTTTCAACGAGTACGTGGCCGGATGGAAGAGCACTTTCGTCCCCGCTGCAGCCCGCGTCGTCCAATGGTATGTGACGGCGGTCCTCGGCGCGATCCCTTCGCTGTTCGGCATTCCGCCGCCCGCTGCCGACGAACTCGCGGCGCTCGATCTGGCGCAGCACCCGGCCGGGGTCGGGGCCGCTCCGTGGATTCACCGGATTGCGCTGACGGTCGGATTCGTCGTCGTGTTGCCGAGGGTGTTGCTGGCAGGCTGGGCATGGCTCGCGCAGCAGCGACTGCAGCGGAAGTTCCCGATCGATCTGCGGGAGGCATACTATCAGCGCCTGTTGCGCCGGTACCGGGGGGCCGAGGCCAGGGTTGTCGTCGTCCCCTACAACTACCAGATCACCCCGCGCGTCGCGCTGGGGTTGAACGAGGTCGTTCACGAACTGTTCGACACCGATGCCCGACTGGAGATACTCGATCCGATCCCGATCGGCCAGGAAGACAACCCTCCTGACGCCATCTGCTCGCCTGAACTTGCTGGCCGCTTTGTCCTTTTCAGCCTGACCTCGACGCCCGAGGAAGAAAGCCACGGTGTCCTGCTCAGGACGCTGCGCGCGGCAACCCGCCAGGGGCCACCCGTAGTCGGCATCATCGACGAAAGTGCATTTCTCAAACGCTTCGGGAAACAGGGCGAGCGCCTGGATGAGCGGCGCGCGCTGTGGGCCCGCTTCTTCGATGCCGCGTCGCTTGCCCATGCCTTCTGCGACCTGAGCGATACTGACGCCGCGCGAGCCTTTGCCGGACTCGAGTTCGCCAATGACACTTCACGCAAGGACCGCCGGTGAGCGACGCGACATTGACGATCGAACTTAGTCTCGTCTCGCATACCAACGTCGGCAAGACGACGCTGGCGCGAACCCTGCTGGGTCGAGACATCGGGGAAGTTCGCGATGCGCCCCATGTGACCGTGGTTTCCGAACCCCATGTCATGGTCAGGAGTCCGGAGGGACACGTCCTCACCCTGTGGGACACGCCCGGGTTTGGCGACAGCATCCGATTGGCCAGGCGCCTGCGCCAGAGAAACAATCCGATTGGCTGGTTTCTCGCCGAAATCTGGGATCGCTGGCGGGACAAGACTTCGTGGTCCAGCCAGCAGGTGCTGAAGACCGTTCGCGACCAGTCGGATGTCGTGCTGTACCTGGTCAATGCTTCGGAGAACCCGGCCGACGCGGCCTACGTCCTTGCCGAAATGGAAATACTCTCGTGGATCGGCAAGCCCGTTCTGGTCCTGCTCAACCAGATGGGAGAGCCGCGCCCGAGAGACATCGAGGAGGCCGAGAAGAACCTGTGGCGTGACTACGTTTCCCGGTACGGCTTCGTCAGGGAGGTCATGTCGCTCGATGCGTTCGCGCGCTGCTGGGTTCAGGAATTCTCCTTGCTCAATGCCGTCGCGAGTGCCCTGCCCGGCGCGAAACAGGTTGCCTTCAAGTCGATTCAGGAAGCCTGGAAGACGCTGCGGCTTGATGCCTATCGTGCGTCTGCCGCAGCGATCGCCGGGTACCTCGCTGCCCTGGCCAGGGATCGCGAGCGTGTTGCGGATCGTGGAATTTCCTCAACCATCAAAAAGGTCGGTCGGGCGATCGGCATCGGGGAAGACGGTGAGCCGACTCCCGAGGCGTGCGCGATGAAGGCCCTGGAAGAGCGCGCTGCGAAAGCCCTGCGTGCCCTGACCGAT
This sequence comes from uncultured beta proteobacterium, assembly GCA_963810175.1. Taxonomy (GTDB): domain Bacteria; phylum Pseudomonadota; class Gammaproteobacteria; order Burkholderiales; family Rhodocyclaceae; genus Azonexus. Next base: position 93,542 of record CAWEMU010000053.1, on the reverse strand, counting down.
CAACTGATCGACGTCCACGGACTCAAGGGACGCGCTGCGGAACAAGTGTTGCAGCGTCTGGCGGCAGACTGGAGCGTCGATGAACCCTTGAACGAGGGCACCTTCGGGACCGTCGGTGCGATCCTCGGCGGAGCCATTTCGGGACTCGCGGCCGACCTCATGGCCGGTGGCCTGACGCTGGGAGCCGGCGCACTGGCCGGCGCAGGGCTTGGCGCCCTCGGTGCTGCCGGCATCGCCAAGGGCTACAACGTCTACAAGGGCAAGGATGGCACCACCGTCAGCTGGAGCGAAGGGGGCGCTGGACAGGATACTCAAGGAGTCTCTGCTCCTTTACCTGGCCGTGGCGCACTACGGCAGGGGCCGTGGCGAATGGAGCCGCTCGGAGCATCCGGCGTACTGGAGTTCGACCATCGAAGCAGCCGTCGCAGGGCAGTCGGGCCAACTTGCCGAAATCTGGGGCGGCCGGAAAGCGCTCTCAGGTTCGGACTGGCTGGAAAGGAGGCTGGTGCGCGTCATCGAAAGCATGCTCGGATCGACGTTGAGCCAGCTCTATCCCGAGTCGAAGGTGTTCGCCACTCAGGCCGGACCGCCCGGTTTCGCGCCAGCCCACGATTGACCCCGGCTTGCCTCAGTACGAATAGCGGGCGCTGATCCCGGCCAGCCAGTTGCGGCCCGGCGCCGCTTCGTAGTAGCGCCCGTTGGCGTCGCTGACGACCACCGACCCGGCATACTGGCGGTCGAAAATATTGTCGAGACGCAGGAAGCCGCCGTAGCGCAGAGCCCCGCTCTTCCCCTCGATGCCAACGCGCAGGTTGGCGATGGCGTAGGCCGGCGCCGCCTGCTGGGTGTTGCTGTCCTCGACATAGACCTTGCTGCGGGCGATTCCTTCGATCCCGGCATGCCAGCCGCTGGCCGGCTGGCGCCAGACCAGTTCTCCGAACAGCATCTGCCCGGGAATTCCCGGCAGGTACCTGCCGGCCTCGATCAGGGTCGGCACGCCGAGGACAACGGTCGCGAACGGTTCGGCATAGCGGGCAACGAGCCCGCTGTAGGCGATCCGCGTCGTGAAATCGCCTGCCCAGCGACTGTCGACCGCAACTTCGACGCCCTGGCGGGTGGTCTGCGCGACGTTCTGGTAACTGGTGCGGCCGCCGAAGCTCGATTTGACCGCCAGTTCGTTGGCGGTGCGGATATCGAAGAGCGCGAGATCGAGCCGGCTGTCGTTGCCGATGAAGGCCTTGAGGCCGATTTCGTAATGCGTGCTGGTCGCCGCCTTCAGGTCGTAGCTGAAGCCGCCACCGGGCCCGGAGTAGAACAGTTCGTTCAGCGTCGGCGTCTCGAAGCCGCGGGCAGCGCTGGCGTAAACGTTGAGCGTCGGAGTCAGGCGGTAGAGCACCGCCAGCAACGGCGTCGTGTTGTTGTAACTGATGGTGCCGCTGTCGTCCTGATTGCCGTCTGTAACGTAATTGTCGGTAACCTTGTAAGTCGCGTTGCTGTGGCGCAAACCACCGGTCAGGCTCCATTGGCCGATCAGCCATTCGGCCTGAACGTACTGGTCGAAACTGGTCGCGCTATTGACCTCGTCGCGGCGCAGCGCCCCCTTGACGCCGAGCGTCTCCCCGACGAAGTTCTCATAGCCCCGGCGGTCATCGCTGGCCCTTTCGTAATCGAGGCCAATGGTCGTCGTCAGCCGGCCGCCACCCAGGTCGTAACGCCCGATCCAGCGCGCCGAAAGGCCCGAGAAGTCGCGGTCGAAATCGATCACCCCGCCGGACTGCCGGCGTTTCGGGTCGTTGGCCGGCGTCGAACCGGTTAGCAACTGAAGCGCACGCGGGATGGACTGGTACTGGGTTACCGAACGCTGGCCGGCATAGGCCATGAACTGGAGAATATCCTCGCCGAAGCGACGTTCGTAGCTGGCCCCGCCCTGCAGTTGATCGATGCTCTTGCGCGTGTTGTAGAGCAGGGCCGCCTCCTCGACGCTGCGCGGATCAGTCGTGAACCGCTTCCAGGTCGTGCCCTGCGGATCCTGGGCCTGTTGCGAGAAGCCGTTGGCGATGAGCATGACCCTGCTTTCGGCATCGGGCGCATACGTCAGCTTGGCCAGGCTCTGGTCGCGGTCTGCGGCGCTGTGTTCACGATATCCATCGGTCGCGAAGCGCGACGCGTCGAGCACGTAGCCCATCTCGCCCGCCCTGCCCTGCGCCCCCAGGTCGGTCTTCCAGGTGCCGTAGCTACCGGCCGCAACGCGGGTTTCGACGCTCGGCGGATCCTCGCCGTAAACCGTGAAAAGCTGGATGACGCCGCCGGAATGGTTGCCATAGATCGCCGACATCGGGCCGCGCATGACCTCCATGCGCTCGGCGCGATCGAGGTTGAAGGTCGCCGCCTGGCCCTGGCCATCGGGCATCGAAGCCGGGATGCCGTCGCTTATCAGACGTACGCCGCGCACCCCGAAGGCGGCGCGCGCGCCGAAGCCGCGCGAGGAAATCTGCAGATCCTGAGCATAGTTCTGACGATTCTGGACGGTGATGCCCGGCACCGCCACCAGCGCTTCGGAAACGTTGACCCGCGCGTTGTCGGCGCCGATGCGCCCGGCATCGACCACATCGACGGCGCCCGGCAGATCGAAGCTGCTGTGTTCGACGCGGCTGCCGGTGACCACGACCGGGTCGAGCGTCGACGGCGCCGCATCAGCAGCGGCCAGACAAGGAAAAGCGGCGGCCAGAATGGCAACGACGCTCCGGGAGCCAGTGTTCATGTTCGTCTTCGCAGGTTACCAGAGCAGCGGATCGGCTGGAACGCATTCTGGCGTTGCAGGCCGGTCGACCGCAACAGCGCTCACTGGACAGCCCGCAGTGAATGGCACGCCTTCCGCCCCCGTCACGGGGAGCGCGGACCGCCCGGGGTGCATGTTATCTTTGCCTCGGGACGTCCCTGCCGCCGTGCAGGTGACGCGCTGACCAACCCGCAATCCGGAGAGTTGCTCCATGAAGAAGATCATCCTCATCACCGGCTGCTCGAGCGGCATCGGCGCCGCGCTGGCGCTCGAATTCCACCGCCGCGGGCACACCGTCTTTGCCACCGCGCGCCGCCCTGCCGCGCTCGCGCCGCTCGCCGAGAAAGGCATCCGCACGCTGGCCATCGACGTCAATGACGACGCCAGTATCGCTGCCGCCGCGGCCGTGATCGAAAGCGAAGGAGGTCAGGTCGACGTCCTGATCAACAATGCCGGCTTCAGCCAGGTCGGCGCGGTGATCGACCTGAGCCGCGACGACCTGCGCCGGCAATATGAAACCAACGTGATCGCGCCGGTCGCCGTCACCCGCGCCTTCCTGCCCATGCTGCGTGCTGCTGCAGCGCGCAACGGCATGGCCGTGGTCGCCAATGTCGGGAGCATCGTCGGCCTGTTCGCGACGCCCTTTGCCGGCGCCTACTGTTCGAGCAAGGCGGCGATCCATTCATTGTCCGACGCGCTGCGCATGGAACTGGCCCCGTTCGCCGTCCGCGTCGTCACCATCCAGCCCGGCGGTGTGCGGTCGAGCTTCGGCAACCACGCCGAGGAAGCGCTGCGCCTGCCGCCTGGCTCGCTCTATCTCCCCGTCGCGGACGGCGTGCGCGCCCGCGCCCAGGCCGGCCAGATCGACGCCACGCCGGCGGAGGAGTTCGTGCGGCCGGTGGTCGATGCCCTCCTCGCCAAAACCCCGCCGATTGTCGTGCGCGGAGGCAAGAACAGCGTCAAGCTGCCGCTCCTCAAGAAACTGCTGCCGACCGCCGTGTTCGACGCCAAGTTGTCCCGGATCTTCGGCCTCGATCGCCTCGGGACGGATTAACCGAGATGGAACCCGGAAAAGCGGAATCGGGAATTCATTCAGGATCCGCGGTCGTGGCGCGCGGCTTGCGCCGCACCGCCGGCTTGCCTACCGGGCTCGTCCCGGCGGCCGGCTTGCCTGCTGGTTGGCTCGCTTCCGCAACGGGCGCAGCCTTCCGCGCTGTCCGGCGCGCCGGCCTGGTTTCAGCTTCGGGCTCTCGCACGGTCAGCGCAAGATGCTCGGCGAAACTCTCACGGAAGCAATCCATGAAGAATCCCGGGTCTGGCATCATTGCGCGGTCGGAAACCGCGCACACCCAGAGCACGCCGTTGTAGCTGAAGCCGGTAATATTCAGGCCCATCCCGTCGAGCAGCATGTTGACCGGCATGAAAGCGTGGACCTTGGCACCCGCCATATAGAGAGGTGTCGACGGACCGCGCACATTCGATACCGTGAAATTGAACTGCGGCAGGAGGACGTGACGGACAGCGAAATCAACCGCCCTGGAAGGCAGCGTCTGGAAGATCCTCGCCGGCAGATCCCTGCCGACTGAATTGACGGCCTTCTTGCCCTTCGTCGTTCCGCGACAAACCTTGCGCAAGCGTTCACCGGCATCGGCAATATTGCTGAAGACCGGCACGAAGGCCATGCCGATCTGATTCCCCTGGTCGCCGGACTTGGCTTCACCATGGATGCTCATCGGCACCAGGGCATTGAGGCTGATCTCCGGCAATTCACCCTTCGCCAGGAGATACTTGCGCACCGTTCCGCCACTTACCGACACGAAGATGTCATTGATCGTGGACCCCGGCACCGCATCCCTTATCTTCTGGATAGCTTCCAATGGCAGCGGCATGGCGTCCACTACACGATGCGGCGACAGCGGGCCGTTGAAACGGGTGGGCGGGGCCTTCTTGGAGACCCCGGCCGCTTCCCGGGCATCCTCGCCAGCGTTTACGCCCAACGTACCGCGAAGCATCGTTTCGATCTGCTTCTGTCCCAGTTGCAACGCCAGCGGCGCCAGGGCGCCGACCAGTTTGGTCGCATTCACCGCCTGATCGACGCGACTGCCAACCATCCGTGCCAGGAGTTCCAGGGAGGTCGGTTCGCGATCGACCACCTTGGTGACCACTTTCCTGGAGACTGTCGCCGCTTCCGGCGTCAGGGAATGCAGGCTGCCGACCAGCGCCGCACCGGCCTGGCCATCGATTGCCGAGTGGTGAAACTTGATATACAGCGCAAAACTGCCGGGGGGAAGGCCGGGAACGTTGTCGAGACCCTCGATGATATAGGCCTCCCAGGCTGGCTTGGTCAGATCGAGCGGGCGGGCGTGAATGCGCGCCACCTGAATCATCAACTGCCGCCAGTCGCCGGGGCGCGGCAGCGCTATATGGCGGACGTGATACTCGATGTCGATATCCTTCTCGTCGATCCAGTAGGGACGATCGAGATCGAAGGGCGCCCGCACCAGGCGGCGGCGGAAAACCGCCGACTTGTCGAGGCGGCTCGTGAAGAATTCGAGGACGTCCTTGAACCGCACCTTGCCGCCCGGTGCGGTCGACGGATCGTAAATGCCCAAACCCGCCACATGCGCCCGCTGATTGCCGGTTTCCTGTGCAAGGAACAGGTTGTCCGTACCCGAAAGTTGCTTCATCGTCGTGTTTTCCTCAACTGCTTCATGACGTTGGATCGTTTGCTCGGCCCTCGTCCGCCCACCTGGACTGACAGGTGAATCCGTTTCACATCATGCCCCGCGCTGCATCCTGGCTATCCGGCACAATTCCGCGGGACTGTCAGGATCCGCCCGGAATGTGTCGAAGTATCAGTGGATTGGTTGCGGTTGGTCAAGCATCGGGCGGCCCCGGGGAGCGAATGTCGAATAGAAATCCGGACATCATCTGACGAGCCCTTGACAACAGTGGTCCTGCCGCCTCAATCGGAGAAATATCCGAATACGGGCCGCGGCGGACCGCCCGGCGAGCCAGGCTATGAGCGGCGCAGGACGACGATGTTGCTGACGGAAACCTGCACCGCTTCGTCATTCTGGTTAAGGGTCGTGATCCTGACCTTGACCATGCCCTGGGTCGGACGCGACTGCGACGGACGGACCTCGAGCACTTCGCTGCAAACCCGCAATTCGTCTCCGGGGCGCACCGGTCTCGGCCAGCGCAACTCGTCGAACCCCGCACCGATCAGACCACCGGCGATCCGCAGTTCGCTCTCCACCAGCAATTTCATCGTGATCGCTGCGGTGTGCCAGCCGCTCGCAGCCAGGCCACCGAAAATCGAGCCGCGCGCCGCATCTTCGTCCAGATGAAACGGCTGCGGATCGAATTCCGCAGCGAAGGATTTGATCCGGCCCCCATCAACGGTTGCGCGCCCGGACCCGAAAGTCTGCCCCGCAGAAAAATCCTCGAGATACCACTCTGCCACCTTGACAACTCCTTTGCGTGACTTCCAGGCGCGGCAGCGTGCGTCCAGACGATCCAATCTGCACCAGCGCCAAACAGCCGACACTTTACACGGGTGGACGGAAAAATCGGTAGCCGGCCCGAAATCCCGGATTCGGGCATGGTTTCGAACGGCGCCGGCGTTCAATCAAACTTGCAAAGGAGCCAAAGCACGCTAGCATGAGCTGGTAGCGTTCTCATCGAACCCTCCCGTTTGCCTCACATCTTTCATTGACGCTCCGGAGACAAGTTCCATGTCGATCCGCATTCTCGTTTCACTGCTGATTTCTCTCTCCCTCGGCAGCGCACACTGCGCGGAAAAGGAGGTCGCCGTCGCAGTCAGCGAGTCGGGCGACGGTTTCGTCGTGCAGGCAACAATAAGACCGCCAGTCTCGCTGCGGACCGCCTGGGACGTGCTGATCGACTTCGATCACATGGCCAGCATCCTGAGCAACCTGACCGCCAGCAGAGTGGTCAGCCGCAATGGAAATGTCCTGATCGTCAAGCAGGAGGGTGTCGCCAGATTCGGCATCTTTTCCTATCCGTTCAAGGCCGAACGGGAAATCCGCATGGAGCCGCCGCGGCAAATCCTCGCGAGGAATCTGTCGGGCACCCTGAAGCGCATGGAGAGCGAACTGCAACTGATTCCGGGCAGTGCCGGCGGAGTCCGGATCGAGTACCGCGCCGAATTCGCCTTCGACTCGATCATCGCCGGCCTGTTCGGCGTATCGTTCCTGAGCCACGAAGTCGATGAACAGTTCCAGTCCATCGTCGCGGAGATGAAGAGGCGAGAGGCTCAATCTGCCACAGACCCGCTACAGCCGAAGCAGTGAGAATCCGGAAGCGCCAGTCAGACAACCTGACGACACCCGCGCCGGGTCGCGATCACGAAGTCGGCGTCTTCCTGACGGCACGGCGACGCGGCGTCAGACCGCCGTCAACAGCTCTTGCCGCGCGCGCTTCTGGCAATGCCGACGCGTTGGCAGGCCGCCTCGACCTTTTCGCTGCCGGACCGGGCGTGGTGGCACCGAGCGCCGATTCCAGCTCGGCGAAAGCCTCATCGAGATGATCGACCATGCGCTGCAGTGCCGGCACTGCCCGCCGGCACGCAGTGAATCCGAAGCCGAGACAGTCGCCATAGCCGCTGACCGTAATGTTCAGGGCCATGAAGTCCGCCGGGATCGAGACCGGGTAGGCTTCGTCGAGGCGCGCCCCGTTGAGATAGAGCGTGCTGGTCGGCCCCGGCACATTCGAGATGATCAGATTGAAGGCCGGCCGCTTGCGCGCCCGACCAGTCATCATGTCAGGCAGCATGGGAGCCAGCATCATCGCGGCGTGGGCGATCTTTTCGACGCGCGCCATTTTCGCCAGTCGCTCCTTGGCAGCGGCGGTCGAGGCAACGATACGTTGCAGACGGTCCAGCGGATCGGCCACATGGGTGGCGAGATTGGCAAGTATCATCGCCACCTGATTGCCGCCCTTTCTGGTTTCACCGTGCAACGAGACCGGCACCATGGCGATCAGCGGCTTTTCCGGCAAGCTGTGTTGCGCCGTCAGATACTTGCGCAAGGCGCCGGCACAAACGGCGAGCGTAACGTCGTTGACCGTGGCACCGGTAGCCTTGCCGATCTGACGCACGCGGGTGAGCGAATAGGACTGCGCAACGAAGCGCCGTGAACCGGAAATACCGACATTGAACAGGCTGGGTGGCGCCTGAAAGGGGAGCGCCCGGGCATCGTCCGGATTTGCCGTGCGCAGGAGATCCAGCAGGCCACTGCCCAGCCCCGGAATGATCTTTCGGCCGGTCTGAACGACATCGACAACCTTCGCTACCAGACTCTTGCCCGGCCTGGCCACGACCGATTGCGAATGCTTCTGTGCCCAGAGCGGGGGCTTGATTTCTCCGGCATCCTGCGAAAGCGAAGAGGCAATCAGCTTGATGCCGGTGACACCGTCGATCAGGGCATGATGAATCTTGACGTACAGCGCGAAACGGCCATCGGCCAACCCCTCGATCAGATGCAGTTCCCACAGGGGTCGTGAACGATCCATCAGGGCGCCATGCAGGCGGGAAACCAGCATCAACAACTCGCGGATGCGCCCGGGCCGAGGCAGCGCGAGATGGGAAAGGTGATAATCGACATCGAAGTCGGCGTCCTCCTCCCAACCCCACTGGCCCATGCTCTGCACCGGGCGCTGGTTGAATGGCTTCTCGGCTTTTGCATACTGGCGCCAGCCCTGAAAGATCTGCTGCACATAGTCTTCACCGGCGCCCGCGGGCGGAGTGTAGATATGCAACCCGGCGACATGCATGGGCTGCTGCCGCCCTTCGATCACCATATAGACGGAATCCTGCAGACTCATCGGTCTCATCGCATTGCCCCCGGCGTGCTGCTCAATGCAGCTTGAAGAATTCTGAAGGGCCACGACCTTGCCCTGACCCGTTACCCGGCCGATTATGCACTGGCCTTTGCCCGCCGGGGACATCAAGGCAGGTGCGCTCAGGCGATCCAAAGTCGAGCTCAGGGATCCATCTGCAGCGTGCGAGCGAAATGCACGGTTGCCGTGGCGAGGTTGTCCTTGTGCCGGAAAAGCGTTGCCTGGTTGAGCTGGGTGGCCGGCATGTCGGTCAACGCGTCGTGCGCCGCCCCGCTCAGTGCATGTCGACGGCGAACTGCTTGAGCGTTTCCAGCGGCACCACTTCCAGCGCCGCCTGGTTGGTCGAATTGAGCACCACCCGCGGCGCCTTGCCGGCCTTGAACGCTTCAACCCAGCGCGCACAACAGAGACACCAGCGTTGACCCGGTTCGAGGCCGGGGAAATTGAACTCGGGACGCGCGGTCGACAGGTCGTTACCGCGCGCTTTCGAAAATTCGAGGAATTCGGCCGTCAGCACGACACAGACCGTGTGGCTGCCAAGGTCTTCCTCCGACGTGTTGCAGCAGCCGTCGCGGAAAAATCCGGTCAGCGGCCGGTCGCTGCAGGTCAGCAGCGGCCCGCCGAGGACATTCAACTGACTGCCGCGCCCGGGAAAATCGCGCGCCTTCATGCGACTTCGTCGATCCAGGCCTGCTGAATCGCCTCCAGAATCTTCTCGCCGCAGTGCTTCGGATCGTCGTCAAAGTCCTCCAGCGCCATCACCCAGTCGCGCAGATCGACAAAATTGACCTTGAGCGGATCCTTGTCCGGGTGCGCTTCGCTCAGTTCGATCGCGATATCGTCGATGTCGGTCCATTTCATTTGCGGTGGCCCTCCTTCGCCATGTTGATGCTGTACTTCGGAATTTCGACCACCAGCGGGGTTGACCGCACCAGCGCCTGGCAGCCGAGGCGGGAATTGGGTTCGAGTCCCCACGCCTTGTCCAGCAGGTCTTCTTCCTCTTCCTCGGCCGGGTCCAGCGAGTCGAAGCCCTCGCGCACGATGACATGGCAGGTCGTGCAGGCGCAGGACATCTCGCAGGCGTGTTCGAGCTCGATGCCGTTCTCCAGCAGGTTCTCGCAGATGGACTTGCCCTCTTCCGCGTCGATCACGGCACCATCGGGGCAGTTTTCGACGTGCGGCAGGACGACGATTTGCGTCATGCGGGGTCTCCCAGCTTGATGTCATCGACCTTGCGGCCGGCCAAGGCGCGGTTGATGCTCTGGTTCATGCGGCGGTGGGCGAATTCCTGCGTCTCGAAGCCGAGATCGTCCATCGCCAGATTGATCTGGCGCCGGTTGTCGCCGGCTGCGGTCTGGCGAAGCTTATCGATGCTCGCCGCGACCCTCGTCGCTTCGGCATCGTTCAGCAGGTGGCGATCTTCCCTGAGCGCCGCCTCGGTGGCCTCGATCATGCGCCGGGCTTCGACCTGCGCTTCCTTGAGCGCCCGCGCCATGGCGTCGTCCTTGGCATGCTCGAGCGAATCCTTGAGCATGCCGGCGATTTCATCGTCGCTGAGGCCGTACGATGGCTTGACCACGACACTCGCCTCGACGCCGGTCGTCTGTTCGCGGGCGGCGACCGACAGCAGGCCGTCGGCATCGACCTGGAAGGTGACACGGATGCGGGCGGCACCGGCCACCATCGGCGGAATGCCGCGCAACTCGAAACGCGCCAGCGAACGGCAGTCGCTGACAAGTTCGCGTTCGCCCTGGACGACATGGATCGCCATCGCCGTCTGGCCATCCTTGAAGGTGGTGAATTCCTGGGCGCGCGCCGTCGGGATCGTCGAATTCCGCGGGATCACCTTTTCGGTCAGCCCGCCCATCATTTCCAGCCCGAGCGACAGCGGAATCACGTCAAGCAGCAACCACTCGTCCTTGCCGGTCTTGTTGCCGACCAGCAGGTTGGCCTGGGTCGCCGCACCGAGGGCGACGACCTTGTCGGGATCGAGATTGGTCAGCGGTTCCTGGCGGAAGAAGTCGCCGACCGCCTTCTGGACCTGCGGCATGCGCGTCGCGCCGCCGACCATGACCACCCCCTTGACGTCCTCGACGCGCAGGCCGGCGTCGCGCAACGCCTTCTTGACCGGCTGCATGGTCTTGGAGATCAGGGTCCGGGCGATCTCGGCAAAGGTCGGGACATCGATCTTCAGATCGACCATCTCCCCGGTTGACAAACGCGCGGTGATCGGCGCTTCCGGATTGATGGTCAGGAATTCCTTGGCTTCGCGGCAACGCATCATCAGCAGACGCGCATCCTCGGCCGACAGGGGCTCCAGCTTCGCCTGCTCGATCGCCCAGCAGAAGATGCGATGGTCGAAATCATCACCACCGAGCGCGGAATCACCGCCGGTGGCCATCACTTCGAAGACGCCCCGGGTCAGCTTGAGGATGGAAATGTCGAAAGTGCCGCCGCCGAGGTCGTAGACCCCATAGATGCCCTCCGACGCATTGTCCAGCCCGTAGGCAATGGCGGCCGCCGTCGGTTCGTTGAGCAGGCGCAGCACATTGACGCCGGCGAGACGCGCGGCATCCTTGGTTGCCTGACGCTGCGCGTCGTCGAAATAGGCCGGCACGGTAATGACCGCGCCGACCAGTTCCCCGCCCAGCGCCGTTTCGGCCCGCGCCTTGAGCGTCTTGAGGATTTCAGCAGAGATTTCGACGGGGCTCCTGATCCCGGCCACGGTCCTGACCTTGACCATCCCCGGCGCCTCGACGAAGTCGTAGGGCATCGATTCGACATGCGAAACATCCTTCAGCCCGCGACCCATGAAGCGCTTGACGGAAACGATGGTGTTTCGGGGGTCGACCGCCAGCCTGGTCTGCGCGTCGTAGCCGACGTCGGTCGCGCCGTTCGCATGGTAGCGGACGATCGACGGCAGCAGGGGCCGGCCCTGATCGTCGTTGATGACCACCGCGATGCCGCTGCGCACCGTGGCGACCAGCGAATTCGTGGTACCGAGGTCGATGCCGACGGCAAGCTTGTGCTCGTGGGGTGCCGCCGACTCCCCCGGCTCGGCAATCTGAAACAAGGCCATTGCTATTCTTCCAGCGACGCCAGCGCGTCGTCGATTTCATGCAAGAGTTTTTCGAGAAACATCAGGCGACGGACGCGATCGGTAGCGCCATCGAGGTCGCCGGCATCGTCCAGCAGCACTTCCAGTTCGCTGTAGCGGCCCTGGATCTCGGCACGCAGACGATTGTGCAGCCGCTCGAGTTCGTGATGGTCGCCGCCATTGCGCGCTTCCATCACCGCTTCCCGCCATTCCATCTGTTCCATCAGGAAATCGGCCGGCATCGCGGTGTTGTTGTCGGCCTGGATATCGTGACCGGCCAGATGCAGCAGGTAGCGGGCACGCGCCAGCGGCTTCTTCAGCGTCTCGTAGGCCTCGTTGGCGCGTGTCGACCACTGCATCGACAGCCGGCGCTCGGCAACTCCGGCACCCGCAAAGCGGTCCGGATGCACCTGCGCCTGCACGTCGCGGTAGCGGGAATCGAGGTCCGACAGGTCGAGCCGGAAGCCACGATCGAGTCCGAACAGGGCGAAGTGGTCCGCGCGCGGATCCATCAGACGTTGAACGACTCGCCGCAGCCGCACTGATCCTTGACGTTCGGGTTGTTGAACTTGAAGCCCTCGTTCAGTCCTTCGCGGGCATAGTCGAGTTCCATCCCGTCAAGATAAGGCAGGCTCTTGGCGTCGACAAAGACCTTGACGCCATTGCTTTCGAAGACGAGATCCTCGGGGCTGACCTCATCGACGAATTCCAGCTTGTAGGCCATGCCGGAACAGCCGCTGGTGCGCACGCCGAGGCGTAGGCCGAGACCCTTGCCGCGCTTGACCAGATAGTTGGCGACGTGCTTTGCCGCCTTGTCGCTCAAGCTGACTGCCATGCTCATTCTCCGTGCTTTTTCTTGTAGTCGGCGACCGCCGCCTTGATGGCGTCCTCGGCCAGGATCGAACAGTGGATCTTGACCGGCGGCAGCGCCAGTTCCTCGGCGATCTCGGTGTTCCTGATCGTCATGGCCTGGTCGACCGTCTTGCCCTTGACCCACTCGGTCACCAGCGACGACGAGGCAATCGCCGAGCCGCAGCCGTAGGTCTTGAACTTGGCATCCTCGATGACCCCCTGCTTGTTGACCTTGATCTGCAACTTCATCACGTCGCCGCAGGCCGGCGCGCCGACCATGCCGGTCCCGACCCCGTCGTCATCCTTGGCGAAGGATCCGACGTTGCGCGGATTCTCATAATGATCAATGACTTTTACGCTATAGCCATGTTGTTTCTCCTTTAATTTCCTTAATGCGCCGCCCACTGGACGGTACTGAGGTCGATGCCATCCTGGACCATTTCCCACAGCGGCGAAAGCTCACGCAGTTTGCCAACTTTCTTGTGTAACAGATTGATTGCATATTCTATTTCTCCTTCCGTCGTAAACCGGCCGAGGGTGAAGCGGATCGAGCTGTGCGCCAGTTCGTCGTCGCGACCGAGTGCGCGCAGGACATACGACGGCTCCAGGCTGGCCGAGGTGCAGGCCGAGCCGGAAGACACCGCGAGATCCTTGATCGCCATGATCATCGATTCGCCCTCGACGTAGGCGAAGCTGATGTTCAGGTTGTGCGCGACGCGGTGTTCGAGGTCGCCATTGACGTAGGTGGCCTCGATATCCTGAAGTCCGCTCAGAAGTTTGTCGCGCAAATATTTGATTCTCTTGTTTTCCTCAACCATCTCTTCCCTGGCGATGCGGAAGGCCTCGCCCATGCCGACGATCTGGTGCGTCGCCAGCGTGCCGGAACGGAAGCCGCGCTCGTGGCCACCGCCGTGCATCTGCGCTTCGAGACGGACACGCGGCTTGCGGCGGACATAGAGCGCGCCGATGCCCTTCGGGCCATAGGTCTTGTGCGCGCAGAAGCTCATCAGGTCTACCTTCAGCTTGGCGAGGTCGATATCGACCTTGCCGGTCGCCTGCGCCGCATCGACGTGGAAGATCACGCCCTTCTCGCGGCAGATCTCGCCCAGTTCGGCGATCGGCTGGATGACGCCGATCTCGTTATTGACGAACATCACCGACGCCAGCACGGTATCCGGGCGGATCGCCGCCTTGAAGACGTCGAGGTCGAGCAGGCCGTCGTCCCTGACGTCGAGATAGGTCGCCTCGAAACCCTGGCGCTCCATTTCGCGGACCGTGTCGAGGACGGCCTTGTGCTCGGTCTTGACGGTGATGATGTGCTTGCCCTTGGTGCCGGCGTAGAAATGCGCGGCGCCCTTGATCGCGAGATTGTTGGATTCGGTGGCGCCGGAGGTCCAGACGATTTCCTTGGGATCGGCATTGACCAGCGCCGCGACCTGCTCGCGCGCCTCCTCGACCGCCGCATCGGCGACCCAGCCGAAGCTGTGCGAACGCGAGGCCGGATTGCCGAAATGCTCGCACAGATAGGGAATCATCTTTTCCGCCACGCGCGGGTCAACCGGGGTGGTCGCCGAGTAATCCAGGTAGATCGGGAGTTTCATCGTGGTTCTCACTTGAATGTTGATTCAGTCGGATTGATTCAGACAGCCACCGCCGTCAGTCCCTGCAGGCGTCCGACCGTAACCTGCAAGGCATCGATGAAGGCGTCGATTTCCGCCTCGCTATTGCCGGCGCCGAGACTGACGCGCACTGCGCCGCGCGCGATTTCCGGCGCCACGCCCATCGCCTGCAGCACGTGCGACGGTTCCGGATTGGCGCTCGAGCAGGCCGCCCCGCTCGCCACGGCGAAGCCCTCGCGATCCAGCTTGCCGACCAGCGTTTCGCCGTCGATATCGGCGACGGCGAAATAGGTCGTATTAGGCAAACGCCTGGCTTCGCCACCGAAGATCCGCACGCCAAGCCCTGCCAGACCGCTTTCGAGACGCTCGCGCAGCGCCCGCACACGTCGCGGCACTTCGGCAACGCGTTGCGCCGCGAGTTCCGCCGCCACGCCGAAACCGACGATTGCCGCGACATTCTCGGTCCCCGAACGCAGTCCGCGCTCATGCCCGCCGCCGGCGATCAGCGGCTGCAGTTCGACGCGCTTGTCGAGGACCAGCGCCGCCGCGCCCTTCGGACCGCAAGCCTTGTGCGCCGAGAGGGTCATGGCATGGACGCCGGCCGCGTTGAGCGCCCGGAAATCGAGCGGCAGCTTGCCCAGCGCCTGCACGGCATCGCTGTGGAACCATCCGCCCGACGGTTTGGCCGCCGACGCCAGAAGCGGAATATCCTGGACGACCCCGGTTTCGTTGTTGGCCGTCATGATCGACCACAGTCGCGGACGCGCCGCCAGAATCCGGGAGAACACCTCGAAATCCGCTCTCCCGGCGGCGTCGACCGCAACCGTCTCGATTTGCCAGCCAGCGCGTGCCAGTTGGGCCGCCGGCTTGAGCACGCAAGGATGCTCGGTCGCCCCGACCGCAATGACGCCCGGCCGGAGGCATGCCGCAGCCCCCTTGAGAAAGAGATTGTTGGCCTCGCTGCCGCCGCTGGTGAATACCACCTCGGTCGGATGCGCGTTGACCGCTACCGCGACCTGCTGCCGCGCCTCGTCGACCGCCCGCCGCGCCGCCCGGCCGTATTCGTGGCGACTGGAGGCATTGCCGAAGCGGCTTTCCAGCCACGGCAGCATGGCCCCCAGCACCGCCGGATCGAGCGGCGTCGTGGCGTTGTGGTCGAGATAGGCGGGCTTGAACATCGCTCTGCTCAGACGAGCGCAGCCACCTTGTCGCGACCGTTGCGCGGCCGCGAACCCGGAATTCTCCGGCGGTCCTCGAGAATCGCCGGGGTGCTCGACTTCGCCTCCTTTTCCCGCTGGCGGACAACCAAGTCGGCCAGCGTCACCGATGTCAGATAGTCGTACATCCGGGCATTCAGCGACGACCACAGATCGTGCGTCATGCAGCGCTGATCGTCGAGGCAGTTCTCGCGGCCGCCGCACTGGGTCGCGTCGAGCGGTTCGTCAACGGCGCGGATGATGTCGGCCACCGTCACCCTGTCGAGCGGCCTGGCAATGCAGTAACCGCCGCCGGGACCGCGCACGCTATCGACAAGTCTGTCGCGGCGCAGCTTGCCGAACAGTTGCTCGAGGTAGGAGAGCGAGATCTTCTGGCGTTCGCTGACGCCCGCCAGGGCCACGGGCCCGTCCTGGCCGCGCAAGGCGAGATCCATCATGGCGGTAACCGCAAAACGTCCTTTGGTCGTGAGTCGCATTCTGCACCTTTCACAAATAACCTACTGTTGCGGTCAACTATATATTCTTGATCAAATTAGTCAACAATTTTTCCAAGATATGTCGGATCGAAACGGTCGGCCGGCTGCACGTCCTCGTCGCACTTGACCCCAGCCGCTTCCAGTTCGCGCAGCAACGAGGCCAGCCGGCGGTCGGTCTCGGCCGCGTGGTCGAGAAGACCGTGAATCGCCTTGGCCAGCGGATCATCCTGATCGCGGCCGACGGCATAGGCGGAAAACCCCAGTTTCTCGGCCTGTGCCTCGCGTTGCCGGCTTTCCTCGGAGTGGTCGAGTACCCTCGCCGGGTTACCGACCGCTGTCGCGCCCGCCGGCACCGCCTTGGTCACGACCGCGTTCGAGCCGACCTTGGCCCCGGCGGCGACGGTGATCGGCCCCAGAATCTTGGCTCCCGCCCCGATCACCACGCCATCCTCCAGCGTCGGATGGCGCTTGCCCTTGTTCCACGACGTGCCACCGAGGGTGACACCGTGATAGAGGGTGACGTCATCGCCGATCTCGGCGGTCTCGCCAATCACCACGCCCATGCCGTGGTCGATGAAGAAGCGGCGACCGATCATGGCCCCCGGATGAATCTCGATGCCGGTGAGAAAACGGGAAATGTGGGCGACGAACCGAGCCAGCCAGCGCAGGCGATGCCCCCAGAGCCAGTGGGCGAAGCGATGCAGGATCAGGGCATGGATTCCCGGATAGCAGGTCAGGACCTCCCAGGACGAGCGCGCCGCGGGATCGCGGTCGAAGACCGCACGAATATCCTCACGCAGATGCTGGAACATGAAAGCTGATTTCCCTGTCGTTAACAGGGCGAATTCTAGAATACTCGACTGAATTTGTCAGCTATTTCGGCCGCTGGCTGGCGCACGGGCCGGCAGCCGAAAAGCAGACGGCCGGTCACTGGCCGGCCGTCCAATGGCGAACGAAATCCCTATTCGCCGTAGAAATTGACGTCGTAAGGATAGGGTTTCTGCGGCACCTTCGATGCCGCATTGCGTTCGGTCGTCTGCACATCCTGTTTCTTGTCCCACCACAGGGCACGACCGACCTTCTGGTCTTCGACCCACTCCGGATGCATTTTCAGTTGCTCGTCAATCCATTTCGTATGGTCGGACACGTAGCTCGTATTTACGTCACCCATTGGCTGCATTCCTCAAGCTGATCAAGACAATATTTCGAATTCTAGCATGATGCGGCTATTGCGACCTGAAGGCGATGGCGAACGAACGGGCAGAATATTTGCGCTCCGGTTCACCTAGATCAGATCAATTTCAGTAATTCCTTATGGATGGGCGGTATCATGCGACCTGTTGGCCTGAATGCCGTTCCGGACATGGAAAGTCCCGGCAACCGGCCTCCATTTCAACGTCGTCAGGGAGTTCGTCATGAAAGCGCCTAATCTGGTATCCACCCTTGTCGCAGCCGGTCTTCTCTGCGCCTCCGCTTTTGCCAGCGCCTACGAGGGCGACTGGAAGCGTGGCCGGATCTATTACCGCAGCGTGTGCACCGCCTGTCACGCCGCCCAAGCCGGTGGCTCGATCGCGCCGAGCACGATGACCAAGGCGGAATGGGTGGCCTACCTGCAGAAGGACAAGCACGCCAAAGGCAAGGATTCCCTGAAGCAGTATGTCAGCAAGAGCTATCGCGCAAGCATTCGCGCCCAGAACAAGGCAGCCGACAAGTTCGCCGATCTGCCTGACGAAGAACTCTCCGAAGACCTCAAGGCTTTCGTCATCAAGGGCGCCAAGGATGGCGACGCACCTGCCAGTTGCAGTTAATCGAGCGCGGTCAGCGTAGAGATATCATGAAAATCAATCTTGCCGCGCTGCTGGGCGGCCTTCTGGTCGCCGGCGCATTGCAGGCTGTCGAAGCGCCGGCCCCGACAAAGCTCAACACCACGGCTGATCACAGCAAGTTCAAGGAATTGCAGCGCGAGTTCGCCTCGGGTCCCGAGGTCACCAAAGCCTGCCTGACCTGCCATACCGAAGCGGCCCTGCAGATCCACCGGACCAAGCACTGGACGTGGGAGGTCATCAATCCGCTGAACAACCAGCGCCTGGGCAAGAAAAACGTCATCAACAACTACTGCATCTCGACTGCAACGAACCTCGGCGCCTGCGCCACCTGCCACGTCGGCTACGGGTGGGTCAATTCGAGCTTCGATTTCAAGTCGCAGGAGAATGTTGACTGCCTGGTCTGCCACGACACCAGCGGCAGCTACAAGAAGCTCCCCGGCGGCGGCCAGCCGCCGGTCAAGGACACCGAAAACCCGCCGGGATCGGGCAAGATCGTCAAGGCGATCGACCTCGCCGCGATTGCCCAGAAGGTCGGCAAGACCAGCCGCGACACCTGCGGTGCGTGCCACTTCTTCGGCGGCGGCGGCGACGGCGTCAAGCACGGCGACATGGACACCTCGCTGGCTTCGCCCGACAAGGAAGTGGACGTCCATATGGATGCCACCGGCCTCGACTTCACCTGCAGCACCTGCCACAAGGCCCCCGCCCACGATGTGGTGGGCAGCCGCTACATGCCGACCGGCAAGGATTCCGGGGACGCGCACATGCGCGGCAAGGTCAACAAGTCCAATCCGGCAACCTGCCAGTCGTGCCATGGCCAGGCGCCGCACAAGGCCGGCGCCCAGCCGGCGAAGCTGAACCAGCATACCGACAAGGTGGCCTGCCAGACCTGCCACATCCCGCAGTTCGCACGCGGCGGCGTGCCGACGAAGATGCACTGGGACTGGTCGACCGCCGGCAAGCTCAGCCCGGAAGGCAAGCCGATGCTTAAGACCGATGCCAAGGGGCACGTCATCTATGACTCGCGCAAGGGCGACTTCGTCGTCGCCGAGAACGTCACCCCCGAATACGGCTGGTTCAACGGCGAAGTGACCTACACCCTGCTCGGCGACACGGTCAACAAGAGCAACGGCATCACGCTGATCAATGCGCTCGGCGGCAGCGCTTCCGACGGCCGTTCGCTGATCTGGCCGATGAAGGTCATGCGCGGCAGCCAGCCCTACGACCCGGTCAACAAGACGCTGGTCAAGCCGCACGTGGCGGGCAACGACGACACCGCCTTCTGGAAGAACTTCAATTGGGAAAAGGCCATCGCGACCGGCATGAAGGCGGCCAATGCGCCCTTCTCGGGCAAGGTGGACTTCCTCAAGACCGAAATGTACTGGCCGATCACGCACATGGTCGCGCCCAAGGAAAAAGCCGTCGGCTGCAACGAATGCCACACGAAAGGCGGCCGTCTCGACAAGATCGAGGGCGTCTACATCCCCGGTCGCGATGCCAATCACCTGGTCAATCTGATCGGCTGGCTGGCCGCCGGTGCCACGCTTGCCGGGGTTTTGCTCCATGGCCTGCTGCGCATCGTGCGCCGCAAGAACTGAATACGAGGCTCCGATCATGGAACGCATCTATATCTTCACCCGCTTCGAGCGCTTCTGGCACTGGACCCAGGCGCTGCTGATCATCATCATGCTGGTCACCGGCTTCGAGATCCATGGCACCTACAAGTTGCTCGGCTTCGCGCAGGCTGGCCAGTTGCATACGTCGGCTGCCTGGGCGCTGATCACCCTGTGGGTCTTCGCCATCTTCTGGCACTTCACGACCGGCGAATGGCGGCAATACATCCCGACCATGAAGAACATCGACAAGGTCATCCGCCATTACGCCTGGGGGATCTTCCAAGGCGAACCACACCCGTTCAAGGTGACGCGCGCCCGCAAGCACAACCCGATGCAGGCGCAGGCCTACCTTGCCGTCAAGGTGCTGATCAACCCGCTGATCTGGATTTCCGGACTCGCCTATCTGTACTACAACGAACTGGAAGCCGCCGGAATGGCGCTCAACCTGGGCACCATTGCCCTTCTTCACACCATCGGGCGCTTTCCTGATGCTCGCTTTCCTGATCGGCCACGTGTACCTGATCACCACCGGGCATACGGTGACTGCCCACCTCAAGGCCATGATTACCGGCTGGGACGAGGTTGAAGAGGGTCACTGAGGCGGAATAACAACGGGACGTGCCGGCCGCGAGGCGAAAGGCGCGGCATCGCCGAACGCCCATCGTGCCTTCCGGCAGCAACGCAAGACGCTGGATTGACTGCGGGCAGCGGCGGCGGGATACTTGCGCGAGCGGCGCTGGAATTGCCATTCCTGAAATGCAAGAGATATACGCGAGGTACCTGGATGCTGATCAAGAGCGACCAGTCGATGCTGTTGCTGATCGATCTGCAGGAGAAGCTGGCTCCCGCCATCGAGAATATCGATGCGGTCCTGCGCCACAACCTGTGGCTGGCCGACGTCGCGCAGCGCCTGTCGGTTCCGGTCGGGGCGACCGTTCAGTATCCCGCCGGACTGGGACCGCTGGTTCCGCAACTCGGCGCCCGCATTCAGCCCGACCGGATCGTCGAGAAGCTGCATTTCTCGGCCGTCGCCGAAAACCGCCTGGAGGCGATGCCTGACTTTTCCCGCCGCCAGATCGTGCTGACCGGGACGGAAACGCATGTTTGCGTTCTGCAGACGGCGCTTGATCTGCTGGCGTTGGGCAAGGAGGTCTTCGTCGTTGCCGAGGCGGTCGGCTCGCGACGTTTGACCGACAAGGAACTGGGGCTGGCGCGACTGCGCCAGGAAGGATGCCGCATCGTTTCGTGCGAGATGGTCGCCTTCGAGTGGCTACGCAAGGCCGGGACCGATATGTTCAGGCAGATCAGCCGCGAGTTCCTGCGCTGAGAATCCCACCCCTGCCCCTGGAATGCCGCAGTTTGTCTTTCCGTTCGCAAAGGTGAAGTTGCACGCTTCGCGTCCGGCGCTCATCATGGGGCCCGCGAGCGCCGGGATTTGCGAGCGGCGGACGCCAGCTTCACCAGGGCATGACAAACACCGGCGCAAAAAAAGGGGCGCTTGCCGCGCCCCCCGGTAACCCTTGATCCGTTCAGATCACAGGATTGCGGTGTGTTCCGCTTGCTGCCTTCCACCCGGTTCGTAAACCACGTGCGGACGACCGACCAGCAACGGGTCAACCGGCCCGATGGCTTCCATGTCCTTGCCGGCATAGTCTATCTTGTGCAGGACAAAACGCATCGCGTTGAGACGCGCGCGCTTCTTGCAGTCGGACTTGACCACCGTCCACGGCGCTTCAGCGGTGTCGGTATGGAAGAACATCGCCTCCTTGGCCTTCGTGTAGTCGTCCCACTTGTCGAGCGAAGCCAGGTCGATCGGCGACAGCTTCCACTGCTTGAGCGGGTGAACCTCGCGCTCCTTGAAGCGGCGACGCTGTTCCTTGCGGCTGACGGAGAACCAGAACTTGATCAGGTGAATGCCGCTGCGCACCAGGGTGCGTTCGACCTCCGGTGTCTGGCGCATGAATTCCTGGTACTCCACTTCTGTGCAGAAGCCCATCACGCGCTCGACGCCGGCGCGGTTGTACCACGATCGATCCATGAAAATGATCTCGCCGGCCGTTGGCAGATGCTTCACATAGCGCTGGAAATACCACTGGCCGCGCTCCTCCACCGTCGGCTTCTCCAGCGCGACAACGCGCCCGCCACGTGGGTTGAGGTTCTCGGTAAAGCGTTTGATGGAACCCCCCTTGCCGGCCGCGTCACGCCCCTCGAAGATGACGACCATCCGCTGGCCGTTTTCCTTGACCCAATTCTGCAACTTGACCAGTTCGACCTGCAGACGGTATTTCTGCTTCTCGTAGGACTTGCGCGACATCAGGTTGCGATAGGGGTAGGAATTGTTGTCCCGCCAGCCGGTTGCCAACTCGTCGTCCGGACTGGTCGGCAGCCTCCATGCCGGCGCTTCGTCCTTGCCGAGCAGCGCCTTGCGCAACGCCGCCGCGTCATCGGGAGACGCGCCTGTCATGATGGCTTCCAGCGACTTGGCCAGCGCGACCGCATCACCGGGAGCGGCATGGGCAATGATGTCTTTCAGGGCGACGGTCTTCTGCTCGACCGCCGCGCTGGCCGCCTCGGCGACGTCATAGGCCTCCATCGCCTCGGGCGTGTGTGCCGGGGCAATGTCGCCAGCCGAGGCGCGGCGCGGCTGCGCTGCGCGCGGCGCGGCAGTGCGTGGCTTGAGCAACGGCTTGACACCCGGCGAAGCGGCGCTCGTGGCGGGCTTGGCTGCGGCAACAGCCTTGCTTGTTTTACCCGGTGCGGGCGTCGAAGTCTTCTTGTCCATTCAAATTCCTCCAGTATGGTACGTGTTCCGTGGCAAAAACTCTTAGGTGAGATCCCTGATTGACGATACTTTGCCATGATAGACCCGACATGCCAGGCGCTTCAATTGCTGGCAGACAATTGGCTACTGTTTTTCGGAAATATTTCGCTTCTCTTCCGCCGGTGCGCAAGACCCCTGCCCGCGATCATCAGACCGGGCTTCGCTCGCCAAAGCCGGTAACGCTCCGCACTGCCGACGCCGGCTACCGGTCGGAAGCCAACCTCAAGACCCTGGCCGGAGCGGACATTTCGGCATTGATCACCGGTAACGGCATGCGGGAACGCGACGGGCGCGGCAAAACAAGCGACTGGACGCTTCACGCTTCGGCCCGAAGAAATGTCGCCACCCAGCGGAAGATGCAGAGCCAGGTGCACAACATCGAGAGATCGACGGCGCGACAGGGAAAGACAGGCACGGCGGGGCGTGCTGCGGACCAGCCGGTCCAGCCAGAAGAAATCGCTCCCGTTCGCGGTCAACCGTGAAAACGCCGTCAAAACGAGCAACGGCGAAGGTGAAACCGGCCGCCCTTCTGTCAAGCAGATCCTGGCCGAAGTTCAGCGTTTCAAGAACTCAACGCCGCACTCCGCCGAGCGTAACGAGGCCGCTGCCTCGCGCAGTCTGCCTCGTTGATCGAGTTGCCAGGACCCCGGCAACCCAACCCGGGCGACCGGCTTCGGCCAACCTAGCTTATGGCCTCCACCGCAAACGACGCGGTTTCCCAGTAGTCGTAATCCCATATTCGACTGCTTCCGGTGAAGTGCTTGGCCCGCACGTGCAGGGTGACACTGAATGTGCATTTCGGATGTCCACCCAGCAGATTGGCGAAGGTTTCGCTACCGGAGGAAACCGGCCCCCCGGTCTCGCCGACATCGGTACGGTTGTTGCCGCCCGATGGGGCCGGCCCAAGCGCACCGGCAGGACCGTTCAGCCCGCGCTGCCATGAGATGTCGTAACGCTGCATGAAGGAGTTGTCGTCGCCGTTACCGGCATGTTCGACACCGTGTACATGGTAGGCTCTCATGCCGATCGCGAAGGTATTGTCTGCCGCTCCCGCCATGAACTGACATTCCGCGGTATTGGGAAAGTCGTTCTGGCGCAGATCGACGATATCACCCCCGACTGGCGTGTTGTCGATCCAGAAGACATGCGCTACGTCGGCAAACGGTACCGGGTCAGTATCCACCGCCGAAACCCAGCGCCGGAACTGGAACCCCTGCTCCGTGCCGGGGCCAGCCGCGCCACCCGGCTTCACGCGGTTGCCCGCCGCGTCAAAGACCTCGACGATCAACATGTGCCTGCCGTCCGGGAACAGGGTTTGGGCCGTGTTCCAGACCTGATGATACTGCCCGCTGAGGTAGCGGTGGTCGGGCGAACTCCAGTACGGCACCTTGAAGAGATCGTTTTCCGCACCGACAGGGTTTGGCCCCAGCATTTCCGGGACACGTATCACGTCGCCGGGTATATCAACCAGTTTGTCCCATGTGACCGTGTTGTTCAGCACGGTCGGCGAGCCGACGGGTGCTCCGGCATCGTCGACTGCGATGACCTTCAGCCGGTAATACTTCACCACGGGTTCCAGCTCCGGCGAGAACCACAAACGCAGGCCCAACGCGCCACCCCAAGGGCAATCAAGTGCGTATCCGGTGGTGTAGGTACCATCGTCCGCATCAAGCAGGCCGACATGCGAAACCCCCGTCTGTGCCGGGAAGTTGAAATGGAAGCTGCCATAAGAGCCGACATGCTCCAGCATCACGAAAGGAAGTCCATCGTTGGGCGGTGGATCGCCTGAACCATCCGCGCACACACGCGCTTGCGGGTTGAAGGTACTGATTTCCGCCGGCCCGCTGGCCCCGAAATACTGGTGGGCAGCCAGACCATCGTACACGACAGTCAGGACACCATTGATCAGTTGCTTGATCTTGTAGGCGTAGGTCGTCACGCAATGTCCAAGCTGCGGATGATGACGGACGCGCAGATAGCAGAGATCAAAATGGCCGCCGGGCTGCAGCGAAGTCTGGCCGACCTTGCGCACCGAACAGTGACAGAGGATAGGGAACAGATAGGGGCGCTTCAGAACGTAGAGCCGCGCGGCATCGACGGGCATCGTGCGCAACGCGAGATAGTCCTGGTGGAGGTTTTCGGGGGGGACTGCCGCCAGGTCGAGCGGCGTCTTGCGCCGCTGGATCGTTCGTGCCTTGGCACGCAGCAACTGCGCCGCGAAGGGTGCGGGATCGGGTCCAGGAATCGGATCGGGAACGGGATCCGGAATCGGTATGGGCAGAACTTCGAGTATGTCGCGCAACCGGTCGAGCAAGTCAGGAATGTGAATGTGGAGGCAGCAGCATTCGCGCTCGTAGATCTCGACGATGCCATCACAAAGCGGCTGACAACTGAACGGAAACAGCACATGCGGCTGCAGATCGGCAGTGATCGGCCTGATGCGCGCCACTTGCGCGAGTTCGAACATTGGTTTCAACCGAATGTCGTCAAGCAGATCCCAGAACCATGGCCGGCACTTGCGCGCGCTTCCGGTGACGCAAACGAACAGAAAATGAAATCGATTCCAGACATCGTGCGGTAGCACGATACCTTGCTTGCGCCAGAGATCGATTTTTTGTGCCAGCCGATAACTGACCAGGCTTTCTTTCGGCAGATCCTTGAAATCCTCGACATCCGGGCCGAATGCGACCGAACCGACCGCACCACTGTCAATCTTCAAGGTCTTGCCATCATAGTTGCCAAGCTTCCTGACCGGGCGCCCGGCGGAACTGAGCTGATAGGCCGCGAAGCGTGGCGCCTGCTCACCGGCGTCGAGGCCGACGAAGGTGACTGGAAGTTCGATTGGTTTCTCGTTGGGCTTGATCACGATTGCTCACTCCTGTTCGTTGATTGGGTTTTTCTGGTCACTTCTTCATGAGGCGAGGCTTTCCGCCAGCCGCAAGGGAATCCTCCCCTGCCGTCAGCGCGAATGCGCCGGCACCGTTCCGGCCCGATCATCTCGTTGCAGGTCTAGCGGATGAAGGTTTCGGTTTCTTCTTCAGGCTGAGAATCCGCACTGCATCGTGGATGCGCTTGATGACGACATCGGTGATGCGCACACCATCGCTGCCGTCTTCGCTGCAAGCGCGGGCATCCGGCAAGCCGGTTCCCATCCCCCACAATCCGGGATTGGCAACGGTCATTCGTTTCATTCGGCGGACTCCTGTATCGAGGTGCGGCAGGCCCGGATGTTCCGGATACCTGCTCCACAACGGGAAAAACAGCGGCTTCGGATCGGCCCTGGAGCGGAACTTCTGGTTGATCGGGCAACGGTCGGTCGATTCCGACCAAGTCATTTACGGAGATGTCGCTCAGGCAATTCTTGGCAAGAAGTTCCTTGCCGCAACGCGGAAGTTTCCGCGTCGCGGACTGGCAAGGCCAATTGACAGCGGGCAGAACGACAAGCCTACGGGGTGGCGACCTCCTCCGCGCCAACCGGGCAGCAGCGATACTCTTGGGACTTCTCGAGCAGCGCGATCTGCTTCTTGAGCAATTCGTTCTGCAGTTGCTTGCGCTCCAGATCGAGTTCAATCTCTTTTTCCAGCGCCGGCTCGCAGACGTCGCAGGAATCGAGGCAGCCCTTGACCAACATGCCGGGCGTTGGCAGCGAACTGACGCGTTCAAACGAAAGTTCGGCGACCACTTCGTTCGACACCTTGCCGTGTTTGTCGATGACTCCCTCCTTGATCAGGGACTGATCGACTTCCTGCAGAGCGCGGGCCTTGAGCGCAGGCGGCAGCGGAGCCGCAACGCCTTCGAGTGTGGATGCCCGCAACAGGTTGGCACTGGCGGAATTCTGGCTGATTCCGGCCACCCCGCTCTGCAGGCTGGCCTGCACGCTCTGACGGCCCACCGCCTCGACTTTGAGTCGATTCGCGTCGGTCGCCAAGACGGCATTGGGGATGGCTGACACCCCGCCATCAGCGGCAAAGGGATTGTTCGTGACCCGCGTATCGGCTGCCGGATCGATCACCCGTCGCTGTATGGCGACAATCTTGAATCTGACTTTCTGTGTCTTGTTGATCTGATAGAAGAAATAGGTGACCGCGTGGCAGCGGTTGGGGTTCGAGAATTCACGGGACGACGATTCGAAGTGGTCTTCCGACTCCCCTTCGGCATGGGAACGGCTCGACACTTCGCCGACCGACACCGAACTCGCCGCGCGTGTGGCCGTTTCCGAACGACGGTCGGAGGCGCTCGCATGCTGACTCAACTCGCGCAGAAACGACGATGTGGACGAGGCGTCGTAGGAGCCGCTTACGTCCACCGACGGTCCGGAGAAGATCGCCCCCAGCGCGCTGCTGGTCTCCCCGTGGCCGCGAGCCGACCCCTTGTTGCTTGAATTGGCACTTCCTGAATCGCGAACCGAGAGATCGGACATGAAATCGTGCATGCTCGACATGTAGTACCGCTCTTCGGATGTCTGCTCGTTCCGGTAACTGACCTTGCTTTCGCTGTCGACGCTGAAGCGGGTGCGGCGATCGGAGGTGAACAGCCTGACCTTTTCACCGGGCAGCAAGGTCGTGCTATAGACGAGGTCCCCCAGGGTCATCGGTCCCGGACAACGCTCAAGCCGGGCATGAATCAGCACCTCGACCTGGACGCGACGCCCCCCCGCGGTGACGTTGGTGGTGTGCCGCGTTCGATAATGAAAATCCAGCACGTCGCAGATATCATCCCTGGCGAGCGCCGGACAGCACGGCACTTCCATTTCTTCCTTGTCTCCAGTTGCGTTCATTGCGCATTGCCTCCTGTGAAAAAACGGGGAATCGAAGATGCAACCCGGAGAACGCAAGGACCGTACCATGATCCCATTCATCGTGAATCGGAGTCGTTGGTACCCCGGCCAAGGCGTGATTCGCGGCAGATTCTGTCGCCAGTTTGACGACACCGTTGACCCCTCATGCACTCAAGCTCATGATTTATCGATTTTTTGGCTATCGCCAATAGGCGACATGCCCATCCGTTCGAGCCCTGGCAAGACGGAAAGCGACGGAAAGAGCCGGGTGCCCGCGCCTGCGCGCACGGGGCGGCACACCAGCATCAGGCGATCCTCCGGGACGACCGCCGAACCCGCAAATTGTCGGCGTCCCTATAGAATGTGCGACTGACAAACAGCCTGCGCGAATGCCCCGTGTTCCCGCATCCACAGACCCATCCGGAGAGACCCGTGACCGCCCTGTTACCCAACATTGACCCCCAAGGCCTGCTCGAATACTCGGTGGTCTATACCGACCGCGCGCTGAACCACATGTCGCAGCGTTTCCAGGGCGTCATGGAGGACATCTCGCGCATCCTGAAACACGTTTACAACGCCCAGGCCGCCGCCGTCGTGCCGGGTAGCGGCACCTTCGGCATGGAGGCGGTGGCGCGCCAGTTCGCCAGCGACAAGAAGGTTCTGGTGATCCGCAACGGCTGGTTCAGCTTCCGCTGGACGCAGATCTTCGAGATTGGGAAGATCCCCTCGGAATGCATCGTGCTCAAGGCCCGCCAGGCAGGAAGCGGTGCGCAGGCGCCGTTCGCGCCGCCGCCGATTGCCGAAGTCGTCGCGGTAATCCACGAACAGCGGCCCGAGGTCGTCTTCGCGCCGCACGTCGAGACCGCCTCGGGGATGATCCTGCCCGACGATTACCTGAAAGCGGTCGGTGACGCGGTGCGTGCGGTTGACGGCCTGTTCGTGCTCGATTGCGTCGCGTCGGGCACGGTCTGGGTCGACATGGTCGCGAGCAATGTTGACGTGCTGATCAGCGCCCCGCAGAAGGGCTGGAGCGCTTCGCCCTGCTGCGCCCTGATCGCTCTCGGCGAGCGCGCCCGCGCCCGGATCGACGCGACGACCAGCAGCAGCTTCGCCTGCGACCTGAAGAAGTGGCTGCAGATCATGGAGGCCTTCGAGAATGGCGGCCACGCCTACCACGCGACCATGCCGACCGATGCGCTGGCGGCGATGCGCGACGTCATGCTGGAAACCGAAGCCTACGGTTTCGCCCGGGTCTGCCGCGAGCAGCAGGAACTCGGCCGCCGCGTGCGCGAACTGCTTGAAAGTCGCGGCTACCCGAGCGTCGCCGCCGAGGGCTTCAAGGCGCCCGGTGTCGTTGTCAGCTACACCACCGATCCGGACATCCAGAACGGCAGGAGATTCCTCGCGGTCGGGCTGCAGACCGCAGCCGGCGTGCCGCTGCAATGTGACGAACCGCCCGGGTTCCGCAGCTTCCGCATCGGCCTGTTCGGGCTGGAAAAGCTGCACAACCCGGAACGTACCGTCGACAACCTGGCCAAGGCGCTCGATGCGCTCGCCTGAAGCCTTGCCCCCGCGCCAAACGATCCGCCGCGCTGTCCTGGCCGCGTTCCTCGTGGTTGCCGGCAGCCCGTGCCTGGCGCAGTCACAATCGGAGTTCGCCAGTTGCCTCGCGCGCCTGCAACCGGCGGCGCAGCGCAGCGGCGTCCGCCCCGACAGTTACAACCGCTACATCGAGGGCGTGCAGGCCGATTTCAGCATTCTCGACAAGCTCAACTACCAGCCCGAATTCAAGCTGCCGATCTGGGACTACCTCTCCGGCCTGGTTGACGATGAGCGCATCGCCGACGGCAAGGCCGGTCTCGTGCGCCACGCCGAGGTGCTGCAACGCATTCAGGCAACCTACGGCGTCGATCCGGCGACCGTTGTGGCGGTCTGGGGGGTCGAGAGCAATTACGGGCGGATCACCGGCAAGTACCCGCTGGTCCAGGCGCTCGGCACGCTTTCCTGTTTCGGCCGGCGCCAGAGCTATTTCCAGGGCGAGTTCTATGCCGCCCTGCGCATTCTCCAGCGCGGCGACATCGCACCCGAGCGTCTCAACGGATCGTGGGCCGGCGCTTTCGGCCATACCCAGTTCATGCCCGCCACCTACGAGCGCCTAGCCGTCGATTTCGACGGCGACGGACGCCGCGACCTCGTCGACAACAGCGACGATGCGCTGGCGTTGACCGCCAATTTCCTGCGCAAGGGCGGCTGGCAGAGCGGACTGCCGTGGGGCGTCGAAGTACGGCTGCCCAACGGTTTCGACACCGCCCTCGCCGGCCGCACGCGCAAGCGCGCGCTCGGTGACTGGGCAGCGTCCGGCCTGACGCTGGTCGACGGCCGCCCGCTCACCGCCAGCGGCCTTCCTGCGAGCGAACGCGTCGGCCTGCTCATGCTGGCCGGCCCGCGCGGCCCGGCATTCCTGACGACGCGCAATTTCGACGTCATCTACGGCTACAACGCCGCCGAGAGCTACGGGCTGGCGATTGCCCATCTCTCCGACCGCCTGCGCGGCGGGCCGCCCTTCGCCACGCCGTGGCCGACCGACGACCCGGGACTGTCGCGCGCCGAGCGCCGCGAACTGCAGACGCTGTTGGCGGCGCGCGGCCACGACATCGGCGAGATCGACGGCCTGCTCGGCGAAAAGAGCCGCGTCGCCGTCAGGCTGGAGCAGTCCCGGCTCGGCCAGCCGGTGAACGGGCGCGGTGGCCAGAAGATGCTCCAGGCACTGCGTGCCGAGGGTGAAGCGCAACGACCGGCCGGTCGATGAAGCAGACAGACAACAGGCTGCTTGAATGGCGTCGTACCCTCGGGTGCATCGCCTCCGGGTCCAGTTCGCTGCAAGCCTGCAACCGGCGCATGGGGTGCTGAGGCCTCAGCGGCCTACCCGCCGCCGGGCCATTTCTTCTCGCCCGCCGGTACGGCGAACGGCAGCCAGTTCTCGGGCGGCGGCAGCGGGCAGGTGGCAAACGCCGTGAAGGCGCAGGGCGGGTTGCAGGCGAAGTTGAAATCGAGGGCAATCCTGCCGTCGACCGCGACAGGCGCCTTCAGGAAGCGCCCGGCACCATAGGTCTCCCTGCCGCTGGTCGCATCGCGGAAGACGAAGAAAACCTCCTTGTCGCTGACCGACATCGGCAGCAGCCTGATGTCTTTCCCACCCACAACGAAAACTGCCTGATGCCCGACCTCGACCATTTTCAGGTCACCCGCAGCATCCGGCACTTCCATCTTGCGCGGCGCTGACAGCGACTGCCATTCCGCCTCGATCCGCCAGGCGGGGTCGTAGGCGAAATGATCCAGGGAGGGAACCGACTTGCGCGCCGCCCAGTTGCGGTCGCGAACCCGCGCCGCCAGGCGACCGTCGCGGTCGACGATGAAAAATGACCAGTTTTCGTGGTTGACCACAGACGGCTCGCCCGCGGCGTCGGTCTGCAATCCACAAGATCTTCCGGAGACCGGGCGCCAGGTAACGTGCCCGCCGTCCACATGCAGGTCACCAAGACAGGCCGGCCCGCCCGGCAACCGAACGATCGCATCGTCGGCGCTGCCCACCCGGTTCAGCCCCGGCTCCAGCCAGAACAGACCAACCAGCCCAAGCCAGCTCTCTGGCGAGGTCAACTCGGCCTGGCGTCGTGCCCGCCAGCGCTCCAACTCTTCCGGGATTTCGCTCATTCCCGTATCATCCACCGGTTCGCTTTTGCGTTACCAGAATACCCGGCAATCGGGCCAGATGTCTCGTCTGAGAAAAGTGCATATGAATAAACTCCTGATCGCCGCATTGTTCGCTGGCGCTCCCTTGCTGGCCCATGCCGGCGATATCAACGTCAATCTCGGCAGTGTGCGCGTCGACGCGCCGGGTGTCTCCGTGACCTTCGGCAGCCGCAACGACCGGGGCTATTACTGGGACGGCTACTACTGGCGAGAACCGGTCTACTGGAAACAGCACAACGGGCCGAAGGGCAGGAAATACTACACCGGCCACGGCAGCAACGGGGTTCCGCATCAGGGCGGCGGGCATTGTCCGCCGGGTCAGGCCAAGAAGGGCAACTGCTGATTCCTGCGCCTACCCGGAAAAGCGGCGGCATCTCGGTGCCGTTTTTTTGGCCCCACGGTCCGACGTCTTGCGGCATTCGCGCCGCAAAACGGCCGGCTTGTGTTGTGCATGCCGAAACCTGGCGTGTCGACACTCGCGGGAGCGGGAATTTCATCCCGCTGAATGACGCGAATCCCTGCCCAAGCAGAATCCAGTGTATCTTCCACGGCCCCCGAACCTCAACCAATCACCGGATGGCTCCGTGAGCCACGTGCCCGCCTGACCCTCCCGGGACGAACAGCCGATGCATTTCACCATCTTCGATACCCCGCTCATCAATACCCTCATGCACTGGCTGTCGCGGCTTGTATTGCGCTTGCTGGGATGGCGCGTCGAAGGCCGTGCGCCCGATGCAGCGAAATACGTGCTGATTGCCGCGCCGCATACCAGCAACTGGGATTTTCCGGTAACCCTGATGGTTTGCTTTGCCTTGCGCCTGAAGGTTTACTGGATGGGCAAATCCAGCCTCTTCCCCCCGCTTGGCGGTGGACTGATGCGCTGGCTGGGCGGGATTCCGGTAAACCGCGACCGCGCTGGAAGCCTGGTTCAAGGTACGGTCGAAGCATTTCAGCGCAATCAGCGCCTGACCGTGATCATTTCCCCCGAGGGAACGCGCGGCACGGTCACCCACTGGAAGACCGGCTTCTACCACATCGCTCACGGCGCCGGTGTGCCCATCGCCCTCGGCTACCTTGATTTCGGGAAAAAGCTGGCCGGCATTGGCCCGCTGTTCGCGACAACGGGCGACATCGATGCCGACATGCCCCTGATTCAGGCTTTCTATGTCGGCATCGCCGGCAGGAAGTCGTAGCGTTCCCGGCACACGCCGGGAGTTCCGCTGCGGCGCCATCAGGGCCAGCGCCGAACCACGCGGTTTGCCTGCTGGTACGCAATGCCCCGAGGCCCGACAGTGCGCGGGGCGATCTTCTGTTAACATATTGGCCTTGCGCCGCCAGTCCGGGCGGCAATTTCCGGGGCCCTGCCTGGGCACTGCCCGTCCGGATCCGGAACAACAACCCCACCAGCGACATCTCCGATGAAGATCGATCTGCGTTTGACCTTCCACTATGGGCTGACGATATTTCTCAGCGCCTTTCTGCTCTTTCAGGTCCAGCCGATGATCGGCAAGATGATTTTGCCGTGGTTCGGCGGCTCGGCGTCGGTGTGGACGACGTGCATGCTTTTCTTTCAGATGGTACTGCTGCTCGGCTACCTGTATTCGCACTGGATCGTCGCCCGCCTTTCGCCGCGCCGCCAAAGCCAGTTGCATATTGCCCTGCTGCTCGCCAGCCTGCTGGTCATGCCGATCGCCCCGAGTGACGCGTGGAAGCCGACCGGCGCCGAAAACCCGACGCTGCGCATCCTCGGTCTGCTTCTCGCCTCGATCGGCCTGCCCTATTTCGTGCTATCGACCACCGGCCCGCTGGTGCAGGCCTGGTTCGCGCGCGAACGTTCCGGCCAGGTCCCCTACCGGCTGTTCGCGCTCTCCAACTTCGGCTCGATGCTGGCGCTGATCGCCTATCCGCTCGCCATCGAACCGGTACTGCCGACGCGCCTGCAGTCGTGGGCGTGGTCGGGGCTTTTCGCCACCTTCGTCGTCTCCTGCGGCCTGCTCGCCTGGCGCGGGCGCAACAGCCAGCCCCTGGCACTCCGGCATCACGATGAGGCTCAGCCTATCACCGGTCGCCAGCTCACGCTGTGGGCGGCTCTGGCTGCCTGCCCATCGATACTGATGGTCGCCAACACCAGCTTCCTGACCACGAACATCGCCCCCATCCCGCTGCTCTGGGTGGCACCGCTCGGCCTCTACCTGCTTTCCTTCATTCTCGCCTTCGAGGGCCACGGCTGGTACCGGCGCGGTTTGTACCTGCCGCTGCTCGCCGTCAGCCTGGCAGCCCTTGCCTGGCTGCCGACCCTGGGTCTGACCGCACTGCCGATCCAGTTGTCGATGGGGATCAACCTCGCCGCCTTCTTCGTCGCCTGCATGGCTTGCCACGGCGAACTCGCCAGGCATCAGCCGCATCCCGCACAACTGACCACCTATTTCCTGATGCTCGCCGTCGGCGGCGCCCTCGGCGGCCTCTTCGTCGGCGTTGTCGCTCCGTATTTCTTCAACAGCCACTATGAACTCTCGATCGCCATCGTGCTCACCGGGCTCGTGGTTGCCATTACCGTCATCCCGACGCTGCCCGCCGCGCGGCCGGGATGGCGACTGGCAGCCGGCGCCGGCAGCGCGCTCATCCTCGTCGCGCTGGCCGGAGTACGCGTGGCGGACCACGTCGCGGAAAACAGCGGCGCCGATACCCTGCTGCGCAACTTCTACGGCACGCTGACCGTCCATAGCAACGCTGAAACCGGCTTCCGCACCATGCTGCACGGCCAGATCATCCATGGTCGGCAGTTCATCGCGGCCGACAAGGCGCTGTCGCCGACCACCTATTACAGCAGCGAAGGCGGCGCCGGCAAGGCGCTGCTCGCCAAGTCCGGAAGCGGCCCGTTACGCGTCGGCGTCGTCGGCATCGGCATCGGCACGCTCGCCGCCTACGGCCGCGCCGGCGACTACTACCGCCTCTACGACATCGACCCGCTGGTCATCGACGTGGCCAAGAGCCACTTCAGCTTCCTCGCGCAAACCCGGGCACAGACCGACATCATCCTTGGCGACGCCCGCCTGCAACTGGAAACCGAGCCGCTGCAGCAGTTCGATGTGCTGATCGTCGATGCCTTCTCGGGCGATTCGGTGCCCGTTCATCTGCTGACCCGCCAGGCCTTCGAACTCTATTTCCGCCACCTGAAGCCCGACGGCGTGCTCGCGGTGCACATCACCAACCGCTTCCTCGACCTGCGCCCCGTGATCAAGGCTGCCGCCGACCACCTGGGCCGGCCGGCGCGCATCGTCGACCACGAAGGCGACCGCGAGCACGGCATCTTCCGCTCCCGCTGGGCGCTGATCGCCCAGGACGATACCTTCTTCTGCCACGAAGGGTTCGAGGACGCCAGGCTGCTCGCCGACAAGCCAGGTTTCCGGCCGTGGCAGGATGACTACAGCAGCCTGTTCGCGATCCTGATGTAGGGCGTGGCAAGGCGGCGCTCGAGGTAGAATCCCTGCCATGAGATCAGCTACGCCATTCACCATCATCCTGCTGGCCGGCCTCGCCGGTTGCGCACTCTTCCCTGGCTGGCACTGGGAGAAGCCCGGCGCCGCGACTGGCGAATACGACCAGGACGTCACATTCTGCAAGCAGCGGATCTACCCGGGGGTCGATGGCATGGTCACCAACGAGAGCGTGCGGCGGATGCATGGCTGCATGGAGGCGAAGGGCTGGCGGAAAGTGCAGAATTGAGCATCCCATGTGCGGACGCTACGCACTCTATGGACCGCAATCGCGACTGCGCGAGGCATTCCTGCTCGAATTCTGTCCCGAATATTTCGCGCGTTACAACATCGCCCCGCAAAGCCGCGTCCTGATCATTCGGCACAAGCCGGACACCGGCCGGGCCGGCCAGCTTGTCCGGTGGGGATTGATCCCGTCGTGGGCGAAGGACCCGGGCATCGGCGCCCGCTTGAACAATGCCCGGGGAGAAACCGTCGCCGAGAAACCGGCGTTTCGCAGCAGCTTCGCCAGGCATCGCTGTCTGATACCGGCCAACGGGTTCTACGAATGGCAGGCCGTTGCGGCCGATGGCAAGGTGCGCAAGCAACCCTGGTATATCCAGCCGGCAGATCCGGGCGCCTTCTTCGCCTTCGCCGGCCTGCTGGCGTCCTGGAAGGCGCCCGACGGCGCGACGATCGTCACCACCTGCATCATCACGACCGCGGCGAACGACCTCATGGCGCCGATCCACGATCGCATGCCTGCCATCCTGCGCCCTGAGCAGTACGACGCCTGGCTCGATCCGGGAAACAGCGATGCCGGGTCGCTGGAGGCCATGATCGGACCGTGCAGCAGCGAGTCGATGTGCGCGTTCCCGGTCAGCCCGGCGATCAACCGCGGGGACGTCGAGGGAGCGGCGTGTATCGAGCCGATGGCAGTCTGATCGTTGCCATTCGAACGGATCGGGACGTAGCTTGACAGACAGCCATGCCGGAAACAGATCGTCCGGGGTGTAGCCTGGCTTCCCGCCCTAGACTCGCCTTCCGCCCTGCAATCCGGATGCAAGTTGTGCGGCCAGGGCCCGGATGTGCCGGTCGTCGGTTCCGCAGCAGCCGCCCACGATCTTCAGACCCAATTCCCGATGCAGATCGGCGAGTGCCCGTCCGAACCTTTGCGGATCTTCCTCCACCAGAGTGGTGCTGTCGTTGAGGTCTTCGGGACTGAGCGGAGCAGTATTGGCCAGCAGCCCGATGATGCGCTGCCGGACCAAAGGGGAAGAATTGGCCTCGTGGGTGAGCGCCGCCCGGGCGAAGGAGGCATGCGTGCAGTTGATCAGATAGGCCAGGGGCCGCGGGGTCGCGAGGGTATCAATCGCGTCAACCGCGTCCTTCAGCGGCGTACCGTCGAGCAGTGTCCCGGCGGGGCGGACAACGAAGCTGATGACGTAGGGCGTGCCGGTGGCGGCCATGGCCAGTGCAATGCCGGTGGCCTCGCTCAAGGCCGGAAGGGTGGCGGCCAGGAGGAAATCCACCCCGGCGTCAGCCAGCTTGCCAGCCTGCCAGGCGTGGAACTCCCTGGCCTCGTTGACGGCCAGCGCCTCGGCAGGATCATAGGCATCCCCCCGACAGCTCATCAAGCCGCAGATGGCCACCTTCTCGGCATATTCCCCATAGCTCCTCCGCAGCCCCTCGAGATACCTGACATTGTCTCCATTGACGTCCCTTCCGGCGTGACCGGCCGCATCGATCCGTTCGCGGCTTGCCCGCCAGGTTGGGGTGGACATGAGGAGCGGCAGGCCGGAGTCACGACCTATGTCCAGGTACTGCCGACAGATGGTCTCCAGGGCCGCACGTTTCGCGCCTTCATAAATGAATGCCGAATTGACCAGATAGGGGTCCAGATCCAGGCCACCGTTGCGGCGCAGGCGCTCGATTATCGCCCCCTCGCCGAGGATACATGGAAATCGCTCGAGAAATTCGGCGAAAGGGATATGGTTCATATGTGACGTTACCCTCAGAAAGCGCTGAACAAATCGCCCGGCCACAAGGGCTGCTGGGCGGCCTTCCGGCATTCAGCGGAAATTGCCTGAATTCTGGTCGGCGGTCAGGTCTGGCGATGGGCCAACTGGTCGGCAAATTCGTGATTGACGTCGCGGTGCTGCGCCTCATCTGCACGGACAACGATGATGACGTCACGCAAGCGCGCGTCGGCAGACAGATTCCAATAATCAATCGCCACCTCGGGCGCCGGGACATTGGCGTAGCTGCCGTCGTCGACCCCGGCCAGATACTCGGTATAGCTGTAAACCGCCTCTTCCTCCAGATAACCGACAACACGATGCGCGGTCCTCGGCGAGATCATGTAAAGGAGAAAAAAGAAATTGTAAAAGACCCCTTGCACAATCAGAATCAGCAAGCGCTCAAGCCTCGAAGGCCGCGCAATCTGAATGAAGGTCATCAAGTGCATTCGCTCATTTTCGGCTTCGTCAAGAAGTGTGCGGATCCACCCGTGATCGCTTTCCATTCGGCGCAGTGCCCGCAAGTGCTGCAGGGAACCGCCGACCATGCCCGGTACGGCGGCAACCGTCTCCAGGACGACCGCACGATGACCATAACGCCGGGCAAAAAAGGTGTCCGCGAAGAAACGCAGGAACTTCACGAAGGCATAAGCCGCCCGATCGCGAAGATCCTGCGGCGCATGGTGTTGCCTGGGTGGAGGCGTAACAGACATGTCGATACTCCGGTAGGCCATTCGGCTCCAGCCATCATCCAGGCGCACAACGAACGAGGCAACGGGTGACGCTGGCGCCCAATTGTACGGCAGTACAGCCGACGTCGCCGCCGTCATCGAGCTCGGCGTCGAACTGTCCTGACCCGCTGATCGCCAGCCAGGCAATCAGCCCTCCGGGCGCCGCCCCCCGGCCACCTCAGGCGCTGCGCAGCTTGAGCATCCGCGTGACCCAGATTGCCGCGAAGGGAACGATCAGGCCGAGAGCGATGGAGATCATGAACAAGGCCCCCAACTGGCTGTAGTCGGCCGCCATTTTTGTGGCCTGGGTCACCGGATCGCGGATTTCGCGGGTGACTTCGAAGATCTGGTTCAGGTACTTTGTGCCGAGTTGCGAGGCTGACAACGCGAGGTTGGTGAAGGAGGCCATCACCGCGAAGTAGGTGGCCTTGAGATTCGCCGGCGCGGAGTTGGCTATCCAGGCCAGCATCGGCACCATGGCGATCTGCCCGAGCGGCGACTCCAGCGCGGTGTCGATCAAGGCTATGAAACGGGCGTCGACGATCCCGCCGGTATGTGCTGCGGTCCATTCGTGCAGGCCGTGGTACATGCCGAGCGTCGGCAGGCTCAGCAGCGTCCCGGTCAGGGTCAGGAAGCCGACGATGTAGGCGATCGAGCGTTCGCCCATGAAGCGACGGAAGCCGAACAGGCCGAACAGGGTCAGCACGCTGGCGATCAGCGACAGCTTGGCGAGAAAGGACTGGTCGAAGCCCAGCACGTCGATCATCCACCAGGTCGAGCCGGCACCGGGACCGGGCATGGCACGGAAGACGAAGATCACGATTGCCGTGCCGAGCAGGGTGCGCCTGGAATCCTCATCCAGCTCGCGCAGCAGCTTGGCCATCAGGAAGGTGATGACGGCAAAGGAACCCAGAAAGATGACCTCCTGACCGAACTCGAGCTGCGAGACCCCCACGGAAACGCTGATGGCGACGAACACCAGACTGCCACCAAGGATCCACCAGTCGGGCTTGACCGCATCCAGTGGCGGCGCCAGCATTGCACGCAGGCTGGTCTCGTCGAAACCCCGGGCGCGCAGCCGCCCCGCCTCGCGCCGCTTGATCAGGCTCGCCAG
Source organism: uncultured beta proteobacterium (assembly GCA_963810175.1). Lineage (GTDB taxonomy): Bacteria > Pseudomonadota > Gammaproteobacteria > Burkholderiales > Rhodocyclaceae > Azonexus. The sequence continues at coordinate 55,511 of CAWEMU010000053.1, read as the reverse complement.
CAGCACGCCGGCAACCGAGATTGCCGGGATGACCAGCGCCATGCCATACACCTGGGCATAGATCGCTATCCGCGCCGCATTCGGCAAGCTTTCGACGCCCTGGAACATCAGCACATTCACCAGCGACACGAGCACGCCGCCGCCGATGATGGCGACGCGACCCAGGGTCTGCAGCGTGGTGTTCATCAGCCGTCGTGCTTCCGGTGGCAGCGTCTCGCCCTGTTCGTTCACCCGCGGTACCGCTTCCACTGTCATGGCGTCCGCGACCACGTCCTGCAGGACGTAGCCCACCGGCGAGAGCATGGCAGAGAGAACGAACCAGGCCTCCAGCGACATCATTTCGCCCATGCGCCGCGGCTCGGCCACCAGGCCAAGCATGATCAACAGGCTGGCCGCGATCAGTGCGGCGCCCAGCCACACCAGGCCGGCTTTGTGGCGCCATATCAGGTCGACCAGGTGCCCGAGCGGCATCTTCAGCGCCCACGGAATTCCCGCCCAGAAGCCCAGTGCCGCAAGGAAGGCCGCGGAAAGGCCGAGGTACTCCTTGACGAAGAAGGTTCCGACGATCCCGGTCAGCCCGGACACTCCTGCCGCGACATAGACCATCAGTGGTGGCAGGTAGGAAAGCCGCATTTCGCGGCCGAGTTCGAGGATATTGTCGTCAAACCAGCGACGGACGGCAGCAAGCACAACAGGACTCCAGCAAATCTGAATCAGGGGACGTTCTGGCAAGGCAAGGCCAGCAAAGCTGACTCGCACCATGCCAGGGACCGTGGGGATACATGCGCGAGCACGGAAATCGCACTATTGTGCACCAGGATTTCATGGGCTGCTGGCTCGCATCTGCGCCCGAAGGGAATCCCCGCGTGATGAAGGGGCAAACCTCGTGCCTGGAGCCACGTTGGCGGCAACCTGCAGCCGCCCGGGCAACTCCAGGCAAGGAAACGGTCGCAATCCTGGAACGACTTGGCCTGTTTCTCAGGATCCTTCGCTGCGACACAACCGATTGACTCCGACTGACAGCCCAAGGATACTCACGCAAGCGGGATTGAAACCCCATCCATCTTTCCTTCCCACATGAAAAGCGGCGCCGACGCGCTGATGCCACAAGCCAATCCGGAACAAGACCATGCAAAGAACCATCGGAAAAATCCTCAAGTGGGTACTGATATCGCTCCTTGCAATCGGCGTCGTGCTGCTGGCCTTGCGGTCGTTTCGCGTACTCGGCGGCCCCCCGTTGCAGCCGTGGCATACCTTCGTTCCCCAGGAGCTCAGAGCTGATCAGCTCGACGCGGCCGACTGGGCCCGTTTCCTCGCGCAGGAGGACGAGATCATGGCCAGCGTGCGCGCCGAGGTCAGCCAGAAGCTGGCGCCCGACCAGCGCGTGCCGATCAATCGCTACTTCGAGGCGAGCCCGGTCTACCCCGCGCGCTTTGCCCATGACTGGAACCGCTCCTACGTCATGGAACCCGATGGAAAACCGCTTGGCGTGGTCGTCCTGCTGCATGGGCTGACTGATTCGCCATACAGCCTGCGCCATATCGCAAGACGTTATCGCGATCAAGGCTATGTCGCGATCGGCATCCGCTTGCCGGCCCACGGCACCGTGCCTGCCGGCCTGACCGACGTCCGCTGGGAAGACTGGATGGCCGCAACGCGGCTGGCCGTGCGCGAAGCACGTCGGCGCGTGCCCGCTCCGGCGCCGCTGCATCTGGCCGGATTCTCGAACGGCGGAGCGCTGGCGATGAAATACTCGCTCGACGCGCTGGAAAACCCGCAACTTCCGCGCGCCGATCGCATCGTTCTGTTCACGCCGATGATCGGCATCACGCGGTTTGCGCGCTTCGCCGGGCTGGCCAGCCTGCCGGCACTGCTGCCGCCATTCGCCAATGCCGCCTGGCTCAGCGTCGTACCGGAATTCAATCCGTTCAAGTACAACTCGTTTCCGGTCAACGGCGCACGCCAGTCATTCCGCCTGACCGATGCGCTGCAGGGGCAGATCCAGCGCATGGCGCGCGCGGGCCAGCTCGGCACCCTTCCCCCGGTGCTGACGTTCCAGTCGGTGATCGATTTCACCGTCAGCACGCCGGCGATCCTGACGGCTCTCTACGCGAACCTGCCCGACAACGGCAGCGAGATCGTTCTTTTCGACGTGAACCGGACACTCAAGTTCGCCCCGCTGCTGCGCCCGGCCTCGTACGTCGCGATCGACCGCCTCGCACCCACCGCACCCGCGACCTACCGGTTCACCGCCATCGCCAATGCCAACGACGATAGCGAGACCACAGTCGAGCGCAGCGTCGCGCCCGGCCAGCTCCAGGCTACGGTTCGCCCATTGAACCTGCCCTATCCGCCGGGAATCTTCTCGCTGTCGCACCTCGCGATCCCGATTCCGATGGACGATCCGCTATACGGGATTCATCCCGACCCGAAGACGAAGGACGACTACGGCTACAACCTGGGCGCGATGGATGCCCGCGGCGAGCGCGGTGCACTGATCGTCGACCAGGATTTCCTGACGCGGCTGCCGTCCAATCCGTTCTTCCCGTATCTGCTCGAACGGATCGATGGCGAGATCAACCGGCCTTCGGGCCCGTCGGGACGCAATATCGCCATGACGGCATCGCCGGGCCTGCCGGTGCGCGTCGAAGCCGTGCTGTCGACGCTCCTTCCCGGCGACGAAGGGTTGCAGCCGTTTTCTGGCCCCTGACCGGGGCTTTCGGCGCGCGCCGTTGGCGGGATTGCCGCGAAGCTGGATCACGCGGATCCCGTTTGCCTGAAAAGGTGCTGATCTCGTTCAACCGCCCCGCCACTCTCCACGCAGCGGCGTCAATCGGCTGACCGGGCGGGTCGTACGGGAAGCGACGGCGACACCGGGCTGGCCGGTTTGCTGCGATACGGGTGGCGCAATCGCAACCCGCTATTGGGCGACAGGACTTTCGGGGCGCCGAATTTCGGCGCGTAGGGGAACGCCGCCGCCGGGCAGGTGGAACATCAGCGCAACGATCTGGGGCGGCCCTTCCCTTTCGCTGGCGACACGCCGGTAGCCGGGCATGATGCAGTCGTTGTCGAACGTTTCGCCGGGTTGCAGCGGATTCAGCAGATCGAAAAAGAGCTTCTCGCCGGCGAGCAAGTAGGCGACCGACGCCCGCGAGCGCGGAATCGGCACCGGCGGATCGAAACCGTCGGAGTGGAAGGCAATCTCGAATTGCCGCGTCTGTCCAACCGGTTCGGCCGGCAACCCTGCGGCGAAGTCAGCCTGCATCCGCTTGCCGGCAGGGTTCCGCCAATAGAGGCGCAACGCGGGAGCCGGTTCGCGCGCCGACCACATCAGGTGCAGACTCTCGCCATCCCGACAGAAGACATCGCGGGTCGAACCCTTGGTGTCGTACCAGCCAACGCCGATTTTTCTGTCGATCCGTTCGACATGGATACCCGGCGGCGCAATCAGGCTCTGGGTATGCACGTCGCCGACCCCCGGCAGCGTGAAACGCTGCGGATTCTCGACCCGGTGCGCCAGCGGCGTCTGGTCAGCCATCCGGAACGCGCTCTCCTCTACCCCGCGGGAAGCGTAAAAAATCGGCCCCTGCGCCATCGAAACGGCAATTGCCGGAAAGAACAGGATAAGCGATCCGCTCAATGCCAGGAACAGGCTTTGTCCCTTGGTGAATGCCGGGCGCAGCAGCCGCCCGCAGAGGATATGGCCGCCGAACCAGACCAGCGGACCGACGGAGAACAGCGCAAGGTAGAAGTAGGCCAGCGCTTCCGGGCCGGAAATCGTGGTGGCCGGGACGAGGATCACGCCCACGGTCAATGGCAGCATCAACAAGAGTGCCAGCAAGCGCAGCGCCAGCCAGCTGCCCGCCAGACCGCGCTGCCTGAAATGGCGGCGTTCCCAGAACAGCACGAGGCCGATGGCCGCGAAAATGGCCGCCAGCACGGTGCCCCACGCCCACTTGTCGAACAGTGGCAGCGCGCCAACGGCAATGACGAGCTTTTCGAAATCCATGCTTGAAGTCCATCTCGGCGAGAAGAAGTCGCCTGCGGCGGCGAAAGTAGCATGAAAAAAGGCCGGGTTGCCCCAGTCTTCTTCATTTTTGCCTGCTTTCTGCGGTCGACCGCAGCAATCCGCATCGCCAACAGACTTGCTGCCCGGATATGCAAGATAAGGGTTTGACTGAAATTCTGGTATTTTATACGATACCAGAATGAACAAAAACATTATCATGGATACCAACGTCCTGGTAACGGCCCTGAAATCCTCGCGAGGCACTTCGTTCCGCCTGCTCGCGATGATCGAGAACAGCCGTTTCGTGCTTCACGTCTCGACGCCACTGGTTGCCGAATACGAATCGGTCCTCAAGCGCAGCGAGCTGGCCTTGATAGAAGCCCAGATTGATGATGTGATCGATTTCATTTGCGCCCGCGCTGTGCAGCACCAGATTTTTTACCTGTGGCGACCGATCCTGAAAGACCCTGGCGACGATTTTGTACTCGAACTTGCGGTCAAAGCCGGTGCAAGCATCGTCACCTGGAACCTGAACGACTTCAAACACGCCGCCCGATTCGGCATCGAAGTACTGACACCGCGTGACTTTCTTGAACAACTGGAGAACACACAATGAGCACGATCAGCGTTCGCCTCCCCGATTCCCTGCATCGAATGGCCAAGACCATCGCGGCAGACGATCATATTTCGATAAACCAGTTCATCGCATCCGCTGTAGCCGAAAAAATCTCCGCGCTCACGACCGAGAGCTACCTGCAGGAGCGAGCAAAACAGGGCTCGGTGGAAAAATTCCAGGCTGCGCTGGCAGCAGTACCCAATGCAGAACCTGAAGAGTTTGACCGTTGAACGCAATATCAGCCTGAGTTGAAAAATTACATTTCATCAGGTAGGCGTGAGCGAAAAAAGGCCGGGAGCACTCCCGGCCTTCTTCATTCTTGCCTGATTTCCACAGTTGACCGCAGCAATCAGCCTTTTTTGTGGCTGGATAGCCGAATCCAGGTGTTGACGACGGTGTCCGGGTTCAGCGAGATGCTGCTGATGCCCTGATCCATCAGCCATTCGGCGAGGTCCGGGTGGTCGGACGGGCCCTGGCCGCAGATGCCGATGTACTTGCCGGCCTTGTTGGCGGCGGCAATCGCCATGGCCAGCAGCTTCTTGACCGCCGGGTCGCGTTCGTCGAAGAGGTTGGCGACGAGGCCCGAGTCGCGGTCGAGGCCGAGGGTGAGCTGGGTCAGGTCGTTGGAGCCGATCGAGAAGCCGTCGAAGACCTTGAGGAATTCGTCGGCGAGCAGCGCGTTGGACGGAATTTCGCACATCATGATCAGCTTGAGCTCGTTCTCGCCCTGCTTGAGGCCGTGCTGCGCAAGCAATTCGACCACCGCCTTGCCTTCCCCAACAGTGCGGACGAACGGCACCATCAGTTGCACGTTGGTCAGCCCCATCTCGCCGCGGACCTTCTTCATGGCCCGGCATTCCATCTCGAAGCAATCCTCGAAGGTGTGCGCAATATAGCGCGAGGCGCCGCGGAAGCCGAGCATCGGGTTTTCTTCTTCCGGCTCGTAGAGCTCGCCGCCGAGCAGCTTGCGGTACTCGTTCGACTTGAAGTCGGAGAGACGGACGATGACCGGGTTCGGCCAGAAGGCGGCGGCAATGGTGGCGACGCCCTCGACCAGCTTCTCGACGAAGAACTCCTTCGGGCTGGCGTAGCCGCGGGCCCGGCGCTTGATCTCCTCGCGCTTCGAGGCCGGCAGGCGCTCGACGTCGAGGATGGCCTTCGGGTGGATGCCGATGACGTTGTTGATGATGAACTCGACGCGTGCGAGACCGACGCCGGCATTGGGCAACTGGGCGAATTCGAAGGCGAGTTCCGGGTTGCCGACGTTCATCATGATCTTGACCGGCACCTCGGGCATGGCGGAGATGTCGCGCGAAGAGATTTCGAAGTCGAGGCGGCCGCGATAGACGTGGCCGGTGTCGCCTTCGGTGCACGAAACCGTGACGGTTTCGCCTTCGGTCAGCGTATGCGTCGCATCGCCGCAGCCGACGATCGCCGGGATGCCGAGTTCGCGGGCGATGATCGCCGCGTGGCAGGTGCGGCCGCCGCGGTTGGTGACGATGGCGGAGGCGCGCTTCATGACCGGTTCCCAGTTCGGGTCGGTCATGTCGGCAACCAGCACGTCCCCCGGCTTGACCTGGTCCATTTCCTTCGGGTCGCTGACGATGCGCACCGGGCCGATGCCGATTTTCTGGCCGATGGCGCGGCCGGAGGCGAGCACCTTGGAGAACTGCTTGAGCTTGAACTTCTCGACCTTGCCGGCGCCGGCCTGCGACTGCACGGTTTCCGGGCGCGCCTGCAGGATGTAGAGCTTGCCGTCCACACCGTCCTTGCCCCATTCGATGTCCATCGGGCGGCCGTAGTGGGCTTCAATGATCATCGCGTAGCGGGCCAGTTCCATGACTTCTTCGTCGTCGATCGAGAACTGGTGACGCAGCAATTCGGGAACCTCCTCGGTGACGACGGAGCGACCGGCGGCCTTTTCGCTGGCGAAGGTCATCCTGATCATCTTCGAGCCGAGGTTGCGGCGCACGACAGCCTTTCTGCCGGCAGCCAGCATCGGCTTGTGCACGTAGAACTCGTCCGGATTGACGGCGCCCTGCACCACCGTTTCGCCCAGCCCGTAGCTCGAGGTGACGAAGACGGCGTCGCGGAAGCCGGACTCGGTGTCGAGCGTGAACATCACGCCGGCGGAGCCCTTGTCGGAACGCACCATGCGTTGCACGCCGGCGGACAGGGCAACCTCGGCATGGACGAAGCCCTTGTGCACGCGGTAGGAAATGGCACGGTCGTTGTACAGCGAGGCGAAGACTTCCTTGATCGCGTGCAGGATGTTGTCGAGGCCGACGATGTTCAGGAAGGTTTCCTGCTGGCCGGCAAACGAGGCATCGGGCAGGTCCTCGGCGGTGGCGGACGAGCGCACGGCGAAGGACATGTCGGCGGCGGAACCGGCAACCAGGCGCTGGTACTGCTCGGTAATGGCCACGGTCAACACGGTGGGGAACGGCGTTTCCATGATCCAGCGGCGGATCTGCGCGCCGCAGGCGGCGAGCGCATTGACGTCATCGACATCGAGGGCGTCGAGCGCGGCGTTGATCCTGTCATCGAGGCCACTCTGCGCGAGGAAGTCGCGGTAGGCCAGCGCCGTGGTGGCGAAACCGCCCGGCACGCGCACGCCGGAGTCGGCCAACTGGCTGATCATCTCGCCGAGCGACGAGTTCTTGCCGCCGACCTGTTCGACGTCGGTCATGCGCAGCTTTTCAAAGGGAATGACGAGGGGCTCCAAGCGGATTCCTTTCAGATGGGTCAAATCAGGAAAAATGTGAATCGGAAGGTGAAAATTCGGTGTGCAGACGCCGGGCGGCCGTTTCGCGCCGGGCGGCCGAGCGCAGCGACTGCGCCAGCGTCTCGCGGACAAAATCGATGTGGGTCTCGGCGGCGGCGCGGGCAGCCTGCGGCTTGCGCTCGCGGATGGCGGCGTGAATTGCCTCATGCTGGCGCATCAGCAGCGAACCGGCCGCGGGAATGCTCCTCAATTCGCCGAGGTTCAGGCGGATGTTGTCGTGCATCAGGCGCAGCAAGGCCGCCGAGAGATGGCCGACCAGCACATTGTGCGAGGCTTCGCCGATGGCCTGATGAAAGGCGATGTCGGCGCGCGAACGGTGATCGAGATCTTCGGCGAGGAAAGCATCGTCGAGGGCCGCGAGAGCCTGGTCGAGGCGCGTCTGGTCGGCCTCTGTCGCCCGTTCGGCGGCCCATTCGGCGGCCTGCCCTTCGAGCATGCGGCGGAATTCGAGCATGTCCTCGCGCAGATTGGGGTGCTCCCCCAGCATGTCCTGCCAGGGATCGAAGAAACTTGACTCGAGACGATCGGTCACATACGTACCGCCGCCCTGGCGGCTCTGCACCAGCCCCTTGGAGGCAAGTTTCTGGATGGCTTCACGCAACGACGGGCGCGAGACGCCAAATTCGATCGCCAGTTCACGCTCCGGCGGCAAACGGTCGCCGGGCTTGAGCGAGCCTTCCAGAATGCGGTGCTCGAGCGACGCGGCGACGGCATCGGAAAGACGCGGGACCTGAAACTTGCTTGGCGGCATGGGCAAAATGAACCACTCGATTGGTAAGACCACAGTATTCTAGTCAGCAGAACAGCAAAGCGCAATCTCCGGAAAAACCCTTATATGATTGATCAAACATAGGATGTATCGTACATCTCTGGCAACTGATGGATTGGTTTGACCAATTGACCACAGGAGACAACATGAGCGAGCAAGGAAGTCCCGCACATCGCCCGGGCGATGTTTATTTCTTCGCCACCTGCGTGATCGACCAGTTCTTCCCCGGTGCCGGCATGGATGCGATTACCCTGCTCGAGCGCGAAGGAATCCGCGTTCATTTCCCGGAAGAACAGACCTGCTGCGGTCAACCCGCCCATACCAGCGGTTTCCCCGACGAATCGCGCAAGGTGGCCGCGCACACGCTCACCCTGTTCCCCAACGACTGGCCGGTCGTCGTTCCCTCCGGCTCGTGCGCCGGGATGATGAAGCACCATTACCCGAAGCTGTTCGCCAGCGACCCGGCGCGCAAGGCGCAGGCCGAGGCACTCGCGGCACGCATCCACGAACTGACCGGATTTCTCGTCAATGTGCTCGGCTGGCAGCCTGAAGACAAGGGCGGCGAGTGCACCGTCGTGCTCCATACCTCCTGCTCTGCGCGCCGCGAGATGGGCGTCCATCTCACCGGGCGCAAGCTGCTCGACGGCCTCGGCAAGGTCAGTGTCGCGCAGCAGGATCACGAATCCGAATGCTGTGGCTTCGGCGGCACCTTCTCGGTCAAGCAGCCGGAGATTTCCGGCGCCATGGTCGAGGACAAGGTCAAGGCGCTGAAAGCGACCGGCGCCGAGCGCGTGGTCAGCGCCGACTGCGGCTGCCTGATGAACATCCTCGGCCACGCCGCCTGGAAGGACAGGCAGGAAGGTCGCGCCGCTCCGAGCCTGCCCGGCGAACACATCGCCAGCTTCCTGCTGCGGAGGACCGCCAAATGAGCGCCCGTGATCGCATTCCTGCCAAGCTGAAGGCCGCGCCGCTGCAAGCCAAGGCCCTGCCCGATGTTGGCGGCTGGTACGCCAGCCACCGTCCGCATGAAAGCACTGCCGAGAAGGTGGCCCGTTTTCGCCCTTGCCTCGAATTCGCCCACGCTGAGGTGCATCCGGTTTCCCGCACCGGTTGGCTGAGCAAACTACAGGAAGTGCTGGCAGCAAAGGAATAGACAAGCTGCTCGTCGCCCCAGGCACGCCGCACGGCCATCGCGCCCAGGCCGAACTGCCGGCCCGGGACATCGCCTGCCCAGCCTACGACCAGCCGATCGAAAGCTGGAAGGAAACGATGTTCCACGACACCCCGGCCAGCCTGACCGCCGCCCGCGCGGCGATTGCCGAAACCGGCACGCTGATCCTCTGGCCGGACCAGCACGAGCCGCGCCTGATGTCGCTGGTGCCGCCGGTCCATGTCGTGCTGCTCGACAGCGCCAACATCTACAACACCTTCTACGAGGCGACGCAGGCCGAAGCCTGGACGGATGGCCTGCCGACCAACGCCCTGCTCATTTCCGGTCCCTCGAAGACCGCCGATATCCAGGTCACCCTGGCCTATGGCGCGCATGGCCCGAAGGAATTGATCGGTGCTGCTGACGGGAGACGCGCAATGAACGCCCAACCGATGCACTTCAAGCCCTCCGAAGGCTTCCGCGCCCGCGCCAAGGCCGTCGTCGACAACCCCTTCCTGCGCCAGAGCTTCCGCGGCGCGATGGATTTCCTGATGACCAAGCGCGCCGCCCAGTTCCCCGACGCCGAGGAACTGGAAAGCCTGCGCACGCTGGGCGAGCAGCATCCGCCAGTACAGCCTCGCCAGGCTGCCCGAACTGCTGGTGCAACTGGAAGCCAACCTGACCGCGCAACGGCATCATCGGGTCCATTGGGCCGAGACGCCGGACGAAGCCAACGCGATCATCCTCGGCATCTGCCGGCAGCACTCGGCCAAGCTGATGGTCAAGGGCAAGTCGATGGTCAGCGAGGAAATCGAGCTGAACCATGCCGCCGAAGCGGCCGGCATCGGCGCGCTGGAATCCGACATGGGCGAGTACATCGTCCAGCTCGCCGGCGAGAAGCCGTCGCACATCATCATGCCGGCGATCCACAAGACCAAGGAGGAGATCGCCACCCTGTTCCACGAGAAGGTGCCGGGCGTCGATTACACCGACAACGTCGATGCACTGATCCAGATCGGCCGCAACGTGCTGCGCGAGAAATTCCTGGACGCCGACATCGGCCTCTCCGGCGTCAATTTCGCCGTCGCCGAAACCGGCACGCTGTGCCTGGTCGAGAACGAAGGCAACGGCCGCATGTGCACCACCGACGCCGCCGGTGCATATCGCCATCACCGGCATCGAGAAGATCGTCGAGAAGCTCGAACACGTGCCGCCGCTGCTCTCGCTGCTGACCCGCTCGGCGACCGGCCAGAACATCTCGACCTACTTCAACATGATCTCCGGGCCGCGCAAGCCGGACGAGAAGGACGGCCCGACCGAAGTGCATCTGGTCCTGCTCGACAACGGCCGCACGCAAGCCTACGCCGACGAACAGCTGCGCAAGACGCTGCAATGCATCCGCTGCGGCGCCTGCATGAACCATTGCCCGGTCTACACCCGCATCGGCGGCCACGCCTACGGCACCACCTACCCCGGCCCGATCGGCAAGATCATCTCGCCGCACATGCTGGGGCTGGAAGCGACGGCGACGATGGCGACCGCTTCGTCGCTGTGCGGCGCCTGCGGCGAGGTCTGCCCGGTGAAGATCCCGATTCCGGACCTGCTGGTGCGCCTGCGCGAGGAGTCGTTCGCGGCCGCCGCACGCCAATCCGGCGATGCGCGGGCAAGGGGCTGGCTACAGCCGGCTGATGACCGCCGTCTGGCGCGGGTGGGCGACGGTTTACCGCTCACCGTCGCTGTATGGGCTGGCGACCTGGCTGGGGAGCCGGTTCAGGTGGCTGATGCCGTCGAATCAGGGGCCGTGGACGTCGGTTCGGGTGCCGTTGAAGCCGGCGCCGAAGCGGTTGCGGGACATGTTGCGGGAACGGGGCTGATGGGGCTTTCCCTTTTCAAGCCTGGGGTCGCCTTTTCCTTGGCTGCTTTCTCTTGGCGAAGCGAGGGAAAGTACGCCCGCCCTCAAGGCGGATCCGGGCGTCTCAGGCAAGCACGCCCGCCGCAAAGGTGGAACAAAGCGGTAACCAGACCAGGAACACCAGAGACAAACCAATGAGCCAGCTAATCCAGTCCCTCCGCCAGCACCTTCCGGAAAACCAGATCATCGTCGATGATCTGCGCCGCCTCGCCTACGGCACCGATGCCAGCTTCTACCGCCTCACCCCGGAAGTCATCGCCGTCATCGAATCGGAAAACGACCTCAAATCGGTGTTGACCGCAGCAAGGCAGAACAGCACCCCTGTCACCTTCCGCGCCGCCGGCACCAGCCTCTCCGGCCAGGCGATCAGCGACGGCGTGCTCGCCCTCATCGGCGAAGGTTTCGCGACCTGCGAAATCAGCGCCGATGCCAGCAAGGTCACCGCCGGTCCCGGCATCATCGGCGGCGAAGTCAATCGCCGTCTCGCGCCGCACGGCCGGAAGATCGGCCCCGACCCGGCGTCGATCGGCGCCGCCAAGATCGGCGGCATCGCCGCCAACAATGCCTCCGGCATGTGCTGCGGCACGGCCCAGAACAGCTACCGGACGCTCGCCGGAATGCGCGTCGTGCTGGCCGACGGCACCGTGCTCGACAGCGAAGACCCCGCCAGCATCGCCGCCTTCAAGCAAAGCCACGGCGCGCTGCTCGGCGAAATCGACCGCCTCGGCCGCGACACGCGCGCAAATGCAAGACTCGCCGAGCGCATCCGCCACAAGTTCAAGATCAAGAACACCACCGGTTACAGCCTGAACGCGCTGGTCGATTACGAAGACCCGCTCGACATCCTCAGTCACCTGATGATCGGCTCCGAAGGCACGCTCGGCTTCATCTCGCGCATCACCTACCATACCGTCGTCGAAGACCCGTTCAAGGCGAGCGCGCTGGTTTTCTTCCCGGATATTCGCAGCGCCTGCGAAGCCGTGATCCGCCTGAAGCCGCAACCGGTTTCCGCCGTCGAACTGCTCGACCGCCCGGCGCTGCGCTCGGTGCAGGACAAGCCCGGCCTGCCGCCGTTGATCATGACGCTGGGCGGGGATGCCGCCGCCCTGTTGATCGAAGTACGGTCGGCCACGGTCGACGTCCTCAACGAACGCATTTCCGCCGTGCATGCGGCGATGGCCGGCATTGTCACCGTCGAGCCGTTGCAGTTCTCGACCGACCCGGCCACCTGCGAGATGTACTGGAAGGTGCGCAAGGGCACCTTCCCGTCGGTCGGCGCCATGCGCCGGACCGGCACCACGGTGATCATCGAGGATGTCGCCTTCCCGATCGCCGCGCTGGCCGATGCCACGCTCGACCTGCAGGCCCTGCTCCGCCGGCACGGTTACGACGAGGCGATCATTTTCGGCCATGCGCTCGAAGGCAACCTGCACTTCGTGTTCACGCAGGATTTCGGCGATCAGGCCGAGATCGACCGTTACGCCCGTTTCATGGATGACGTCTGCGATCTGGTGGTGAAGAAATACGATGGCTCGTTGAAGGCCGAGCACGGCACCGGCCGCAACATGGCGCCCTTCGTCGAGATGGAATGGGGCAAGGAAGCCACCGACCTGATGCGCACGATCAAGCGCCTGTTCGACCCGGACAACCTGCTCAACCCCGGCGTCATCCTCAACGACAACGCCGCCGCCCACCTCGAAAACCTGAAGCCGATGCCCGCCGCCGAGGACATCGTTGACCGCTGCATCGAATGCGGCTTCTGCGAACCGCTGTGTCCCTCGCACCGGCTGACCCTCTCGCCGCGCCAGCGCATCGTCAGCGTCCGCGAACTGGCGCGCCGCGCCGCCAGCGGGGAACCGGCCGGCAGCATCGGCGAGGACTATGCCTACATGGGGCTCGACACCTGCGCCGGCTGCGGCCTGTGCTCGACCGCCTGCCCGGTCGGCATCGACACCGGCGACCTGACCCGGCGCCTGCGCAGCCGAAACATCAGCAACGGCAGCAGACGGGTCGGCGAATGGACGGCCAACAACTTCGGCACGCTGGCCACCGCCTCGCGCCTCGGCCTCAAGGCCGGCCATCTGGCTTCCGGCATCCTCGGCGACAACTTCCTCGGCCGCATTTCCGGCGGCGCCTGGAAAAGACAGATGCCGCATGCCGGCAAGGCGCCCGCCGCGCGCACCACGGAAGGCGACCCGGTCGTCTATTTCCCGGCCTGTGGCGGCCGCATCTTCGGGCCGAGCGAGGCCGGCGAAGCGCAACTCGGCGACGTCATCATGACCCTGCTGACCCGTGCCGGCTACGCCCCGCGCCTGCCGAAGGGCTTCGACAAGCTCTGCTGCGGCCAGATGCTGGCCAGCAAGGGCCTGCCCGACGCGGCCGACAGCATGTCCGGGACGCTGGAAGCGGCGTTGATGGAGGCCTCGGAAAACGGCCGCTACCCGGTCATCATGGATGCCAGCACCTGCTCGACGCGCATGCAGAAGCAACTGGCCGGCCGGCTGGCGGTCCACGACTTTCATGAATTCGCCCACGACGCGCTGCTGCCGAGGCTGATGCTGCGCAAGGAAGCCGGCCCGATCGCCCTGCACGTCAATTGCAGCGTGCGCAAGAATGGCTCGGATGGCAAGCTGAAGGCGCTTCTCGCCGCCTGCGCCGACGCCATCATCGAACCGGCCGGCGTCACCTGCTGCGGCTTTGCCGGCGACCGCGGCTTTTCGGTTCCGGAACTCAACCGCCACGCGCTGCGCACGATCAACGACGAACTGCCGCCCGGTTGCTCCTGCGGTGTATCGACCAACCGCACCTGCGAAATCGGCCTGACCGCCGAAACCGGGCGCGACTACCGGTCGATCGCCTATCTGCTGGAAAAATGCAGTCGACCGCAGCAGGCGTGTTGAGGAATTCCCTAACTGGCGTAACACGGCGCTTTTGCTATGGTTCGCCTTGCCCCCGTTCACCCCTCAAGGATCACCAGCCATGTACAAGAAGATCATCGTCGCCGTAGACGACAGCGAAACCTCGCGTTGCGCGCTCGCCGAGGCTGTCAACATAGCCAAGGCCACCAACGCGCGGCTCGCCATTACCCATGTCGCCGATGAAGTGCTGCTGGGCATGCATCATCGCGCGGTGAGCACGACGCTCGATTTCGATAACGCCATGACGGCGATCCGCGACGCCGGCATCAAGATACTCGAAGCAGCCCGTGCCACCGCCAGCGCGGCGGGTATCGAGGCCGAAACCATCCTGCTCGAGACGATGAAGCGCCGCGTGTCAGAAGTTCTCGTCGACAAGGCACGAGAACTCGGCTGCGACCTGATCGTCATCGGCCGTCACGGCCAGCGCGGTCTCGCCCTGCTCATCCTCGGTTCGGTCGCCGAGCAGGTCGCGAGACTGTCCGACGCCTCGGTCCTCCTGGTGCGCAAGCACTGATGCCGCTCGACGACATGCCCGACGGCGGCAAGGAAGAGCCGCTGCGCGCCGACATCCGGCTTCTCGGCCGGGTTCTCGGCGACACCGTGCGCGAGCAGGAAGGGAGCGCAGTTTTCGAGATTGTCGAGTGCGTCCGCCAGACCGCCGTCCGCTTCGCCCGCGACGGCGACCCGGCCGCCCGCGCCGAACTCGCCGCCCTCCTCGACCCGCTGTCCCGCGACACGACGCAGACCGTCGTCCGCGCCTTCAGCTACTTCCTGCAGCTGGCCAACATCGCCGAGGACGAGCATCACGTCAGGCGCCGGCGCGCCCATGATCTGGCGGGTTCGCCGCCGCGCGAAGGCAGCCTCGTCCACGCCCTCGACCGGCTGGCCGAGAGCGAGGTCGCGCCCGAGGCCGTCGCCGACTTCTTCGCCCACGCGCTCGTCGCGCCGGTCCTCACCGCACATCCGACCGAGGTTCAACGCCAGAGCCTGATTCGCAACCACCGCGACCTCGCCCACCTGCTCGACCAGCGCGAGCGCCTGCAGATGACGCCAGAAGAGGAAACCGAGAACCGTCTCGGCCTTGCCAACGCCATCCTGACCCTGTGGCAATCGCGCATGCTGCGTCCGGTACGCCTCAAGGTGCTGGACGAAGTCAAGAACGGCATCACCTACTTCAAGGAAACCTTTTTCAACGAACTGCCGCGCCTCTACATCCAGGTCGCGCAGCAGCTGCATACGCGTTATCCCGAGCAGATCTGGGCGCTCCCGCCGTTCTTCCGCATCGGCTCCTGGATCGGCGGCGACCGCGATGGCAACCCCTTCGTCACCGCGGACATCCTGCGGGAGACGCTGCGCCTGCAATCGGCGGCTGCTCTCAATCACTATCTCGAGGAAATTCACGAACTCGGTGGCGAACTGCCGCTGTCCAGCCTGCTGGTCAGGACCACGCCGGAACTGGATGACCTGGCGGCGCGTTCCACCGACCACTCGCCGCAGCGGGGCGACGAGCCCTACCGTCGAGCGCTGTCGGGCATTTATGCGCGGGTCGCGGCGACCGCCCGCACGCTCGACCACGTCGAGCCGGTACGCCACGAAATCGGCCAGGCCGCCCCTTATGCCGAACCGGATGAACTGCGTGCCGACCTCAGGGTGCTGGCCACCTCGCTGAAGCAGAACGGCAGCAGCAGTCTCGCCGGCGGCCGCCTGCGCCGCCTGCTGCGGGCGGTGCAGGTCTTCGGCTTCCATCTGGCGCCGATCGACCTGCGCCAGAACTCCGAAGTGCATGCGCGCAGCGTCGCCGAACTCATGGCCGGCGCCGGTCGCTGCCCCGATTACGAGGCGCTTTCCGAGGTCGACCGCATCAGCCTGCTGGTCGAGGAAATTGCGACGCCGCGCCCGCTCTACTCGCCCTACCTTGACTATTCCGAGGAGACCCGCGGCGAACTGGCCATCTTCTTCACGGCCCGCGAACTGCGCCAGCGCTACGGTGCCGCCGCGCTGCCCAACTGCATCATCTCGAAGACCGACGGCGTTTCCGACCTGCTCGAACTGGCGCTGCTGCTCAAGGAATCGGGCCTGCTGCGCCCGGGTTCGCAAGCGCAACTCGACGTAAACATCATCCCGCTCTTCGAAACGATCGAGGACTTGCAGAAGAGCGCGGCGACGATGGATGGCATCTTCGGCGTTCCCGCCTACCGCGCGCTGATCGGCGGCCGTCGCGACGAGCAGGAAGTCATGCTCGGCTACTCCGACAGCAACAAGGACGGCGGCTTTCTGACCTCGGGCTGGGAACTGTACAAGGCCGAAATCGAACTGACCCGCGTCTGCCGCAGGCATGGTGTCCGGCTGCGCCTGTTCCACGGCCGTGGCGGGTCGGTCGGGCGCGGCGGCGGCCCCAGCTATCACGCCATACTCGCCCAGCCCGCCGGCGCCGTCTCCGGCCAGATCCGCCTGACCGAACAGGGCGAGGTCATTTCGACCAAGTACGGCAACCCGGACACCGGCCGCCGCAACCTCGAAGTGCTGCTGGCAGCAACGCTGGAAGCCAGCCTGACCGACCACGAGAACCGCGTCGAACCCGCCGAGCAGTTCCACGCCGTGATGGACGAACTGTCGCAACGCGCATTCGTCGCCTACCGCGGCCTGGTCTATGAAACGCCAGGGTTTACCACTTATTTCAGGCAGTCAACAGTCGTTTCCGAAATCGCGACTCTCAACATCGGCAGCCGCCCGGCCTCGCGCAAGCCGTCCGAGCGCATCGAGGACCTGCGCGCCATCCCCTGGGTCTTCTCGTGGGCGCAGTGCCGGCTGATGTTGCCTGGCTGGTACGGCTTCGGTTCCGCGGTCGACGGCTATTTGCGGGCCGAATCCCGGCGGCCTGACCACCCTGCGCCGGATGGTCCATGCCTGGCCCTTCTTCAGGAGCCTTCTGTCCAACATGGACATGGTGCTGGCCAAGACCGACCTCGCCATCGCCTCGCGCTACGCCGAACTCGTCGCCGATGCGGAACTGCGCGCCAGCATCTTCCAGCGCATCAAGGCCGAGTGGGAACTTAGCCGCAGATACCTGCTGGCCATTCTCGAACAGGACGATTTCCTCGCCGACAATCCGCTGCTCAAGCGTTCGCTGCAGTTGCGCTCACCCTACATGGACCCGCTCAACCACCTCCAGGTCGAACTGCTGAAGCGCCATCGCGCCGGGGAAACCGACGAACGTGTCGCCCGCGGCATCCATCTCTCGATCAACGGCATCGCCTCCGGGTTACGCAACAGCGGTTAAAATGGCCGCATGGCCCCGATCAAGCGTACCGCGTTTTTCATCTCCGACGGCACCGGCCTGACGGCTGAAGCGTTCGGGCACAGCCTCCTGAGCCAGTTCGAGGAAGTGGAGTTCCAGCAGATCCGCATTCCCTTCCTCGACAGCATTGCCAAGGCGCACGACGCGGTTGCCCGCATCAATGGCCAGAGCGAGGGCGACGGCATGCGCTCGATCGTATTCACGACGCTCGTCGATCAGGAACTGGCGGACATCGTCCACCAGGCCGATGCCTTCTGTCTGTCCTACTTCGACAGCTTCCTGGCGCCGCTCGAAGCCGAACTGGGGGTCAAGTCCAGCCATACCGTCGGGCGCTCGCATGGCTCGGCCGACAGTTCCGATTACAAGAAGCGCATCGAGGCGATCAACTACACGCTGGCCCACGACGACGGCATCACCGACCTCGATCTGGAACAAGCCGATGTCATCCTGGTCGCCGTGTCGCGCTGCGGCAAGACGCCGACCGCGCTCTACCTGGCCATGCAGTTCGGAGTCAAGGCGGCCAATTTTCCACTGATCCCCGAAGACTTCGATCGCGGTTGACTGCCGGGAACACTGCAAAAGCATCGCAGCAAGCTGTTCGGCCTGACCATCCAGCCCGAGCGTCTGAACAAGATCCGCGAGGAACGGCGCGCCAACAGCAACTACGCCTCGCTGTCCAACTGCCGGTACGAAGTTGCCGAAGCCGAGAAGATGATGCGTCGCGAGGGAATCCGCTGGCTCGATTCGTCGACCAAGTCGATCGAGGAAATTTCGACGACCATCCTCCAGGAACTGAATCTGCGCTAGCCGCTCCGCATTGCCGGGCGGCCGCATTGCGGCGCAAAGCCGATGCCGCCGACCGGCCTTCATGGCTCCGCGAGCCTATTTCTTTGTCTGTTCGGCGGGTAATAGCCGACACCCACCGCGTAGTCACCGACGCGCTCGAGATAGGTGATCTTGTTCTCCTGCCTGCGCGTCACCGGATTCAGCCAAGTGTAGCGCAGTTCGCCGGTACCCTTGGCCGCAGCCTTGGCCACCTCGACCGACTCCGGGAAGATGCGCTTGCCGCTGATGTCTGTCACCCGGTCAACCTTGCGCCCGACCAGCCGCGGCGTGCCGCCACTGGCATACATGACATGATCGTTGATGCCGACGACGAAGACATAGACGTCATCGTGTACAAAGCCGCCGTTGATGTCGTTGATGCGGGAAAAGGCCGCCTTCGGATCCTGCCTGATCGCATCGACCGCCTTGCCCAGCATCGCCCTGGCTTCGTCAGGACTCGAATGCGAAATGTAGTAGCCGACGGCAATGATCGCGTCGCCCGACTTCCTGTAGTAGGCAATCTTGTGCTCGATCTTGCCGTGCTCGCTGTTGAGCCAGCGGTATTCGATCGATCCACTGCCCCAGTTCCTGGCGCCGGCCAGCATCTCCTTCATGAACTGCTTGCCGTCGGCGTCCCTGAGTTCCCGCACGTCGCGCCCGACCAGCGTCACCGATGAGCCACCGCTGGCCTGCATCACGCCATTTGCGCCGACGACGTAAACATAGAGATCGCCATCGAGGTACGGGCCAACCATGCTGAAATCGACCAGCGCCCGGCTGGGGTTCTTCTGGTAATCAGTGACGGCACGATCGAGCAGGGCCTGCGCACGCGCGGCATCACCCGTCGCGACGGCAAAGGAGGCCTTCGCCGGCGCAAGTTCGGCGGCGGCTGCGGGCACGCCGGCGCAACTGATGAGCAGGATGCCGGCCACGACAAGCGTCTGGAATGGTTTGGTCATAGGGGCATCTTCCATGTAGTTGAAACTCCAGGCGGGCGAATATTCGCTCGATTCGGGCGCAGTCTACCGACGACCACTTACGGAAGGTTGGTTATTGCCTCTACTTTGCCGACGTTGCCTGGCGATCGCCGCCTGCCGCTTCGCGGCGCCGCAGGGATTCGAACAGGCAGACCGCGGCAGCGGCAGCGACATTCAGCGACTCTATCGCACCGGGCATCGGAATCCGTATCCGGAGTCGGGCGGCAGCAACCAGATCCGCGCGAACGCCCTGCCCCTCGGCGCCGAAGACCCAGGCCAGCGGGCCTTCGCCAGCGCGCGTCGTAGAGCGGGGTCGCATCATCCAGGCAGGTGACCGCCGTCGTCCCCCGGTAGCCGGCCATGAAGGCGCCGAGATCGGCATCCTCATGAATGGCCAACGCAAAATGCGCGCCCTGCCCGGCCCGCAGCACCTTGGGCGACCAGGCTGACGCGCAACCCGGCCCGAGCAAGGCCTGGCCGACGCCCGCCGCGGCTGCGGTACGCAGGATCGCGCCGACGTTCCCCGGGTCCTGGACGCCGTCGAGCAAAATGGCATCCTTTTCGAGGTCGACCGCAACCGTCGCCACCGGCATGGCCACGACTGCCAGCAGGCCGCTCGGCGTCTCGACCAGCCCGAGATCACGCAGCAGGCTGTCGGCCAGAACGAGAATCGCGCGTCCGCCAACGAAATCGGCGATTTCGCCGCCGGCCAGCGCCGTTTCGCTGACGACCAGCGTCTCGACGGGGCCATTCACCGCTTCGTACGCTGCGACCAGATGGACGCCATCGAGCAGGGTGCGCCCCGTCTTGCGGCGCTCGCGGCCGGATTCGGCGAGACGCTTGAGGCTCCTGAAGAACGGGTTGGCGCGCGACTGGATCAGCTTCATTTCAGCGCGAGCTGCCTGGCCACCGGCCCGAAGCTGCGGCGATGCACCGGCGATACGCCATGCGCTTCCAGCGCCCGGATATGCGCTGCCGTCGGGTAACCCATGTGGCTGGCGAACCCGTACTGCGGATACCGCACGTGCAGCGCCAGCATCCCGGCATCGCGAACGGTCTTGGCGAGGATCGATGCCGCGGCGATCGAGGCAATCTTGCCGTCGCCCCTGATCACGGCGGCAACCGGTATAGCCAGTTCCGGGCAGCGATTGCCATCGACCAGGGCGCCGGTCGGGCGGATGCCCAATCCCGCCACGGCGCGCTGCATGGCAAGGAGGGTCGCCTGCAGGATATTGAGGCGGTCGATTTCCTCGACCGTCGCCTCGGCCACCGCCCACGCCACCGCCCGTTCGCGGATCAGCAGCGCCAGCGCCTCGCGCTTCTTCTCGCCCAGCTTCTTGGAGTCGTCGAGCCCGGCAACCGGTCGTCCCGGATCGAGGACCACCGCCGCTGCCACCACCGGCCCGGCCAGCGGCCCGCGCCCGGCCTCGTCGATGCCGCAGACGAGACCCGGCGGAATGATCAGTTCAGGCATTCGATGACTGCCGCTGCGGCCTTCTCGGCGTTGTTCTGGCGCAGTTGCAGGTGGATGTCGGTAAAGGCCTCGGCCACCGACTCGGCGTTTTCCTTGTCCTCGTAGAGCTTGACCAGCGCCTCGGCAAGGTTTTCCGGTGTCGCCGCGTCCTGCAGGATCTCCGGCACCACGAAGCGCCCGGCGAGGATGTTGGGCAGGCCGACGTAGGGCGACTTGACCAGGCGCTTGCCGATCCACCAGGAAGAAGGCGCCATCTTGTAGGTGATGACCATCGGCCGCTTGATCAGCGCCGCTTCGAGCGTCGCCGTTCCGCTCGCCACCAGCGACACGTCGGCGGCGCCGAGTGCATCCTGCGCATGTCCGAACAGCAGGCGGAACGGCACGTCGCCGGCCTGCTGCGCATGGATCGCCGTTTCGAACAGCAGGCGCGTCTCGCGGGTGGTCAGCGGCACGACGAACTGCGCATCGGGCAGGAAACGCTCGCGGATGAGCCTGGCCGTCTGCACGAAAGTGTCGGCCATCCTCTCCAGTTCGCCCTTGCGGCTACCGGGAAGCAGGGCGAAAACGGGCACGTCATGGGAGATCGCGAGCTTTTCGCGCACCGCAAACCTGCTGGTTTCCAGCGGGATGATGTCGGCCAGCGGATGCCCGACAAAGGTCACCGGAATGTTTTCCTTCTCGTAGAGCGGCGGTTCCATCGGAAAGAGCGCCAGCAGGCGATTGACGGCGCGCCCGATCTTCTTGATCCGCCCGCTGCGCCAGGCCCAGATCGACGGACTGACGTAGTGGATGGTCTTGATCCCGGCATCCTTGAGTTCTCTTTCGAGGCCGAGATTGAAATCGGGCGCGTCGACGCCGATGAAGATGTCCGGCCGCGTCTCGAGCAGTCGCTTCTTCAACTGGCGCCGGATGCCGGCGATCTCCCGGTAATTCTTCAGCGCGTCGACATAGCCCATGACCGACAGCTTGTCGAGCGGCCACCAGGCGTCGAAGCCCTGGGCCTGCATCCTCGGCCCGCCGATCCCGTGGAACACGGCCTCCGGGAGTTTTTTCTTCAGCGCGCCGATCAGCAGGCTGGCCAGAAGATCCCCGGAGGCCTCGCCTGCCACCATGGCAATCCGGACCGCGCTGCCCATCAGCGAATGATGCCGCGCTTGGACGCTTCGAGGAAATCGACCATGAGTTGAACATCCGGCTGCGTTTTCGCCTGCTCGGCCAGCTTGGCCTTGGCCTCCTCGAGCAGCAGTCCGGATTTGTAAAGGGTGCGGTAAGCGCGCTTGAGCTCGGTGATGGCCTCGCTGGTGAAGCCGCGGCGCTTGAGCCCCTCGACGTGGATGCCATAGGGCTGCGCGGTGTTGCCGGCAACCATGAGATAGGGCGGCACATCCTGGAGTACGAGGGATGATGCGGCAGTGATCACGTGTGCGCCGATCCGGCAGAACTGGTGCACGCCCGGTAAACCCGCCGAAAATGACCAGGTCGTCCACCGTGACATGCCCGGCCAGCGAAGCACCGTTGGCGAATATGGTCTTGTTGGCGACGTGGCAGTCATGCGCGATGTGAACGTAGGCCATGATCCAGTTGTCGTCGCCGACGCTGGTCACGCCGCCGCCCTGAACGGTGCCCAGATTGAAGGTGCAGAACTCGCGGATCGTGTTGCGATCGCCGATTTCCAGCCGCGTCGGCTCGCCGGCGTATTTCTTGTCCTGCGGCATCTCGCCCAGCGAACAGAACTGGAAAATGCGGTTCTCGCGACCGATCCGCGTATGCCCCTTGATCACGACATGCGGACCGATCTCGGTATCGTCACCGATTTCGACATCGGGACCGATGATCGAATAAGGGCCGATCTCGACATTGGCGCCTATCCTGGCAGCGGGATCGACGATGGCTGCGGGATGGATCATTTCAGATGTCCCGCTTGGCCGACATCAGCCTTGCTTCGGCCACCAGTTGACCATCGACGCGAGCCTCGGCCTTGAATTTCCAGACCCCGCGCATGTGGCGTTCGATCTCGACGTGCAGGTGCAACTGGTCACCAGGCACCACCGGCTTCTTGAAGCGTGCCTCGTCGATGCCGGCGAAGAAGAAAAGACTGTTCGGCGTCGGCTTCTCGCCTGCGGTCTTGAACGCCAGGATGCCCGCGGCCTGGGCGAGCGCTTCCATGATCAGCACCCCCGGCATGACCGGATACCCCGGAAAATGGCCGACGAAGTGCGGCTCGTTGATGCTGACGTTCTTGTAGGCGTGGATCGACTTGCCCGGTTCGATGGCGACAACGCGGTCGACAAGCAGAAACGGATAGCGCTGCGGCAGGTGCTCAAGAACTTCCATGATATCCATTTAATCAATCCTCTAGTTGTATGTGTTTAAGCTTTTTCTCAAGTTCTGAAATACGCTCGGCAAGACGCGACAGGCGCCGGATATGCGCTGCGTTGCGCACCCATTCGTCGTGCGTATCGATCGGGAAGACGCTGGTATAACGCCCCGGCCTTGCGAATGCTTTTCATGACCAGCGAGCCGCCCGAAATCGTCGTACCCGGCGCCAAGGTCACATGACCGGAAACCATGCCGCCCCACCAACGATACATTGCTCGCCAAGTGTCACGCTGCCAGCAAGGCCGGCACAGCCGGCGAGTAAGCTGTGTGGCCCCGACGTTGCAATTATGGGCGATCTGCACGAGGTTATCGATCTTGCAGCCGTCACCGATCACCGTATCGTCTAGAGCCCCGCGGTCAACCGTCGTATTGGCGCCGATTTCGACATCGTCGCCGATGGTGACCCCGCCGACTTGCGGGATCTTTATCCACTGCCCTGCCCTCCGGCGCAAACCCGAAGCCGTCGGCGCCGATCACCGCGCCGGAATGCAGGATCGCTCGCTTGCCGATGCGGCAGCCGTGGTAAACGGTAACATTTGGATAAAGGAGACTGCCGTCACCGATGTTGACCTCGTCGCCGATCACGCAGCCGGCGTGAATCACCACGTTTTCGCCCAGCGCCACGCCGCGGCCGATGCTCACGTGCGGACCGACCGCCGCGCTGGCCGGCAGCGGCGACCCGCTCGCCACCGTGGGATGGACACCGCTGAACCCGGCCCGGTCCGGATTGAGCAGGCTGGCGACCCGCGCGTAGTAAGCGTAGGGATCGCCGGTCACGATGCGCGGACCGGCAAAATCATCGGCAAAGGCGGGGGCGACGATGACCGCCGCTGCCCTGGTCATCTGCAACTGGTTCCGGTATTTCCGGTTGGACAGGAAGGCAATATCGCCGGTACCCGCGGATGCCAGGGTGGCAACACGCCGTATGTCGGTTTGCCCGTCCCCAAGCACATCGCCGCCCAGTTGGGCGGCGATGTCGGAAAGCTTCAGAATGACCCCGCCCTGCCGGGTCATTACTTGCCTTCGGCCAGCGCCTTGATCACACGATCGGTGATGTCGAGTCGCGGACTCACCCAGACCACGTCCTGAAGAATCAGATCGAACTTTTCCGCGTCGGCGATCTGCTTGATCGCCTTGTTGGCCTTTTCGATCACGGCCGCGTTCTCCTCGTTCTGGCGCAGGTTCAGGTCTTCGCGGAATTCACGCTGGCGGCGCTGGAACTCGCGGGACAGATCGGCGAACTCCTTCTCCTTCGCCCGGCGTTCCGATTCGCTCATCGTGACGGCGTTCTTCTCGAGGCCTTCCTGCAGGTCCTTGAGCTGCTTGGCCATGCGCTGCAGATCCTGATCGCGCTTGCCGAACTCGCCTTCGAGCTTCTTGCCGGCCTTCTGCGCAGCCGGGGCATCACGGAAGATGCGCTGAGTATTGACGTAGCCAATCTTCAGTTCGGCCACAGCCTCGCCGGCAAAGAACACGGCGGCGATGAATGATGCGACTACAAGCGACTTAGCTTTCAACATGACACTCCTGAATCAAAAATTTGTACCCAACTGGAACTGGAAGCGCTCGATCTTGTCGTAGTGGCCCCTCGTTGAACGGAACGGCGTAACTGAACTTGAGCGGTCCCATCGGCGAAATCCAGGCGAAGGACAGGCCGGTGGAATAGCGCAAGCCGAGATCCAGGCCGAGTAATGGATCTCCCTTCGCGGCTCCGCTGGCGTAAACCTGGCCGATATCGAAAAACAATCCCAGTCTGACGCTCCTTTCCAGGCCCGGAACGCCCCACAGCAGTTCGGCCTGGCCGACGACGCGCTCGTTGCCGCCAATCGCGTAGGTCTGGGTACGGTCCACGGGATTCACAAGTCTGCGGCCCGAGACTTCCCGCCTTGAAACCGCGAACCGTATTGACGCCGCCGGCATAGAAATTCTTGTAGAACGGCAGGTTTTCCGTGTCACCGTAGCTGTCGGCATAACCGACCTCGCCATTCAGCATCAGCGTGAACGACTTGGACAGCGCGAAGTAGCGCTGCAACTGATACGAAGCACGGTAGAAGGTCAGGTCGCCACCGGGAACCGCCACTTCCAGAGCGGCCTTCTGATACCAGCCTGTCGTCGGGAACAGGAAGCTGTCCTTGCCGTCGCTCACCCAGGCTGCCGTAACCGGAATGGTCCAGTTGCTCGCGGTCGGGTTGCTCAGGCTGCCGCCGGATTGCTCGACAAATTCCATGATCTGGGGAGAACTGGTGGAGAAAGCGGTGATTTCCGTATTGTTGACGCCGAATCCGAAACTCAGGGCCTGCTTCTCGCCGATCGGAAAACCGAAGCGCACCGCCCCGCCGTACGACGCGGACTTGTATG
Organism: uncultured beta proteobacterium; assembly: GCA_963810175.1. Taxonomy (GTDB): domain Bacteria; phylum Pseudomonadota; class Gammaproteobacteria; order Burkholderiales; family Rhodocyclaceae; genus Azonexus. The sequence continues at coordinate 30,041 of CAWEMU010000053.1, read as the reverse complement.
GGGTAACCGACGTCGAAGTCGAATCCACCTTGCGGTAATAGAGGTCGAAGCCCTGGCTTATCCCATCTACCGTGAAATACGGGTTGGTATAGGAAAACGAATACAGGGTGTTGATCTTGCCGGTATTGACGGCGAGCGCGACATTGTTGCCGCTGCCCAGGAAGTTGTTCTGAGATATCGAGGCGGACAGCACCAGACCTTCGGTGCTGGAATAGCCGGCACCCGCCATCAGGTTGCCGGTCGGCTTCTCGACGACATTGACATTGACGTCCACCTGGTCCGCCGTACCCGGCACCGCCGGAGTTTCGGTCGTCGTCGATTCGAAATAGCCAAGTCTGTCCAGACGGGTTTTCGAGAGGGTAACCCGCTCGGCGTCGTACCACCCGCCTTCCATCTGGCGCAGTTCGCGGCGGATGACTTCGTCCCGCGTCCTCGTATTGCCGGTCACGTTGATTCGCCTGACGTAGACCCGCTTGCCCGGATCGATGAAGATGGTGAACGCGACCTGGTGCTTTTCCTTGTCGATCTCGGGAGCCGCGTTGACGTTGGCGAAGGCGTACCCCTCTTTCCCGAGCCGTTCGCCGATCGCCTTGGTCGTATCGTTGAGCCGCTCGCGGGAGAACGCGTCGCCTGCCTTGATGCGGACCAGTTTTTCGAGTTCCTCTTCGCTGATCGAGAAATCGCCGGCCAGCTTGACCGAGGAAACCTGATACCTCTCCCCTTCACTCACGTTGATCGTGATGAAGACGTCGGTCTTTTCAGGCGATATCGATACCTGGGTCGATTCGATCGCAAACTCGAGGAAGCCGCGGTTCATGTAGAACGACTTCAGCTTCTCGAGGTCGGCCCCCAGCTTCTGCCGGGAATACTGGTCGTTCTTCGTGTACCAGGTGATCCAGCCGGGCGTCGTGAGCGTGAACTGGCTGACCAGTTCCTTCTCGCTGAATTCCTTGGCGCCGACGATGTTGATCTGCCTGATCTTTGCGGAATCACCTTCCTCGACATTGAAGTTGATGCCGACCCGGTTGCGCTCGAGCGGTGTCACCGTCGTCGTGATATTCACCGCATACTTGCCGCGGGTCAGGTACTGGCGCTTCAGCTCCTGCTCGGCCTTGTCGAGCTGTGCGCGATCGAAGATCCGCCCGTCGGCGATGCCGATCTCCTTGAGCGCCTTGAGAATGACCTCCTTGTCGAACTCCTTCATCCCGACGAAATCGATCTGCGCGATCGCCGGGCGCTCCTGGACCACGACGACCATGACATTGCCTTCAGCCTCTATGCGGACATCCTTGAAGAAACCCGTCGCATACAGTGCCTTGATCGCCTGGGCGGCCTTTTCCTCGGTCAGCGTGTCACCGACCTTGAGCGGAAGATAGCTGAAGATCGTTCCCGCTTCGGTGCGCTGAATCCCCTCGACGCGAATGTCCTGCACCGTGAAGGATTCGAATGCCGTCGCGGGCAGCGAGAACAGTCCGGCGACCAGAAGGGAGAGCAGGGATTTCTTCATCATTCAGCCGGAAAACAGACGGTTCATGTCGTTGAAAAAGGCGAAAGCCATCACGACGAAAAGAATGGAGAGACCGATCTGCTGGGCAATCTCCATGGCCCGCTCGGAAAGGGGCCTCCGTCTGACGACTTCGATCATATGATACATCAAATGCCCCCCGTCCAGAACCGGGATCGGGAGCAGATTGAGAACCCCGAGGCTGATGCTGATCAGGGCCATGAACTTCAGGTAGTAATCCACCCCCAGGCGCGCCGACTGGCCCGCGTAGTCGGCGATCGTCACCGGCCCCGAGAGATTGCGCCACGAAACCTCGCCGGTGACCATCTTGCCCAGCATCACCAGGCTGAACACCGACTTGTCCCAGGTTTCCGCAAGCGCCTTGCTGCCCGCCGCCAGGAATCCGTAGCGCACGAATACCCGGACCTCACGGCTCGCATCATGATTCTCTGCGACCGCGACGCCAATCCGGCCGATCCGCTTGCCACGCTCGGAAATGGCCTCGGGGACGACGTTGACCGCAACAGCCGCCCCGTTCCGCGACAGCTCGATGCGCACCGGGCGTTCGGCAGCGCCGCGCACCTGCAACACGAAGTCGTGCCAGTTGCGCACATCGGCTCCGTCAACCGCGAGTATCGTGTCGCCGCTGCGGATTCCAGCAGCCTCGCCGGGGCTGCCGGGCATCACCTTGCCGACGACCGGCGGCAGATTCGGGCGAAAAAACCTGATCCCCAGACGGTCCAGCGCGTCGCCCTCCCATCCCTCGTCACCCGCAGCCTGCAACGGCAAGCGGCGGACCGCGATCTCGCGCTGCTCGTTGATCACTTCCAGATCGGCGCTTTCGTGACTGGCAGCCTTCTGCAGCAGCGTCCAGCGCAGGTCATTCCAGGTAGCCACCGCCTGTCCATCGACCGCCCGCACCTGTTCGCCATTGACGACGCCGGCGATGGCGGCCGGCGACGCAGCCGGCGGCGTCCCAAGGATCGGCAGCAACTCGTCGCTGCCGTGCATGAAGACCGCCCAGTACAGGAGAATTGCCAGAACGAAATTGGCGGCCGGGCCCGCGGCGACGATCAGGCTGCGCTTGGCCACCGACTGGCGATTGAAAGCGCGCTCACGTTCTTCGGGAGCAACGTCGCCCTCGCGCTCGTCAAGCATCTTGACATAGCCACCCAGGGGAAAGATCCCGATTGCCCACTCGGTGCCGTCCTTGCCGAGACGGCGCTGCCACAGCGCATGGCCGAAGCCGACGGAGAAGCGCAGGACCCGGACGCCGCACCAGCGGGCCGCGACATAGTGGCCGAACTCGTGCACCACGATCAGCACGCCGAGAACGACAATGAAAGCCAGCAGATAGAAAGGGATTTCGCTCACGTGGCGCCGGCTTCCATGACCAGGCTTGCTGCAATCCGGCGCGCTTCGGCATCCGCCGCCAGCACGTCGTCCAGGCTACCCTCGGGACCCGCCGGCAAGGCCGCCAGCGTCGCCTCGATGAGACGGGGAATGCCGAGAAACGGCAGGCGCCGGTCGAGAAAGGATTCAACCGCCACCTCGTTCGCGGCATTGAGGATGGCCGGAGCCGTTCCACCCGCGCGCAACGCGGCATAGGCCAGCGGCAGGCAGGGGAAGCGGTCGAGGTCGGGGGCTTCGAAGTCCAGCCTTGCCACCGTAAGCAGGTCGAGCGACGGCACGCCGGCGTCGATGCGCTCGGGATAGGCCAGCGCGTAGGCAATCGGCGTCCGCATGTCGGGATTCCCCAACTGCGCAAGTACCGAGCCATCGACGTATTCCACCAGCGAGTGAATCACGCTCTGCGGATGCACGACCACCTGAATCTGCTCGGGCGAGCAGTCAAACAGCCAGTGCGCCTCGATCACCTCGAGGCCCTTGTTCATCATCGTCGCCGAGTCGACCGAAATCTTCCGCCCCATCACCCAGTTCGGATGCGCACATGCCGCCTCCGGCGTCACCAGCTTCCAGATCGGCCCGCGCCAGGGTGCGGAACGGCCCGCCCGACGCCGTCAGCAGTATCCGGCGCACGCCACAAGCTGTGATTCCACGTGAAATATCGGATGGAAGTGATTGAAATATTGCATTATGTTCACTGTCAACCGGCAGCAGAAGTGCCCCATGCTCGCGTACCGCCCGCATGAACAGCTCGCCCGCCATGACCAGGACTTCCTTGTTGGCCAGGAGGATTTTCTTGCCCGCCCGCGCTGCGGCCAGTGTCGGCTCCAGTCCGGCGGCGCCGACAATGGCCGCCATCACCGTATCGACCTCGGGATGGGCCGCCATTTCGCTCAGCGCCTCAACACCGTGGCGCACCGTTGTAGACAAGCCGGCGTTACGGCAGCGCAGCGCGAGCTCATCGGCCAGCGCCGCATCCCGCACGACGGCAAACTTGGGGGCAAACTCGCGAACCTGCTCGAACAACCTTTCCACCTGGCTGTTCGCGCACAGCGCAAAGATGCCATAGCGCTCCGGATGACGACGAATCACGTCGAGAGTGTTGACCCCGATTGAACCGGTCGCGCCAAGAACCGTGACGTTCTGGCGGTTCACCCTTGACCCCGCAGCAGCAGCCAGAGAAGCGCCACCACGGGCAGCGTCGAGGTCAGGCTATCGATCCGGTCGAGCACGCCGCCATGCCCGGGCAGCACATTGCTGCTGTCCTTGATGCCGGCCTGGCGCTTGAGCATCGACTCGAACAGGTCGCCGACGACGCTGATCGCCGTGACGCCCAGCAGGCAGACCACCCATAACGGCAAACTGACCGGCGCAAAAGAAAAGGCGAGGCGCAGGGCGATCCCGTAGAGCACGACGCCGACAGCGGCGCCGATGGCACCTTCCCAGGTTTTGCCGGGACTGATCGCGGGCGCCAGCTTGTGCTTGCCGAAGGCTCTTCCGGAAAAGTAGGCCGCCACGTCGGCCATCCAGACTACCGCAAGCACAGCCAGCAGGACGCCAGGGCCGGGGATCCTGAGCTGAACGAGAGCGAGCCAGGTCGGGAAGAGGACCACGAAGCCCGTCAGAATACCCGGCAAGCCGTGGGGCAGGCGCCATTTCGCGCGCAGCCAGAAAGGCGCGAGCACTCCCCAGAAACCCGCCGCGACCAGGTAGGCGGCAACGACCCACGCCGATGTCGCCTCACCCCCCGACCCGCCGACTCCCATGGCCGCCGGCGCCAGCAGCGAAACGACCGCGCAGAGGCCCGTGAGCGCCCCTCCGAGAAGGAGGCGCCGCAGATCGCCCAGACCAAGGAGGCCGCCCCATTCCCAGCCCGCGACACCGATGAACAGGGCCGCCAGCAAAGCCCACCAGGTCGGGGGCAGCAGGAAGAGGCTGGGCAGCAGCAACGCGACCAGGACCAGCGCCGTAATGACGCGGGTCCTAAGCATTGGACTCGTCGCCAACAAGTTGCGCGCTGGTCCGCCCGAAGCGGCGCTCGCGTTTCTGGAAAGAGGCTATCGCCCGGTCGAACTCGGCACGTTCGAATTCCGGCCACAGCGTTCCGGTGAAATACAGTTCGGTATAGGCAAGTTGCCAGAGCAGGAAGTTGCTGATCCGCTCTTCGCCGCCGGTACGGATGAAGAGGTCGGGCTCGGGGGCGAAACTCATCGACAGGAAGGACTCGAGATCGGCTTCGGTCCAGCCGGACTGCTTTCCCGGTTGCGCGCGCAGCATGGCGTTAACTGCCTGCATGATGTCCCAGCGGCCTCCGTAATTCGCCGCGATGGTCAGTTGCAGACGTGTATTGCTGGCGGTGCGCGCCTCGGCGGCAACGATCAGTTCCCGCAGGCCCTTTTCGAAACGCGAGAGGTCGCCGATGATGCGCAGGCGCACACCGCTGCGGTCAAGCTTGTCCACTTCCTGCTCCAGCGCCTTGACGAACAACTGCATCAGGAGACTGACCTCCTCTGGCGGGCGGCGCCAGTTCTCGGAACTGAAGGCGAACAAGGTCAGGAATTCCACCCCGCGCTCGAGACAGGAACGCACGGTTTCGCGCACCATCTCGACACCTTTGGCATGGCCGGAAAAACGCGGCATGTAGCGCTTCCTGGCCCAGCGGCCATTGCCGTCCATGATGATGGCGACGTGCCGGGGCACGGCTATCGCTGCCGGAACCTGCTGCGTCGAGCTGGTGAAGAGAGCCATGCGGCCTGCAGTCAGCCTGAAACGTCGGTCAAACCTGCATCAACTCGACCTCTTTCTGGCCGAGCATCTTGTCGACATCGGCAATGTACCGGTCGGTGAGTTTCTGGATATCATCCTGCGCCCGGTGCTCGTCATCCTCGGGAATCTCTCCCTTCTTCAGCGCATCCTTGAGGTGAGTGATGGCATCACGGCGCAGATTGCGGATCGCCACCCGTGCGTTTTCGCCTTCGTGCTTGACGACCTTGATCATTTCCTTGCGCCGTTCTTCGGTCAGCGCCGGCATCGGCACCCGTATCAGTTCCCCCTGGGAAGCGGGGTTGAGGCCGAGATCGGAGTCGCGAATCGCCTTTTCGACCTTCTGCACCATGTTCTTCTCCCAGGGTTGCACGCCTATGGTGCGGGCATCGACCAGGGTGATGTTGGCAACCTGGTTCACCGGCATGAGCGAGCCGTAATAGTCAACCAGGACATGATCGAGCAGCCCGGTGTGGGCGCGGCCGGTACGAATCTTCAGCAGATCGCCTCGCAGCGACTCCAGCGTCTTCTGCATCTTGCTCTCGGCATTCTTCTTGAGTTCAGGAATCATCGGTTTCTCCCTCAACAATAGACCAGCGTACCCTCATTCTCCCCGCAGACCACGCGCTTCAGCGCGCCGGTCTTGAAGATGGAGAACACGTTGATCGGCAATTTCTGGTCGCGGCACAGCGCAAATGCGGTGGCATCCATGACCGCGAGATTCCTCGCGATCGCGTCGTTGAAACTGATCCGGTCGAAGCGGGTGGCGGCAGGATCCTTCTTCGGGTCGGCGGAATAAATGCCGTCCACCTTGGTCGCCTTGAGCACGATTTCCGCACCGATTTCCGATCCGCGCAATGCAGCAGCCGTGTCGGTGGTGAAGAAGGGATTGCCGGTTCCGGCACCGAAGATGACCACCCGGCCCTCTTCCAGATAGCGGATGGCCTTGCCGCGAATATATGGCTCGACGACCTGCTCGATACGCAGGGCCGACTGCACCCGCGCGTTCAAGCCCGCCTGACGCATCGCATCCGACAGCGCCATGGCGTTCATCACCGTGGCCAGCATCCCCATGTAATCCGCGGTGGCCCTGTCCATGCCGGTAGCCGTGCCGGCCATGCCACGGAAGATGTTGCCACCGCCGATCACGACGCCGATTTCCACGCCCAGGTCGGCAACCGCCTTGATCTCGGCGACAATCCCGGCGATGGTCTGCGGGTTGATGCCGTAGGCGTCATCACCCATCAGGGCTTCGCCGGAGAGCTTGAGGAGGATGCGTTGGTACCTGGGAGCGGACATGGCGTTTCCTTGAAAGTTACGCCTTGGCGGCGGCCGCGGCAGCCTGCGCGGCCACTTCGGCGGCGAAATCGTCCACCTTCTTCTCGATGCCCTCGCCGACCACGAACAAGGTGAACCCGGCCACGGAAGCACCCTTGGCCTTCAAGAGTTGCTCGATGGTCTGCTTGCCGTCCTCGGCCTTGACGAAGACCTGGCCAAGAAGCGTCACGTCCTTGAGATACTTCTGGACGGTGCCTTCGGCGATCTTCTCGAGCATCGCTTCCGGCTTGCCCGCTTCGCGGGCCTTTTCGACAGCAATCCGGCGCTCGGTTTCGAGCAGTCCGGCTGGCACCCCCGAAGCATCCAGCGACTTCGGCTTGGAGGCAGCAATGTGCATCGCCAGGTCCTTGCCGAGCTGGTCGTCGCCACCGATGACGTCAACCAGCACACCGATCTTCGAGCCACCGTGGACGTAGGAGGTCAGCTTGCCGCTGGCCTCCATGCGGGCGAAGCGGCGGAGCGCCATGTTCTCGCCGATCTTGCCGACCAGCGCGGTACGCGTGGTCTCCACCGTACCTTCGCCCATCGGCAGCGCCGACAGCGCCGCCACGTCGGCCGGGTTGCGGGTCGCCGCCAGTTCGGCGCAACCCTTGGCCAGGGCAATGAATTCGTCGTTCTTGGCGACGAAATCGGTTTCGCTATTCACTTCGACGAGGGCACCGAGCTTGCCGTCAGCGGAAAGGTAGAGGCCGACCACGCCTTCTGCGGCAACGCGCGTCGCCGCCTTGGTTGCCTTGTTGCCCAGCTTGACGCGGAGGATTTCCTCCGCCTTGGCCATGTCGCCGTCAGCTTCGGTCAGGGCCTTCTTGCATTCCATCATGGGTGCGTCGGTCTTGCCGCGCAGTTCGGACACCATGCCTGCGGTAATTGCCGCCATACTTGTTCTCCTGATCTTTTCAAACTGGCGGGGCTGCGTGCCCCGCCCCTGCAGACTTACTCCGCCACTTCGTCCTGGACTTCGACGAACTCGTCGTCACCACCGGCGGCAACGATTTCCTGAACGACCTGGCTACGCCCTTCGAGGATCGCATCGGCGACGCCACGGGCGTACAACTGGATGGCTCGGGATGAGTCATCGTTACCGGGGATGACATAGTTGACCCCGACCGGCGAATGATTGGTATCGACGACACCGATGATCGGGACGCCGAGCTTGCTGGCTTCGGTGATCGCGATCTTGTGGTAGCCGACGTCGATGACGAAGATGGCATCCGGCAGGCCGGGCATGTCCTTGATGCCGCCGATGGACTTCTGGAGCTTTTCCAGTTCGCGACGGAAGGTCAGCGCTTCCTTCTTGGCCATGCGCTCGAGGTCGCCGGCCTCGACGGCCAGTTCCATGTCCTTCAGGCGCTTGATCGAGGTCTTGACCGTCTTGAAGTTGGTCAGCATGCCACCCAGCCAGCGCTGGTCGACAAACGGCGCACCGGCACGCTGTGCTTCCTCGGCGACGATTTCGCGCGCCTGACGCTTGGTGCCGACGAACAGGATGGTGCCGCGGTTGGCGGAAAGCTTCTTCACGAAGGCCATGGCTTCGTTGTATTTGGCCAGGGTCTGTTCGAGGTTGACGATGTGGATCTTGTTACGGGCGCCGAAGATGTACGGAGCCATCTTGGGGGACCAGAAACGGGTCTGGTGACCGAAGTGAACACCGGCCTCCAGCATTTGACGCATGGTTACGGACATACGAGAACTCCTTTAAGGGTTGAACCGCCACCCGCCTGAAACGCCCGCCATTCCTGAGATCTGGCAGACACCCTTAATCGGCGGATGTGTGGATTGATCGCACGCAGCTTGCGCGCAACCGCTTCTTCGAGACTTTCGTCGCGAAAAAACTTTTGAATTGTAGCATTGCCGAGCCGCGCAGATAAAGCTCAATAGCCGTTCTGTTTCAGTGCAAGCAGTTGCAGCATGCGCACGAGATAGGGTTGCCAGTCCGGCATCTGCAAGCCGAACTCCTTCTCCAGACGCCCGCAGTCGAGCCGGGAATTGGCCGGGCGCGTAGCGGCGGTCGGATACTCGCTGCTCGGAATGGCAATTATCGCCTCGGGCTTCAGACGCAGGTCGAACCCCGGCGTTGCCCCGGCGAGATCGAGGATGGCGTGGGCAAATTGCGTGCCAACTGACCGGTCGACCGCAACAGAGGTGGTAGCGGCGCTGCGTTTCGCGGTTCATCGCGTGACCCTGACGCAGCATTGCGAGCACGATGCCGGTCACGGTCGCAATCAACGCCGCCGGCGTCGGCGAGCCGACCTGATCGCTGACCACATTCAGTGTCCGCTTCTCGCGCGCAAGGCGCAGGATGCTCTTGACGAAATTCCCGCCGCGCGCGCCGAACACCCAGCTCGTCCTGAAGATGACGGACTTGCACCCCGCAGCCCGGATCGCCTCCTCCCCAGCCAGCTTGCTGCGGCCGTAGACGCTCAGCGGACCGGCCGGGTCACTCTCGACGTATGGCGCCGGCTTCTTGCCGTCAAAGACATAATCGGTCGAGTAATGGATCAGCAGCGCGCCGAGCCTTGCTGCCTCCTGCGCCAGGACGCCCGGCGCCTCGCCGTTGATGCGCATGGCCAGTTCCGGTTCGGCTTCGGCCCGATCAACCGCCGTGTAGGCCGCCGCATTGACGATGACCGATGGGCCGATCTGCCTGACCAGCAAACGCAGTCGATCGAGATCGGTCAGGTCACAGTCGGCATGGCCGCAGGTGATGACTGGGCCATGCGGCGCCAGTGAGCGCTGCAGCTGCCAGCCAACCTGACCGTCCTTGCCGAGAAGAAGAATACTCATCGTTTCCCAACCGGAAATTGCAAACATGTGATTATGCCACCCGCGCCGCCGGCTTTGAGAATGACTTCCAATCCTTTATCCTTGGCCCCCTCCCAACCGTTCCGCCAGCCCCCAACAATGAGCATTTCCATCAAGACGCCGCAGGAAATCGAAAAGATGCGCGTTGCCGGGCGCCTTGCCTCCGAGGTGCTCGACTACATCGAACCATTCGTCAGGGCCGGCGTGACAACCAATGAGCTGGATCGCCTCTGCCACGACTACACGGTCAACGTGCAGGGCGCCATTCCCGCGCCGCTGGATTACGCGCCCAAGGGCTACAACCCCTACCCGAAATCGATCTGCGCCTCGGTCAATCATCAAGTCTGCCACGGCGTGCCCGGCGACCGCGTGCTCAAGAACGGCGACATCGTCAATCTCGACGTCACCCCGATCAAGGATGGCTACCATGGCGACACCAGCCGCATGTACCTGATCGGCGATGCCTCGATCCAGGCAAGACGCCTCTGCGAGATCACCTTCGAATGCCTCTGGCTGGGCATTTCCGTGGTCCGTCCAGGGGGCCACATCGGCGATATCGGCGCCATCATCCAGAAACACGCGGAGAGAAACGGCTACTCGGTTGTCCGGGAGTATTGCGGGCATGGCATCGGTGCCAAGTTCCACGAGGATCCGCAGGTGACCCACTACGGCAAGGCCGGCACCGGCGCAATGATGGAACCCGGCATGATCTTCACCATCGAGCCGATGATCAACGCCGGCAAGGCCGGCATCCGCGAGATGGCCGACGGCTGGACCATAGTCACCAAGGACCACAGCCTCTCCGCGCAATGGGAACATACGGTTCTCGTCACCGAGACCGGCCACGAGGTCCTGACGCTCTCGGCCGGCGCCCGGCCAAGACCCGACTGGATCACCTGATGAGCATCGATGTTGCGGCACTGCGCAACGAGGTCAAGGCCGCGCAGGAGGTTCTGAACGCGGACTATGCGCAAACCAACGATGCCGCGGCCCTGCTCGCGAATCGGTGCCGGATGGTCGACAGCGTCCTTACCCGCCTGTGGTCCAGCCTCGACTTTCCCGCCTCGCTGACGCTGGCCGCGGTCGGCGGCTATGGCCGCGGAGAACTCTACCCCGCTTCCGACATCGACCTGCTGATCCTGCTGCCGCAGGAACCGGGTACCGCAGTGCAGGAACGACTGGAAACGCTGGTGGGCAACTTCTGGGACATCGGCCTTGAAATCGGGCACAGCGTGCGCACGATCCAGGAATGCCTCGACGCGGCAGCCTGCGACATCACCGTCCAGACAGCCCTGCTCGAGTGCCGTCTGCTGGCCGGCAACAAGGACCTGTTCACCACCTTCGAGAAACGGCTGCGCGGCAACCTCGACCCGCTCGTCTTTTTCGAGCGCAAACGACTCGAGCAGCAGGAACGGCACCTGCGCTACAACGAAACGCCGTACAGCCTCGAACCCAACTTCAAGGAAGCGCCGGGCGGCCTGCGCGACCTGCAGGCGATCTTCTGGACGGCGAATGCCGCCGGTTACGGCAGGACCTGGTCCGACCTCGAACGGCACGGTTTCCTGACCGGCGACGAATGCCGGCTTGCCCGACGCTGCGAGGAGTACCTGCAGCACCTGCGCATCCGGCTGCACCTGATGGCCGGGCGGCGTGAGGACCGGCTGCTGTTCGATTACCAGAACGCGCTGGCGACCGAGTACGGCCTCGAATCGACCCCGGCCAAGCGCGCCTCGGAACGGCTGATGCAGAGCTACTACCGCAATGCCAAGGGAATCACCCTGGCCAACACCATCTTGCTGCAGAACATCGGCGCGGCACTGGCGCCCGAAAGCGAGCAGATGCCGCAGCCGATCGACGAAAATTTCCAGGCGGTCGGCGGGCTGCTCGACATCCGCGACGATGGTGTCTTCGATGGCAATCCGGCGCTGATCCTCGACACCTTCCTGGTCATGCAGGAAAACTCCGATCTCCACGGCTTGACCGCCCGCACTCTGCGCGCCCTGTGGCGAGCGCGCGAACTGGTCACCCCGGAGTTTCGGGCGAACCCCGCGAACCGCAGGGCATTCCTCAAGCTCTTGCAGAGCAGGCGCGGCATCGTGCATGAATTTCGCCGGATGAACCAGCTCGACATCCTCGGCGCCTATCTGCCGGCCTTCGGGCGCATCGTCGGGCAGATGCAGCATGACCTGTTTCACGTATACACGGTCGACCAGCACATCCTGCAGGTCTTCCGTAACATCCGGCGCTTCGCAATGAGCGAATTTGCCCACGAGTACCCGATCTGCTCGCGCGCGATCGCCGAGTTCGACCGTCCCTGGCTGCTCTACGTGGCGGCGATCTTTCACGACATTGCCAAGGGGCGCGGCGGCAATCACTCGGAACTCGGCACCGTCGATGCGCAAGCTTTCTGCGAAACCCACGAATTGTCTGCCGCAGACACCGAACTGGTCGTCTGGCTGGTTCGCCACCACCTGATCATGTCGCAGGTCGCCCAGAAGGAGGATCTTTCCGATCCCGACGCCATTGCCAACTTCGGCCGCCTGGTCGGCGACGCCCGCCACCTGACCGCCCTCTACCTGCTGACGCACGCCGACATTCGCGGCACCAGCCCGAAGGTGTGGAACAACTGGAAAGGCAAGTTGCTGGCCGACCTCTACTGTCTGACGCTGGACTATCTCGGCCGCGACAGGCAGCCGGCGGCGCATGGCATCATCGCCGAACGGCAGGCCGAGGCCATGCGCCTGCTGCGTTTCTTCGCATTGTCCGACACGGTGCACCAGCGCCTGTGGAAAGAACTCGACACCGTCTATTTTCTGCGCCATTCGGCCGAGGAAATCGCCTGGCATACGCGGTCGCTGCATTACCGCATCTTCATCGACAAGCCGGTCGTGCGCGCCCGCCTCCATCAGGATGGCGAGGGCCTCCAGGTCTTTGTCTACACCAAGGACCAGCCCGACCTGTTCGTCCGCATCGTTGCCTTCTTCGCCCGCTCCGGCTACAGCATCGTCAACGCCAAGATTCACACGACGTCCCACGGCTATGCGCTCGACAGCTTTGTCCTGCTCGACGTCGCTGAGCAACACAGCGACCGCGAGATGATTTCCTACGTCGAGCACGAACTCACCGACCGCCTGTACCGCCAGACTCCGCCGGAAGTCCCGTCGGCAGGCCGCCTGTCGCGTCAGGTCAGAAATTTTCCAATCAAGGCCGAGGCCAGCATCGAGCCCGACGACAGGGGCACCAACTATGTCCTGACGCTGACCGCCGCCGACCGCCCCGGACTCCTCTACACGGTCGCGACGACCCTCGCCGAGCATGGGGCCAACCTGCACACCGCCAAGATTTCGACGCTCGGCGAACGCGTCGAGGACGTCTTCCTGATCAGCGGCGGCGACCTTGGCCTGAGCAGCCGCCGCATCCAGCTCGAAACCGAGTTGATGGAAAGGCTGAAGGTCTAGCCGGGAACTTCCATCGGCAATCGGCCGCTCCGGCGGCCCACCAGTTCCTCGATCACCGCCCGGACACGGCCCATGGCCTCCTGCAGGACGCTGTCGAGGCTCTCGAAGTGGATGCCATCGGCGCTGCTGCCGCGTCCGGCTGCGTGGTTGGCGACGACACTGATCGCCGCGTACGGCAGTCCGAGTTCGCGGGCCAGCACAGCCTCCGGCATTCCGGTCATGCCGACCAGGTCACAGCCGTCGCGCTCGAGCCGGTTGATCTCGGCAGCGGTTTCGAGGCGCGGCCCCTGCGTCGCCGCATAGACGCCGCCGCTCTTCATCGCGATGCCCAGTGCCGCGCCGGCATCGGCGATCCGTCGTCGCAGGTCGCGGTCATAGGGTTCGGTGAAGTCGACATGGGTCACTGCCGACCCGTTGCCCTCGAAGAAGGTTCCCTTGCGCCCCGACGTGTAGTCGATGATCTGGTCGGGAATGACGATTTCGCCCGGCTGCAGGTCGGCGCGGATTCCGCCGACCGAGGCCACCGAAATGATGCCCGTCGCCCGGTGGTGATGCAGCGCCCACAGGTTGGCCCGGTAATTGACCATGTGCGGCGGGATCGTATGTCCGTAGCCATGACGCGGCAGGAACATTGCCGGCTGCCCGCAGATCTGGCCGAACACCACTGCCCCGGAGGGTTCGCCATAAGGCGTGCGCACCACCTCGCGATGCGAGACGTCGAGGTTCGACAGCATGGTCAGCCCGCTGCCACCGATGATTGCCAGCATTCAGCCCTTCCTTTCGACCAGCAGCGAGGCCAGGGCCGGCACGACGCCTTTCAGCCCCGGATAGGCGCGGCGGATGCGTGCGCCATCCAGCGCGTCGCCTTCGAGTTTCCGGTACAGCGCATTGCGCCGTTCGCCAACGAACGGCAGGTCGCGCAGCGTCGTGCCCAGATGATAGTGCAGCAGCGTGTCGCGACCGATGTCCTTGGCCTGCCAGGGCATTGCCGTGCGGTCGAACAAGATGCAGGGCGCGCGCCGTAAGCAGCTTCGCCGCCAACTCCGCGACATGGCGATGAACGGCCTCACGGTAGGCCGCCACCGCCTTTCCCCCGTCGCTCGCTGTCGCCCCGGTCGTCGCAGCCGGTGCGCCCATCAGCCAGCAGACGACCACATCGGGCGCAAATGCCTCGATCGTCGCCAGTTGCTCAGTCGTGAGCGCCGCCACATCGGCCTGCATCAGGCTGACCCCGCCGGCCGCCTCGCCCAGGCGCGCGGCGCTGGCCGCCAGGCATTCCGGCAGCGTGTCGATTGCCGATACCGCCAAGCCACGCGCGACCAGCGCCGCAGTCCCGAAACCGAGCCCGCAGCCGATTTCGAGCACGCGCCGGCCGGGAACCAGTCCGGCCATCCACGCATAATCACCGCGCCGCGCATAAGCCTCGCCCTCGTTCCGCCAGTAGTCGAGAAATTCGCCGACCGTGGCGCCACTCATCCCGCCTTCTCCCTGACCGCGTAGATGGCTGGCAGATTGCGCCAGGCGCCATGGATATCCATGCCGAAGCCGAAGACGAAGCGGTCGGGTACGGTCAACCCGACGAAATCGGCCGAAACCGGCTTGCTCTTGCCGTTCAGCTTGTCGGCAAACACCGCCAGCAGGACTTCGGCGGCGCCGAGTCGCTTGATGCTCTCCTTGACCGCCGCCAGCGTGACCCCCTCGTCAAGGATGTCATCGACGACAAGGACCGTCCGGTCCTTGACCGGGATCCACGGCGCGCTGCGCCAGGAAATCTTGCCGCCCTGCGTCTCCGGGCCGTAACGCGTGGCGTGGAGATAGTCGAAGTCGAGCGGAAAATCGAGCTTCGGCAGCAGTTGACCGCAGAAGACCACACCCCCGGTCATCACGCACAACACCAGCGGATTCCGCTCGGCCAGTTGCGTGCGGATCCGCGCCGCCACCTCGTCCAGGGCTGCCTGGATCGTTGCAACGGAGTGGACCAGTTCGGCATCCGCCAGCAACGCGCGCGCTTCTGTGCTTTCCACTCAGGTCTCCAGTGACTTCAGGTAGGCGGCGAAAGCTGCACCGACCTCGGGATGTCGGCAGCCAAAAACGACGCTCGCCTGCAGATAACCGAGCTTCGAACCGCAGTCGTAGCGGGTGCCGGAATAACGATAGGCGAGAACCTGTTCCTCGCTGAGCAGCGAGGCGATGCCGTCGGTGAACTGGATCTCGCCTCCGGAACCGGCCCTGATCGTTTCGAGATGATGGAAGATGCGCGGGGTCAGGATGTAGCGGCCGACGACGGCCAGCGTCGATGGCGCTTCCTCCGGCTTCGGCTTTTCGACGATGGCACTGATCTGCTCCAACCGCTCCGCGACGCGCCGGGCATCGACGATGCCGTAGCTCCCGGTGTCGGCGCGCGGCACGTCCTGAACGCCGAGCACCGAGCAGCGGTAATAGTCGTACGTGTCGGTCATCTGCTTCATCACCGGCGGCTGGCCATCGAGCAGGTCGTCGGCAAGCAGTACGGCAAACGGCTCATCGCCGATCACCGGCTTGGCGCACAGCACGGCATGGCCGAGGCCGAGCGCTTCCGCCTGACGGATGTAGATGCAGTTGATGTTCTTCGGAATCATGTTGCGCACGAATTCGAGCAGTCTCGCCCTTGCCGCGCGCCTCCAGTTCGGATTCCAGTTCGTAGGCCTTGTCGAAATGATCCTCGATCGCCCGCTTGGAACGGCCGGTGACGAAGACCATGTCGGTGATGCCGGCCGCGACCGCCTCCTCGACCGCATACTGGATCAGCGGCTTGTCGACGATCGGCAGCATTTCCTTCGGGCTGGCCTTGGTCGCCGGCAGGAAGCGGGTGCCCAAGCCGGCCACCGGAAAGACTGCCTTCCTGACTTTTTTCATTCTTCTACTCCCTTTTCAAGCAATTTCAGCAATTCTGCCTCATCGATGACGCGAATGCCCAGTTCCCTGGCATTTTCCAGCTTGGAGCCGGCGTCCTCGCCGGCGACCACATAATCGGTCTTCTTCGATACCGAACCGGCCACCTTGCCGCCGGCCGCCTCGATCAGCGCCTTGGCCTGGTCGCGCCTCAGCGTCGGCAGCGTGCCGGTCAGCACCAGCGTCTTGCCCGTGAAAACACGTGGCCCCGACTCTGCCGGCTGGCCCTTCCGCCCAGACCAGGCCTGCCGCCCGCAGGCGGCCGATGATTTCGCGGTTGTGCGGCTCGGCGAGGAAGGCAGCGATGCTCGCGGCAACGACCGGCCCGACATCCGGCACCTGCTGCAAGGCTGCATGATCGGCGGCGAGCAACGCCTCGAGGCTGCCGAAATGGCGGGCCAGATCGCGTGCCGTCGCTTCGCCGACATTGCGGATGCCGAGCGCGAAGATGAAGCGGGCCAGCGTCGTCTGCTGGCTCTTCTCGATCGCCGCGACCAGATTCTGCGCCGACTTCTCGCCCATGCGCTCGAGGCCGGCCAGCGTCTCGCACGTCAGCCCGTAAATATCGGCCGGCGAATGGACCAGCCCGGCATCGACCAGTTGCTCGACCAGCTTGTCGCCCAGCCCTTCGATGTCCATCGCGCGCCGCGCCGCAAAATGCAGCAGCGCCTGCTTGCGCTGCGCCGGGCAATAGAGGCCGCCGCTGCAGCGGGCCATCGCCTCGTCGTCGCCCCTGGTCACGGTCGACCCGCATTCCGGGCAGGTTTTCGGCAGCTCGAAGGCGGATGCAGCGGCTCGCCACCGAACAGGCCGCGCTTCGGCCGGCGCTCGGGGACGATCGCCACCACTTCCGGAATCACATCGCCGGCCCGGCGGACGATCACCGTGTCGCCGACACGCACATCCTTGCGCCGCACCTCGTCCTCGTTGTGCAGGGTGGCGTTGGTCACCGTGACGCCGCCGACGAAGACCGGCTTGAGCCGAGCCACCGGCGTGATCGCCCCGGTGCGGCCGACCTGGACGTCGATGCCGAGCACCTCGGTCAGCGCCTCCTCGGCCGGAAACTTGTGGGCGATGGCAAAGCGCGGCGCACGCGAGACGAAACCCAGTTGCGCCTGGGCCGCCAGTCGATTGACCTTGTACACCACGCCGTCGATGTCGTAGGGCAAAGCGGGCCGTTTGTCGCCGATCTCGGCAAAGTAGGCGAGCATGCCCTCGGCGCCCTGCACCACCCGGCGTTCCGCCGCCACCGGAAAACCCCAGGCGGCGAGCAGATCCATCAGTTCGCCATGGGTCGTCGACCGCCAACGTCTCACCACCGGCCCCGACGCCATAAGCGAAGAACGACAGCGGGCGGGCGGCGGTGATCCGCGAATCGAGCTGGCGCAGGCTGCCGGCGGCGGCATTGCGCGGGATTGGCGAATTCCTTCTCGCCGCGTTCGCGCTGGCGGGCGTTGAGTTCCGCGAAGGCCCGGCGGAACATCAGCACCTCGCCGCGAACCTCGATCAATGCCGGCCAGCCGCTCGCCCGGCAAGCGCAGCGGAATGCAGTGCAAGGTACGCAGATTGGGGGTCACGTCCTCGCCGGTCGTCCCGTCGCCGCGCGTCGCGCCGCGGGTGAACAACCCGTTCTCGTAGGTCAGGCTGATCGCCAGACCGTCGAATTTCGGCTCAACGGCGTAGTCGACCGCAGCGGTCGAGTCCAGCCCGTCGCGGACACGCTGGTCAAAGGCTGCGACCTCGACCGGGTCGAAGGCGTTGTTCAGCGACAGCATCGGCACGCCGTGCGCGTACGCCGGAAACTCCTTCAGCGGCACGCCGCCGACACGGCCGGTCGGCGAATCGGCCGTCAGCAGTTCCGGGTATTGCTGCTCCAGCTCCTGCAGTTCGCGGAACAGCCGGTCGTACTCGGCGTCCGGGAACGGTCGGCGCGTCGAGGACGTAGTAGGCGTGATTGTGGCGCTCGATCTCGGCGCGCAGCGCGCGCGCCCGCTCGGCCGCTAGCTGCCGGCGCGGCCATCAGGAAAACAGGCGCAGTGCCTGTGCCGATCCGGCCGGCAGGCCGTAGCTGGCCATCGTCGCTTGCGGCTTGCCGATGAATTCGCGCCGGATGTGATCGAGCTGCACATCGTTCAGCGGCTGCCGGTTGTCATCGACCAGCGTCCCCTGCAGGGTCTCGGCAAAGCGCTTGGCGAGGTCGACCATCTGCTGGAAGACCCGCTCGCCATGAGCGACGCGCGGCACATCGAGAACGAAGGTCAGGCCATGCGTCGTCATGTTGCGGATCGATTCGGCCGAGAAGCGGGTCGTCTCGAAGTTCTGCAGCGTGAACTGGGTGCGCCCGTCATCGTCGCGCCGCGTGAACACCGCCATCGTCGCCCAGCACCATTCCCGCCGCCTCGGCGAGCGCACGAATCTTGGTACCGGAAAACGGCGTCCCGCGGCTGACCAGATTGACCCCGATCTCGAGGTCGACCGCAGCGCAGAAGCGGTCGATCTCGGCCGCCTGATCGAGCAACCGACTGGCCGGCATGTCGGCCACGGCCAGCAATTCGTCGGCCAGCTGCGTGCATGGCGCCGGTGAAGGTCGCCACATCGGCTTCGGAGACCGGCCCCATGCGGTCGACCAGTTGCAGCCCGACCCGCAGGCGCCGTACCGGCACCTCGCTGTCCGGCACGATGCGCTCCCACTCCCGGTTGCGTTCGTTGAAGTGCGACCCAGTGGACCGGCTTGCTTACGCGCTGCAACGTCCGGTACTGCGAATCGACGATCTGTGACGCCGGGACCGGATCGACCAGTTCCATCGCCACGATGAACTCCAGGCGCGGATCCAGCAGGCTTCCGGGAACCAGGCCGGCAGGAAGATCGGTAACATCAGCTTCGTCCTGCAGCGCCACGGCGGCAACGGATTCCTGCCGGCCGGCCGCGACGTCGCCTCCGGCGCCACTATCGCTGAACGCTGGCTCGCCGGAGTCACCGGCCGGCGGATTGTCGGCCAGCACCGGTTCCCGGCGTTCCGGCGTCGCGACCGGCGCCGCCGCCCGCAATTCCGGCTCGCTGCGGACGCCCGAAGCGGCCTTTGCGGCGCCGAACAGGACATCGTCGTGCCCCGGCTTGAGCATCGCCTCCGCAAGCTTGCGATGACGATATTCCTGCCACTTGTTGTAGCCGAGAACGCCGACCACCGCTGCCGCGCCCAAGCCAATCAATCCCATCTGGAGTTCGGTCATCTAAGCCGCATCCCTCATTTTCAAGGCTTCTTCGATATCCACTTCGACGACGCGCGAAACGCCGGATTCCTGCATGGTAACGCCGACGAGCTGCTCGGCCATTTCCATCGAGATTTTATTATGGGAAATAAACAGGAACTGCGTGTTCGCCGACATTTTCTTCACCATGGCGCAGAAACGCTCGGTATTGCTGTCGTCGAGCGGCGCATCGACCTCGTCGAGCAGGCAGAACGGCGCCGGATTGAGCTGGAACATCGAGAAGACCAGCGCGATCGCCGTCAGCGCCTTTTCGCCACCGGACAGCAGGTGGATGGTCGAATTCTTCTTGCCCGGCGGCTGGGCGATGACCTGGACGCCGGCATCGAGGATTTCCTCGCCGGTCATCACCAGCTCGGCGCGGCCGCCGCCGAACAGTTCCGGGAAAAGCTGGCCGAAATGGCCGTTGACCGTATCAAAGGTGTCTTGCAGCAGGTCGCGCGTTTCGCGGTCGATGCGGCGGATGGCGTTTTCCAGGGTTTCCATCGCCTCGTTGAGGTCGGCCGCCTGCATGTCGAGGTAGCCCTTGCGCTCGCTCGCCGTGTCCAGTTCTTCCAGCGCCGCGAGGTTGACCGCCCCCAGTTCGGCGATGGCATTGCCGAGCCGGGTGATCTCGGCCTGCAAGCCGGCCGGGCGGGCGTTGCCGAGCTCCTGCTGCAGGATGTTCTCGTCGGCGCCGGCTTCCAGCAGCTGCTGCGCGAACTGCTCGGTGTTGAGCGCCGCCGCCTGCTCCCGGAGCCTGAGGTCGCCGATACGTGCGCGCAGCGGTTCCAGTCCTTGCTCTATCCGCAGTCGCTGTTCTTCCAGCGCGCGCAGCGCATTGGTTGCCGACTCCAGGGCGTCGCGGCAGAGTGCCAGCGCCCTTTCCTTCTCCTGGCGGGTAGCCAGGGCCGCCTGCAGGTTGTCCTCCATGACGTCGGCCGGGGCCGCTTCGACCTGTTCGGCGCATTGCGCGCGGTCGTTCTCGATGCGTCCCAGTTCGCGCTGCGCCAGCGCCTGCTGGGCGAAGATGTCCTGCAGCTTGCCCTCGGATTCGCGCAACGAGAACTGCGCCTCGCGCAGGGCGCGGTCGAGATCGGCGTTGCGCTCGCGCTCTGCGCGCACGGCGCGCTCGGCTTCATCGAGCCGTGACTGGGCGCCGGCAAGCAGGACACGAATCCGGGCCAGGCCCTCGCGCACCTCGGCGATCTTGTCGTCGGCAGCCAATTCGCGCTCACGCTCGGCCTCGTCCTCGGCAGCCAGTCCAGCCAACTGCTCCTGCATGCGCTCCTTCTGCTCGCGGTAGCGCTCGATGGCCTGGCTGAGCCTGAGCACCTCGAGTTGCACCGCATGCACTCGCTGCTGGCGGTCGGTGACGTACTGGCGGATTTCGCCCATTTCTTCCTGCTTGTCGGAGAACTGCTCGTCGAGCACCGCGAGTCGCTCGCGCACGGCTGCGGCCTGTTCCTCCGCCACGGCGATGCCTGCGCCGAGCGTCTCGATTTCGCGCTGGCGTTCGAGCAGGCCGTGTTCGCCCTTGTCCGGCGCGAAGAAGGTGACGCTGGCGCGGGTCAGCAGGTCGCCGCCAGCGGTCACCAGCATAGCCCCCGAGTGCAGCCCGGCACGACGCGCCAGCGCGGCATGCAGACTGTCGGCGGTGTAGCACCGGACCCAGCCAGTCGGCAAGCGCCGCGGCAAGCGCCGGGTTGTCGCAGCGCACGCGCTCGCTCAGCCGCCCGACCCGCTCGCCATTCGCCGCTTCGGCCGGCAGGGTTACCGCGAGCCGGGCAGCGGGCCGGTCGTGCAGCCATTCATCCAGCTTGGCCGGGTCGTCACAGGGAATGGCGCTGAGCCGCTCGCGCAACACGGCCTCGACGGCATCTTCCCAGCCGGCGTCGACATGAATCTGCTGCCACAGCGCGGGCGCGTCTTCAAGTCCGTGGCGACGCAGCCAGTCCGGCAGTTCGCCCGTCTCCCGGGCCCGCGCCTGCATCTGCTCGAGCGCCGCCCGGCGCGCCTGGGCTGCGGCCAGTTCGCGCTCACAGCGCTGCAATTCTTCCTGGACCTGGCGGCGGGTCGCCTCGAGTTGCGGCAATTCCTGCTGCAACTGCTGCAAGTGATCCTGATCGCCGGCCAGTTCCTCGCGGAGCAGCGCCAGTTCCTCTTCCTTTTCGGCGAGATCCAGTGCATCCGGCGCGTCGTGGCCACCACCCTCCTCGCGCAGCCGCTCGCGGCGCTGGGCAATCGACTGCAAGGCGCGCTGGGCATGCGCCTTGTTGGTCAGCTCGACTTCGAGACGCTGCTCGCCGTTGCTCGTCCGGGTCCGCAGGCGCTGCAGCTCTTCCTGGGCCTGGGCATGGCTTTCCTCGACCTGCGGCGCGATGTTCATCTGCTGGCGCAGGCGCTCGTCGGCCTCGGCGACGCGCAGGCGGGTGGCCTCCTGCAATTCCTCCCATTTCTGGCGGTCAACCGCGAGCTTCTCCGCCGTCCGGCTCCAGTGCGCCAGCTCGTCTTCGAGCTGGACCAGGCGCGCCTCGAGCTGATTGCGCGACTCGCGGCGATGGCGGATCTCGGCCTCCAGGCGCGCCACTTCGGCGTTGGCCGCGTACATGTCACCCTGCGCCTGGTGCAGCGCATCGCCGGCGGCAAAGTGCGCCTCACGGGTTTCCTCGGCGCGCGCCTCGGTTTCGCGCAGCGCGGCATTCTGCGCCTCGAGATCGGTCACGGCGCGCTCGACTTCGACCGCCACCCGCTGCCGCTCGGCCTCGGCTTCGCGCTTTTTCACCAGCCACAGCACCTGCTGGCGCTGCAGCAGTTGCTCGTTCAGCGACTGGTAGTGACGCGCCACCTCGGCCTGCGCTTCCAGCCTTTCCATCTGGCTGCCGAGTTCGAGGCGGATGTCCTCGACCCGCGTCAGGTTCTCGCGCGTATCCTCGAGCCGTCCCTGCGTTTCCTTGCGCCGCTCCTTGTAGCGGGTGACCCCGGCCGCCTCCTCGAGAAAGACGCGCAGGTCGTCCGGCCGCGCCTCGATGATGCGCGAGATCATCCCCTGGCCGATGATCGCGTAGGCGCGCGGGCCGAGGCCGGTGCCGAGGAAGAGATCGGTGATGTCCTTGCGCCGTACCTTCAGGTTGTTGATGAAGTAGTCCGACTGCCCCTGCCGCGTCAGCGTGCGCTTGACCGAAAGTTCGGCATATTGCGACCACTGGCCGAGCGCCCGGCCGAGCAGGTTCTCGAAAATCAGCTCGACGGAAGCGCGCGACACGGGCTTGCGGCCCGTCGTCCCGTTGAAGATGACGTCCATCATCGACTCGCCGCGCAGTTCGGAAGCTTTCGACTCGCCCAGCACCCAGCGCACGGCATCCATGATGTTGGACTTGCCGCAGCCATTTGGCCCGACGACGCCGACCAGTTGCCCGGGGACGGCAACGGCTGTCGGATCGACGAAGGACTTGAAGCCGGCGAGTTTGAGTCTGGTCAGGCGCATTGGGTAACGGCAGGCTCAGGAATGGCCTGCCTTGATGGGGGCCGTATAATAGCATCCACTCCATTTCGATGAATCCAAGCATGTCCAGCCAGCCGACGAAAACCCTCGAAACCTTCCCGAATCCCGCAGTCAACCGCGATTTTCACATCCACATGCAGATTCCCGAATTCACCTGCCTGTGCCCGAAGACCGGCCAGCCCGATTTCGCGACGCTGATTCTGGACTACATCCCCGATCAGCTCTGCGTCGAACTGAAAAGCCTCAAGCTCTACATCTGGTCATACCGCGACGAAGGAGCGTTCCACGAAGCGGTCACCAACCGCATTCTCGACGACCTGGTCGCCGCCACCGCCCCGCGCTTCATGCGCCTGACCGCCAGGTTCTATGTGCGCGGCGGCATCTTCACCAACGTCGTCGCCGAACACCGCAAGCAAGGCTGGCAGCCGGCACCGCGTGTCAACCTGAGCCATTTCGACAGCGGGTCCAACACCCGTGGCTGAATGAACGGCGACGATCAATTTCTTGCCCGCGCCGTCAGGCTGGCGCGCGAAGGGAGTGAACGCGGCGAAGGCGGGCCGTTCGGTGCCGTCATCGTCTGCGAGGGAAAGATCATCGGCGAAGGCTGGAACCGGGTCGTGGTCAGCCGCGACCCGACGGCGCACGCCGAAATCGTGGCGATCCGCACCGCGTGTGCCGCGGTCAACCGCTTCCACCTGCCAAATTCCACGCTCTACGCTTCCAGCGAACCCTGCCCGATGTGCCTCGCGGCCGCCTACTGGGCGCGCATCGAGCGCATCGTCTTCGCCAACAGCCGGGCCGAGGCCGCGGCCATCGGTTTCTGCGACGACGAGTTGTACTGCGAACTCAACCGCCCCTTCTCGGCACGCAGCATCGTCATGGAACACCACCCGATACCCGATGCCCTCCTGCCGCTGCAACGCTGGGCCAGCAACCCCGACCGCACGCCGTATTAGCTGTGGAAGGCCAGACTTGACCTGACATCAGGCGTCAGGCTGAGTGTCTCAGTTCGGCCAGAACCGGCCATAGCAGCCCCGAAAAATCAAGTCGCGCGAACGGCCGCTCACGCATTAGATACCTGACGCGTCGCCCTGCTGGACGTCAGGCTTCTGATCGGCCTTCGCCGTGTCTCGCGAATACACAAAATCCTGTACATGCTCGCATCACGCGGGTGAAGGCAGAAATCGGCATGAGTTCGCCCGTAGACCCCGTCGTCTTTGAGTTGCGCTTTCAGTTTGGCTCTGGCAAAGTATGTACCTTATATAACATTACATAAGCAACATGGCCATCGGTGAGTCCGGCAGAATCGTCCTGGAAATCGACCCAGAGCTGAAGCGCAGGCTTTACTCGACGCTCGCGCTTGAGAACAAAACGCTCAAGGAGTGGTTTATTGCTCTGGCAGTAGAGCATATCGACACACAGCGACAGCCCAGCCTCTTTGGCTCTGTGACAGAGAAAAGACGTCAATGAATTTCATCATCAACGAGAGCGAACAAAAGCTTCGTGGTGGCTACTACACCCCGTTGGACTTGGCGGCGTACATCGCTCGTTGGGCCCTCGCGAAGAGTCCGGAGCACGTCCTAGAACCAAGCTGCGGCGATGGTATTTTCATTCAGGCGATTTCGGAACTTGTACGCCAAGAAGGCCTTACCTTTACTGGCTTTGAACTGCTGGCCGAGGAAGCGGAAAAAGCACGGAAACGCGCCAAAAGCAACGATGGCCTAAAGGCGACGATTAACGACGAAGACTTTTTACAGTGGGCACTTTTGCAGATGGCCGATGGCAGGAAGCTTTTTGACGCCGTGGTCGGCAATCCACCATTTGTTCGCTATCAATACCTGTCAGAAGACGCGCAAAAAAAGGCAGAGCACATTTTTAAAGTGCTAGGTCTGCCATTCACAAAGCATACGAATGCGTGGGTTCCGTTCGTGCTTGCATCGATTGCGCTGCTCAAGCCCGGCGGTCGCTTGGGCATGATCCTGCCGTCAGAAATCGTGCATGTCATGCATGCGCAGTCGCTTCGGACGTTTCTGGGAACGACGTGCAGTCGGCTCCTAATTATTGATCCCGAAGAAATTTGGTTTGAGGGAACGCTGCAAGGGGCGGTCATTCTTTTCGCGGAAAAGAAGGAAACTCCCGCCGATCACAGCGACGGTCTCGGCATTGTCAAAGTGAAAGGCCGCGAGTTTCTTCTGGAAGACCCAGACGCGCTGTTTGATCGCACTCCGCGCATGAACGGAAAAACGGTCGTTGGCAAGTGGACTCGCGCCCTGCTAAGTCCCGGCGAACGTCTGTTGCTGGATACGCTACTTGACCGCCCTGAGGTACACCTTTTTGACGAAGTCGCGGAAGTCAATGTGGGCATAGTCACGGGGGCGAACAAGTTTTTCCTTGTGGATAATGAAACGGTCGAACGCTACAAGTTGCAAGAGTTTGCGCATCCGATGTTCGGTAGAAGCGAGCATTGCCCAGGGATCATCTATGATGAGCAGCAGCACCTAGCGAATGCCGAAAAGGGCAACCCCACGAATTTCATCTGGTTCACGGAAAGCTTGCCAAAGCACTCCAAGAGCGTCCGTGAATACATTGCGTGGGGCGAGAGGCAAGACCTTCACACCAGATACAAATGCAGAATCAGAAAGCCTTGGTACAGCGTACCATCCGTTTACAGCACTGAAATCGGGATGCTCAAGCGGTCGCACGATACGCCACGTCTAATTCACAACCGGCTAAATGCGTTCACCACTGACACGGCCTACCGCATCAGTTCAAAGACGATCAGCCCGGAAACGCTGATTTATTCCATTTCCAGATCATAGATGAAATAATATCCGCACCTCAACCAACGGGGTGTGGAGATGGGAAGAAGAGCGAGCGGTAGTGAATTACTTGAGGTAGCCAAAGTCACTTTGGCGAAGGCCAAGACGGTGGAGGAATTGAGACAAGCGCAGGCCGTGGTGTTGCCGCTGGAATTCGGGTTGTCGCTGGAGCAGACGGCGCAAGCCATAGGTGTTTCGGTCGGCTGGGCCTGCCAGTTGCGGACACGCTTTGTCCGCATGGGAGGTGCGCCTGGGGATAGCCGAGCGACGAGAGGGGGGCGGCGGCGCGAGAACATGACGCGCGACGAGGAAGCGGCCTTTCTGGCACCGTTCTTCGAGAAGGCCAAGATCGGTGGCATCCTGATTGTCGGCGAGATCAAACAAGCACTGGATGTCCGCCTGGGGCGCAAAGTGGCGTTGGCGTCTGCCTACAACCTGTTGCATCGTCATGGCTGGCGCAAGCTTGCGCCAGACAAGCGACATCCCAAAGCGGACGTCGCCGCGCAAGAGGCGTGGAAAAAAAACTCCCCGACCTCCTCGCGGAAATCGCCGGTCAATGGCAAGGCGAAGGGCCCATCCGGCTAATGTTTCAGGACGAAGCGCGTTTCGGGCGAATCTCGGATACCCGTCGCTGCTGGTGCCCAAAGCCGATCCGGCCGCTTTGCCAGGCCATGGTGACGCAGGAGTACACCTACGCTTATGCCGCCGTCTCGGTTTCCGATGGTCAGCTGGACACCCTGATCCTGCCCCACGTCAACGGCCAATGCATGCAGCTATTCCTCGACGAGGTGGCCTCGCGACATCCGCATGAGCGGATCGTCATGGTGCTCGATGGCGCCGGCTGGCATCAGAGTGAATCCCTTTCGCTGGCCCCCAATTTGCGCTTGCTCAAACTGCCACCGTACGCTCCCGAACTCAATCCGGTTGAGCACCTCTGGGATGACCTGCGTGAGAAGTCCTTCCATAACCGCGTCTTCGATAGCCTCGACGCCCTCGAAAACCATTTGGAAGCCGTTCTCCTCGAGATGGAACTTGACCATCAGCGCGTCCATTCGATCGTCGCCTGGCCTTGGATTATTAATTCACTAACGAATTAGAAATGGAATTACTGCTTCGTGAACTCGCTTACCGCCCTGAGCGCGGAACTTGAAGGTCGCCACTACGGCGGTGGCGTCCTTGAACTTGTGCCGTCCGAAATCGAGAAGCTGCTGCTGCCCATTCCCGGCAAGATTCGCCCCAACTTGCGCAAGCTAGATGCGATGGTCAGGAGCTTCAAGCGCGGCCGATGTGCTGGAAAGGCAAAATGAGGCGGTGCTAGGTGCGCTTGGCCTGTCGAAGGCGCAGCAGGTGGACTTGTTGTCCGCTTGGCTTCGGCTGAAAAATCGCCGGCCAGCGCATCAGCGAAGATGATGGGATCAGTCAATCTCAATCATGAATTCGGGCGGGGTGCTGTCCTTGCGGTAGAGGTAAAGGTTGCGCCCCAGCAAATCTTGTTTGGCAATCAGTTGGCCGGGCCTCACCCCAATGGAGCTGCGTCATGAAATTGCTCTGCTTGTATGAAGCCGAGGTTGTGTCCGTACTATGCGCCACGACCAAATCAAAAACCCCGTAGCTGATGTTCTTGATTACCAGCTCGAATTTGGCAGTGGCTCTAAGTTTCTAGAGCCGGGCGCGTCTGGCTTCCACGATAGATCGTTGAAAACATCGTCATAAAAATAGTGCCGCTGGTCAATCTGATCGTAGAGGCCTTTCTTGAAGCCCATTGACCCGGTAGGATTAGTGTTTGCGCCTTTCGGGATGCTCAAGTCACGCTCACTGAGTGGCTTGCTCTCCCAGACCAGATATTTCGTTCCTTTGATCGGCTTGGCAGGGCCGGTGCTGCCTTTGCCGGAACAGCCGCTTTGGCTGGTGCAGCCTTGGCTTTCTGCGCGCGAGGTCGGGTTCACGCGTACCAGCTTCATCGGGGCGAGGTCATCACGGTCGCCCTTTCTTATGCTGCTGCCCAAAGTTGGGGCAACAACTACCATCTCGTCGGCCAACCGCCCTTCTTCAAAAAGTTTGGTAGCATGTTTTTCGTCCTTGATTTTGAAAACGTGCTTTGGGTGCGCGGCCAGCATTGTATCGAACGCTGTAATGACCGTATCCACGAACGTCTTGTCGCAGGATTCTTGGCAAAATCCAGTGCCATTCGTGCGCTGACTTCGATATTGTTGTGAAGACCATTGAACGTCATGTTGGCACTTCCAACAATGGCGATTGCGTGTGAAGCGTTGGCCGCCAGATACAGCTTTGGATGGAAGATTACTTGACGTGAACCTGTATCGACAGCGTATAGATCGATCTTGAGTGCCAGCAGCTGCTTGACGGCTTGAATCGACGTGATGTCGTTGCGGATGCCCACGAAGAATTTCGTTATTTTAGCTAGGGGCTTGATGCTCTTCCTGAATTGCTCTCAGTAGTTCGTTTCATTAATCCATTTACGATTTAAGCCACGCCCAGGTCAAATTTTTTCCATCGGAAGACAACGGGGGTGTCGTTCATTTCGCCGATACCTTTGAGGATACGCGCTTTCAGTTCGTTGATTGAGGTGACCCGGATGTGGCGCAGGAAGGTGCGGGCCATTTTGGAGAAGGCGCATTCGATCAGATTCAGCCATGAACCGTGTTTGGGCGTATGAACGTACTCGAAACGCCTTGGCCGGGTTGCGAGGTAGGCCATGGTTTCACGCGAAATGTGGGCCGAGTGATTGTCGAGGACGACACGGATAATTGCTTCCGGCGGGTAGTAGTCATCCATTGACTTGAGCAAGGCGATGAATTCCCGACTGCGGTGCCGGTCTTCAACGTGGGCGAAGACATGACCCGAGTTCAGGTCGATGCCGGCCAGGATGGATACCGTGCCATGGCGCACGTACTCGTAGTCCCGGCCGACGTTGGCGGCCCTGCCCGGCACGGGGGGAAGATCAGGCGCCGTCAGGCCAATGGCCTGGACGCCCGGTTTCTCATCGACGCTGACGGTGTAAATGGGGTTGGGCCGACCATCATGGACGGCCCCTTCGGCATAGAGCGAGACATCCCGATAGACCATGAGGACTTCATGCATCTTGCGATCAAAGTGAGGATCGCGCTTCTCCAGGTAGTAGCGAATCTTGTGCGGCTTGAGATTGTTCTCGTTCAGGATGCGCCAGACCGTGCTCTTGCCGGCCTTGGCCAGACGTCCGAAGCCTGCCCCTGCCGCCTGTTGGGCGACATGGCGCGCCAGGGCCGAGATGCTCCACAACTCCGCCGCCAGCCCCAGATCCTTCGGCTTGGCGCAGGCCAGACTGACGACCCAGGCTTTCGCTTCTTCGGTAATTTCCGGCTCATGCGGTCGATGGTAGGTGTCCTTGAGTCCCTGCTGCACGCCCGCCGCCAGCGCTTTGTCGATACATTTGTAGATCCACTAGTGTCCGGTTAAATGAGCCAAGGAACCGGCAAACGCCATGACTGACGTGACTTTCCGAGCGTCAAGGGGTGGTGTCGATTTGAATTCGGCGAACAATGGCCCTTCGATATTTTCGGAGGGTTGTAATCATGAATGCCGGCAAGACACTGTTTGCCCAGTTGATGGATTTTCTGCCATGGTCGACATTCAACCGATACGTCACGCGCTACAGCGGCGACAAGGGTGTTCGTACCATGAGTTGCGCCGAACAGTTTCGGGTCATGGCCTTTGCCCAACTGACCTACCGGGAAAGCCTGCGCGACGTCGAGGTCAGTCTTTCGGTGCAGGCGTCCAAGCTGTACCACATGGGATTCCGGGAGCCGATACGGCGCTCGACGCTGGCCGATGCCAACGAATCGCGCGACTGGCGCATCTATGCCGATTTCGCCACCCGTCTGATTATCCAGGCCAGAAAACTCTACGCCAGCGAGGACTTGGGGCTGGAACTGTCGAACACCGTGTATGCACTCGACTCGACGACCATCGATCTGTGTTTGTCGCTCTTCCCGTGGGCCTTGTTTCGCACCACCAAGTCGGCGGTGAAGATGCATACGCTGCTCGATTTGAGAGGCAACATCCCCAGCTTCATCCATATCTCGGACGGCAAACTGCACGACGTGCATGCGCTGGATTTGCTGACGCCGGAAGCCGGTGCGATCTACGTCATGGATCGTGGCTATGTCGACTTCAGGCGCCTGCATCGCTTGCATCTGGCCGGGGCGTTCTTCGTGACCCGCGCCAAGTCGAACCTCAAAGCCCATCGGGTTTATTCGGCTGAGACAGAC
>CAWEMU010000052.1:0-74852 GCA_963810175.1 uncultured beta proteobacterium | reverse complement strand
TGATGGCGTTCCAGTTCTGGTTTGCCGCCTCCAGCGATTGCGGCACCAGCGACATCTGGTAGGTGACGTCGAGCAGTCGGGCAAGGTTCTCCGCGCGCTCGGTATAGCGGGACATCCAGTACAGGTGGTCGGCGGTGCGGCTTAACAGCATGTTCTCCAGTCTTCCAGCACCCAGGTGTCCTTGGTGCCGCCGCCCTGCGACGAGTTGACGACCAGCGAACCTTCGCGTCAGCGCCACCCGGGTCAGGCCGCCCGGCACCATGATTCCGCACTTGCCGGAGAGAGCACGAAGGGCCGCAGATCGAGGTGGCGCGGCGCAATGCCTGCCTCGACAAAAGTCGGGCAGTTGGACAGCGCCAGCGTCGGCTGGGCGATGTAGCTTTTCAGGCCGTGGCAATCACGCAGCTGGCGGAAATCGCTCGATCTCGGCCTTGGTGGCCGCCGGGCCGACCAGCATGCCGTAGCCGCCGGCGCCATGCACTTCCTTGACCACCAGTTCCGCCAGGTGATCGAGCACGTAGTCGAGATCGTCCGGCTTCCGGCACATCCAGGTCGGCACGTTGTTGAGCTTCGGCTCCTCGCCGAGGTAGAAGCGGATCATCTCCGGCACGTAGGGATAGATCGACTTGTCGTCGGCGACACCGGTGCCGATGGCATTGGCCAGCGTCACGTTGCCGGCGCGATAGGCCGACAGCTAGCCCGGCACGCCGAGCATCGAGTCCGTGCGGAAAGCCAGCGGGTCGATGAAAGTCGTCGTCGAGGCGGCGATAGATCACATCGACCCGCTGCGGCCCCTGCGTCGTGCGCATGAACACCGTTTCGTCCTTGACGAACAGATCGCGGCCCTCGACCAGTTCGACGCCCATCTGCTGGGCAAGGAAGGTGTGCTCGAAATAGGCGCTGTTGTAGGCGCCCGGGCGTGAGCACGACAACGGTCGGATCGCCGACGCCTTTGCGGAGCGACGGCGCGCAGGTTTTCCAGCAGCATGTCCGGGTAATGCTGAACCGGCGCCATCTTGTGTCGGCGAAAAGCTCGGGAAAGAGCCGCATCATCATCTTGCGGTCTTCCATCATGTAGGAAACGCCCGATGGCACGCGCAGGTTGTCTTCCAGCACGTAGAACTCGCCGGCACCGGCGCGGACGATATCGACGCCGGCGATGTGCGCGTAGATGCCGCCCGGCACGTCGACGCCCTGCATCTCCGGCCGTACTGCGTATTGTTCAGCACCTGCTCAGCCGGAATCCTGCCGGCCTTGAGGATCTCCTGGCCGTGATAGATGTCGTGCAGGAACATGTTCAGCGCCGTGACCCGCTGGCGCAGGCCGGCCTGCAGCGCCTTCCATTCGCTCGCCGGGATGATGCGCGGAATGATGTCGAAGGGAATCAGGCGCTCCTTGCCCGCCTCTTCGCCGTAAACCGCAAATGTGATACCGACGCGATGGAAGGCCAGGTCGGCTTCGGCGCGCTTGCGGGCGACGCGCTCGGGCGGCGTCTCCCTGAGCCATTGTTCGTAGCCCTGATAATGGGCGCGGACGCCACCGTTGGTGTCAACCATTTCGTTATAGAAGTTCATTTCCGACTCGTCGCTGAAGATGCTCTCGGCACTGAATTCAGCAGTTTTCGTGCCACGGTTGAAAAGCCCATGAAATCATCGAAGTGCAGTTTCGTCGAAGCCAATGATGCCCCATTGCGGTGCAGAAGACTTCAAAGTGGTGCAACATCCGCACGGGAGCTGGCTCCTGCCCGGAGGCCACGCAGAGGCGACGCCGCCGTCAGCGGCGGGGCGCCGGTGACAAAAAAACCCGCCGGAGCGATCCGGCGGGTCGGGTCAACCGAAACGCCGCAGCGATCAGGCGCGTTCGAAGATGCAGGCGATACCCTGGCCACCGCCGATACACATCGTGACGAGGCAGTACTTGCCGCCGACACGCTCCAGCTCGTACAGCGCCTTGGTGGCGATGAAGGCGCCGGAACAGCCGACCGGGTGGCCGAGGGCGATGGCGCCACCGTTCGGGTTGGTCTTGACCGGATCGAGGCCGAGCCCCTTGTTCACCGCAATCGCCTGCGCCGCGAAGGCCTCGTTGGACTCGATGACATCCATCTGGTCCAGCGTCAGGCCGGCACGCTTGAGCGCCAGCTTGGTCGCCGGAATCGGACCCTCGCCCATGACGTCATTCGGCACGCCGGCGACGGCGTAGGAGACCATGCGTGCGATCGCCTTTTGCCCCGCCTTGGCGGCGGCATCGGCGGCAGCCAGCACGAAGAAGGCGGCGCCGTCGTTGATGCCGGAAGCGTTGCCGGCAGTCACCGTGCCATCCTTCTTGAAGGCCGGCCGCATCTTGGCCAGGGTTTCCATCGTCGTCGACGCCTTGACATGCTCATCGGTGTCGAACACCACCTCACCCTTCCTGGTCTGCTTGACGATCGGAACGATCTGCGACTTGAACCGGCCCTCGGCGATCGCCGCAGCCGCACGACGCTGCGACTCGCACGCCAGCGCGTCCTGCTCCTCACGGGAGATGTTCCATTTGACGGCCAGGTTCTCGGCGGTGATCCCCATGTGGCCGACGCCGAACGGGTCGGTCAGCGTGGCGACCATGCTGTCGATGGCCTGGGTATCACCCATGCGGGCACCGCTACGAAGGGCCGGCAGCATGTAGGTGCCGCGCGACATGACTTCGACACCACCGCCTACGCCATAGTCGCAATCGCCCAGCATGATCTGCTGGGCAGTGGTGACGATGCCTTGCAGGCCGGAGGAGCACAGGCGATTTACCGCCATGGCCACCGATTCCATCGGCAGGCCGGCCTGGATCGAGGCCACGCGGGCGACGTAGGCAAACCGGGAATCGGTCGGGATGCAGTTGCCGACGGTAATGTAATTGATGGCCTGGGGATCGACGCCGGAGCGGGCGACCGCCTCCTTCATCACGGTGCCGGCAAGTTCGCTCGGCTCGATGTCGGCAAGGGAACCGCCAAAGGTGCCGATGGCGGAACGGACTGCGCTCAGAACGACAACATCTCTGCTCATGTGTAACCTCCTGTTAGAAATTATTCAGCCCACCAGACTGGCAAGCCCCAACAAAAACAGCAACAGCATCCACAAGACGGTGGCGCGCCAGACGAGTCCGACGGCACTCTGCATGAAATCGGCATCGGCCGGATCGCCGAGGCCAAGTTCCAAGCCGCCTGCCACTTCGACACCCTCGGCGACCGGCGTACCAAGCTGGACGCCAAGCGCGCCGGCGCCACTGGCGAGGACGATGCCGAGATCGCGATCCCGCAACTGACCGGCCTGTGTACGCCAGCAATAAACCGCATCCTCGAAATCACCGACGATGGCAAATGCCGAAGCCGTCGCCCGCAACGGCAACCAGTCGATGATACCGAAAACCTGCCGGGAAAACGTCGAGAAATTGTTTTCCATCGCAGTATTTTCACGCTTCCAGCGCGCCTGAACGATCTGCGCCAAGCGATAGAGCACGGCACCGGATGGGCCGGGCAACAGCACGAAGCACAGCATCACGCCGAACACGTGGCGATGCGAGGCCACCATGGCCGCCGCGATCGACTGCCGGGCAATCTCCTGCGACCCCATCCCTTCTGCCGGACGTCCCAGCCACTCGCTCAGCGACTGCCGGGCACGGGGCAGATCACCCAGTTGCAGCGCGATCAGGATTTCGCTGAAATGATGGCTGAACTGGCGGAAACCCATGGTCAGGTAGAGAACGCCGACATTGAGCAGCCAGCCGAGGATCGGGCTGAACGAAAAGAGAAAGCCATAGGCCAGCGCCACCAGGATCACCGGCATCAGCACGGCGAGGCACCAGGCAATCACGCCATGCCGGTATTCGCCGGCATCGAAACTGCTTTCGATGAAATCAGCCCAAGCCTGCAACGGCCCTTCCACGACGCGGCGGTAATTCAGCGGCTGCAGCTGCTCGATGAGAAAGACTGCAATCAGCGAGAGAAGACTCATGGGGGGCCGGGAATCGCCGTGTCCGGCGGGTGTCAATGCGCGAGGATGCCACCATACCACAAGCTCAGGCGGCTTGCAGATCGAGCCGTTCGCTCAGCGAACGGATCATTCCCGCGGTGGCGCCCCAGATGAAATAGTCGCCGTAGGGCATCGCGAAAAAGTGGCGCAAGGCGCCACGATAGTGCAGCGAATGGCGCTTGTGGTTGGCCGGATCGAGCAGGAAGGCAAGCGGCACCTCGAACACTTCCGCCACTTCGAACGGATCGGGGGCCAGTTCGAATGGCGGCGTGAACAGTGCGACCACCGGGGTCACCCGGAACCCGGTGCCGGTATGGTACTCAGGAAGAAAGCCGAGAATCTCGACGTGTTCCCGGGCGAGGCCGATCTCCTCCTCGGTTTCGCGCAGCGCGGTATGGACCGGCGACGGATCGTCGGCCTCGACGCGGCCCCCGGGGAAACTGATCTGCCCGGCATGGTCCCGGAGATGGGCGGTGCGCTGCGTCAGCAGGACCGTCTGGCCGGAGCCGCGCTGGACAATCGGAAAAAGCACGGCGGCCGGGGTCAACTCGGTGAAGTCCACGCCTGCTTCCCGCACGGGTTCACCAGTTGACGGCTGGGTCAGCAGACTCGCGCGCAGACGTTCAAGATCAAAATTCATGCCGTTTCTGCGTCATCCTCGATTTCGGCATTCACCGCCGCCAGGGCGTCCTGCAAGGTTTCCTCGGAAAGGTCGTTGAGCGACGTGGCGACCATGTCGGCGGCCTCGACGGCGCCCACCGGAAGTTGCTTGCTGTCGAGGCTGGCGATCAGCGCCGCCGAAGCCCCCGCCACGCGCAGGATGGCCTGGCGCTCCCCCATCAGCATTTCCACTTCGCGGCGCAACATGGCAATTTCCTGATCGCGGTGCGGCATCCTGCTCTCCTAGAATCGTTTCCTGAGTGTCATGGTACTGCCGTCGCGCTGCATTTCCATCCGGTTCAGGAAACTCATGCCGAGCAGCGCCATGGGCATTTCGGTCTGGTGGATCAGCGCGTCCACGTTGTGCAAGGTCACATCGCCGATTCGCACGGTATCGAGCTTGACCTTGCTCACCATCGTCTGGCCGTTGGCCGTCTGGGTCATGCCTTTCTGGCCACGGTTGAAATCGAGGCCGATCCGGCGCGCATCGCTCGCTCCCAGCGAGACCATCGTCGCGCCGGTATCGACCAGGAAACGCACGGCAGCGCCGTTCACGCTGCCGGTGGCATAGAAGTGCCCCTGATTGTCCGCCGTCATGACGATCGTGCCCGAGCCATCCGCCGGCGCTGCGCCGATCGCATGCTGTCCGACGCGCAACGGGCGTTTCCTGCCGCCGATCTCGACGACCGCCTGATCGCCCTGAACCGAAATCACCTTGACGCCAGCGAGCGACTGACCGACGGCAACCGCCTGCGGCTCGCCGCCGTCGATCATCAGCAGCGCCTTGCTCCCCATGACGCCGGCGAGACCGACATCCTGCGCGGCGGCGCCGCCATAAACCAGGCACAGCGCCACGGCAAGGAGCGTAAAATGGCGCCTCGGTATTCCTGGACATTTCCGCAGTCATGCTACCTGTTGCCATCTTTCGCCACGCTCCCGTTGAAGGTCCGGGCTATTTTGCCATATTCCTCGAGCAGCACGGGATTCCCTGGCGCCTGATTGCCATCGACGCCGGCGAATCGGTGCCGCCTGCGGTTGACGGCTTTTCCGGCCTCTGTTTCATGGGCGGCCCGATGAGCGTCAATGATCCGCTGCCGTGGATCGAGTCCGTCTGTGCCCTGATCCGTGGCGCCGTCGCCCGGGATGTGCCGGTCATCGGCCATTGCCTGGGCGGGCAGTTGATGAGCAAGGCGCTCGGCGGCGAGGTGACGCGGAATCCGGTCAGGGAAATCGGCTGGGGCATGGCCGGAGGTGAAGACAATGCAGTCGCCCGGCACTGGCTCGGCAGTTTCGCCGGCAAACCGGGCACGGTTTTCCACTGGCACGGCGAAACCTTCAGCATCCCGCCCGGCGCCACCCGGCTGCTCGCCAGCACGCATTGCGCCAACCAGATGTTCGCCATCGGCCCCCACCTTGCCATGCAGTGCCATGTCGAGATGACGCCGGAGATGATCGCCGCCTGGTGCGCACAATGGGGCGACGAAGTCCTTGCACGGGCCGATCGCCCGAGCGTGCAGCCGCCCGAAGTCATGCAGCAGGAAATCCCCGAACGCCTGCCGGCGATGCGGCAGTTGTCGGAACAGCTTTACTCGGTCTGGATTCAGGGCCTCGCCCGCTGAAAAAACGTCAGGGCGGCCGAGGCCGCCCTGATTTTTGCCCATTTTCCGCCGTTGACCGCGGCAATGCGCTCAATCGCGGAAATTGCCCGCACGGATCGGAAAATCGACGATCTCCTTGCGGATCAGCGCGATGCATTCCTGCAGGTCATCGCGCTTGGCGCCCTGCACCCGCACCGCGTCGCCCTGAATCGAGGCCTGCACCTTGAGCTTGCCATCCTTGATCAGCTTGACGATCTTCTTGGCCATCTCGGTCTCGATGCCCAGCCTGATCTTCAGGTCCTGCTTGACCTTGTTGCCGGAGACCTTCTGCACCGCCTGGTGATCGAGGCGCTTGGTGCTCTCCGCCTCCTTCTTCTCCATCGCCGGGAACAGGATGTCCTTGATCTGGTCGAGCTGGAAATCGGAATCGCCGTGCAGCGTGATGATCTTGTCCTTCTCGTTCAGCTCGACCTTGGCGCTGGTGCCCTTGAAGTCGTAACGGTTGTCGATCTGGCGCGAGGCGACATCGACGGCGTTCTTCAACGCCACCATGTCGGCTTCGGAAGTGAAGTCGAAGCAAGGCATGGCGATTATCCGAAGTGGCAGACGTAATGGTAGGGCTCGTCACAGGCGATTTCGAAGCTGGAATTGCCCGGCACGGTGAACGACTGGCCCTCGCCGCAGGACTTCCAGTCGCTTTCGCCCTTGAGCCGGACGCGGCACGCGCCGCCGACGCCTTCCATGACCTCGGGCGCGCCGGTGTTGAAGGTCAGCGAGGACGGCAGGATCACGCCGACCGTCTTCTTCGTGCCGTCGGCGAACACCACCGTGTGGCTGACGCACTTGCCGTCGAAATAGACATTGGCCTTCTTGACGACGGAAACATTATCGAATTGCGACATCTAGATTCCCCACATTTTCTGAATGACTGCCTTGGCGATGAAGCCGACCATGCCGAAGGCGAGCACGAAGAACAGCACGAAAGTGCCCATCTTGCCGGCCTTCGACTTCCAGGCGATCTCGCCGATGATGAACAGCATGAACAGCATGAAGGCGCCGACACCCGAAGGTTACGCCGAAGTCCGCAATCTGCTCCTCGGTGAAACCGAACAGGGTGCCGCTTTCCATCGCCTAGCCTCGACCTCTTGCGCGCGCGCAGGTTGGCCGCGATGCGCATGCGCAGCGCGTTGAGCTTGATGAAGCCGCCCGCATCCTTCTGGTCGTAGGCGCCGGCATCGTCCTCGAAGGTGGCGATGGTCGGATCGAACAGCGAATCGGTCTTGCGAATCGCGGCCGACGACGATGACGTTGCCCTTGTACAGCTTGACGCGCACCCAGCCATTGACGACGCTGCTGCGTGTGGTCGATCAGCGTCTGCAGCGCCTGGCGCTCCGGGCTCCACCAGTAGCCGTTGTAGATCAGGCTGGCGTAGCGCGGCATCAGGTCGTCCTTCAGGTGCGCCACTTCGCGGTCCAGCGTGATCGATTCGATGGCGCGGTGCGCCTTGAGCATGATGGTGCCGCCGGGCGTTTCGTAGCAGCCGCGCGACTTCATGCCGACGTAGCGGTTCTCCACCAGGTCGAGGCGGCCGATGCCGTGCTTGCCGCCGAGTTCGTTCAGCTTGGCCAGCACCTCGGCCGGGCTCATGCGCTTGCCGTTCAGCGCCACGATGTCGCCATTCTCGAATTCGATGTCGAGGTATTCGGCCTGCATCGGGTGCCTCTTCCGGCGACACCGTCCAGCGCCACATCGCTTCCTCGGCTTCGGCCGCGGGGTCTTCCAGATGGCGGCCTTCGTAGGTGATGTGCAGCAGGTTGGCGTCCATCGAGTAGGGCGAGCCGCCCTGCTTGTGCTTCATGTCGACCGGGATGCCGTGCTGTCTCGGCATAAGCCATCAGCTTTTCGCGCGACAGCAGATCCCATTCGCGCCACGGCGCGATGACCTTGATGTCCGGGCTTCAGCGCATAGGCGCCGAGTTCGAAACGCACCTGGTCGTTGCCCTTGCCGGTCGCGCCGTGCGAGATGGCATCGGCGCCGGTCGCGTTGACGATCTCGATCAGGCGCTTGGCGATCAGCGGGCGGGCGATCGAGGTGCCGAGCAGGTATTCGCCCTCATAGACGGTGTTGGCGCGGAACATCGGGAACACGAAATCGCGCACGAATTCCTCGCGCAGGTCGTCGATGAAGATGTTCTCCGGCTTGATGCCGAACTTCAGCGCCTTGGCGCGCGCCGGCTCCAGTTCCTCGCCCTGGCCGAGGTCGGCGGTGAAGGTCACCACTTCGCACTGGTAGGTATCCTGCAGCCACTTGAGGATCACCGAGGTATCGAGACCGCCGGAATAGGCGAGCACGGCTTTCTTGATGTCGCTCATTTATTCTTCCCTTACTTCGCTTCGATCCTGCCGCAGAGCAGCAGGTATTCCATCAGCGCCTTCTGCACATGCAGGCGGTTTTCGGCCTCGTCCCAGACCACGGCTTGCGGGCCGTCGATCACCTCGGCGGCCACTTCCTCGCCGCGATGCGCGGGCAGGCAGTGCATGAACAGGCATCGGGACGCGCCGCGCGCATCATCTCGCCATCGACCTGCCAGTCGGCGAAGTCCTTCCTGCGCGCCTCATTTTCCGCCTCGAAGCCCATCGAGGTCCACACGTCGGTGGTCACCAGGTCGGCTCCGCGGCAGGCGTCCATCGGGTCGGCGAACTCCTCGAAGTGGAGCGTCGCCGTACAGCCGGCGCGTCCGGCTTCGACCTCGTAGCCCGGCGGCGTCGACACATGACCTTGAAATCCAGCACCTCGGCCGCCTGCAGCCAGGTGTTGCACATGTTGTTGGAATCGCCGATCCAGGCCACGGTCTTGCCCTGGATCGCAGCCGCGATGCTCGATGTAGGTGTAGATGTCGGCCAGGATCTGGCAGGGATGGTATTCGTTGGTCAGGCCGTTGATCACCGGCACGCGCGAATTGGCGGCGAAGCGCTCGATGATCTCCTGCTCGAAGGTGCGGATCATCACCATGTCGCTCATGCGCGAGATCACCTGCGCCGCATCCTCGACCGGCTCGCCGCGCCCCAGTTGCGAATCGCGGGTGTTCAGGTAGATCGCCGAGCCGCCGAGCTGCTGCATGCCGGCCTCGAACGACAGGCGCGTGCGCGTGCTGGCCTTCTCGAAGATCATCACCAGCGTGCGGTCGCACAGCGGCCAGTACTTGCGGTAGGACTTGAACTGCGTCTTGATCCAGCGCGTGCGTTCGAAGAGGTATTCGAACTCGTCGCGCGTGAAATCCTTGAACTGCAGAAAGTGCTTGATCGCCATGCTCAGGCACGCCAGGAAATCCCGGATCAGCGGCACGCTGCGGTCGACCAGTTCCCGCGCCTCGTTTTCGCTGAAGATCAGCGGCGGCAGCAGGCGGACGACCTTGTCGGCCGTCACGTTGATCAGCAGGCCGGCGGCCAGCGCCGTTGCCGACCAGTTCGCCGCACGGACGATCGAGTTCGATGCCGATCATCAGGCCCTGGCCGCGAATCTCGACAACGCCCTTGACGCCGGCCAGCGCCTCGGCGAACAGCTTGCGGATCAGCGCGCCGACGCATTCCGCCTGCGCCATCAGGCCGTCCTGCTCGATGGTGGCGATCGTCGTCAGCGCCGCCGTGCACGCCAGCGGATTGCCGCCGAAGGTCGAGCCGTGCTTGCCCGGCTTGAACAGTCCGGCCGCCCTGCCGCCGGCCAGGCAGGCGCCGATCGGCACGCCCGAACCAAGGCCCTTGGCCAGCGTCACGACGTCCGGCCGGATGCCGGCGTGCTGGTAGCCGAACCATTTGCCGGTGCGCGCCATGCCGCACTGCACCTCGTCGCAGATCAGCAGCCAGCCCTGGTCATCGCACAGCTGGCGCAGCCCTTTCTGGAATTCGAGCGAGGCGAGATTGATGCCGCCCTCGCCCTGGATGATCTCCAGCATCACGGCGACGATGTTCTTGTTGTGCCTGCCGATCGCCTTGATCGCCTCGAGATCGTCGTACGGCACGCGCACGAAGCCGGAGACCAGCGGCTCGAAACCCGCCTGCGCCTTGCGGTTGCCGGTGGCCGACAGCGTTGCCATCGTCCGCCCGTGGAACGCCTTTTCCATGACGATGATGGTCGGCGAGTCGATCCCCTTCTTGTGGCCGTAATAGCGCGCCAGCTTGATCGCCGCTTCGTTGGCCTCGCAGCCGGAATTGCAGAAGAAGACCTCCTCCATTCCCGACAGCGCCGCCAGCTTGTCGGCGAGTTGCTCCTGCTCGCGGATGCGATAGAGGTTGGACGTATGCAGCAGGCGCCCGGCCTGGGCGGCGATCGCCGATACCAGCCTGGGGTGGGCATGGCCGAGCGTCGAAACGGCGATCCCGGACAACGCATCCAGGTACTCCCTGCCCTCGCTATCGGTAATCCGGCACCCCTGACCGTGGCTGAACGCCACCGGCAACCGGGCATAGGTATTCATCACATGCGACATCGGACAACCCCAGAAAACGAAAACGGCGGACATTGCCGCCGGAACGACCGCAACCTCCGACGGCAGGCCGGCACCGGAGGGGGTTGCAGAAACTTGAATGTTAAGGCAAAAACAAGGCCTTGTATAGAATGCAGGGTCATCTGCATCACTGCATCCGGGACACCGCATGCCGGTCCCGGCGCGAGCGGAACAACGGTCCTCCGGACCCTGGCAAAGCGGACATGAAGCCGGGCGACCACGCCACAGTTCCAAGCCTTCTGCTAGAATGCGTCACAACAAGGTCGCAACGCCCGACAAGACATAGTGGAACAATGACAACACCAGAATCGACCACCTTCATCATCGTTGGCCTCACGAAAGAAGGGCGCAAGTTTCGCCCCAGCGACTGGGCGGAACGCCTGTGCGGCGTCATGTCCGCCTTCGGCGCCGAGCGCAAGATGAAGTACTCGCCCTACGTCGGCCCCGGCGACTACAACGGCCAGAAGGCGGTGTTCGTCGACGGCCGCCTCGGCGAAATCGAGCCGATGGCCTACCGCTTCATGCTCAATTTCGCCCAGGACAACGACCTGCAGATCATCGACGGCGTTTGCCCGCTCGACGGGAAGAAATAGAACCATCCCATCGGCGCCAAGCCGCCGCGAATCTTGCTGAATCGATCACACAGGCGACCGCGGCCGAACCCAGTCGCACAACCGTTTTTTGTGTTCGCCAGCGATCGGAAGCAGTTCCACCCGTTCTTCAACGACCGCCCCATCCACGATTTAGTGAAGGAGCATCGCCTCGACGAACGGCCAATCCTTGTCCCTTCCAGCGGCCAGTTTTGAGGCAGCAAGGTCATGTGGCTCAAGGCAATAGCCGATTTTCAGATCCGTGTTGTAGTTCTGAATCTCGACCCGACGCCCTTCCCAGCCGGCGGGAAGAATAGCTGTTTCCGGTCCCACCCCTTGGGCGTAGTAGCCGAACCGTTCGTCAAAAGGCGAGAGCTCGCCAATCGCACCATCGATCACGTCGGCGAGATCCGGGCGATGCAGCGGGTAACAGTCCGCCTCCCTCGATTGCAGCAGAACTTCAGGCGCATCCGGAAACGCACCAAGAACCGACTGACTGCCGACCACCA
The DNA here is from genome assembly GCA_963810175.1 of uncultured beta proteobacterium. Classification (GTDB taxonomy): domain Bacteria; phylum Pseudomonadota; class Gammaproteobacteria; order Burkholderiales; family Rhodocyclaceae; genus Azonexus. Next base: position 62,992 of record CAWEMU010000052.1, on the reverse strand, counting down.
CGATCTCGTACTGATCGGTTACCGCCGCGGCCGCGCGAATCAGATGCTCAAGCTCACTGCGCTTCATGATCGCGACGCCATGCTTTCAGAAAGGCGAAGCGTTCCCGATTGCTGAGGACACCTGAAAACGGTGACGACTGGCGCAACGCGGCGGCCCTCTGCGAATCCTCGACGGCGACCGCGAGGCAGGCCTCGACCCCCAGGTTCATCAGGCGCTCCCACTCCTCCAGATAAGGCTGGGAAGCGACACTCACCGTCGCACGCCAACGCGCCAATGTGGCTCGGGCCTTCTGGAACAGCTCAGGGTCGCGCAAGATTCTCGACGCGACCAAACGGTGCATGGCAAGGCTGCGCTGATCAATCTCTTCATGCGTTCTCATGGAGCATTCCCGGTCCCGGCCATTACTACAACGCCACTTCATTCCTTATCGCTCACTGTAGCAAAAACAAAAGGCACCCGCAGGTGCCTTTTCATTTTGCGCCGTGCAGGAATCAGGCAGCAGCGAGCGCCTTGATCTGCGCGGACAGGCGGCTCTTGGTGCGCGAGGCCTTGTTCTTGTGGACGATCTTCTTTTCGGCGATGCGGTCGAGGACGGCAACGGACTGCTGGAAGACGCCCTGAGCGGCGGCCTTGTCGCCGGCTTCGATCGCCTGACGCACGCGCTTGATCGCGGTACGCAGGGTCGAACGCTGGCTGGCGTTGTGGGAGCGCTGCTTGTCAGCTTGACGGGCACGCTTGCGGGCTTGTGCGCTATTGGCCATGTAATGTTGTCCGGAAAGTAGAACCAAAGCCGAGCATTTTAACCAGATTGGCAGCAGCCGGCAATACCCGTTTCGAAATTTCTCCACGATGCCATCTCGCAAACCGTTCATCGTGATTTGTACGCCTTACATCGCTTAATCTACATGCCATGATTACCGATCACGTATATTTCGATGGCAGGAGGCTACATGAACCCAGGAACTCAATTGAAAACCGCCAACGGCTTCACCTTGATCGAACTTTTGATCGTCGTCGCGCTGGTCGGCATCCTGTTGACGATTGCGCTCCCGTCTTATCAGGACTATGTGCGGCGCGGCAAGATCGGCGAGGCCACATCCGAACTGGCAGCCTTCCGGGCGCGACAGGAGCAGTTCTTTCAGGATAACCGTACTTACGTTTCCGGTGGCACGACCTGTGGCGGAACCTTGCCCGGCGGCACCAAGTATTTCACTTACACCTGCGCTGGTACAGCGACAACCTACACCGGTACAGCAACCGGCATTGCAACTCAAGGTATGAATGGGTTCACCTTCACCATCAATGAGGCCAATACCCGGCGAACCACCGCCTTCCCGGGCGCTGGCGGGTTACCAAAGAACTGCTGGACCTACAAGAAAGACGAATCGTGCTGACCCCTGCTCACCATGCTGCGAGACAGCGCGGGTTCACCATCACTGAACTGATGGTTACCGGTGTGGTGCTGGCGGTACTGCTGGCGATCGGTCTGCCTTCCTTCAATCAGTTCATCGTCAGGAACCAGATCAAGGCCTCGGCCGAGGCTGTCCAGAACGGCGTGCAACTTGCCCGTGCCGAAGCCGTCCGCCTCAATGCCAAGGTGCGTTTCACGCTCGGGGCGGGCACCTCATCCTGGAGCGTGAACGTGGACAGCGGCGGCGCGCTGGTTCAGCAGTCGCGCGCCAGCGGCGAAGGCGGCTCGGCGAGCGTCACGACGACAAGGACCCCGGCCAATGCGACCCAGATCACCTTCAACGGCCTCGGCCGGGTCGTCGCCAATACCGATGCATCGGCCATTCTAACTGCGGTTGACGTCGCGGCCACCGGTGGGCCGCGAACTCGACACTCAGGATACAAATTTCCAGTCCGGGCGGCCAGGTTCGCATCTGCGACCCCAGCGTATCCGGCACCACCGATACCCGGAGATGCCTGTAATGAAACGGTCTTCGTCAAAGTCCGCGCAGGGCGGCGTCGCCCTGATCGAAGCCATGGTCGCCATTTTCATTTTTTCCATCGGCGTCCTGGCCGTCATCGGCATGCAGGCCGTATCGATCCGCACCGCCGCCGATGCCAAGTACCGTGCCGATGCCGCTTTCCTGGCAGACCAACTCATCGGTCGCATGTGGGCCGACCAGGCCAACCTTAGCCAGTACATAACCGGAGCGGCCAACTGCACCGCAGGAACGGCCGCAACCTATGCCAATGCGGCCACATGGCTGAATACTGTGGCCAGTACGCTGCCCGGCGCAACGACCACGCGTCAACGCGTCCAGGTTGACACCTCAGGAACCCCGCCCATCAACCAAGTCACGGTCACCGTCTGCTGGCGACTGCACCGGGCGCCACGACCTATCACAACCATGTCATCACAACGCGGATCAACAACAATGGCTGAGATGCAGTTCGTCCGGGCATCGCCCGGGTGTGGCGCAAGCCGGTTTCAGCCTGGTCGAACTGATGGTCGGCCTGACCGTCGGCCTGATCGTGATACTGGTCGTCACTCAGACCCTTGCCATATTCGAAGGCCAGAAACGGACGACCGCCTCGGGGGCCGACGCCCAACAGAGCGGTCTGCTCGGCCTCTTTTCGATTGAACAGGACGTCCGGATGGCCGGCGCCGGGTTCAATTCAATACCCACTTTTTCCTGTGTCAATTTCTACTCCTCCTACCAAGCAGAGTTCGAGCCACAACCGCAGTGCAGGGCTCTGGGTTCACCCTGATCCCGCTCCTGATCCAGGATGGCGGCACCACCAGTGACCAGATCATTGTCCGGACGGGTGCCAACTTTGCCGGCTCGGTGCCGTCGCGACTGCTAGAGCCTCTGCTTTCGACAACGACTCCTTTCAACCTGCTGGTCGAGCGCAGTTATGACTTCACCAATCAGGATCTGATCGTTCTGGTCGACCCGACCTTCACCAACTGCACGCTGATGCGGGTGACTGCGGTCACCCCCCTGCTGCGGCAGCTTTCCGTCGCCAGCGGCCAGTACCCTGAATTCAATCCCAACCCGCGACCTTCGGGATGGCCAACGCAGTATCCGGCACAGTCCTGGGTCTATCGGGTCGGAACCACCGGTATGGGCGGCGTTGGCACTCGGACCTTTTCGGTCGACGCCAACCAGAGCCTTCAGGTCGTTGATTCCAACGGAGCACAATCCGGAATACTCGCCAGCGACATCGTCAATCTCCAGGCGCAATACGGCCTTTCCACTGCCGCCAACACCAAGGACATCGCGTCATGGGTTAACCCCACCGGTTCGTTCGCCGCTGCGACGCTGACCGGTTCCGGCGGCGTCGCCAACCGGCAGCGCATCAAGGCGATCCGCGTGGCGATCGTGGCGCGCAGCAAGAACCGCGAAGCCGGTCTGGTCACCAGCCAATGTGCCGCAGTGAACAATAACCGGCCGGATTGCGCCTGCGTGAACGCCGCCACCACCAATTTTGGCCCCTGCGCCTGGCGCGACGACTCGACCAACCCCGGGCCAACGATTGATTTGAGAAGCGATCCCGATTGGCAACATTACCGCTACAAGGTCTATCAGACCATCATCCCGCTGCGCAACTCGATATGGCCCTACTGATGAAACCTTATCCTCTCGATCACGAGAACACTCGCGCCCGTTTCCGCCTTCCCCTCGCCTCCGCGGCGGGCAGAGGGGCGTCTCGCTCTTCATCTCCCTGGTGACGCTGGTCATCATCACGCTGGCCGGCATTGCGCTGTTGCGCTCGGTAGATACCGGGGCGTTGGTCGCCGGCAACCTGGCGTTCAAGGATGCGACGATGCAGGCGACCAGTATCGGCATGGAAGAAGCGGCGACCTACCTCAACAATACGGTGCGCACCGTTCCCAACGCCAACCTCCCCCGCCAATTGCGCGCTGGCCGTTTCGTCCTCCAACCTCGGGACCTGCCGCTACTACGCCCGCGTCCAGCCGGAAGACCCGAACGGCGCGCCCTTCATTGACTGGGCCTCAGGCACTATTCCGGTGACAACGGTCAACACCAGTTATCAGGTGCAATACGTCATCGAGCGCTTGTGCACCGCCGACACATCGATTCCCGTCGCCTTGCCCGTCCCCGCCACGATGGACCGCGCTGCCGACCGCTGCCATACGACAACCACCGACCCGGGCGCCAGCAAGAAGGGTGGCGGGACGATTCAGCCAGACATGCCCGTAGCCGTGATGTACAGGGTTACGACGCGCGTCACCGGCCCGCGCAACGCGACGTCGATCACCCAGACCATTCTTTCGCTCTGACCAGAGCCGTCAACGTCCCATCCACAACTGTATCAGCAACGTTCCGCACAGGAGCAAGCCACATGAAAACGAATCACCAGACCTTCAGCCGCCGCGCGATGGCAAGAATATTCGCCGCGACCTGGCTCGCCATGGCAGTCAGCCAAGCCGGCTTCGGTGCCCCGGCGGACATCTCGGATGTGCCGATGGCCGTACTCAATTCGGCCAAGCCCAATGTCATGTTCACGCTTGACGATTCGGGCTCGATGCAGTTCGAGGTCATTCCGGAAAACGACGACGTCTATCTGACCTTTCCGCGTCCCTACAGGCTCTATGGTTCCGATTACTATGGCAGCGATTGGCAAGACGCCTCCTACGCCACGCATGCGCGGTTCACGCGCGATAACGCCTACGCCAGATGCTATCGCAATGCGCAGTGCAACCCGATGTACTACAACCCGGCAACGCGCTACCGGCCATGGTCCAATGCCGACGGATCGCTGATGGCGGCCGCGTCGCCGATCGCGGCGCCCTACAATCCGAACAATGTCGCGGAGGGTACGCGCAACCTGACGACCAATCAGACCGATCGACGCCAATGGACCAATGGCAACAACAGTTCCACGTATGAGAACGTGACCTACTACCCGGCGACCTATTTCCAGTATACCGGAAGCGGCGCCGCCCCGACCGCCGTTGGCGCCGCCAACAATACGCCAAGCCAACTATACGCTGGTCGAGATCAAATCAACGACCGCCACCTACGCCAAAGGCGCCAGACGCACCGATTGCGCGGGTTCTACCTGCACCTATACGGAGGAAATCCAGAACTTCGCCAACTGGTTCACCTATTACCGGTCGCGTATCCTGGCGGCCCGCGCGGGGGTTGGTCTGGCCTTTTCCCGGCAGCCGAGCGGATCGATGCGCACCGGCTTCGCGGCGATCAACAAGGGGGAGACGACAATTGACGGACGGGCCAACACGTTGACCGTTGTCCGCGGCGTCCGGCTATTTACTGGCACCGACAGAACCCAGTTCTTCACCGAGTTGTACGGTCATGTGATGCCTTCTGCGGGTACTCCGCTCCGCTATGCCCTCGATGATGTCGGCCAATATTTCAGTCGTACCGATGATCAGGGGCCGTGGGGAGCAACCCCGGGCAGCACCGGGGGAACCCAACACTCATGCCGTCAAAATTTCAACATACTGATGACCGACGGCTACTGGAACGGTGATAACGCCCGCACGGCGACAGGCAATATCGACAACACCGGCGGGCCCACGAACACCAGCCCGTCTCTGCCTTCATATACCTATGCCCCGGCAAACCCCTACAACGACGCCTACTCAAATTCGTTGGCCGATGTGGCCATGTACTACTGGAAGAATGACCTTCGAGGCGGTCTGACCAACAACGTACCAACAGACGCGACCGATCCGGCATTCTGGCAGCATCTGGTGAATTACACGGTTGGATTCGGGGTCGCCGGAACCATTTCCTCGGCCGCGATCAACTCGGCATTTACATCCACGCCGCAGACGATCACCTGGCCCGACCCCTCGGTGGAAGACAGCCCGAACAAGGTGGACGATCTCGCCCATGCGGCAATCAACAGCCGTGGCGGATTCTACAGCGCCGCGGACCCGGAAAGCTTCGCGACTGCTCTGCAGGCAGCACTGGACGATGTCATCGCCCGCAGCGGCTCGGCAGCGGCGGTGGCCGTGGCGAATACCGACGTTTCCGTTGACAACACCTCCTATGCGTCCAGCTACAACTCGGGCAACTGGAGCGGGCAGTTGTCGTCCTACCCGATCGACACGGCTACGGGCGTCGTCTCCACCACTGCAACGTGGTCGGCCCAAGCGCAACTGAACTCGCTGACTTCCGGCACCCGCCGGATCGTCACTTATTCGGGAAGTGCAGGCGCACAATTCCAACCCTCCACCGCCTCGACGACGACAAGACTGACGGCCACACAGCAGGCGACGCTGAATTCGCCTACAACGCCGCCCGGACCCTCCGACAGCGCAGCCGTTCTTGAATATATCCGCGGTGACCGTAGTGGTGAAACGAGTGGCGTTTGACCGGACGCGTGCCAATCTGCTTGGCGATATCGTCAATGCCGAACCGGTCGTTGTGACGACCCCAACATTCGCCTATGGCGATCCCGGTTATGCGGCATTCAAGGCCGCCCAGAGCATCATCGCGACCACCACCCCTCTGTTCGTCCCGACGCGAGTCAAGACTGTCTTCCAAGCCGCGAATGACGGGATGGTACATGCCTTCCTCGCTTCTGACGGTTCGGAAAACTGGTCGTACATCCCGAGTTTCTTCCTGTCCACGACAGCCCCGTCGCAACTGCGGAGTCTGAGCAGAAGGGACAGTTTCGCCCATCGCTATTTCGTCGATGCGACCCCGGTTCTTGGCGATGTCGATTTCGACCTGACCGGCCTGACCAATGGCGTCCCGCCGACCACCCGCAACCCCAACTGGAGATCAATACTGGTCGGCGGCCTGGGCAAGGGCGGGCGCGGCTACTACGCGCTTGACGTGACGACCCCGACGGTCGCGAACGAAGCTGCGGCGGCAAGCAAGGCCTTGTGGGAGTTTCCGAACGCCAGCATCAGCGGAACGTTCAACCTCACGACACCTGCCGGCTACACGGCTGGCGGACTGACTTTCAATGCGAACAGAGTAGGGTATACCTTCGGCAAGCCCGTCATCGTCAAGACCAAGGCGCACGGCTGGGTCACGCTGGTCACTTCCGGCTACAACAACGGCACACAAGTGGGAACCGATACGGCTTCGGGTACCGGCGGCGACGGACATGGCTATCTGTTCGTTCTGAATGCGATGACCGGGGCGCTACTGCACGCATTCGATACCCAAGCTGGCGATGGAACCACTCCCAGCGGCCTCGCCTACATCAGTGCCTACGTTGAAAATCCGCAACTGGACAACACCGTTCAGTACGTCTATGGTGGCGACCTGCTGGGTAATGTCTGGCGATTCGACCTGAACAATGCATCGACGAGCAACTGGAGACTTCAGAGACTCACCGCGCTGCTTAATGCGAGCAACCAGAGCCAGCCGGTAACGACCGAACCCGAGTTGGCGACGGTCCAGGACGCCGGCGTTGACAAGCGCGTGGTTTATGTCGGGACCGGCCAGTACCTGGGCAGCAACGACATCCCCGGGGTCGTCGGCGCCAATCCAAGTGCCAATCAGACCCAGACGATGTATGCACTCGTTGATGATCTGGCGTTGTTGACGGCGCACACCGCGCCGATTCGCAGCAACATGCAGCAACGGACCCTGACGCTGCCTTCCGGCGCCACTTGCGCAACGGCAACGACGTTGACCATCAGAACGACGGGCATCAACCCGCCTGCCATCAACTACACGACTCAATGGGGCTGGTATGTCGACCTGCCTTGTACCGGAGAACGAGTGAATACGAATCCGGCACTGGCCCTTGGCACGCTCTATTTCACCAGCAACGTTCCGAACAGCGACCCCTGCACACCGGGCGGCAGCAGCTGGCTCGATATCCTGGACGTACAAGTCGGGCACGGAGGCGACGCCATTGGCAGCATCCTCCTCACTCGGCAACGCCTTGGCCAGCCGACCGATTCTGATCCAGTTGCCGAGCGGCGAAGTGAGGGTCATCATTCGCCTCTCCGATGCGACCACTCCGACCAAGGCCGGCAAGGGAACAGGTTTCACCCCGGCAATTCGCCGGCAAAGCTGGAAGGAAATCAAGAGATACTGATTCCCTGATACGTCTCTACGAGAAGCCCTCGCCGCATGGTGAGGGCTTCTTCTTTGCGCTTGCGCTGCACAAGGGCGAGAGCCTGAAGGGACGAATCGCTCAAGCTGCGTGTTTCCGGAGATTAACGCCGGCCAGGACTCACATTTCATGTTCACAAAATGAACAACACCCCGGTTGTGCTGGCATTGTCAGTCTCTATCCTGATCCATTGCGGCCTGATCGCCGGCACAGGAAGCATGGCCTCAGGGTCGGGTACCTCGAACACCCCGCCCGGGAGGGTAGCGATCACACTGACCACTTCGACGCAAGATCGCCTCGCCAACCCAGAGTTTCCGCCGCCACGCAATACCGAAGGGCAGACATCACCGACCTTGGCGAGCGACACGCAAACCATCGCCACTGGCCCGGTAACCCAGTATGTCCCGTCGAGCCTTCTGGATACTCCTCCTGAAGTGGTTCTCGATCTTCCTGACAGCATGCCTTCGTTGCTGCATTTCGATCAGGGTGGTTACAGCGTCTTGGTGCTTCGCATTGGGGAAGACGGCTTCGTGGAGGGTTTGGATCAGGAATATTCAGACCTTCCGCAAACGGTTGCCGAGGAGGCAAAAGCAAGTTTTCTCAGCGTGCGTTTCCGTCCCGGAACGATGGGCGGCAAAGTCACCCGGTTTGCCATGCGCGTCGAGTTCGTGATCAACCCATCCGCTGAAAATCGATCAAGCAGTGACCAAGGTCACCCTTAAATCAGCCCCTTCGGCAGCGGAAACGACACCCCTTCCTCGACCCCGGCCAGTTGCCCGACTTCCGCGCCCGTCAGTTCCCTGATGCGGTTGACCACCCGCCGGACCAGTATTTCGGGGGCCGAGGCGCCCGCCGTCACGCCGATACGCTGCTTGCCTTGCAGCCAGGCCGGGTCGATCTCTTCCGGCCCGTCGATCAGGTAGCCATCGATGCCACGCGCCACGGCGACTTCCTTGAGCCGCCGCGAGTTCGAACTGTTCGGGCTGCCGACGACGATGACCAGGTCGCACCGTTCGGCCAGCGCCTTGACGGCGTCCTGGCGGTTTTGCGTGGCGTAGCAGATGTCGTCTTCCTTCGGACCTTGGGAGAGAGGCAAGAGGGTGGCCCTTGTGGCCAAAGCGAATTGACACCGATCATCCCATAAATCATAATGGTCATCATGATCATAACGATGAATACAAAGGCAAGATGATGATTACCCAAACCAGCGCCGTCGCCTTCAGACAAAACCTCGGCGAGATGTTGAACCAGGTTCAATATCGGCACGACAGCGTCGTCATCAACAAGGATGGGAAGCCAGTGGCGGCCTTGGTCGATGCACGCTTGTTCGAGCGTATCCGCCGCATGCAGGAACGCTTCGAGGGGCTTTGCCAGCGAATCGAAATGGGCTTTAAAGAGGTTCCCGAGGCAGATGGCCTACAGGAAATCGATGCGGCGGTCGCACTTGAGCGCGCCGCGCATCGCGCATCACCACGGAGTCGTTGAATCGGGAATGGCAACATTGCGAGTGGTGCTCGACACGAATGTCCTGCTGTCCGGTATCGCCTACCCAGCCAGCATTCCAGGAAAGATCATCGCGGCATGGCGGCATGGATCAATCGAGGTGATTTTGTCGGCGTTCATCCTGGACGAACTGCAGCGCGTGCTTCCGCGACTGGTCAGCCGGCACGGCCTGACAACCACCGAAATCGACGATCTGGTCGATATCTTGTCGATTCAGGCCGAGGTAATCGAACCGCTGGACGATCATGCGGTCGACTTGCGCGATACGGATGACCAACCGGTGCTGGGCACGCTGCTGACTGCCCGGCAGTTGGGCGGGGCGGACTATTTGATCACAGGCGACAAGGATTTGGTGGCGCTGGCCGGGCGTTATCCAATCGTTACCCCAGCCGGATTCTGGGCTGCGCACGGCGGCTCTTGACCGCAAGCGTACTACGCCAGCCCCTTCGGTAGCGGAAACGACACCCCTTCTTCGACCCCGGCCAGTTGCCCGACTTCCGCACCCGTCAGTTCCCTGATGCGGTTGACCACCCGCCGGACCAGTATTTCGGGGGCCGAGGCGCCCGCCGTCACGCCGATACGCTGCTTGCCTTGCAGCCAGGCCGGGTCGATCTCTTCCGGCCCGTCGATCAGGTAGCCATCGATGCCGCGCGCCACGGCGACTTCCTTGAGCCGCCGCGAGTTCGAACTGTTCGGGCTGCCGACGACGATGACCAGGTCGCACTGTTCGGCCAGCGCCTTGACGGCGTCCTGGCGGTTTTGCGTGGCGTAGCAGATGTCGTCTTTCTTGGGACCCTGAACTTCCGGGAATTGCTTCCTCAGGGCATCGATGACGATCGAGGCATCGTCGACCGAAAGCGTGGTCTGTGTGACGAAAGACAGTTGGTCCGGTGAAGCAACCCTGAGTTGTTCGACATCCTCCACCGTTTCCACGAGATACATGCCGTCCCGGCTCTGCCCCATGGTGCCCTCGACCTCCGGATGCCCCTTGTGGCCGATCATGACGACTTCGCGCGCCTGATTGCGCATCTTGCCGACTTCGACATGCACCTTGGTGACCAGCGGACAGGTCGCGTCGAAAACCTTGAGGCCGCGTTGTTCGGCTTCGTCGCGCACCGCCCTGGAAACCCCGTGGGCGCTGAAGATGACCGTGCTGCCGGCCGGCACCTCGCTCAGTTCCTCGATGAACACCGCCCCCTTGGCGCGCAGGTCGTCGCAGACGAACTTGTTGTGCACGACTTCGTGGCGCACGTAGATCGGCGCACCGAATTTTTCCAGCGCGCGTTCGACGATGGTGATGGCGCGTTCGACGCCGGCGCAGAAGCCGCGGGGGTTGGCGAGGAGGATTTGCATGGGGTTCCTTTGAGCGGTCAAACGACGCACCACGGATTGAGAATTTGAACACCGGTCGCTTCAAAATCCGCCACATTGCGCGTGACGACAGTCATACCATGCACAAGGGCGGTGGCGGCTATCAGGCAGTCCCTGAATGACCTGGGATCGGGTACGTGCAAACGGGCACTGCGCTGTGCCACTGCCAAGTTAACTGCAAAAATGCGGTCGGAAAATGCAGGCAAAACATGGGCGTTAAGCCAGGTACGCAACAGCGCTCCCTGTAGCGGATCGCGCCTTTCGGCAAGCAGGACGCCGATATCGAGCTCCAGAAGGGTAATCACGGAAAGGTAGAGGTCGCTTGCATCCACCCTGTCGGCCCAGTCGGCAACATTCCGGTCGGCCTTCCCTGATTTGACCTTGCGAAGCTCGGAAACGACGTTGGTATCGAGCAGGTACATCAGGAGAGATCAGCGGCGCGCGCCACTTCGAATGTCTGTGGAAGATCCAGTTCGATCTCTTCAATGCCGGGCATCGCCAGCAAATCAGAAATCTTGTGCGACCTGCCAGAAATCTTCTTGTAATCGTCAAAAGTTAGAAGAACATGCGCCGGACGCCCGCGGTCGGTGATGATCACCGGGCCAGCCGACGCCGCTTTCTTCGCCTTGCCGGCGTCCTGATTGAACTGCCGACTGGAGAGTGTGGTAGTCGTCATGGCAAGGCCTCTTGATATCCATCAGATAATGTAGATATGTTACTACATTATGCCGATAATTTTCACCTCGAAGCGGATCGGCTTGCCCGCCATCGGGTGGTTGAAGTCGAACAGCGCGTGGGTGGCGTCCAGTTCGCGCAGGAAGCCGGCGAAGCTGCCGCCGTTGGGCGCGGTGAATTCGACGACGGAGTTTTCCTTGAGTTCCATGTCGTCCGGGAGGCCATTGCGGGCGATGCGCTCGACGAGGCGCGGGTTGTGCTGGCCGAAGGCTTGCTCCGGTTCCAGTTCGAAGACGAAATGTTCGTGCGCCGGCAGGCCGATCAGCACACTTTCGAGGCTTTCGGCGAGCTGGCCGCTGCCCATTTGCAGCGTCGCCGGACTCATGTCGAAGGTGGACAGGAATTCCTCGCCGTCGAGCGCGGTGATGCGGTAATGCAGGGTCAGGAAGCTGTCGGAACGGACGGTTTCGCTCATCAGGCGATCTCTTTCTTGTTTGCCGCGGTCAACGTCGAAAAAACCAGCAAAATGGCGCCGACGGTGATGGCCGAATCGGCGACGTTGAAGGCCGGCCAGTAGTAACCGGCGGCATGCCATTGAATGAAATCGACGACGGCGCCGAAGCGGATGCGGTCGATGACGTTGCCCAGCGCGCCGCCCATGATCAGCGCCAGGGCGAGCGAGAGCAGTTTCTGTTCGGGATGGCGACGCAGTTCCAGCGCGATCCAGCCGGAAACCGCCAGCGCCAGCACCGTGAAAAACCAGCGCTGCCAGCCCGGCTGGTCGGCCAGGAAGCTGAAGGCAGCGCCCGGATTGAAGGTCAGCACCCAGTTCCAGAACGGCGCGACATAGATCGTCTGGCCAAACTCGATACGGGACAACACCAACCACTTGCTCATCTGGTCAAGAATGACGACCAGCCCGGCCAGGGCGTACCAGTGCCCTGACTTAGGCATCAGTTGCGCGCCTCGCCCTCGCCGTACAGGTTGCTGACGCAGCGGCCGCAAAGGCCCGGATGTTCGGCATTGGCGCCGACATCTTCGCGCACGTGCCAGCAGCGTTCGCACTTGCCATGCATCGAGCGGCGTGGCGACGACTTGTTCGGTATCGTCCTTGACGACTGTCGGCCGACGAGCAGATCAGCACGAATTTCAAGTCGTCGCGCAGCGAAGCCAGCGCATCGTATTTTTCACCGCCGCATTGGATTTCGACTTCCGCCTGCAGCGCCGAGCCGATCTTGCCGGCTTCGCGCTAGTCTTCCAGCGCCTTGGTCACGTCGGCACGCACGTCGCGAATCAGCGCCCACTTGGCCAGCAGTTCGCCCTCGCCCTCGGGCTTCGGCAAATCGTGCCAGGTCTGGAACATCACGGACTGCTCGGCATCGCCGGTCAGCACCTGCCAGACTTCCTCGGCGGTAAACGCCAGAATCGGCGCCATCAGCCGGGTGAAGGCCTGCAGGATGTGCCAGAGCGCCGATTGCGCCGAACGGCGGGCGGACGAATCCGGGGCCGCCGTGTACAGGCGGTCCTTCAGGATATCGAGGTAGAAGCCGCCGAGATCTTCCGAGCAGAAGGTCTGCAGCGACTGGACGACACGGTGGAACTCGTAGCGTTCGTAATCGGCCAGACAGCTTTCCTGCAACTCGCGGGTCAGCGCCAGCGCGTAGCGGTCGATTTCCAGCCAGTCGCCCACCGGCAGCATGTCGCTGGCGGCATCGAAGTCGGAAACATTGGCCAGCAGGAAGCGCAGCGTGTTGCGGATGCGGCGATAGCCTTCGACGACGCGCTTGAGGATCTCGTCGGAAATCGACAGTTCGCCGGAATAATCGGTCGAGGCCGTCCACAGCCGCAGGATCTCGGCGCCCATCTTGTCCGAGACCTGCTGCGGCGCGATGACGTTGCCCTTGGACTTCGACATCTTGTGGCCCTTGCCGTTGACGACGAAGCCGTGCGTCAGCAACGCCTTGTACGGGGCGCGGCCGTCGATGGCGCAACCGGAAAGCAGCGAGGACTGGAACCAGCCGCGATGCTGGTCGGAACCTTCGAGATACATGTCGGCCGGGTAGGCCAGATCGGCGGCGTGCGAGCCGCGCAGCACGTGACAGTGCGTGGTGCCGGAATCGAACCAGACATCGAGCGTGTCCTTCATCTTGACGTACTGCCCGGCTTCGGCGCCGAGGAGTTCGGCGGCGTCCAGCCTGAACCAGGCTTCGATGCCCTCCTTCTCGACACGCAGCGCGACCTGTTCGATCAGTTCGGCGGTCCGCGGGTGCGGCAGCGCCGTCTCCTTGTGCAGGAAGAAGGGAATCGGCACGCCCCAGTTGCGCTGGCGGGAAACGCACCAGTCCGGACGGGTCCGCATCATGGCCTCCAGCCGGGCGCGGCCCCAGGCCGGGAAGAACTGCGTCTCATCGACGGCGCGCTCGGCGATCCAGCGCAGGGTCGAGGCGTTTTCGTCCTTCTTGTGTTCCATGCCGATGAACCACTGCGTCGTCGCGCGGAAGATGATCGGCGTCTTGTGCCGCCAGCAGTGCGGATAGCTGTGCTGGATTTTCTCCATTTTCAGCAGTTGACCGCAGCCGTCGAGTTCCTGCAGAACCAGCGGGTTGGCTTCCCAGACTGTCTTGCCGGCGAGTTCGCCGACCGCCAGCGCCGGCGTGTTGGGCAGAAACCGGCCGTCGCTGCCGACCGGATTGTTGACCGGCAGGCCGTAGCGCTTGCCGATGACGAAGTCCTCGGCTCCGTGCGCCGGGGCGGTGTGCACCAGGCCGGTACCGGCTTCGGTGGTGACGTGCGTGCCGCAGATGATGGCGACGTCGCGATTCTGGAAAGGGTGCCTGAGCAGGATCTGGTCGAGCTTGCCGCCCTCGCAGGAACCGACCGTTTCACCGGACAGGCCGTAGCGCCCGAGGCAGGCCTCGGCGAGTTCGCGCACCAGGATCAGCGTGCCCTTTTGCGTTTCGATGAGGTCGTAGGTCAGTTCCGGATGCACGCTGACCGCCTCGTTGGCCGGCAGGTCCACGGGGTCGTCGTCCAGATCACCGCGAACGCGGGGCCGCGCAGGTGGGTCAGGCCGAAGGCGGCCGCCAGTTTTTCGGCATGGTTGGGGTGCACCTCGAAGGCGACGTCGATCGCCGGCGAGTTCTTGTCCTCGTACTCGACTTCCGCTTCGGCGAGCGCCGAGCCGCAGTCGAGGCACCAGTTGACCGGCTTCAGGCCCTGATAGAGGTAGCCGCGCTCGAGGATCGTGCCGAGCGCGCGCATTTCGTCGGCCTCGGCCTTGAAACTCATGGTCAGGTAGGGGTTGTCCCAGTCGCCGAGCACGCCGAGGCGGATGAAGTCCTTCTTCTGGCGCTCGACCTGCTCGGCGGCGAAGGCGCGCGAGAGTTCGCGCACCTTGTCGGCGGGAATGCCCTTGCCGTGCTGCTTCTCGATCTGGTGCTCGATCGGCAGTCCGTGGCAGTCCCAGCCCGGCACGTAGGGCGCATCGAAGCCGGCCAGCGTTTTCGCGCGGACGATGATGTCCTTGAGGATCTTGTTGACGGCGTGGCCGATGTGGATGTCGCCGTTGGCGTAAGGCGGGCCGTCGTGCAGCACGAAGCGCGGACGGCCGGCGCAGACTTCGCGGATGCGCTGGTAGAGCTTCCTCTCCTGCCACTGGCCGACCCATTGCGGCTCGCGCCGGGGCAGGTCGCCGCGCATCGGGAAGGCCGTATCCGGCAGGTTCAGGGTGTCTTTGTAGTCAGCCATTGTGCTTGCTCACAGCTTGAAGAAGGCCCGCGCCGCCGCGGCATCGGCCGCGATCTGCGCCTTGAGGGCGTCGAAATTCGGGAAGCGCTGTTCGTTGCGCAATTTATGCACGAAACGAACGGAGATATGGGCGCCGTAGATATCGCGGTCGAAATCGAACAGATGCACTTCGAGCAGGGGCCGCGTACCGCCCACGGTCGGCCGGATGCCGAGATTGGCCACCCCGGGCAGGGGCTTGTCGCCGAGGCCGCTGACCGCGACGGCGAAGACCCCGCTCATCGGCAGCGGATTGTGCCTGATGCGCAGGTTGGCGGTGGCGAAGCCGAGCCGGCGGCCAAGCTTCTCGCCGTGGGCGACCTGGCCGTCGATGATGTACGGCCGGCCGAGCAGGCGCGCCGCGTGCTCCATGTCGCCCGCCGCCAGCGCGCTGCGGACGCCGGAACTGGAGACCCTTTCGCCGTTGACCGTGACGCTGCCCATCGCCTCGACGGCGAAGCCGCGCTGCGCACCCGCCTGTTGCAGAAGCGCAAAATCACCCGCGCGCCCCTGACCGAAGCGGAAATCGTCGCCGATGATCAGATGGCGGACGCGCAAGCCGCGCACCAGCACCCTGTCGATGAACTGGTCGGCGGAGATCGCCGCGAACGAAGCGTTGAAGCGGCAGACCATGGCCTGTTCTATGCCTGCCTCGGCGATCAGTTCGATCTTTTCGCGGAAGGTCGTCAGACGCGCCGGCGCCAGGGCCGGACTGAAAAATTCGCGGGGATGCGGTTCGAAGGTGAGCACAGTCGGGGGAATGGCGGATTGGGAGGCGATATCGCGCAGGCGGCCCAACAGGGCGCCATGTCCGAGATGAACGCCGTCGAAGTTGCCGATCGCCAACGCCGTCGGCCCCGGAACCGGGCGCGAAAAACCGCGAAAAACCCGCATCTGATGCTCGAAAAAATGGGCAATTATAACGGCTTGTGCCCGGCTACGCTCATTGCGGATGGCAGCATGGCCCTGCGGCCTGCCGTGCGCGCGCACCGGGGGCGAAGTTTGCTACATTTGCATTCCTTTCCGGTGAAGATCGATCCCTGACATGCTCCAGCTTATCGAGCACATCATCCGCATAGCGTCGCGGCGCGACCGCACCGAGATCAATTCGGCGCTGGTTGACGCGATGCGGGACGTCTTCGATCCAGCCGCCCTCGCCGTCCATCGCTGTTACCCGGCCGCCGGCAGCATGATCGTCTTCACCTGCGCCGGACTGGGGCCGGGCGGCCAGTTCTCGCACAATGCCTACCTGCCGGAACGTCGTTACTGCGAACCGATCGACCACGATCCCCTGCTGCAGTGTTGCCAGGACGAGCGCGCCATTGTTCGCGAGGCGCGCGCCGACGGTGCCGACCGCCGGGTGCTGCTGATGGGTCTGGTCGAATATATTCGGCCATCACATCCCCCTGCTCGACCAAGGCGAGGCCGACACCCTGACCGGTCTCGCCAATCGCAAAACCTTCGACAAGCATCTGTTCCAGGTGCTGGGCAAGGCTGCCGACGACGACACGCTGGTGGCCTCGGGACAACTCGCGATGAAGTCTGCCGCACATTGATCGGCGCCGGCGGTACACACTGCCCACAAACTGTTGCAATCCGTTACTTGAGTCGCCGGCCGAACGCCGCTATCTTGCAGACATGCGCTGAAACCCTTCAGCCTAGGCGGCTCACCTCTCCCCCTCGCAAAACCCGGCCGCCTTGAAAGCCCCTTGCCCCCCTCAAGGGGCTTTCGCCTTTTTGCAACACGGAAAAGCGCCAACGCAAACTAATTGTTGCGCCGCAACAATCCCATGTGTATACTGAATGTGTCTCCTCCTCCAGTCCTCTGGACGGATTTAAGCCCGCCTTGTGCGGGCTTCTTTTTTCCGGGGATTGCGTGCGACGACCGGATTCGCTGCGCGCGTCAGGCGATGCTCGCCAGCTTGGCCTTCGGGCCGGGCGGATGCTTGACGAAGTACTGTTTCACGCCACGGACGATGGCATCGGCCAGCTTGTTCTGATAAGCGTCGTCATTCAGGCGGCGCTCTTCGTCGGGATTGGAGATGAAGGCCGTCTCGATCAGGGCCGAAGGAATATCCGGAGCCTTGAGGACCGCGAAGCCGGCCTGCTCGACACTGGTCTTGTGCAGCGTATTGACCGAACCGAGTTCCCCGAGCAGGTATTTGCCCAGCTTGAGGCTGTCGTTGATCGTCGCCGTCTGTGACAGATCAAGCAGGGTGCGCGCGAGGAACAGATCCTTGGCGCTGAGATTGACGCCACCGACCAGGTCGGCATCGTTCTCGCGCTGGGCGAGCATGCGGGCCTGCGTGCTCGACGCCCCGCGCTCCGACAAGACGAACACCGACGAACCGCGGGCATCGGGCTTGACCCAGGCGTCGGCGTGGATTGACAGGAAGAGGTCCGACTGCATGCGGCGTGCCTTCTGGACGCGCATCTGCAGGGGCACGAAGAAGTCCGAGTCGCGCGTCAGCACGGCGCGCATGTTCGGCTCGGCATCAAAACGCGCCTTGAGGCGCCTGGCGACCGCCAGCGTGACGGTCTTCTCGTAGGTTCCGCCGCGCCCGACCGCGCCCGGATCTTCGCCGCCGTGCCCGGGATCGAGCGTGATGGTGACCAGCCGGTCGACTATCGGCTTGCCCGACTTCCGCGTTGTCCGGATTTCGGGGGCTTCGGGCGCCGGCGCCGTCTCGAGCCTTCCTGGTCGGAGCCTCCTGGGGTTTGGGCTCGGCGTCGAGCTGCAACGGCTCGACGGCATCCTTGCGCCCCTCGACCAGCGACATCAGCGGATCGACCGGCGTCACCGGGTAAACATCGAGCACCAGGCGATGGCCGTATTCGCCAACCGGCTTGACTTCGAAAACCTGCGGCGAAACCTTGGCCTTGAGCTCCATGACCAGGCGCACGACACCGGGCTTGTAGCGCCCGGCCCGCAACAACTTGATGTATGGATCGTCGGTCGTCACCTTGCGCGCGATACTGTCGAGGACACTGTTGAATTCGACGCCCTCGATATCGACGACCAGCCGGTCGGGATTCTCGACCGTGAAATGCGTGAACTTCAACGGCCCGTTGTGCTCGAGGGTAACGCGCGTGTAGTTGACGGCCGGCCAGATGCGCACCGACAGTACCGATGGCTGCTTCGCCGCGGCGCCGGCCAGCGACGATACGGAAAGTATCAGCGAGGCGCCGGCATAGCGCAGAAGCTGCCGTCGCCCGCGGCTGTGTTGATGGCCTTTATGCATTGCTGCCCCTCCAGTGACTGTGCGACGGCTTCGAGGAAACGCCCGGCGCCTGCATGCTCGAGACGCAGCCGCAGGTCGGGCGCGGGCACGCAGCCTCGCGCACGCTCCGGCCATTCGACCAGGCAGACTGTGTTGTCGTTGAAGTATTCATCAAGGCCCGCATCGAGAAACTCCTCTGGTGACTCGAAACGATAAAAATCAAAGTGATATAAGTATAAGCTCGAAATTACGTAAACTTCAACAAGAGAATACGTCGGGCTTTTCACCGGCCCCTGATGACCGAGCGCCTGGATCAGGGCACGAACCAGCGTCGTTTTCCCGGCACCGAGGTCGCCTTCGAGAAAAATCACCATTCCCGGCCGCAATGCCGGCGCCAGGATTTGGCCCAGGCGCCGGGTGGCCGCCTCGTCGGGCAAGGGAAAAACGGCAGTAACATCTGGGCTATGCACGATCCGAACTCCACGCTGGATGAAGCCGCGCTGAAGGAAGCCATCCGTCAGGCCGGCAGAGAACTGGGTTTCGCCGCAATCGGCTTCGCCAGGGCGGACACCACAGGCGCGGCGGCGCATCTGCGCGACTGGCTGGCCGCCGGCTGCCACGGCGCGATGGATTATATGGCCCGTCATGCCGAATTGCGCGCCGACCCGCAACTGCTCCATGCCGGAACGGTGACCGTGATCTCTGCCGCGGTCGACTACCTGCCGCATGGCAAAATCGCGGGCGATCCCGGGCAGGCGGCGATTTCACGCTACGCGCAGGGCCGCGACTACCACAAGGTCGTACGCCACCGGCTGCAACGTCTGGCCGAGGCGATCGGGGCGCTGGCCGGCCCGTTCGGCTACCGTGTTTTCTCGGATTCGGCGCCGGTCATGGAAGTGCATTTCGCGCAACAGGCCGGTCTCGGCTGGCGTGGCAAGCATACGCTCCTGCTGTCGCAGCAAGGCTCCTGGCGCTTTCTCGGCGAGATCTACTGCGATTTGCCGTTGCCCCCCGACGCGCCAGTCGAGGAACACTGCGGCACGTGCACGGCCTGCCTCGACACCTGCCCGACGCGGGCAATCACCGCGCCCTACCGCGTTGACGCGCGGCGCTGCATTTCCTATCTGACCATCGAACTGGCCGGCAGCATTCCCGAGGAATTTCGGCCGTTGCTCGGCAACCGCATCTACGGCTGCGACGACTGCCAACTCTGTTGCCCGTGGAACCGCTTCGCGCAGTCAGGCGACCCGGAATTCGCAGCGCGCCAAGGGTTGGACGAAGCCCGCCTGGTCGAGCTTTTTGCCTGGACGGAGACGGAATTCAACGAACGGCTGGCGGGCAACCCGATTCGCCGCATCGGCCATGTGCGCTGGTTGCGCAACATCGCCGTAGCGCTGGGCAATGCCGGCGCTTCAGCCGAAACGCGCTCGGCGCTGGCCAGCCATGCACACCACCCCTCCCCCATCGTTCGCGAACATGTCGCCTGGGCGCTGGCCCGGTTGCAAGCTGCCGGATCGGACCCTGAGCACCCGGGATGACGCGGGCAGGCGCGATCCCGGTCTTGTCCAGCGCCAGCTTCCCGTGGATCGTCATCGCCGTTTCCTGCCAGCTCGGCAGCTGGCTATCGCACATCCCGCCCGGCGAGTTGCGAAAAAGCAACACCCGGTACGGGCTGCTGCCGCTCCTGCGCCAGCCCTCAGGCCGCGCTGGAGTGATGCTCCAGATAGTGCTTCAGAACGTTCTTGAGAACCACGGCATGTTCGGTATTGCCGGTGTCCTGCGCATGCTTGATGTCGTCGGCGATCATCGCCTTGATCCGCTTTTCGCCGGCTTCCGTATGAACAAGGTAGTTGCCCAGTTCAAGGGCCACCATTTCCGGGATGTGCTCGTGCTCCGAAATGGCGAGAATTTCTTCCTCGGTCAGTTCGGACAGTTCAATACAGTCTTGCAGCGTCAACATGATTCACCTTTCCTCATTTGTATTGCTTAATAGAATATTTAGCCGCAATCGTCGGCACGATGCATTGACCTGCGACAATGTTTTTCGAGAAATAACTGACCTCGCCCATCCGTCACGCGACCGGTCGCCCGGGATCGGCGCACCATTCGCTCCACGAACCGGCATAAAGACGCGACCCGGGCAAACCGGCGATTTCCATGGCCAGCATGTTGTGGCAGGCCGAGACTCCGGACCCGCACTGATGAATGACCTGCTCCGGCAGCGCACCGGCGAGTACGGCGAGCCATTCGGCGCGCAACGTGGCGGCCGGCTTGCAGCGCCCGTCGACCTGAAGGTTGTCGCGGAAAAAGCGGTTGACCGCACCGGGGATATGGCCGCCGACCGGGTCGATGGTTTCGTTCTCGCCACGGTAACGGTCCGGGCTGCGCGCATCGACCAGACGCATGCCCGGCGTCTCCAGGCGCTCCAGCACGTCGTTCGCGGTGACCGGGCCAACCCCCTCGTCCGCCTTGAAGGCAACTGCATGCAGGTTCGGCGGCAGCGCCGTCATCGCCCCGCCTGCCGCCTGCCAGGCCTGTAGCCCGCCATCGAGCAAAGCCACCCGTTCATGGCCCAGCCAGCGCAGCAACACCCACAGGCGCCCGGCGATCATCCCCTGCGCGTCGTCGTAAACAACAACCTGGGTCTGCGGCCCGATGCCGATCTCTCCCAGGCGCGCCGCCAGACGGTCGCGCTCGGGCCAGGGATGGCGACCGTTGCCACCGGTCAGGGGCCCCGAGAGGTCGCGGTCGCAATGCAGAAAGACCGCCCCCGGGATATGGCTCTCGGCATACGCACGCTCACCGTAGCCCACGTCGGACAACTGGTGGCGCACGTTGACCACGCGCCAGTCCTGGTCGCCGAGGTGGGTGGCCAGTGTCGCGACATCGACCAGCGTCGTGTAACTCATTGCCCGGAATCCAGCCAGGAATTGGCGTCGTCGGCGTTGTCGAAGACCTCGACATCGGCACTGACGAAGGTCTGCGACAGCCACGCGCTCCAGGTGACCCACTGACTGTCGGTGACCACCGCAACCCGCTTGAAGTCGTCGGGATGGGCGCGCGAGAACTTGATCTCCTCCCACGCGACATCGATGGTCAGGTCGGCCATCTGGCTGAGGTCGAAATAGAGGTTGACCGGCCCTTCGAACTTGACCTTGTAATTGACGACCTCCTCGAACTCCTTGTAATCGGCCAGCGTGAATTCGCCGAAGACGGAAACACTGACGCGCTGAGGTTTTTGGTCGATAACAATCATTGCAGATCTCCGCTGTTGTTTGCTGCCAGTTTAATCCTGTTCGCCGGGGCTGGCGCGGGAAAAATGCGTCGCCGCGATCCCCGACACGATGATCAGCCCGATGGCAAACCAGACCGATGCGTCGAGTACCTCGCCCCAGAACAGCGCACCAAGAAGGCTCGAAAAGATCACGGTGCTGTAGGCGAGCGCCGCCGACAGAAGCGTCTTGCCGCGTGTGTAGGCGCGGGTCATGGCCAGTTGGGCGAGCGTCGCGAAGCAGGCGACGCCGAGCAGAAGCAGGCCACTGCGCAGGTGGACCGGATGCAGGTCGCTGAACAACAGCCAGAGCGCGGCGCAGCATGAGGAAACGAGAGAAAAATAGAACACCGTGCGCACTTCGGGTTCGCCGCGGGCGCCGAGTTCGCGCACGCTGAAATAGGCCATTCCGGCCAGAACACCCGAGCCGAGACCGATCAGGCCCGCAGCGAGTTGATCGGCATGCAGGGTCGGCTTGAGCAGCAGCGCCACCCCGACAAGGCCGAGCAGCAGCGCCCCGAGTATCCCGACGCGCAGGCGCATGCCGGCCAGCGCCAGAAAGATGGCGAGGAAGATCGCCGACGTGTAGTTGAGCGTCACCGCCGTCGCCAACGGCAGCAGGGCAATCGCATGGAAATAGGCAAACAGTGCAGAAAACCCGACGACGCCGCGGCTTATCTGCCAGCGCCATTGCGGGGTCGCCAGCCGCACCCCGCGCAGACGCACCAGCCCGAACATGAGGAGCAGCGAGACGAAGCTGCGGTAGAAGGTGATCTCGACCGCCGAATGCGTCTCCGCGGCCAGCTTGACGCAAACTCCCATGCCGGCAAAGAGCAGGCTGGCGACCAGCATCCAGAGGGATTGCATTCGGTGACAACTCGAAAGTGGGAACGGCGGCAAATTTTAGCGCGCCGCCTTGTGCATTGCAGCAAAAACCTGGAATCCGCGCCGCGTCATCCGGCGATAGAACCTGTGGAAATGCTGCATGCCGCCTTCCACCAGGCTCTCGCAGCGAACTGTCAGGCCAGATCGTCGCAGGTGACGAGATTGCCCGGGCCCGGATGGAAGGGTGCGACGCGGCAGTCCGCGAGATAGACCTCGATGAAGATCATCGAGCTGCAATTGCACTCATGTCGGGCTTGCAGCCGGTGAAATCGAGGTGACTGGCGACGTTCATGTCAGCCAGGTCGTCGTTGGCCGAGCACGGGCCATTGAACAGCAGACCATTGCAGCCTTCGAGCTTCGCCCCGTTCAGATTCAGGCACGGGTTCCGCGGAAAATGCGGTAGTCATTGCCGCGTCGGACATTCCACGCCAGCAGCTTGGTCAAAATGACGATTCCGCCCTTCCCCCAATTTGACCTGAAGGCCCCTCATGGAGTATTTTCGCGTGTTTCCCTGAACCCGGTTGCCATGGATCACACCCCCATCACCGACATGAAATTCGAGGCAGCCCTCGCCGAGCTCGAAGCTATCGTCCACAGCATGGAAGACGGCAAGCTCGAGCTTGAAGCGTCGATTGCGGCCTATCGCCGTGGAATGGAACTGATGAAATACTGCCAGGCACAGCTGGCCGACGCCGAGCAGCAAGTTCGCGTCCTTGAAAATGGCCAGTTCAAGGACGTCGACCCCGACAGTCTGGGCGATCGGTGAGTGCCCCCGCCATCGCGGACTGGATGGCGGCCACGCAGGCCCGCGTCGAAGCCGCGCTGAGCCTGTTGCTGCCCGCTGCCGACAGCATCCCCGCCCGTCTGCACGACGCCATGCGCTACACCACCCTCGGCGGCGGCAAGCGTATCCGCCCGCTGCTCGTCTGCGCGGCAGGCGAACTGACCGGTGCCGCCCCCGACAGGCTCGACCGCATCGCCTGCGCCGTCGAGCTGATCCACGCCTACTCGCTGGTGCATGACGACCTGCCGTGCATGGACAACGACGTGCTGCGCCGCGGCCGGCCGACCTGCCACGTCGAGTACGACGAGCCGACCGCGCTGCTGGTCGGTGACAGCCTGCAGACGCTTGCCTTCGAGCTGCTCGCCAGCGAGCCGGTCACCGAGCCGGCGCGCCAGCTCGAAATGATCGCCCTGCTTGCCCGCGCCAGCGGTTCGCGCGGCATGGCCGGCGGCCAGGCGATCGACCTCGCGGCGGTCGGCCAGGAACTCGATCAGCCGCGACTGGAGCTGATGCACGCGCTCAAGACCGGCGCCCTGATCCGCGCCGCCGTCCTGCTCGGCGCACTCGCCGGCCAACCGCTGACCGCTGACGAGCGCGGCCATCTCGACCGCTTCGCCAAGCGCGCCGGCCTGATGTTCCAGGTGGTCGACGACATTCTCGACTGCACGGCCAGCACCGCCACGCTCGGCAAGACCGCCGGCAAGGACGATGCTGCCGAGAAGCCGACCTATGTCAGCCTGCTCGGCCTCGACGCCGCCCGCGACTACGCCGAGGAACTGCGGGCCGATGCGCTCGCCGCCCTTGCCATCTTCGGCGAGCGCGCCGCCCGCCTGACCGAACTGGCCGACTTCATCAGTCACCGCAATTCTGAATCCCGAAATGAGCGCCTCTTCCTTGCTTGAAAAGATCAACAGCCCCGCCGACCTGCGCCGTCTGGAGCGCAAGCTGCTACCGCAACTGGCGACCGAGTTGCGCGCCTTCCTGATCGACTCGGTAGCCAGACCGGCGGCCACCTGTCGTCCAACCTCGGCACGGTCGAACTGACCATCGCCCTGCATTACGTCTTCGACACGCCGGAAGACCGCCTGGTCTGGGACGTCGGCCACCAGACCTATGCGCACAAGATCCTCACCGGCCGGCGCAAGGGCATGGCCGGCTGCGCATGCACGGCGGCATTTCCGGTTTTCCCAAGCGCAGCGAGAGTCGACTACGACACTTTCGGCGTCGGCCACTCGTCAACCTCGATCTCGGCCGCGCTCGGCATGGCGCTGGCCGCCAGGAACAAGGGCGAGGAGCGCAAGGTCGTCGCGATCATCGGCGACGGCGCGATGTCGGCCGGCATGGCCTTCGAGGCGCTGAACAATGCCGGCGTCGCCGATGCCGACCTGCTCGTCATCCTCAACGACAACGACATGTCGATCTCGCCGCCGGTCGGCGCGCTCAACAACGTACCTCGCCGCGCCTGCTCTCCGGCCGCACCTTCAATGCGGCGCGCGCAAGGCGCGGCGAAAAGATGCTCGAGTTCGCGCCGCCGCTGCTCGAACTGGCCAAGCGCGCCGAAGAGCACGTCAAGGGCATGGTCGCGCCCGGCACGCTGTTCGAGGAGTTCGGCTTCAACTACTATCGGCCCGATCGACGGCCACGACCTCGATTCCCTGATCCCGACGCTGCACAACCTGCGCAACCTCAAGGGCCCGCAGTTCCTGCACGTCATCACCAAGAAGGGCCAGGGCTACAAGCTGGCCGAGGCCGATCCGATTCTCTACCACGGCGTCTCCAAGTTCGAGCCGGCGACGGCATCAAGTCGGCCAAGGCGGCCGGGCAAACCGACCTACACCCAGGTTTTCGGCGACTGGCTGTGCGACATGGCGAAGGCGGACCCGCGCCTGGTCGGCATCACCCCGGCGATGCGCGAAGGCTCCGGCCTGGTGCGCTTCGCCGCGGAATTCCCGGAGCGCTATTTACGACGTCGGCATCGCCGAGCAGCATGCGGTGACCTTCGCCGCCGGCCTCGCCTGCGAGGGCCTGAAGCCGGTGGTGGCGATCTACTCGACCTTCCTGCAGCGCGCCTACGACCAGTTGATCCACGACGTCGCGCTGCAGAACCTGCCGGTGGTGTTCGCGCTCGACCGCGGCGGCCTGGTCGGCGCCGACGGCCCGACGCACCATGGCGCCTTCGATCTCTCCTTCCTGACCTGCATTCCGAACCTGGTCGTGATGACGCCCGCCGACGAGAACGAGTGCCGCCAGATGCTGTCCACCGCCTATCGCTGGACGGCCCGAGCGGTCCGCTACCCGCGCGGCAGCGGCACCGGGGCTGTCCCGGAAGCGAACTTCGACGCGCTTCCGCTCGGCAAGGGCGAAATCCGTCGCCAGGGCAAGGAAGTCGCGCTGCTCGCTTTCGGCAGCATGGTGCCGCGCTGCCCTGGCCGCCGGCGAGGAACTCGACGCCACCGTCGCCAACATGCGCTTCGTCAAGCCGATCGATACCGAACTGATTGTCGAACTGGCCGGGAACCATTCGCTGCTGGTCAGCGTCGAAGAGAACGCGTGATCGGCGGCGCGGGTTCCGAGGTCGAACGCGTCCTTGCTGAACGCGGGCTGAATGTGCTCGCTGGTCCGCCTCGGGTTGCCCGACCGCTTCATCGACCATGGCGACCAGGGACAACTGCTTGCCGACCTCGGACTCGACAAGGCACGGCATCATGCGGACGGTTCGCGAGCGAATCCGAACGCAACAATCAATCGAAGAACAATCATGAACATGCCCGCCCTGAACATCCCCGACGTCCAGAGCTCGGCCGACACCCGCCAGCTCGCCATCAACCAGGTCGGCATCAAGGCCATCCGCCACCCGGTCAGGGTGCAGGACAAGTCGGCGGGCGTCCAGCACACCATCGCCATGTTCAACATGTACGTCGGCCTGCCGCACAATTTCAAGGGCACGCACATGTCGCGCTTCGTCGAGATCCTGAACGGCCACGAGCGCGAAATCTCGGTCGAGAACTTCAAGGCCATGCTGCGCGAAATGGTCGCAAGCTGGAGGCCGAAACCGGCCACATCGAGATGAACTTCCCCTACTTCATCAACAAGACGGCGCCGGTATCCGGCGTCAAGAGCCTGATGGACTACGACGTCACCTTCATCGGCGATATCTGCCACGGCGAGATCACCACTTCGGTGAAGGTCGTCGTGCCGGTGACCAGCCTGTGCCCCTGCTCGAAGAAGATTTCCGATTACGGCGCGCACAACCAGCGCTCGCACGTGACCGTCACCGCCCGCACCAACGACTTCGTCTGGATCGAGGAAATCGTGCAACTGGTCGAGGCCCAGGCCTCGTGCGAGCTGTTCGGCCTGCTCAAGCGCCCGGACGAGAAATTCGTCACCGAACGCGCCTACGACAATCCGAAATTCGTCGAGGACATGGTGCGCGACGTCGCCGCAGCCTCAACGATGAAGCACGCATTGACGCCTACGTCGTCGAGTCGGAGAACTTCGAGTCCATCCACAACCATTCGGCGTACGCATTGATCGAGAGGGACAAGACACAAGGTTGAGGCCCGCCTGCCGCGGTCGACGCCCGTTTTCTGGCCAAAACCGGAACAATAAAACGGGGCGCCGCAGCGCCCCGTTTGCTTTTTCCCTCTGGTGACCGCTCAGGCAGCCGGCTTCGGCGCCTTGCGGACCAGCTTTTCCTTGATCCGTGCCGACTTGCCGGAACGCTCGCGCAGGTAGTACAGCTTGGCGCGACGAACATCGCCGCGGCGCTTGACTTCGATCGCCGCAACCAGCGGCGAATAGGTCTGGAAGGTGCGCTCGACGCCTTCGCCGGAAGAAATCTTGCGCACGGTGAAGGCGGAATTCAGGCCGCGGTTGCGCTTGGCGATGACGACGCCTTCGTAGGCCTGCAGACGCTCGCGGGTGCCTTCCTTGACCTTGACCTGAACGACGACGGTGTCGCCCGGTGCAAATTCGGGAAGGGTTTTGCCCAGTCGGGCAATTTCTTCTTGTTCCAGCTGTTGTATCAGGTTCATGTGAGATCCTTGAAATTTATGAACATTTACTCACCGCATTGCTCCTCTCCGACGATTTCCGTGAGGAGTTGCGCTTCTTCCGCGGTCAACCCGCGGTGCGCCAGCAAATCCGGCCGGCGCTTCCGGGTTCGCGCCAGCGACTGCTTCAGCCGCCAGCGACGAATTCTCTTGTGGTCGCCGGAAACCAATACCTCCGGAACTGCCTGACCTTCGTACACTTCGGGCCGCGTGTAGTGCGGACAATCCAGCAGACCCGATACAAACGAATCTTCCACCGCCGAAGCGGCGTCACCCAACACTCCCGGCAACTGGCGGACGACGGCATCGATCAAGACCATCGCCGGCAACTCGCCACCGGAAAGAACGAAATCCCCGATCGAAACTTCCTCATCGACACAGCGTTCGATCACACGCTCGTCGATTCCTTCATAACGACCGCAAAGAAGGATCAAGCCCTCTTCGCCCTTCGCCAGTTGCATCACCCGATCGTGGGTCAGCGGCGCGCCCTGCGGCGACAGGCATATCACCCGGCTGCTCACCAGGCCCGCCTGACGCTGCTGCGCCTTCGCTGCCGCGATCGCCTTTTCCAGCGGCCCCGGCTGCATGACCATGCCCGGCCCGCCACCGAAGGGGCGATCATCGACCCGACCCCAGGCATTATCGGCAAAATCACGCGGATTCCAGCCTTGCCACGCCCAGCGCTGCTCTTCCAGCGCCCGGCGGGTAATACCGCTCTGCGTCACCGCAGAAAACATCTCCGGGAATATGGTAATGCAGTCGAACCGGATCACCAGTCGCTGCCCCACTCCACACGGATCCGTCCCGCTTCCCTCTCCACCGCCTGAACCACCGCCGAGACAAACGGCAGCAGGCGTTCCACGCCATCATCACCAACCACGCGCAACACCGCATTGGCCCCCGTTTCGATCAACCCGGCAACCTTGCCGAGTCGCTCGCCAGCGGTGTTGATAACGTCCAGCCCGACCAGATCGACCCAGTAAAACTCGTCCTCTTCAGTCTTCGGCAACGCGGCGCGGGGTGCCCCGACCAGAAGACCCTTCATTGCCTCGGCCGCGGTTCGATCCGGAACGCCGTCAAGCAGAACCACCAGACCTTCACCGTGTGCCTTCAAGGCCTTCAGGTCATATTCCCGCCACGGCCCGCCTTCGGCGCCGACCCACCAGACCGGCATCTCGCCCCAGGCCAGAGGATCGTCGGCGAAGGGGTACAACCTCAGCCAGCCCTGCATCCCGTAGGCGTCGGCCAGCCGCCCCAGAACGACGATGTCGCCGCCGGCCAAAATGCTGACTGCTTAAGCGGCCTGCTGGGCGGCGTGTTGTTTGACCAGGCGGGCAACGGTCGGCGACAACTGGGCGCCGTTTTGCTGCCAGTAGGTCAGACGATCGACAGCGACGCGCAGCCCTTCTGCACTGCCGGCGGCAACCGGATTGTAGAATCCGATGCGCTCGACGAAACGTCCATCACGGCGACTGCGAGAATCGGCTACAACCATGTTGTAGAAGGGACGCTTCTTGGCGCCGCTGCGGGCAAGGCGGATGACAACCATGGAAATTCTTTCGTTGCTTTAAAAAAGACCAAATATTATATCGCCTAATCAAGGAAATACAAGATTCATGACGGCAAGTCAGGGCAACACCGCTGGAGACGGAGAGGCGGGGCAGATTCCGGTCGTTCCGACATGGCAAAAATCGCCATAATTGGCTATTCTGAGCGCCCAAGATGTCGCACGACAACATGAATCCTTCTCGCGGGTCCGCCGATGGCAGAAGCAAGGCCATCATGGAGTGGCTCGCCCTGGCAAACGGCAGAACCGGTTCCGACGATGCCGACCAGCTGCTCCGCCAGGTCTCGCTGTTGCGGGAGGCGGCGATTCCCGCCGGACAGCGCACACGCCTCCTCGATCTGCTTTTCGAGCAAGCCGAGAGGATCGTCCTGGCCCAGTTGCCATTGCTGCTTGACGTCACGCTGCCTGTTTCGCGCAAGGTCCGGCATCGCGTCGGCATCATCCAGGAATTTCTCGATGTACTGATCCAGGAGTATTTCAACACGCTCTCCGAGTTGTTCGACCCGCGGACCACTTCACCAGTACGTCCGCCGCAGGAAACCTTGCGGCGGATCATGACGTGCATTGCCTGGCACATCCGCATCAGCCACCT
This sequence comes from uncultured beta proteobacterium, assembly GCA_963810175.1. Lineage (GTDB taxonomy): Bacteria > Pseudomonadota > Gammaproteobacteria > Burkholderiales > Rhodocyclaceae > Azonexus. The sequence continues at coordinate 33,262 of CAWEMU010000052.1, read as the reverse complement.
GGTTGCTTCACCCAACGGGGCTGGAATCTGGCAGCAACTCCATTCGGCATACCGCACCGCGCGCCGCCTTGGCCTCGCAGAAACGCCGGGTCCGGACGGCGAACCCACGATCGAGCAGTCCTATCTCCATGTCCTGCTCGCCGCAATTGCCCAGCCGGCGTCGTTCTGCTCCAGCGAACTCGACTTCATTTCCAACTACATCGGGTCGTGCGTCCGGCCCGTTCAACATCCTTGAGAACCCACCGCTGGATCGCACGGGCGTCTTCTGGGTAGCCCTGGACAAGGACTTTCCGGCCCAGGCCCTGGCACGGCGCCTCCCGCCCAGTGACACGTTCGCCCTCTATTTTGCGTGCGATATTGTCGCCCGCGATACGCGGGAGCAACTCGCCGCTCTGGCCAAAGGAGCGCCGGCTTCCAGCCTGGGACTTCCGGATTTCGCGGATACGCCAGCCGGCCGTGGCGTATTGCGCCGGCTCGGTCTGCTCTGGGGCAGGCCGGCAACGCGCAAGTTCCAGCGCCGCCGCCAGTCATACCGTGTCAATCTCTGCGCCGGGCTCGAACAACTCTGGCAACTGATGCGGCACCCGGAAACGGAAAGCCCGATCAGCGAATGGATGGTGACCAACGAAAGTCCCGACGGCTACTCGCTGATGCACATGTCGGGCGAGACAACACATCTGCGGGTTGGCGACATTGCTGCCGTTCGGCCCAAGGGCGAACATGCTGCCGAGCCGGGTCAGAACTGGCATGTGGGCATCGTGCGCTGGGCGGTGTCGGAGAATCCGGAGCATATCGAACTGGGGATGCAGCAACTCGCGTCAGGCGCCATCGCCGCGCAGATCATCAGGCCCGTCGAACTCGAGGCGGGCAGGCTCTCCGCACTCATCCTCCCCGAAATGCCCCCATTGCGAACCGGGCAAGCCCTCGTGGCCCCGACCGGACAACTGAAAGAAAAGGAAAACCGTCTGATAGTCCTGGTCGAGCAGGATAATGTCGAGATTCGCGAGGTCCGCCCAACGGCCCTGACCGAGCAGACCTCGAGCATCGAAGTCTTCAGCGTCGAGCCGGACGAGTCGGGCGGGCAGCCGTAGCAGCGATCAATCCCCCGAACAGAACGACTGCCCAGCTCAGGTGCAGCCAGACCAGGAAAACCGGGAACGCGGCGAAGGCGCCGTAAACGCTCTTCAGAATTGCGGAACTCGCCAGGTACCATTCAAAAAGCTTCTGCATGACGGCGAAGGCCAGCGAGGCGAAAAGACCGCCGAGCAATGCGCCGCGCCACGACACCGGCGCATTCGGCACCGCGTGGTACAAAAACGAAAAGAACATGCCAAGGACGGTCACCGAAATCGCCTTGAGAGACGCACGGCGCACCCACTCCACCTCCTCGATGAAGCCGAGCGACGTGGTGACGGCAAACGAGACGGCGGCGGCCACTGCGGCGAGGACGAATGGCCAGACCGCTATCGCGAACAAATAGAGCCTGAGACGGATCAGGAAGGGCCGCGGCTTAACCTGCCAGACGTGATTGAAAGCGCGTTCGATCGTGTTCATGAGGATGAAGGCGGTGATGCTCAGGAAGGCAATGCCGGCCACGGTCAACTGCTGCGCGCGGTGCGAAAAGCGGGAAATGCTTCCGGAAATGGTGCCAGCCGCCCCGCTCGGCAGCAATGAACCCTGAATCAGCCCTTCGAGACGGGTCAGCAGCAGATTCAGATAAGGAACGGTATCGGCGACCGACAGTATGAGGGTTGCCAGCGGCACCAGCGCCATCAGTGTCGTGAAGGCAAGCGCCGCACTGGTCTGCATCATGTGTTCGCTGCGGAAGCGGCGAAAGATCGTTCCTGGGGCACCCGGTTTGGGGGCCGACCGGCGATATCGGGAGTGGGTCTGCATGGGGCCGTATAATAGCCGACCATGCATGACATCCTCGTTCTCTACTACAGCCACCGCGGCTCGGTGCGCGCCCTCGCAGAGCGGATCGCGCGCGGGGTCGAATCGGTTCCCGGCATGCAGGCGCGGCTGCGCACCGTGCCCCGGGTGTCGACCGTCTGCGAAGTGGCAGAGGCTGCCATTCCGGACTCCGGCGCACCTTACGTCGAAGCGGCGGACCTTGACGAATGCATTGGCCTGGCGCTTGGCAGCCCGGTCCGCTTCGGCAACATGGCGGCACCGATGAAGTATTTCTGGGACGGCACCATCGCCGCCTGGCAGAACGGCACACTGGTCGGCAAACCGGCCTGCGTGTTCACGTCCAGCAGCAGCCAGCACGGCGGAAACGAAGCAACCCTGCTGTCGATGACCCTGCCGCTGATCCACCACGGGATGCTGGTCATGGGCCTGCCATTCACCGAGCCGGATGTCAGCCATACCCAGCAGGGCGGGACACCCTATGGCGCCAGCCATGTCGCCGGCGCTGGCGGCAACCCGTTGCTGTCCGACGCCGAAAGCCGGCTCGCCTTCGCCCAGGGCAGGCGGCTGGCAGATATTGCCCTGAAACTGGGTTGACCGTGACAGCCGGACGTTATCAGTTCATTGCCAGCGCCAGCCTGATCGCCCTGATTTTCCTCTGCCTCGGCTGGGAACTCTGGTGGGCGCCGCTCAAGCCGGGCGGGTCCTGGATGACCCTCAAGGCCGTGTTCCTGCTGGCGCCGCTGTTCGGCATCCTGCGTGGCAAGCGCTACACGTACAAATGGATGTCGCTGTTCATCCAGTTCTACCTGCTCGAAGGATTGACTCGCGCCACCAGCGACAGCGGGCTTTCACAAAAACTTGCCATCGCCGAAACCGCGCTGGCGGCAGTCGTCTTCGTCTCGACTATCCTCTACATCCGTGCAACGCGCCCAGCCGGGGAAGACAAGGCAGTTCAGTTGACCTGAAGCAGCCGATTCGAGTGGAGCCGAGACGGGTCAGACATCGCCCTGGGCACGCACCCGGTCGAGAGTGGAGTGCAGCTTGTTCAGCGCATTCAGGTAGGAACGTGCCGAGGCGATGACGATGTCGGTATCGGCGCCATTACCATTGACGATCCGGCCAGCCTTGGCGAGACGGGTCGTCACTTCACCCTGGGCATCCGTGCCGGTGGTAATGGCATTGACCGAATAGAGAAGAAGCTCGGCGCCGCTCCCGGCGATGCTCTCGATCGCCTTGAACGTGGCGTCGACCGGACCGCCGCCATCGGCCTCACCCTTGCGTTCGACGCCGCCGACACTCAGGATCACCCTGGCATGCGGCATCTCGCCGGTCTCGGAACACACGTGCGAATAGATCAGCTTGTAATGCTCGTGTTCCGGCGTCACCAGTTCGTCCGAAACCAGTGCATGGAGGTCTTCGTCGAAAATCTCGTGCTTGCGATCGGCCAATTCCTTGAAGCGTGCAAACGCGGCATTCAGCGCCTCGTCGCTTTCCAGTTCGATGCCGAGTTCCTGCAGGCGGGCCTTGAAGGCGTTGCGCCCCGAATGCTTGCCGAGAACGAGCTTGTTCTTGGCCCAGCCGACGTCCTCGGCGCGCATGATTTCGTAGGTTTCCCGATGCTTGAGGACGCCATCCTGATGAATGCCGGCTTCGTGAGCGAAGGCATTGGCGCCGACGACGGCCTTGTTGGGCTGCACGGGATAACCGGTGATCTGCGATACCAGCTTCGAGGCCGGAACGATCTGCGTCGTGTCGATCCGCGTCTCCACCGGGAAGACGTCACTGCGCGTACGCACCGCCATCACCACCTCTTCCAGCGAGGCATTGCCGGCCCGTTCGCCGAGGCCGTTGATCGTGCACTCGACCTGGCGCGCGCCGGCCAGGACCGCGGCCAGCGAATTGGACACCGCCAGCCCGAGATCGTTATGGCAATGCACCGACCAGACCACCCGGTCCGAATTGGGCACGCGCTCGATCAGCTGGCGCATGGTTTCGGCGTACTGGAACGGAATGTTGTAACCCACGGTGTCCGGAACATTGATCGTGGTCGCGCCCGCCTTGATCACTTCCTCGAATATCCGGCACAGAAAGTCGAGATCCGACCGACCGGCATCCTCGGCCGAGAACTCGACGTCATCCGTATACTCGCGGGCCCAGCCGATGGCCCTGATCGCCTGCTCGACGACCTGATCCGGGCTCATGCGCAGCTTCTTTTCCATGTGGATTGGCGAAGTGGCAATGAACGTATGGACGCGCCCCGATTTTGCCGGCTTGATCGCCTCGCCCGCCTGGCGGATGTCGTTTTCGTTGGCGCGCGCCAGCGAACAGACGGTTGACTCCTTGATCGTGTGGGCAATCGCGTGGATGGCATCGAAATCGCCGGGCGAAGCCGCTGCAAAGCCGGCCTCGATCACGTCCACCCGCATCTTCTCGAGCTGGCGGGCGACGCGAAGCTTTTCCTCCCGGGTCATCGAGGCGCCGGGACTCTGCTCGCCGTCGCGCAGGGTGGTGTCGAAGATTACCAGATGCTCTTTCATTTTCTGCTCCGAAGCGTCAGAGGCTCCTGCGCTTGAACATGCCGACTGCAGCCAGCACATAGCCAGACAAACCGTAAAGGACAAAGAACCCGAACAGCGCGATTTCAGGGCTGTAGGCAACCAAGGCGAAACCCAGTGCAATGGCCGCCACCACAAAAAACGGCACGCTCTTGCGGAGGTTGATGTCCTTGAAGCTGTAGTAGCGGATATTGGAGATCATTGTCACGCCGGCAAAAACCGTCAGCCCGCAAGCGAGCCAGCGCACGTCGCTGCCGGGAATGCCAGTCTCGATCATCACCCACACGAGACCGGCAACCAGGGCAGCCGCAGCCGGCGAAGGCAGGCCCTGGAAATAGCGCTTGTCCATGACTTCGAGCGTCGTGTTGAAGCGGGCCAGACGCAGGGCCGCGCCGGCACAGTAGATGAAGGCGGCTATCCAGCCCAGCCGGCCAAGATCGCGCAAGGCCCATTCATAGATCACCAGCGCCGGCGCCGCGCCGAAGCTGACCATATCGGACAACGAATCGTACTCGGCACCGAAGGCAGACTGCGTATGCGTCAGACGCGCCACGCGTCCGTCGAGGCCGTCGAGCACCATGGCGATGAAGATGGCCATCGCCGCCCGCTCGAAGTCCCCCTGCATCGCCTGGACGATGGCGAAGAAGCCCGCGAACAGCGCCGCCGTGGTGAACAGGTTGGGCAGCACATAGATACCGCGCCGCTTGAGTTCCGGATTGAACAGGGCTTTACGGGGCTTGAGTTCGGTCATGGGTCACTACTGAATTGACGACAGGAAAAGGATACACCGCGAGCCATCCATGTCCGCAAACAACATGGGCGGTGCAGACTTCCACACCGCCCATGCCAGGACGAGGGCAAGCACAAGCGCGAGCAACGACGCCTCTCGAGCCTGCGGTTACCCAGATCAGTTCTTCGTCTGATCGACGAGCTTGTTCTTCTTGATCCAGGGCATCATGTCGCGCAGCTTTTCACCGACCGTTTCGATCGGATGCACGGCATTCAGGCGACGACGCGCCGTCATGGCCGGGTAGTTGGTACGACCTTCAAGGATGAACATCTTGGCGTAGTCACCATTCTGGATCCGCTTCAGGGCGTTGCGCATGGCAGCGCGGGACTGCTCGTTGATGACTTCGCTGCCGGTCACGTACTCGCCGAACTCCGCATTGTTGGAGATCGAGTAGTTCATGTTGGCGATGCCGCCTTCGTACATCAGGTCGACGATCAGCTTCAGTTCGTGCAGGCACTCGAAGTAGGCCATTTCCGGAGCGTAGCCGGCTTCGGTCAGGGTCTCGAAGCCCATCTTGACCAGCTCGACGGCGCCGCCGCAGAGGACGGCCTGTTCGCCGAAGAGGTCGGTCTCGGTTTCTTCACGGAAATTGGTCTCGATCACGCCACCCTTGGTGCCGCCGTTGGCAGCAGCGTACGACAGGGCGATGTCCCTGGCCTTGCCGGTCCTGTCCTGATGGACGGCAATCAGCGACGGCACGCCACCTCCCTTCAGGTACTCGGAACGCACGGTGTGGCCAGGGCCCTTCGGCGCAACCATGATCACGTCGACATCATCGCGCGGAACGACCTGGTTGTAATGGACGTTGAAGCCGTGGGCAAATGCCAGTGCCGCACCTTTTTTCAGGTTGGGCGCGACTTCTTCGCTATACACCTGCGGGATATTTTCATCCGGCAGGAGCATCATTACAACGTCGGCCACCTTGACGGCCTTCGCTATTTCTTCGACCTTGAGGCCGGCGGCTTCGGCCTTCTTCCAGGAAGCGCCACCCTTGCGCAGACCGACGGTGACCTTGACGCCGGAATCATTCAGGTTCTGCGCGTGGGCGTGGCCCTGCGAGCCATAGCCGACGATGGTGACCTTCTTGCCCTTGATCAGGGAGAGGTCGGCGTCCTTGTCGTAATAGACTTTCATGAAATCCTCGTGATGTGCAGATAGTCAGACTTTGAGAATACGATCGCCGCGACCGATGCCGCAGACGCCGGTACGAACGGTTTCGAGAATCAGGCCGGCATCCAGTGCGGCGATGAAGGAGTCGAGCTTGGAACTGGATCCGGTCAACTCGATAACGTAGGTCGTTTCCGTGACATCGATGATGCGGCCACGAAAGATGTCGGCCATGCGCTTCATCTCCTCGCGATCCTTGCCGGTGGCGCGAACCTTGATCAGCATCAGTTCGCGCTCGACGTGGGCTGCTTCGGAAAGGTCGACCACCTTGACCACGTCAATCAACTTGTTGAGTTGCTTGGTGATCTGCTCCAGCACTTCGTCGGAACCCCGGGTCAGGATGGTCATCCGGGACAGCGAGGAATCTTCCGTCGGCGCCACGGTCAGCGATTCGATGTTGTAACCGCGGGCCGAGAACAGCCCCGCCACACGGGAGAGCGCGCCCGATTCGTTTTCGATCAGGATGGAAATGATGTGTCGCATAGTCTATTCCTCCCCCGCCTACAGTTCTTCAGCGAGGATCATTTCGGTCAGGCCCTTGCCAGCCGCAATCATCGGGAAAACATTGGCCACCGGATCGATGATGAAATCCAGGAACACCAAATCGTCTTTGTGCTCGGTGAAAGCCTTGCGCAACGCCGGCTCGACGTCCTCCGGCTTCTCGATCTTCATGCCGACGTGGCCATAGGCTTCGGCGAGCTTGACGAAATCCGGGAGCGAAGTGACGTAGGACTCCGAATAGCGCTTCGAATAGAACATTTCCTGCCATTGACGGACCATGCCCAGCATGCCGTTGTTCAGGTTGATGATCTTGATCGGCAAACCATACTGCTTGCAGGTTGACAATTCCTGGATGCACATCTGGATCGAGCCCTCACCAGTGACACAGGCCACTTGAGCACCCGGATGGGCCATCAACACACCCATGCCATAAGGCAGGCCGACCCCCATCGTGCCCAGACCGCCGGAGTTTATCCAGCGGCGAGGCTGGTCGAAATGGTAGTACTGGGCGGCAAACATCTGGTGCTGACCGACGTCGGAGGTAATGAACGCATCGCCGCCGGTCACCTCGTAGAGCTTTTCCATCACGTACTGCGGCATGATCAGTCTGATCCTGCTTGTAGCGCAGGCTTTCGCGACCACGCCACTCGGCGATCTGCTTCCACCAGTTTGCAAGTTCCGGATTGGCCTTGAACCCGGCAGCAGTCAGCTTGATCATTTCTTCGAGCACATCCGCCACATTGCCGACGATGGGCACGTCGACCTTGACGCGCTTGGATATCGACGACGGGTCAATGTCGATGTGGATCACGCGCCGCTTTTCCTCGCCGAAATGCTCCGGATTGCCGATGACACGGTCGTCGAAGCGCGCGCCGACCGCGAGGATCACATCCGCGTAGTGCATTGCGTTGTTGGCTTCATAGGTACCATGCATGCCGAGCATGCCCACGAACTGCGGATCGGTGGCCGGATAGCCGCCGAGTCCCATCAGCGTATTGGTAACCGGGAAATTCAGCCGGCGCGCAAGTTCCGTCAGTTGGGGCGCTGCGTCCGAGAGGATTACGCCGCCGCCGGTATAGATGATCGGACGCTTCGCCTCCTGGAGGATCTGCACCGCTTTCTTGATCTGGCCGAGATGCCCCTTCACAACCGGGTTGTACGAACGCATCTGGATGGACTTGGGGTATTCGAATTCGCACACCTGAGCGGTGATATCCTTCGGGATATCGACGACAACCGGACCAGGACGGCCCGTGGCGGCGATGTGGAAGGCCTTCTTGAGCGTAAGCGCCAGGTCCCTGACGTCCTTGACCAGGAAATTGTGCTTGACGCAGGGACGGGTAATGCCGACCGCGTCACATTCCTGGAAGGCATCCTGGCCGATGTAGGCCGTCGGCACTTGGCCGGTGATGACCACCACAGGAATCGAGTCCATGTAGGCGGTGGCGATGCCCGTAACCGTATTGGTGACCCCGGGACCCGAAGTCACGAGAGCGACACCGACCCTTTGCGACGAGCGCGAGTAAGCGTCGGCGGCATGGATGGCGGCCTGCTCGTGGCGGACCAAGATGTGCCTGACCTGATCCTGCTTGAAGAGTGCATCGTATATGTGCAGAACGGACCCGCCGGGGTATCCGAATACACAGTTGACCTTTTCTTCCTGCAGGCACCTGACTACAATTTCCGCACCACTGATCATCATTCTTGAGCCCAATTAAGCTGTTGCCTGAAAAACGTGTAACCTTAAAGCAGTGACCCTGTTCGGTCAAGGCGTTACAGAATAACCACTGCCTTTCCAAGGCCTTTCAACCGGAAGAGACAACCCTGGCCTCACCCAACGAACTGGCTTTTTTTCTTGAATCCGTTGAACGGCGAGCGTTCAAGCAGGCAATGTTTGCCGTGCGCGAACAGGAAAATGCCCTCGATATTGTCCAGGACAGCATGCTCAAGCTCGCCGAAAAATATGGCGACCGTCCGGCCGATGAGTTCCCGATGCTCTTCCAGCGCATCCTGCAGAACACGATTCGCGACTTCTATCGGCGCAGCAAGGTTCGCTCGATGTGGACGACAGTCCTGTCAGCATTTTCGCCTGACGACGACGATGACCACGACCCGTTGGAGACCCTGGCCGCGGATGAGGGTCCGCATGGTCCGCACACGCCGGAAAGTCAGCTTCTCCAGGCACAGACCTTGACCGCAATCGAAGACGAGATAAAAAAATTGCCGGCGCGTTAACGGGAAGCCTTTCTCATGCGTTACTGGGAAGACATGGACGTCGCTGAGACCGCAGCGGCGATGGGCTGCTCAGAAGGCAGCGTCAAGACCCATTGTTCGCGCGCTACCAACGCGCTGGCAACCGCCCTGTCGGCAAGAGGTATCAAGCTATGAACGAAGAACGTTATGCATCGCGGGTTCGGCAGGCGCTGAACCATGGACTGAAAGACATCCCCACGGCCTCCGCGCGGCGGCTGGAGGCGGCACGCCATCTGGCGCTGTCGCGCCAGAAGCAGGAGGTTCCCCAGTTGGCACTGGCCGGTGATCACAGTCGCCGCCATTTCCATTTCGTGTCGGAGAATCGCCACCTGCGGCAAATATTGGCTGTCCTGGCGCTGTTGCTCGGCATGTGGATTTCTTTCTACCTGGACAGCGTGAAGTACATCTCGGCAATTGAAGAGGTGGACAGTGCGCTGCTTTCCGATGACCTCCCCCCCGAGGCCTTTCTGGATAACGACTTCTTCAAATGGTTAAAAGACGACACCTCGGCGGAATAATCCTCAGCCTCGTCCTGGCAGCCCCGCTCGCAGCCCAGCCACCGACAACGGCGGTCATCGGCACCCCCCCGCAACCAGGCTGGAGCCTGCTCAGCGCGCAACAGAAAGCCATCCTGACGCCCCTCGCGGCGGAATGGGACAAACTGGACCATGTCCGCCGCAAGAAGTGGCTGGGCATTGCCGAGCGTTATCCCGCCATGAAGCCGGAAGAACAGCGGCGCATGCAGGATCGCATGCACGAGTGGGCAAATCTGACCCCAGAACAGCGCGCCAAGGTCAGGGACAGCTACAAGGAGTTCAGCCAGCTCCCGTCGGAGCAGAAGCAGACGGTCAAGCAGAAGTGGGAAGCCTATTCGAGTCTGCCTCCCGAGGAGCAGCAGCGCTTGCGCCAGGAAGGCAAGTCGTCCAGGCTTCTGGCGCCGCAGCCGGTCGCCGAGCCAGCACCGGCTCCCCAGGAGCAGGGTGCTGGGGAGTCCGGAAACACGGCAACTGCCCAGCAACCGGCCGAGCCCGTGAAGAATTGATGACCAATGCTGTGCCCGGCATCGGGCGCCGGCTCGCGAGCATGCTGTATGAGAGTCTGGTCGTATTTGCCGTGCTGCTGATCGGTTTCCTGTTGCCGCAGATCCTGCTCTCAGGATTTGGACTTGTCGTGGCTGGCAAGTTGCTGTGGCTGCACGTGCTGCTGCTGCTGATGGTCTATTTCGTATGGTTCTGGCTCAACGGCGGGCAGACGCTGCCCATGAAGACCTGGAAACTGCGTCTTGCCGGTGCCGATGGGCGACGACCGAGACCGCTGCAAGCCCTGTTGCGCTATCTGGCTGCTTGGCCCAGCATCCTGCTGTGCGGCTTTGGGCTGTTCTGGGCGCTGTTCGACAAGGACCGGCAATTCCTGCACGACCGCATCGCCGGCACTTGCATCGTCTTCGCCGAAGGGCGATGAGTGCGCCGCCTCAGCGGCGCTCGACCCACCACAGCATCACGATGGCTGCCAGCAGGAACACGGCCGAGGGCGCTGCGGCGCTGGCAAAAGGCGGCCACGAGTTGATTGCGCCGAGATTTGAAAAAAGACCGTTCAGCATATAGAAAAGGATGCCGAACATGACTCCGACGAAAAGCTTCAGGCTAACTCCGCCGACCCGGCTGTGCGAGTAACCAAAGGGCAACGCCAAGGCCACCATAACGAAGACTGTCAGAGGATACACCAGCTTCTTCCAGATCGCGATCTCGTAACGGTCAGTCTTCTGCCGATTCTCCGACAAATGCTGCAGGTAACCCGACAGCCCGATGAGTGACATCCGGTCCGGTGACACCATCAATGTTGACAACAACTCCGGGGTGACCGCCGACCTCCACTCGTCGGTCTCCATCCGCTCGACGCGTGCCGTATCGCCTTCAAGTATCGTCCGCACGACACCGTGCAAGAGCCAGTGTTCCGGCGGACTGAAAGTCGCCTCGCGGGCTTCGGTGACCGACTCGAGCGCGTTCGCCGCGTCGAACTTGTAAATGCGGACAAATTGCAGACGCGCATCGGGAGTTGCATAGCGGACGTTGATGAAATTTCGTCCGTCCTTCAGCCAGAGGCCGGTCGTGAAGCCATGCTGGGCGATAATCCTGCTCAACGCCCGCGCTCGCAGTTCCTGGGCCTGACGCTCGGACACCGGCGCCAGCACCTCGCCAACCAGCATGGTGAGCAGGGCCAGCAGTCCGGCGACCCGGAACAGGGTCAGCAGCAAATCGCGCGTCGCCAACCCGGAAGCGCGCAGCACCGTGATTTCGGAATGCCGCGCCAGTGTGGAAAGCGCATAAAGAGTGCCGATCAGCGCCGCGATGGGAACCAGTTCGTAAACCAGCCCCGGGAGGCCCAAGGCCACGAAAATGACGGCGTGACCAAACTGATAGCCGCTTTTTCCGACGTTGGGCAACTCGTTGACGAGGTTGAAGAAACTGAAGAGTGCGAGAAATGCCGCGAGCACCAGAAAAATGGCTGCGAATGTCTCGCGCATCAGGTAACGCTGGTAGAGACGCAGGCGGAACATCAAACGCCCCTTCTCTGCCACGGCATCAGTACCACGATCCGCTTGTAGAACAGCAGCAGCAACGGCAGTGTCATCAGGGCATGAGCGGCCCAGACGCCGATCGAGAATGACAGCTTGCCCTGCGCAACCCAAGCCTGGCTGAGCGACATGAGGTTGTTGTAGATGGCGTAGATCAGAATGGCGATCAGCATGTTGGCGGAACGGCCGGCGCGCGGATTCACATAGGAAAGGGGAATCGCCATCAGCGCAAGGATGATGGCGGATACCGGCATTCCGATCCGCCACAGCAACTCCCCCCGCGCCTGTTTGCTGGTCTCGCGCACCAGTTCGGTGAGTGGCAGGCGGCTCGGAGAACTTTCCCCCGGCTTGACCTCGCCATCCTCGGTGCGGACCTTGTAGCGCTCGAAATCCATCACCTTGAACTGCGGCGTTCCCGGCTCGACCTCGTAACGTCGGCCATGTTCCAGAACCACGAAGCGGTCGCCGTTGGGCTCGATTTCCTGATAACCGGTATCGGACATCACCACGCCCAGTTTGCCCTCCTGCATTGAGGCGACAAAGACATTGCCGACCCGGCTTGCATCGTCGGCCAGCGACTCGACGAAGATCACGCGTTGCCCGCTCTTGGCTTCGCGGAACAGGCCCGGCGTCACCTGCGAGACATCGCTGCGCGCCGAGAGCCGCTGCTTGTATTCGTCCGCGTTCTGTTGGGCCCAGGGAGACAGGAAGCCGGATAGAACTGCAATGGCCAGCACGATCGGCCAGGCGAACCTTAGCACCGGGCGTATCCATGCCGTCAACGGCTGGCCGCAGGAAAACCAGACCACCATCTCCGAATCACGGTAAGCGCGCGAAAGCGTGAGCAGAATCGCGACGAACAGTGTCAGGGAGAGCAGTACGGGCATGAAATTCAGGGTCGCAAATCCGAGCAGCGAGACCACCGCTTCGGGCGCGATCTTTCCGCCAGCAGCTTCCTTCAACAAGCGGATGAGTTGCGTTGAGAGGAGGATCGCCAGCAGGGCGACACCGATGCCGGATGCTGCCTGGGCCAACTCGCGCCGGGCGGCGCGCTCGAATATCATGCTTTGACGAAACCAAAAAAATGCGAGGATAATCCCGCGGATATTGAGATATCCATCAACTGGAGCAGCGAGTGGAATTTAGCATAAAAAGCGGCAGCCCGGAGAAACAGAGAAGCGCTTGCGTCGTGGTCGGGGTTTTCGAGTCAAGAAAGCTTACCCTGCCCGCCGAATTGCTGGACAAGGCTGCCGGCGGCTACATTTCCGACGTCGTCCGGCGTGGCGACATGGAAGGCAAGGCCGCCACCACCCTGCTGCTGCACAACGTGCCCGGCACACTCTGTGACCGTGTCCTGCTGGTTGGCCTGGGAAAGGAAAGGGAATTTCACGAGAAGGAATTCCTCGGCGCCATCCGCGTCGCCGTCAAGAAGGTTGACGAGACAGGGGCTTTCGACGCGTCCTTCTTCCTGACCGAATTGCCCGTCAGGAAACGGAGCGTCGCCTGGCGCGTGCGCCAGACGGTAATGATCGCACTGGAGGCCACGTACCGTTTCGACAGGTTCAAGAGCAAGAAGGACGAGGTACGCCGCCCGTTGCGCAAGTTGACGCTGGCAGTGGAGCGGCGTAATGAGCATGGGCAGGCTGAACAAGGCCTGGCGCAAGGAATTGCTATCGCCGCCGGGATAGCCGTGGCGAAAGATCTCGGCAACCTGCCGCCGAACATCTGTCACCCGGCGCATGTGGCCGAGCAGGCCCAGGCGATGGCACGGGAATTCAACCTGGAATGCGATGTTCTCGAGCGCGCCGACATGGAAAAGCTCGGCATGCACTCCCTGCTCGCGGTAGCCGCCGGTTCGCACCAGCCGCCCAAGCTGATCGTGCTCAGCTACCGGGGCGCCACGGCTGGAGCGAAGCCTGTCGTCCTGATCGGCAAGGGCGTTACTTTCGATACCGGCGGCATTTCGTTGAAGCCGGCAGCCGAGATGGATGAAATGAAGTACGACATGTGCGGCGCCGCCGGCGTACTGGGCACCCTGCAGGCGGTCGCGCGGCTGAAGTTGCCGATCAACCTGACGGTGATTGTGCCAGCTACCGAAAACATGCCCGGCGGTGGCGCCACCCGCCCTGGCGACATCGTCACTTCGATGTCCGGGCAGACGATCGAGATTCTCAACACCGATGCCGAGGGCCGGCTGATCCTGTGCGATGCGCTGACCTATGCCGAGCGTTTCAAGCCGGACACCGTCATCGACGTCGCGACGCTGACCGGCGCCTGTGTCGTGGCCTTGGGCGGCGTCGCCAGCGGCCTCTTCGCCAACCGCGACGCGCTGGCCCACCAACTGCTCGCCGCCGGCGACGAGGCTCACGACCGCGCCTGGCAGATGCCGCTGTGGGACGATTATCAGGAGTTGCTGAAGAGCCCCTTCGCCGACATGGGCAACATCGGTGGCCGCTGGGCCGGGGCCATTACCGCTGCCTGTTTCCTGTCGCGCTTCACCAAGAAGTTCAAGTGGGCGCACCTGGACATCGCCGGCACCGCCTGGAAGTCGGGAGCCGACAAGGGCGCTACGGGGCGGCCTGTTGCCCTCCTTACCCACTACCTGCTGCAACGCGCCGGCCTGCTGAATTGACCCAGGTCTTTTTCTACCACGGCGCGTCGGACAAGATCGCCGCCGCCTGCGCGCTGCTCGGCGGTGCCTGCGCCAGGAACAAGCCGGTCCTGGTCTACGCACCGGAAAATGACGTCGCCAGCGACGTCGACCGCACGCTGTGGACCCACTCCGCGCTGAGTTTCGTGCCGCACTGCCGAAGCGGGTCTCCCCTCGCCGGCGAAACGCCGATCCTGATCACCGACAATCTTGATCAACCGCCGCAGGATGACCGCCTGATGAATCTCAGCCAGGTCGTCCCGCCCGGTTTCTCGCGTTTCCACAGCCTGATCGAGGTCGTGGGCCGGGAGGAAGCCGACCGCAGCAGCGCCCGCGATCGCGTCAAGTTCTACAAGGATCGCGGTTACGAGGTTCGTTATTTCGACCTCGGCGAGCGTTAGGGGAAAGCTGATGAGCAGTCCCATCCTTGCCCGTGCCGACAAACTGATGCGGCGGCGAAGTTCGCGAAGCGCCGAAAACGACGACGTGCCGGTTCTTGTCGACGCCATCGACCCGGATACGGACATCCCGGTTCTGCTCGATGCCGAGCCTGCCGTTGCGGCTCCCGAACCACCCCCCGCAATGAAACCCGCGGCAGAGCCGCAAGCCGGCGTCGCGCTTGACGGAGAGATGCTCGACATCATCGCCCACGAATTGGCCCGGCGCGTCCATGATCGCCTCGCGGCCGAACTCCCGGCCATTGTCGAAACCACCATCCGCGAATTCCTGAGCGAACCGGAGATCATGGCGCTGATCCTTCCGCGCGACTGAGATCGCGGCAAAGCCCTGGCCACGCTCCGGTATAATTGCCGGTTTTCCCCTTTTCCGACAAGTCCATGGAACTCGCCAAAGCCTTCGAGCCCGCGGAGATCGAACGCCGCTGGTACCCCGAGTGGGAATCCAGGAATTACTTCGCTGCCGGCGTCGACCGCGGCACGGCCGACAGTTTCTGCATTCTGCTGCCGCCGCCCAATGTTACCGGCACGCTGCACATGGGCCATGGCTTCAACCAGACGCTGATGGACGCGCTGACCCGCTACTACCGGATGCGCGGCCACAACACGCTGTGGCAGCCGGGCACCGACCACGCCGGCATCGCGACGCAGATCGTCGTCGAGCGCCAGCTCGACGCGCAGGGCATTTCGCGCCACGACCTCGGCCGCGAGAAGTTCCTGGAAAAAGTCTGGGAATGGAAGGAATACTCCGGCGGCACCATCACCCGCCAGATGCGCCGCCTGGGCACCAGCCCGGACTGGAAGCGCGAACGCTTCACGATGGATGCCGGCCTCAATCAGGTCGTCACCGAAACCTTCGTCCGGCTTTACAACGAGGGCCTGATCTACCGCGGCAAGCGCCTGGTGAACTGGGATCCGAAGCTGCACACCGCCGTCTCCGACCTTGAAGTCGTGCAGGAGGAAGAAGACGGCTTCATGTGGCACATCCGCTACCCGCTTTCCGACGGTTCCGGCGCTTGACCGTGGTCGCCACCACCCGCCCGGAAACCATGCTCGGCGACACCGCCGTGATGGTGCACCCGGAAGACGAGCGCTACAAGGCACATGATCGGCAAGATGGTGAAGCTGCCGCTGACCGACCGCGAAATCCCGATCATCGCCGATTCCTATGTCGATCTGGAATTCGGCACCGGCTGCGTCAAGGTCACGCCAGCGCATGACTTCAACGACTATGCCGTCGGCCAGCGCCACGGCCTGCCGCATGATCTCGATCCTGACGCTCGATGCGAAGATCAACGACAACGCGCCGGAGAAGTATCGCGGCCTCGACCGCTTCGACGCCCGCAAGGCCGTCGTTGCCGACCTCGAAGCCCTCGGCCTTCTGGAAAAGACCGACAGGCACAAACTCAAGGTACCGCGCGGCGATCGCACCGGCGTCGTCATCGAGCCGATGCTCACCGACCAGTGGTTCGTCGCCATGTCCAAACCGGGCGCTGACGGCAAGTCGATCACGAAGAAGGCGCTCGACGTCGTGCATTCCGGCGAAATCAAGTTCTACCCGGAAAACTGGGTCAATACCTACAACCAGTGGCTGAACAACATCCAGGACTGGTGCATTTCCCGCCAGCTGTGGTGGGGTCACCAGATTCCTGCGTGGTATGGCGACGACGGCGAGATTTTCGTCGCCCACAGCGAAGAAGAAGCCCGAGCCGAGGCCACCAGGCAAGGCTATGCCGGCGCCCTGAAGCGGGACGAGGACGTCCTCGACACCTGGTTCTCCTCCGCCCTGTGGCCGTTCTCGACGCTGGACTGGACCGGCGACGAGGCGATTGACGCAGCCAACCCGATATTGCAGCAATATTTGCCGTTGACCGTACTGGTCACCGGCTTCGACATCATCTTCTTCTGGGTCGCCCGCATGGTAATTATGACCACGCACATCACCGGCAAGATCCCGTTCAGGCACGTTTATGTGCATGGCCTGATCCGCGATGGCGAAGGCCAGAAGATGTCGAAGTCCAAGGGCAACGTCCTCGACCCGATCGACCTGATCGACGGCATCGGACTCGAAGCACTGGTCGAAAAACGCACGACCGGACTGATGGACCCGAAGCAGGCCGAAAACATCGCGAAAAAGACACGCAAGGAGTTCCCGGAGGGCATCCCCGCCTTCGGCACCGACGCGCTGCGTTTCACTTTCGCCTAGCCTCGCCTCGCCCGGCCGCGACATCAAGTTCGACCTCAACCGCTGCGACGGCTACCGCAATTTCTGCAACAAGCTGTGGAACGCGACCCGCTTCGTGCTGATGAACGTCGCGGGCCACGACCTCGCGCTCGACCACGAGCAGAAGGCCGGCGGCGTCTGTGTCGTGCCCGAAGGTGAAACCCGGCTCAAGTTCAGTTTCGCCGACCGCTGGATCGTCAGCCAGTTGCAGCGCGTCGAGGCCGAAATCGAGCAGCATTTCGCCGACTACCGCTTCGACCTGCTCGCCCAGGCGATCTACAAATTTGTCTGGGACGAGTTCTGCGACTGGTATCTGGAAATCGCCAAGGTCGAGGTCCAGACCGGTGACGACGCCCAGCAGCGCGGCGCGCGGCGGACGCTGGTCCGCGTGCTGGAAGCCGTGCTGCGCCTTGCTCATCCGCTGATTCCCTTCGTCACCGAGGAACTGTGGCAGACGGTGGCGCCGATCGCCGGGCGCAAGACTCACGACTCGATCATGCTCGCCGCCTACCCGCGCGCCGACCTGTCGCGCATCGATGGAGCTAGCGGAAGCCAGGGTGGAACGTCTGAAGGCGCTGGCCTACGCCTGCCGCAACCTGCGCGGCGAGATGAACGTTTCGCCCGCGCAGCGGATGCCGTTGCTGGTTGCCGGTGGCGGCGCCGACATCGCCGAATTCGCGCCCATCCTGCAGGCACTCGCCAAGCTTTCCGAGGTGCAGATCGTCGCCGACATGCCGGCCGATGCGATGGCGCCGGTCGCCGTCGTCGGCGAAACGCGGCTGATGCTCAAGGTGGAAATCGACATCGCCGCGGAGCAAGATCGTCTGGCCAAGGAGATCGACAAGCTGGAAAAGCAGATCGCGATCGCCCGGAGCAAACTCGACAACGAAAGCTTCGTCGCACGCGCTCCGGCCGCCGTGGTCGATCAGGAAAAGCAGCGCCTGGCCGATTTCACGGCCACGCTGGAACAGCTCAAACCCCAGCTTGCCCGGCTGGGACACTGAAAAAGGGAATTTATGTCCGGCGACCACCGCAGTTTTCTTGCCAAGATCTTCCTGGCCATGATGATCTTCACCGGCCTCGTCTGGGTGTGGACCGTGGCCTTCATCATCTCCTGGCCGTGGGAGAAAAGTGACGTCTGGAAGCCCGAGTTCCGGGTCGTCGCCGTCTGCGCCAACGATGAGCCTTGCGGCTTCGCCTATCGCGACCTGGCGGATGCCAAGGCCAAGGGCCTCTACAAGTCGCTGACACCCGCCGAACCGGCGGGCGACATCGAGGAAGCGCAGAACTGGCTCAAATGGAAAGTCGACAAGGGAGTCATCGAGGCCAAGGCTTCCTCCTGGCATTTCCAGACCACCATCCGCTACAAGGTGGAAGACGACACGCCGATCCTGATCGAATATCAGGACGTTGCCGCCAAGGCTTTCTACTTTGGCATTGCGGCAGGCCTCTTCTCGCTGATCGGCCTCTACCTGCGCAGGCTGCGCGGCTGATTGTTGCGGTTGACGATCTCGGAAACCGCCCTTTTTCAGGGCGCTTCAGGATCGAGCAAGCGGACCCTGATCAGTCCGCGCAGGGCGTTGCCCAGCCAGAATTCTGACTGCAGGTCATCGGGCATCAGGGTCGCCTCCCTTGCCCGGCCGCTCGCCAGCAATTCAGCCCGCAGGACGCCGGGGAGGCAGCCGCTGGCGAGCGGCGGTGTCAGCAATATTCCGTCGCGCTCGACGAAGACGTTGCTGCGCGCCCCTTCGGCCACCTCGCCCCGCTCATTCAGAAACACCACGTCGAAGATGGCAGAGTCTGCCGGCAGACTGCGCAGCGCGTCATCGTAGACGCCGCGTTCGCTGGTCTTGTGCCCGCGCAGCGGATCGCCGGAGTCGATGGGAACTGCCGCCAGCCGGGCGTGCCGGAGTCGCCCGGGTTCGTCCACCAGCGGGAAACACTGCGCCGCGAAGTCACCGCTCTTCGCCAGCGTCACCCGCACCCGCCAGATTCCGTCCGCCGGCTGAGCGTCAAGGCACCCGCGAAGGGCGACTTCATCGAGGGCGAAGCCAAGCCAATCCGCAGACCGGCGCAGCCGGGACAGGTGCCCGGCAAGGCGCGGGTACCGCCCATTTTCGCGGCGCAGGGTTTCGATCAATTTCAGCCCGGGATCACAATCGCGCAGGAAATCCGCCTTGAGCATGCATTCCTGCCATTCGGCCGCCGGTTCGGAATCGGCAACGATGCCACTGCCGATACCCAGCCGGCCCGTCCGGTCAGCCGCAAGTTCCAGCGTGCGGATGGCGACATTGAGCCGGAAGTCTCCGTCCGGGGCGAACCAGCCGAATGCGCCGGTATACAGGCCGCGTGACCGGCCTTCGAGTTCTCCGAGGATCTGCATGGCGCGAATCTTCGGCGCCCCGGTGACCGAGCCGCACGGGAACAGCGCGCGGAGGGTTGCCGAAAGGCTGACGCCGGGAGCGTTCGCCGACACTTCCGATACCATCTGCCAGAGGGTCGGGTAATCTTCGATCTCGAACAGGCGGCCAACCTTGACACTGCCGTTCTTCGCTACCCGGCCGAGATCGTTGCGTAGCAGGTTGACGATCATCAGGTTTTCGGCCCGGTCCTTGGCCGAGGCGCGCAGGCGCTCTGCAGGTTGCCCGCGCGCCAGCGTTCCCTTCATCGGTCGGGTGACCAGACAAGTACCTTCCCGGTCCAGGAAAAGTTCCGGAGACAGCGAAACGATGCCGCCGGCGGCATTGCCAAGGAAGCCGCCGTAGCTGACCGGCTGGCGGGAACGCAGCCTGGCGTAGAGCGCCAGGGGATGGCCAAACCATTGAAATGTAAGCGGAAAGGTGAAGTTAACCTGATAACAGTCGCCGGCGGAAATGTAGTCCCGGATGCGGTCAACCGCTGCCGCATGGCGATTTTCGTCGATGCCTGCGCGCAGCCCGCCAATCCCCGCAGGCTGGCCGGCCCCCTGCTCCACCAGCCAGGTTCCGGCGGCCTCGGCAGTCATGGCGAAACGGCGCCTGAACCGCCAGAAGCACGCGAGCGGCCGCTCAGCCGATGGCGACCAGCCGGGGGGTGCTGCCGCCGGTTCGAGGAGATAGCCCAGCTCGAAATCGAGCGCGGCAACGGACCACAGGCCATCGCCTTCGACAGCCTTCAGCGTTGCGGCCAGACTGACGTCGTCGGAAACCGTCAGGCAGTTAACCGGGTCTTCGAAACGCCAAGCAGCGGGACTTCCCTGCGGTGCCCGCCGATCTTCAAAAAACGCGTGGAACGCTGGATCTATTTGCGCTTGAGGTAGAACTCGAAGACGCGGTTTTCTTCCTTCTGTTCCAGCAACTCGTTCCCGGTCTGCTTGGCAAAGGCCGCAAAATCCTTGACCGAACCAGGGTCGGTCGCCTGCACGCGAAGAACCTGACCGGTTTCCATTTCAGCCAGAGCCTTCTTGGTACGGAGTATGGGAAGCGGGCAGTTGAGCCCCTTTACATCAAGATCGCGATCAATTTCCATGGCGGGTCACCCAATATGACGAAAGCGGATTTTACCCCTAATTCCGCCGTTCCTTCATTTCCTCGATCTGCCGCTTCTTCATCTCGCGCAGGCGCCCGTCGATCATCGACATCTCGTAGAAGTTGGCATCACCGGCCTGCTGCGCCAGCTGCAGTTGTTCGATTGCCCCGGCTGTCTGTCCCTTGAGAGCGGTCAGTTCCGCCAGTGCGAGATGATGCTGCGAACGACGCCCGAGACCGGCATAGGAATCTGCCCGCAACTTGAGGAAACGCGCATCCTGAGGGTGGCTCTGCAACTGGTCGTCGGCAAACCTGAGGGCAGCCGAAAACTGTTTCTCGGCGAGCAAGGCACTGCCGTAGCCGTAGAGCAACGGCATGTTCAGCGGGTAGCGGACCATCGCCTCGCGGTAAAGCGTCAGGCCCGCATCCTTCTCGCCACGGCCGATCTTTACCTCGGCGAGTTGCCGGTCGACCATCGGCGACGCAACCTTGAGCTTGCGCACCACCGCAAGTTCCTGTTCGGCAGCCGCCCAGTCCCGGTTGCGCGCGAGAGCGACCGCCAGTCCATAGCGCGTGCTTGCCTCGGAGGCGTACTTGCGTTCACGCAAGAGAACCTCGAACTCCTTGACCGCATCCACGGGGCGCCCCTGCAACGCCCGCACCCTGGCCCGCACCAGATGAAATTCCGGGCTGTCGGCAACCTGACGGTAGGCGACGGGCCGTTCGCGATTCTGCATGTCGGACATGCGCTCGCCGGACAGCGGATGCGTTCGCAGGTAAGCGGTGGCATTGTTCTCGTACTGGCGCGTTGACTGTTGCAGTCGCCCGAAGAACGTCGACATTCCGCGCACATCGTAGCCCGCGCGGCGCAGGATTTCGAAACCGAGGCGGTCGGATTCGCGTTCAAAATCACGCGAGAAAGCCAGCTGCGCCGATATGGCCCCCGCCTGCGTGGTGCTGATTGCCGCCATGGCCCCCTGCGGGCTGGAGCGCGCGGCAAGCAGCGCGAGCCCCATGGCCACCATCGAAGCCATCGAGAGCTGTTTCGACTGGTACACCTGACGCGC
Organism: uncultured beta proteobacterium; assembly: GCA_963810175.1. Taxonomy (GTDB): domain Bacteria; phylum Pseudomonadota; class Gammaproteobacteria; order Burkholderiales; family Rhodocyclaceae; genus Azonexus. The sequence goes on along the minus strand of CAWEMU010000052.1, from coordinate 11,605 downwards.
GATATGGCGCTGGGTCACGTGCGATATTTCGTGCGCGAGAACACCGGCAAGCTCCGATTCGGTCTGCGCCGACAGCAACAGCCCGACATGGACGCCGATGAAGCCGCCCGGCATCGCAAAGGCGTTAATGCTCATGTCATCGATCGCAAAGAACTGGAAGCCCATTCCGGGATCATTGCTGACGGCAACGAGACGCGCACCGAGCTGATTCAGATAATTTTCGACATCCGGATCGTCGAGATAAGATGGTTCGCGCCAGCGAATCTCGTCCATGATCTTCTGGCCGATCTTCTTTTCGGTCGCCAGCGAGAGTTCGTTGCTCGCCACATCGCCCAGTTCGGGAAGGTCGTCGGCGCGCAGTGGCTGCGCGATCAGGGCAATGGCCAGGAATCCGGAGAGCAGACGATGGGAGACAGACATGTTGCTATGATACATTCGAGACGTTGACGACCCCGCTGCCCACTCGTAACCAAACGTAACAAATCGTGACTGATCAGACACTTACCCATTTCGACGCGGCCGGCCAGGCGCACATGGTCGATGTCGGCGGCAAGGCCGAGACGGTCCGCGTCGCCCGCGCCGCAGGCAGCATCTTGATGCAGCCGGCAACGCTGGAGCTCATCCGTTCCGGGTCGGCAAGCAAGGGAGACGTGCTGGGAATCGCCAGGATTGCCGCAATTCAGGCGTCCAAGCGGACCAGCGAACTGATCCCGCTCTGTCATCCGGTCGCCCTGACCCGAGTCAGCGCCGAGTTCGCGATCGACGTCGCACAGAATGCGGTGCATTGCGCCGTCACCGCCGAATGCCTTGGCCGCACCGGCGTCGAGATGGAGGCGCTGACCGCCACGGCCGTCGCCCTCCTGACTGTTTACGACATGTGCAAGGCGGTCAACCGCGGCATGCGCATCGAGAACATCCGCCTGCTCGAGAAATCGGGCGGCAAGTCCGGCCACTGGGTCACCGGCGAAGCCACAATCGCAACCACGAGCGACTGACATTCGTCGCAACCCGCCGGCTTGACGACGTGAAACTGCGGGGTCATGGAACCGGAAACCAAAAAGCCCGTCTGGTGTCAGACGGGCTCTCCAGTTGCTGCCTATCCGTTGCTCAGGCGCGCTGGATGTTCGACGCCTGCTTGCCCTTGGGGCCCTGGACGACGTCGAAGGAAACCTTTTCGCCTTCCTTCAGGGTCTTGAAACCATTCATGTTGATTGCCGAGAAATGTGCGAAAAGATCTTCGCTGCCATCGTCAGGAGTGATGAAGCCAAAGCCCTTGGAATCATTGAACCACTTGACAGTACCGATTGCCATGTTTGCAACTTTCTTACAAAAAGCGAATAAATTGCGGGTCTCCCCGACTCCCTGTTTGAGCTCAGCGACCCGGTGCGCAAGGCAACCTTGATGCAACGTGAATCCAAACACAAGCGCTTTCTACCCCCGTCGTCTCACTGCGTCAACAAGTTTTATTGACGCGGCGCAGCATAAGCTACGGAAAATGCAGCACTTTCCGGGAATTTTCCAGGTCCGGTAACAGTTGCACAATGGAATGGACTGTATAGAATCTGCTCCATGGCTACGAAGTCTCAGGAAGGGAGTCTGCTGGAAGCACAACGTGCCAAGGCGAGGCCTCCGAAGATCTACAAGGTGCTGCTGTTGAATGACGATTACACGCCGATGGAGTTCGTGATCGTCGTCCTTCAACGTTTTTTTGCCATGAACACTGAACAGGCGACAAGAATCATGCTCAAAGTTCACAATGAAGGTCGCGGCGTATGCGGGTTGTTCCCGCGCGACATCGCCGCCACCAAGGTTGAACAGGTAGGTGCGTTCGCCCGCCAGCACCAGCACCCGCTCGCTTGCATCATGGAGGAAAACTGATGATTGCCCAGGAACTCGAAGTCAGCCTGCACATGGCTTTTGTAGAAGCACGCCAGAAGCGTCACGAGTTCATCACCGTCGAGCATCTGCTGCTGGCGCTGATCGACAACCCCTCGGCGGCCGAAGCCCTGCGCTCCTGCGGCGCCAAGCCCGAGTCGCTGCGCAAGGACCTGACCAATTTCATCAACGAGCATACACCGACGGTTTCCGGCGAGGACGACATCGACACCCAGCCGACGCTCGGCTTCCAGCGTGTCATCCAGCGCGCCATCCTGCACGTCCAGTCGTCCGGCAAGAAGGAAGTGAATGGCGCCAACGTGCTGGTCGCCATCTATGGCGAGAAGGATTCGCACGCCGTCTATTTCCTTCAGAAACAGGGCATCACGCGCCTCGATGTGGTGAATTTCATCTCGCATGGCATCGCCAAGGTTCCGCAGCAGAAGAATGCACCGGAGGGCGAAGTGGAAGCCGAAGGCGAGAAGGAGCAGTCCGGTCCTCTCGAACAATACACGATCAACCTCAACGCCCTGGCGCTGCAGGGGAAGATCGACCCGCTGATCGGTCGTGACAGGGAGATCGAGCGCGTCATCCAGACCCTGTGCCGGCGGCGCAAGAACAACCCGCTGCTGGTCGGCGAAGCCGGGGTCGGCAAGACGGCCATTGCCGAAGGCCTGGCCCGCAACATTGTCGAGGGCGATGTTCCCGACATTCTGGCCAAGGCCAACGTCTATTCGCTGGACATGGGCTCGCTGCTGGCCGGCACCAAGTACCGCGGCGACTTCGAGCAGCGCCTCAAAGGGGTCATCAAGCAGTTGGGCGACAACCCCCATGCCATCCTGTTCATCGATGAAATCCATACGCTGATCGGCGCCGGCTCCGCGTCCGGCGGCACGCTGGATGCGTCCAACCTCCTCAAGCCGGCGCTCTCGTCCGGCCAGTTGAAGTGCATCGGCGCGACGACATATACCGAATTCCGCGGCATCTTCGAGAAGGACAGCGCACTGTCCCGGCGCTTCCAGAAGATCGACGTCAACGAGCCATCAGTGTCCGAGACCATCGAAATCCTCAAGGGATTGAAAGCGCGTTTCGAGGCGCACCACGGCATCAAGTACTCGGCGACGGCGATCTCGTCGGCGGCCGAACTCGCGGCCCGCTACATCACCGACCGCCACCTGCCGGACAAGGCGATCGATGTCATCGACGAGGCTGGTGCAGCGCAGCGTATCCTGCCGAAGTCAAAGCAGAAAAAGGTCATCAACAAGACCGACATCGAGGAAATCGTCGCCAAGATCGCCCGCGTCCCGTCGCAGCACGTGACGCTCGACGACCGTGGCGCGCTGAAGAATCTCGACCGCGATCTCAAGGCCGTCGTCTTCGGCCAGGACAAGGCGATCGACGCGCTGGCCAGGGCAATCAAGATGGCCCGCTCCGGACTCGGCAATCCGGGCAAGCCGATCGGCTCCTTCCTGTTCAGCGGCCCGACCGGGGTCGGCAAGACCGAGGTCGCCAAGCAACTGGCCTACTGCCTGGGCATAGAACTGGTGCGTTTCGACATGTCCGAATACATGGAGCGTCATGCCGTCTCCCGCCTGATCGGCGCGCCGCCGGGTTACGTCGGGTTCGACCAGGGTGGCCTGCTGACCGAGGCGGTCACCAAGAAGCCCTACTGCGTGCTGCTGCTCGACGAAATCGAAAAGGCGCACCCGGACATCTTCAACATCCTCCTGCAGGTCATGGATCACGGCACGCTGACCGACAACAATGGGCGCAAGGCCGATTTCCGCAATGTCGTGATCATCATGACGACCAATGCCGGCGCCGCCGATCTGAACAAGGCCAGCATGGGGTTCACCAATTCCAGGCAGAGCGGCGACGAAATGGTCGAAATCAAGCGGATGTTCACCCCGGAATTCCGCAACCGGCTGGATGCGACCATCTCCTTCGCATCGCTCGACCGCGAAGTCATCCTGCGCGTGGTCAACAAGTTCCTGATGCAGCTCGAGGAACAGTTGCACGAGAAGAAGGTGGAAGCCCACTTCAGCGAGGCGGTCAAGGAAATGCTCGCAGACAAGGGCTTCGACCCGCTGATGGGCGCCCGCCCGATGGCGCGCCTGATACAGGACACCATCCGCTCGGCGCTCGCCGACGAATTGCTGTTCGGCAGGCTGGCCAGCGGCGGACATGTCACGGTTGACCTCGACAAGGAGGGCAAAATCAGGCTCGACTTCGAGGAAGAAAAGACCGAAGCCATCGTTTAGACTTCAGCTTTGCATTCCAACAAGCCATGCGATGCATGGCTTTTTTTCTGCCAGGGAGCACACCATGACCTTCAAGACCCCAGATCTTTGCGATGAATTCGAAGCCGAACTCGGCAAGACCGTGCGCGTCGTCGCCCCGATGTTCCAGCGCTACGGCCGCCGCAACAGCTTTTCCGGCGAGATCGTCACGCTGAAGGTTTTCGAGGACAACTCGCTGGTTCGCGAAGCTTTCGCCGGAGACGGCAGCGGCAAGGTGCTCGTCATCGACGGCGGCGGCTCGCTGCGCTGCGCGCTGGTCGGCGACCAGCTCGCCATCCTCGCCCACAAGAACGGCTGGGAAGGCGCGGTCGTCTATGGCTGCATTCGTGACTCGGGCGACATCAACGGCATCGACATCGGCGTCCGCGCCCTCAACACCCACCCGCAGAAAAGCATCAAGAAGGGCGCCGGCGACCGCGACATCGCCGTCACCTTTGGCGGCGTCACCTTCAATCCGAGTGAATATCTGTATGCCGATGAAGATGGCGTGCTGGTCAGCAGCAAGCCATTGTGCTGATGCAAGGCAAAAGCGTTTCATAGATGCAATTCACGTTTCGCATCATGAAATTATAATTCCATCATACTGTTTTAATTGATAATTATTTTGTCTTATGTCTTATATAAGACTCTTGCTGCTGCGCAAGAAACTCTCTATAATTCGTTTATCGCCTGGGCTGAAATCGCCTCGGCGGAAACTCGTAACCCTCCAAATCCAAACTCTTGAGGAATACACATGAGCACTCGCGAACAGCAAATCGCCGCCCTCGAAAAAGACTGGGCTGAAAACCCCCGCTGGAAAGGCATCAAGCGCGGTTACTCCGCTGCTGACGTCGTCCGCCTGCGCGGCTCCCTGCCGATCGAACACACGCTGGCCAAGCGCGGTGCCGAAACCCTGTGGGCCAAGGTGCAACGGCGGCGCCAAGAAGGGCTACGTGAACGCCTTCGGCGCCATCACCGCCGGCCAGGCCATGCAGCAGGCCAAGGCCGGCCTCGAGGCCGTCTATCTGTCCGGCTGGCAGGTCGCCGCCGACGGCAACACCTCCGAGACCATGTACCCGGACCAGTCGCTGTACGCCTACGACTCCGTTCCGACCATGGTTCGCCGCATCAACAACACCTTCAAGCGCGCTGACGAGATCCAGTGGTCGCGCGGCGTCGGCCCCGGCGACGAAGGCTTCATCGACTACTTCCTGCCGATCGTCGCCGACGCTGAAGCCGGTTTCGGCGGCGTGCTCAACGCCTTCGAACTGATGAAGAACATGATCGCCGCCGGCGCTGCCGGTGTTCACTTCGAAGACCAGCTGGCCGCCGTCAAGAAGTGCGGCCACATGGGCGGCAAGGTGCTCGTCCCGACCCGTGAAGCCTGCGAAAAGCTGATCTCCGCCCGCTTCGCCGCCGACGTCATGGGCGTTCCGACCCTGATCCTGGCCCGTACCGATGCCGAAGCCGCCAACCTGCTGACCTCGGACTACGACGAGAACGACAAGCCGTTCCTCACCGGCGAGCGCACCCAGGAAGGCTTCTACCGCGTCAAGAACGGCCTCGAACAGTCGATCTCCCGCGGCGTCGCCTACGCCCCGTACGCCGACCTCGTCTGGTGTGAAACCGGCGTGCCCGACATCGGCTTCGCCCGCGAATTCGCCCAGGCCGTGCTTGCCTCCAGCCCGGGCAAGCTGTTGTCGTACAACTGCTCGCCGTCCTTCAACTGGAAGAAGAACCTCAACGACTCGCAGATCGCTTCCTTCCAGGAAGACCTCTCCGCGCTCGGCTACAAGTACCAGTTCATCACCCTGGCCGGTATCCACATCAACTGGTACAACACCTTCCAGTTCGCCCACGCTTACGCCCGCGGCGAAGGCATGAAGCACTACGTCAACATGGTGCAGGAGCCGGAATTCGCTGCCCGCGACAAGGGCTACACCTTCGTTTCGCACCAGCAGGAAGTCGGCGCCGGCTACTTCGACGACGTCACGACCGTCATCCAGGGCGGCTCCTCCTCGGTCAAGGCCCTGTCCGGCTCGACTGAAGAAGAACAGTTCCACTAAGCATCTTTCGCTGCCCAATCCGGCAGCATCGAGGCCGGCACTCACAAGGTGCCGGCCTTTTTCATTCGCTGATCGGGAAATGCCCCGTCGAAGGGCTCGTCCGGGGATCGGAAGTCAGCCTGACCGCCTGCCCAGCAGGGTTTGGGCAAGCCCCGCCTGTTGACCAGGCAGCGCAGGCTCTGAAAAGCGACGGTTGCGCGCAAACAACACCCGGCAACAGGCCATCCGAGGAAACGAACGAGGGATCCCGGTTCGTCCGCTACGATGACCCCGAGTGCGCCGTTGCTTCTGCCACCGCAGGAGCAAACTTGTGAATCCACTTCAGGGAGGTTGACGATGACCAGAACCGCAGAACTGCCAATTCCCGCCACTGACCAGCTTGAAAACTTGTCCGCCGATCCGCTGGCGGCACAGACCCCTGTCATCAAACCGAAGATGGCGCGACTGCTGGAACTCACCCAAGCAAACGGCTCCAGCGTGACACCAAGGGAAATCAACGCGCAGCTTGACCGTGTGCTACGCGACTATGACGAGTTGACCGCGCTCTACGCCGAAAACAATCGCCGCATCGACAGCGAGCTGGCCGAAATGCGCCAGGCCGGCGGCGCTGTATCGACCCAGGTGCACCAGCTCGGCGCCGATCTGCAGCAGCAGAGCCTGGCGTTGGCCGGGCATGCCGCAGCCACGGAACAGCGGATTGACACGATTCGCGGCGAAACGCGCGCGTGGCTGGCCGACAGCGAGCAGCGCTGGGACTCTCGCCTCGCCAGCAACAACGCACGCATCGGCGTTGATCTGGCGCGACTCGATGCCGGCATCGGTTCTCTGGAAGGTCTGTTCAGGGCGCAGGAGCGAATCCTCGCCGAGCAACATGCGCGCCTGGATCAGTTTGACGTGACCTGCGAGTTGCTGGATACGGCGACACGCGGCAACAAGAACCGCATCGAGGCGGTTCGCGAGGAAGCGGAACGGCAACACGCGATAGTGGAGGCGCGTCTTGACGGCCTGGGCGCCCTGCATCGCGAGCACTATGCCGAGTTTCAGGACTTGCAGCGCCTCGTCTGGGTATTGCGGACCGAGACGCGGCGCCTCGACGAGGCCATCGGCGATGTCGCGACTGGGCTGGCGGACCACCGGGTTGACACCCGGACCAGGTTCAAACGGACGCATCTTGGCATCGCCGCCCTGCTGCTGCTGACCGTAATGGGCTTCGCCATGGTCAAGTGGGTGCCGGCCTTCGCCCCCGCCGGCAGTGAATCGGCGATCGCAGAGAATCAGGCCAGCATTACCGAGATCGGCGGCCAGGTGGCCGGGCTCTCGGCGCGGGGGGCCGCCCAACAGGCGACCGATTCACAACAGCAAGCGCGCATCGACCAGGTCTCGGGCAAGGTGTCCGGTCTGGAGAAGAGCCTCGGCGACCTGCGTGCCACGGTGCGCAAGCTGGGCATGCAGGGCGCCGCCGGCGCCGCGGTGCTCCATGACAGCCGCTGGTTGCTCCAGCAGAATCCCAAGGCGTACACCGTGCAATTGGTGACCTCCCCCAGCCAGGCCGACATGGCGCGCTTCATCGACCGCAATGTCGAGCAACTGGCGCTGGACTCGCTGGCCTTTTCCGTTACCGAGCACGATCAGCGCGAGCGCTACAACCTGTTCTTCGGCGTATTCGGCACGATGTCCGAAGCGCGCGCCGCCATCGCCGCGTTGCCGCCCGAGTTGCGCGCCAACCGGCCGTGGGTTCGCCAGTTCCGGTCGATACAGGATTCCGTGCGCTGAAGCCGATCGAATCCACGACGGGCATCGGGCCTTTTTCAGTTCCGGCTGAGGAATGTCCGATCACGCGCGCTCCTTTCCCCCGATCGCCTCGGCTGACGCCCGCGTTCTGATCCTCGGCAGCATGCCGGGGCGGGCGTCGCTCGCAGCCGGCCAGTATTACGCACATCCGCGCAATGCCTTCTGGCCGATCATGGGACGCCTGCTCGACTTCGATGCGTCCCGGGATTATCCGGCCAGGGTCGACGCCCTGAAGGTCGCGGGGGTTGCCGTGTGGGACGTTCTCCATTCCTGTCGCCGCCCGGGCAGTCTCGATTCCGCCATCGCCGACGATTCGCTGGTGGCCAACGACCTGGGCGGTTTCCTCGTCGCCCACGCGGAGATCCGCCACGTCTTCTTCAATGGCGCCAAGGCGGAAAGCTGCTTCCGGCGACACATCAAGCTCACCATGGCCGAGGCTCAGATCGGATTCGCCCGACTGCCGTCGACCAGCCCGGCCCACGCCGGCATGCCCTTCGAAACGAAGCTCGAAGCGTGGCGGGCAGTCACCCGCGCGCTGCCGGCATAGCGTTCAGATGCTGGGCCGCGACCACATCCAGGCGAGTACGATGACACCGGTGACGAGCGGCAGGAATACCCACGGCTCGGGCAACGTCAGCCATCCGCCCACGGCACTGATCGCCAGCAACAGCGTCGCGAGACGTTTGGCGGCCAGCGGAATCGCGCCATGGTCGCGCCAGGCGCGGATAGCCGGGCCCGCCCTGGGGTGCGCCAGCAATCTGGCCTCCCACTCCGGGTGCGAACGGGCGAAGAAATAGGCGGCGAGAAGCAGGAATGGCGTCGTCGGCAGGATCGGCAGAATGGCGCCGGCCACGCCCAGCGCGACCGACAACAGGCCGAGGATGCGGTAGACCGGCTTTTTCATGCCATTTTCACTCCAGTTCCCAGTAACCCGGCCGTCCGTAGGTTTCCTTCAGCAGATCGATGAACAGGCGCACGCGCAACGGCAGGTGGCGGCGTTGCGGGAAGACGGCGTAGATACCCATCGGCGGCGCCTGCCAGCCATCGAGCACCGAGGTCAGGCGTCCTTCCTTCAGATCCTGCCCGACTTCCCACAGCGAACGCCAGGCCAGCCCGCGCCCGGCCAGCGCCCAGTCGTGGAGGACAGCGCCGTCGTTGCATTCGAACGTGCCGCCGACCTTGATGGTATCGACTTCCCCACTCTGCGGATTGCGGAACACCCAGCCGCGCTGCTGGCCCAGCGACAGGCAGTTGTGCGCGGCCAGATCCGCCGGATCACGCGGCACGCCGTGCGCCACCAGGTAGGCCGGGCTGGCCACGACCATGCGGCGCATTTCACCAAGCCGCACGCTGATCAGACTGGAGTCGGTCAACTCGCCGATGCGGATGGCGCAATCGATGTTCTCGTTGAGCAGATCGACCAATCTGTCGCTCAAATCGAGGTTGACCGTAACCTCCGGGTTGGCCAGCATGAAATCGCCGACCAGCGGCGCCACATGCCGGCGCCCAAAACCGGACGGGGCCGACACCCGCAACTGGCCACTGGCCCGCACGCCACCCAGCGAAACGGCCGCCTCGGCATTGGCCAGGTCGTTCAGCGTCTTCTGGCAGTCTTCGAGAAAGGCCTGACCCTCGAAGGTAATCGTCAGCTTGCGCGTGGTGCGCAACAGGAGCCGGACACCAAGGCGTGACTCCAGTGCATCCAGCCGCCGCCCGATGATCGCCGGCGTCACACCTTCGATCCGCGCGGCGGCCGACAGGCTGCCGCGCGTCGCCGCCGAAACGAAGGCTTCGATCTGCTTCAGGCGGTCCATTCGATACCCAGAGTAAAAAATGAATTGATTCTAGCCGTATTTTTATCCAATCGAAAGATCAATACAATTCGTCATGTTCCATCAATTCACTTCTTCTGGAGATACCATGAGCCTCAACCTGCCCGCTGGCGTGCAAATCACCGGCCCGATCAAGCCCGGTTACGAATCCGTCCTCACCCACGACGCGCTGGCGCTGGTCGCCAAGCTGCACCGCGCCTTCGAAGCCCGTCGCCAGGAACTGCTGAAGGCCCGCGTCGAGCGCCAGGCGCGCATCGATGCCGGCGAAATGCCCGACTTCCTGCCGGAAACCGCAGCACATCCGCGAAGGCGACTGGAAGATTGCCCCGCTGCCGCAAGGCCCTGCGATCGTCGCCGCGTCGAAATCACCGGCCCGGTCGAAGCCAAGATGATCATCAACGCCTTCAACTCCGGCGCCGATTCCTACATGACCGACTTCGAGGATTCCAACTCCCCGAACTGGGACAACCAGATCCATGGGCCAGGTCAACCTGTACAAGGCGATCCGCCGCGAACTGTCGTTCAAGAACGAAGCCGGCAAGGAATACAAGCTCAACGACAAGATCGCCACCCTGCAGATCCGTCCGCGCGGCTGGCATCTGGACGAAAAGCATGTGCTGGTCGACGGCCAGCGCGTCTGCGGCGGCATCTTCGACTTCGCCGTCGTCTTCTTCCACAACGCCAAGGAGCAGATCGCCCGCGGCGCCGGCCCCTTCTTCTACCTGCCGAAGATGGAAAGCCACCTCGAAGCCCGGCTGTGGAACGACATCTTCGTCATGGCCCAGGACCATATCGGCCTGCCGCAAGGCACGATCAAGGCCACCGTGCTGGTCGAGACCATCCTCGCCACCTTCGAGATGGAAGAAATCCTCTACGAACTGCGCAACCACTCCGCCGGCCTCAACGCCGGGCGCTGGGACTACATCTTCTCGTGCATCAAGAAGTTCAAGAAGAACAAGGACTTCTGCCTCGCCCAGCGCGGCGCCATCACCATGGAAGTGCCGTTCATGCGCAGCTACGCGCTGGCGCTGGTGAAGGCCTGCCACAAGCGCGGCGCGCCGGCGATGGGCGGCATGTGGGCGCTGATCCCGATCAAGAACGATCCGGTCGCCAACGAGAAGGCGCTGGCCGGCATCCGCCACGACAAGACCCGCGACGCCAACGACGGCTTCGACGGCGGCTGGGTGGCCCACCCTGGCCTGGTGCCGATCGCCATGGAGGAATTCGTCAAGGTGCTGGGCGACAAGCCGAACCAGTGGGAGAAGCAGGTCGAAGGCAACGTTCGGCCCGGCCGAGTGGCTCAACTTCCAGCCGGAACACCCCGATCACCGAAGCCGGCCTGCGCAACAACATCAACGTCGGCATTCACTACCTGGGCTCCTGGCTGGCCGGCAACGGCTGCGTGCCGATCCACAACCTGATGGAAGACGCCGCCACCGCCGAAATCTCCCGCTCGCAGGTCTGGCAGTGGGTGGTTTCGCCGAAGGGCATCCTCGACGATGGCCGCAAGGTCACCGCCGAGATGGTGCGCGCGATGATCGCCGAGGAACTGGCCAAGGTGAAGGCCACCGTCACCGCCCAGGGCGAAGATACCGCCACCTACGATCAGGCCGCGGTCATCTTCGACAAGATGTCGCTGACCCCGGACTACCCGGAGTTCCTGACCCTGCCGCTGTACGAGGCGATGGCCTGAGCGTTCCCGCCGGATGCCTGTTGCGAAAGCGGCACCTGCGGGTGCCGTTTTCTTTTTGAGGAGCATTCC